>NZ_PYWI01000029.1 GCF_003049575.1 Lysinibacillus parviboronicapiens | reverse complement strand
AGATGTGTATAAGAGACAGGGCAATGGCAATGGCAATGGCAACGGCAATGGCAATGGCAATGGCAACGGTAATGGCAATGAGGTTACCGAAGATGAGTTATAATTAATTTCAGTTCAAGCAAAAAAAAAGAGAAATTGCACAGCGTAATTTCTCTTTTTGCTATTTATTATAAAGCAATCCCTTTAAAAAAATTATCTCCTACTAAACTAGCTGTGACATTTTCTTTTTGATTTTCTTGCCATATTTGATACAAATCAATTCCTCTTTATCTCTCCCAAATCAACGTCATTTGTTGTAGAAGTTCTTCCCATGTTTGCCTTTTTTCTTTCGTTACTTTGCCAAGGTCAACTCCCCTCCTTCACTTAATTAACTAGCGAAATAATAAAACGTTACGAGATTTCCAAAAAAATAGACATATTCATTTTATCTGAATATGCCTAAGTATTAATTATATAAATATATAATATTTAAAGATGCATTATAAAACCGCACTTACTTATGATACGGTTCGCCCTTCATGATTCTAAAGCTTCTATAAATCTGCTCGATTAGCACCAACTTCATCAGCTGATGGGGCAATGTCATTTTGCCAAATGATTGCTTTTCGTCGGCGCGCTTCAATACATCGTCGTGTAAACCGAGAGAGCCTCCTATTACAAAGGCAATTTTACTTTTACCATAGGTCATTAATGACTCAATATCTGTCGCCATTTCCTCAGAGGTTTTCATCTTGCCATTGATGGCAAGCGCAATAACATATGTGTCAGGACCAATTTTAGAAAGAATACGCTCTCCTTCTTTCTTCTTGACGATTTCCATTTCGGCTTCGCTTAATTGCTCCGGTGCTTTTTCATCTGGCACTTCCATTAATTCCATCTTTGCGTAACTACCTAGCCGTTTTATGTACTCATCAATTCCCATTTTTAAGTACTTTTCTTTTAGTTTCCCGACTGATACAATCGTTATATTCACACGTTATCCACCTTTACAATTCATTTACAAACAATTTATCCACAAAAGTTATCAACATATCCACAAGCACTTCCTATATATTGTGTAAAGTTATTTCCTTGATACAATATATTCTCCTGGCTCTTCACAGTAACTGCATTTTGTGGATAACTTTTTATCCTCTTCGATTTTATCCATAATTGGGAATACTTTTTCCTCTGCCACGAACATGTCTAAAGCGTGATCTATATGCTTTTCACAGCTGTATTTTTCCATTTTTACTTGACTCCTTATTTTCCGAAATTTCCACAAACTTATACACAAATCAGCCTATGTTATCCACAATCTATTGTAACAAAGGAAAAGCGAGTAGGAAAGAAAAGGCTTTCTCCCACTACTCGCTGTGTAAAGTTACTATTCACAATTTTCTAGTTATCCACACCACTTAAAGTGTTACTTTACAGTGTATCACTATTTGTTAACTTTAATGATAGCTCGACTAATTTACCTTGGCGATATACTTTCATTGTTAATTCATCACCAGTCTTTTTCTCATTATATAAATGTTTACGTAAATCGATAGCTGTTTCAATTTTTTCGCCATCCATTTCCACAATGACATCATATTGTTTAACGCCTGCTTTTGCAGCTGGTGAGTTCCCCATAACATCTGTAATCACAACACCTGTTGTTACTTCTTCTGGTAACTTCAATGTTTGTTGTTGGTAGAATGCTGGTACATCTGTTAAATCAACTAGCGAAATACCCATTGTTGGACGTTTCATTTCACCGTTTTGTTCTAGCTCTTCAATAATTGGAATAGCTGAGTTAATTGGGATGGAGAAGCCTAGACCTTCAACAGATGATTCGGCAATTTTCATAGAGTTAATGCCGACCAATTCCCCTGCTAAGTTTACAAGTGCCCCACCACTGTTACCTGGGTTGATGGCTGCGTCTGTTTGTAAAACTTCTTGCTGCCAATCTTCTGTACCATCTCCATTTAAGTCCACTGGCACCGAACGATCTTTACCTGAAACAACACCAGTTGTAACAGAGCCATAAAATTCTAAACCAAGTGGATTCCCAATAGCAATTACTGTTTCGCCTTGCTTTAAGACATCTGAGTTACCGAATGTTGCAACTGTTTTAACATTTTTGGAGCTAATTGAAATAACAGCAAGGTCTGTCCACATATCACGACCTACTAATTGAGCCTCTTCTTTCGTGCCATCTGCCATTGTTACCTCTAACTGTTTTGCCCCTTCAATAACGTGATTATTTGTTACGATAAAAGCTTTGTCGCCTTCTATTTTATAAACAACACCTGAACCGCTTCCTGCCTCTTGTGTTGATGTCGAAGGTTGACTCCAAAAGCCATTGCTAGTCACTTCTTGTATATTGGTAATTCCGACAACAGCCTCTGAGGCTTTTTCTACCGCTGCTGTAACGTCTGTTGTTACTTCAGTTGCTACCTGATTAATGGTTGTGTCATTTTTGTCTGAGCCATTTGTTGTAGTCCCTGGCATTTGATTGACAAGTCCAGGTAGCATTAGCCAAACGAGTAAAGCGCCAATAATAACACCGATAAGACCGCTAAAGAAGTAACCGCCCTTACCACCTCCACCTTTCTTTTTTAAACGCTTTGATTGCATTTCCCTCTCGTCCCGTTCGAGTCGCTCTTGTAGAGGTGATCTCTGTATTTCATCATTATTTAGAAAATCACTGTTTTTATCGTTATCTTGAAAATTACTCATCGTCCTCATCCTTTCATTTACTGCTATTTGTTAATTGTTACCCTTATCTTACGATTCAAACATTAAAATCAGATGAAAAATAAATAAAATAGTCATAAAAATAGCTGTTCAATGCATTCATTTCAAAATGCACTTGAACAGCTTTTTTTATGAAGACTCTAGTAAATCTTATGGCTCTTTTCCCACCCTGTCCGTCTGCGCTCCATTTCCCAGGAGACAGTGGCAAAGCTTGTAGAAGTAATCTCTGTAAGCACTCCAACCACCATTGGCCTTTATGTTAAACGGTTACTAACTTTGTAGGCTCATCTGCATCAGTATCAAATAAATGCACATATTCGCCTGCAATAATACCACATGATTGCAAGGTTTGCGAAACACTCATGCGCGCCAACTCTTTCATGTTATTGTCCTTACTTAAATGTGATAAATAAATATTGGTCTGCTTGTCAAAAACAACCTCACTCATGGCGATAGCAGCATCCTCATTTGACACATGTCCTACATCACTTAAAATACGTCGTTTTACCGACCATGGATATCGGCCCATTTGCAACATATTCACATCATGATTACTTTCAAACACAAAGGAATCTGCCCCACGGATTATCCCTTTCATACGATCACTCACATAACCTGTATCAGTAATGATAACGAGCTTGCGCCCATCCTCATGGAATGTATAAAACATTGGATCTGCCGCATCATGTGATACTGCAAAAGATTCAATCGCTAATGAGCCGAAATGTTTCACAGTATCCATTTCGAATTCGAATCTTTGCTCAACTGGAATATCACCTACGAGCCCATCCATTGCCTGCCACGTTTTAGCGTTAGCATAGATTGGGACATTATACTTTCGTGCTAAGACACCAATTCCTTTAATATGATCACTGTGCTCATGTGTGACAAAAATGCCATTTAGCTTTTTCATATTACGGTCGATTTTTGCAAATAGTTGTTCCATTTTTTTACCACTAAAGCCCGCGTCGACGATGAAAGCATAATCGTCGTTCTCGACATAAATTGAATTGCCTGTACTACCACTTGCTAAAACACTAAATCGCATACTAAACTCCCCAGTCTTCTTCTTCGCCCTCTTGCTTGTCCCCTTGGATTTCAATAACATTACCTTCAACAGCATTGACAAAGTACTCTTCTGTTTCTCCATCCGATAATTTCACGCGTACTTCCCATGTTGGAACAAGTACCTGTGTTCGAGTTAAATAAACAAGTGTCGAGTAGCCTAACTTCATTTGCGTAATCCGCGAATCTGGCTTTAACAGCCCTTTTGCATATAATGTCTGTAGAATTTGAAGAGGTGGGATGACACTTTCTTGTTGCTCCATCTCTTCAATACTATCAATCATTGTTTGCTCGTACATTGTTACTTCGTTGTTTGAATTCCATCGTACTTTTAATAAACCACTCTTATTGTAATAAAGCATTCGATTATTTGTTTTTTGGAAGAAAATTGCGACACGTTCCTCACGGTCTACCTTCCATAATGCATAAGAAGTACCCTCTTTAATATGCGCTTGAGCAAATTCTGTAAAGCTCGTATCATCATTTACATTTCGTAATTTCACAGGACTTTCCAGAATAACGCGCGCTCTCGTTTCAACGGAGAGATCCACTTGATGATTTGAGTTAACAAATTCAGCGGGGGTGAAATTATGGACTTTGCCAGAAATGTACGTAGCCGATTCTATACTATTTGGGAGTGCCCCATACGTAATATTATCATCTTCTAAACGAACCCCAATTGTTTTCTCACCAGATATTTCTACGTTTTGCGCCTCGTTATAACGACTCACGTACAACCAATATAAGAAAATATTGAGGATTAGAAAAACCATAATAAAAATGGATTTTGTTCTATTCCAATCCATTTTTGACACCCCCTAGCATATCAGGCGTCAATAAAATCCATGCACCATTGCGTATAACAAACCACCTTGGCTCTAAATTAAATAAACTTTCGTTTTCTTCTTTCGTTAAATAATAACCCAAGACAATTTCATCTATATCCGATAATACAATATTATTAAGCGTATGAATTTTTTCTACTATTTCTGCTCCAGAAGGTAATTCCTTAATCTCTTGTTCCGAAATATCCATATCTAATGAAAAGTATGGTCGTTTATAACGGAAAATGCGATTGTCCCCCCAAACAGTTGTAATGCGGGTTGTTGCCTGATCGCTATATACCGGGTATCCCTGTAAATAGAGTTGATAATCCAATTGATTTTTACTTGTACTTGTTGATACATAGCGATAATCCGCTGTCAAGCCCCCATGTTCATTGATAAATTCAAAACTACTATTTAATAGTTTTGACGGCTCTGTTCGTTCACTACTTTCTGCAGCTGGATACACGTAGTTCAAGGATTTTAATCTCTTATCGATGGTCATTAGGGACATGCCATCTGTATACTTTTCAGATGTAGAACTTTCAACATTGCTCTGTACAATATTTGGATCTGTAAATAACACATTTTTAAATGATTCAAGTGGTAAATCAACTATATAATACGTATACTTTACAGATTCGATTTTATCGTTGGCTACATAAAGTGACGTATAGCCATCACGCTCTACTTCTTTAAATACACCATACTGCTTTGATGGTTCAACAATATCACTTACAAACTGGTGAGCATTTGCAATACTTACATGTGAACGTAGCAGTGATTTGTTATTGCTACTTACGAAAAATATTTGTAATTCTTTATTGTTGTATTGGCTCCAATCTATAATCATACGATTGAAGGTTGTTTCTGGTAGTTCCTTATCAGCAAATTGAAAGATAGAGCTAAATGCTGAGAATGGAATCTCCCCAGCAAAAAAGACTGTCATACGATTATTTGCCCGAATCAGCTCATTGACATAGTCTGATGAAATTTCATTATTAACACGCACCAAATCAAGAATGTTCCAGCCCTTAAAAGCATTCATAATATCTTTCATAGTGCTATTCGATACAGTTCCGGTAAATTCATCTTCAGCTCGATAAATAGCTTTATAAGGTCTGATGACATCTTCTAGATTTTTTTGTGCATCAATTAAGATTTCTTTGCCTTCTGTTTGTTCAATAAATTTATAATCTGGCGTATATGTCCAAATAATAAAGGTCAACACAACACTCAACATTACAAGTAGAAATAAAACAGCAGATTTAACTGGTTCTATATATTTCATTCCCACTCACCCGCCTCGTCAAATTCATCTAAATCATATGGTAATGTGAAGAATATCGTTGTACCATGACCTTCATCACTTTCCGCCCAAATTTTCCCGCCATGTGCCTCAATCATTTCCCGTGCAATAGCTAGACCAAGACCTGTTCCACCCATTGAGCGTGCACGTGCACGGTCTACTCGGTAAAAGCGATCAAAAATGCGACCGACATTTTCTTTAGGAATCCCCATGCCGTCATCGGAAATCATAACCTTCAACATATTGCCCTGAACAGTAAAGCCAAAGCGTACATTACCACCGTCGGGTGAATACTTAATAGCATTGGAAATGATATTATCGATAACTTGTGTCACCTTATCAGTGTCAATTTCAACATAATAAGATGCCTCTGGAAATAACCGTTCAAATACTACCTTATCTGACTTAGACATTTCAAAGCGATCGATGATGCGATTAAAGAATGAATTAAATAGGACAATGTCTTTATTCAACTCATAATCCGCACTATCCATACGAGATAATTGTAATAAGTCATTGACTAAACGAATCATACGCTCAGTCTCTGTTTGTGTAACATTTAAAAATGTCGGTGCGATATTTTCATCTTTCCAAGCTCCTTCAGCTAATGCCTCTAGATAACTGCGCATCGTTGTTAATGGTGTTCGTAGTTCATGTGAAACATTGGATACAAACTCTCTACGATCCATTTCAATCTTTTCCTGCTCCGTGTTATCATGTAGCACGGTAATAAGACCATTGATAAAGCCCGTCTCTTTTTGAATAACTGAGAAATTCGCGCGTAATATATATGGAGCATCTGCCGTACTGAAATTTAAATTTACTGCATCATTCATGTAAATTAAATCTTCAAAGCTATATTCCTGATCAATGCCTAAAACAGATGCAATTGGGCGACCTAGTGTAATATCTCTTGAAATATGCAGTAATTCTAGTGCAGGATCATTAATAAGAATAATACGCCCTTTACGATCAGTGGCAATTACACCATCTGTCATATTACTTAGCACCGAATTGAGCTTACGTCTCTCTGCCTCTGTTGTCGATTGTGCCTCCTGCAAGCGATTCGTCAAATGGTTAAAGGTAAGAGCAAGTTGCCCAATCTCATCTGTCCCATAAACTCGTACTTTACGTGAATAGTTCCCTTTTGCCATTGCCTGTGCCTGCTTTCGCATATCAGCAATTGGCTGTGTAATTGTACGAGCCACTAAAATTCCTAAGAAGATAGTGATGACTAAGGACATCGCTGTTCCGCCCAAGAAAATACGGTTAATATCATTCATTTGTTCAAAAACTGATTCAATATTTGATTCGATATAGAGTACCCCTATAATTTCATCATCAAGACCTGCACCATCACGAATTGGCGTTGCTACCACCCATACTCGATCACGCGTTTTATTGTCAATTTTTATAATATCAAATAACGTTTCTGCTGAAATTGCCCGACGTACAATGTCCGTATTCGAACGTTGCCCAATCAAATTTTGGTTCTCTACTTCTGAGGTTGCGAGTATACGCTGGCGACTATCTATGACGCGAATCTCTAAAATATCGCCAGTTGAAACATCCTTTAAGCCCGTAGAGAATTCCTTTACGATAGACTTTAGACTTTCCTCAAGTTTTGGCATACTTTCATCGCGTTCTTTTAAAATTTCTTCACGAATGCTATATTGCATCAAATCGACACGTTGAAAAATGGATTCTTGGAAATTACTCTTCAAATTTCGCTCTAATTCACGTGCGAAATAGATGCCTATAATTTGCAAAGCTAGCATGATTAATAATATATAAATAAGCACTAGCTTGACATGAATTGATTTAAAGAAGCTCACTTTCTGCATTCCGTTTACTCCTGTTCAGGATTTCGTAAATAGTAACCTACACCACGCCGTGTCACAATCCACGCTGGGTGACTTGGATTGTCCTCTATTTTTTCACGTAAACGACGAATCGTTACGTCCACAGTACGTACATCACCGAAATAGTCATAACCCCATACGGTCTGTAAAAGATGCTCACGTGTCATCACTTGTCCTATATGTTTACCTAAGTAATGTAATAGTTCGAACTCACGATGCGTAAGTTCAATTGATTCTTCTCGCTTCATCACTAAATAAGCGTCCGGCTGAATAACAAGAGAGCCTACAACAATTTCATTTGATTCTTCCTGTGCTTCTTCTGCAGCTGGAGCCACTACTTGTAAACGACGCATATTGGCTTTCACACGAGCAATCAGTTCCCGTGTACTAAATGGCTTCGTTACATAATCGTCTGCGCCCATCTCTAAGCCCAATACTTTATCAATCTCAGAGCCTTTTGCCGTCAGCATAATAATAGGAAAATCATATTTTTTTCGCACTTCCCTACAAACTTCCATACCATCGCGCTTTGGTAACATTATATCTAATAGCATAAGATCTGGCTGTTCTTCCTCAACCTTCTCTAGCGCTTCATCTCCATCATATGCACAAATAACTTTGTAGCCTTCTTTAATTAAATTAAACTGTAAAATATCTGCGATTGGTTTTTCATCGTCAACAACTAATATCGTTTTGTTCATCCATTCTCTCCCTTTCGCTATTCCTCTATTCTATTGTAAAACAATGTGTGTAAATTATTAATTTTATTTTAGGGTATTTAACACCTGTCTTGTCGCTTTGTTTCCGTACAGAAAGACAGTGGATATTTACGGAAAAAGCTAGTCAACTTTATTCAATGAAGTTAAAAGTCACTACTCTTAACTCTAACATGCTTTTAGCTTCCATGCATTATTCATGATCAGTTTATCTTTTTCGACAATTACTCTAATCCCTCAATTACTTGAGACTATTACATACTAAGTGTAACTTTTTACATAAAATTAAAAGTTTCGCCGAATAAAATCACTTATATTTCTTGGGAAATAACAACTTTTTTATAGTTATATGCAAAAAGACAGCCCAGCGTTTGGACTGCCTTTTATACAAGTTAATTACCGACTAACATAAGATAAAGGATTCACAAGCGCACCATTTTTCTCAACTTCAAAATGTAGATGTGTACCTGTTGAATTTCCAGTAGAACCCATAATTCCAATAACTGAACCCTTTTCAACAACTTGTCCAACCTTTACATCAATAGAAGATAAATGTCCGTATAAAGTCGTATAGCCATTATTATGATTAACAACAATACGATTTCCATAGCTACCTGAAACCCCCGCTGCTACAACAACACCATTATCTGCTGCAAGGATATTGTAGTTGCTAGGGCGAGCAATGTCGATACCTCGATGTTGGGCACCCCAACGTTGGCCCATTTGACTCGAAATATAGCCACCTACTGTTGGCCAAGTAAAATCACCTGTCCCGCGAGAAGAAATAACCTTTGTCCCTACAATTTCGATTTCCTCAACAGGCTGCTGTATGATTGTTTCTTCTAATGCTACTTTTGATGTGCGTGTACCATTTTCAGATGTTAATAAATAGGATGTCTCCTTTTTACCGTCAACACCTTGCTGCTTTATAACTGATTCCCCTTTATACATCGTTGGGTCTTCTTTTATAACCTTCTTAAACGGAATTGTATCTGTAACTTTCTTTTCTTGCTTTACAGCAATTGTTACAAACGGCTTAGCGACAGTGACGTTAATCGCTTGTCCTATTTGCAATACTGTATCCACGGTAATACCAGGATTTAAAGCTAATAACTCAGCAGTTGTTAAGTCATGTTTTTTTGCAACTGATCCTAATACATCACCAGATTGGATGTTATATTTTTCTTGTTCGACGGAGCCTGTCATTAATAATTTCACTGCGTCCTCAGGCGTTAGTATAGCGTTAGGCGCTATTTTTTTTGTGACACCTGAAACTCCTTGTTTAAAGGAAATATCTAAGATTCGCGTTTCACCAGATTGTAAAGCTGGTAAACCATTCATAGCTTGTTGGTCCGCATGAAAACTAGCTAACTCTTGCGGTGAAACATATTGTAGTTTCAACATACGAACAGTTTCTTCATAAGCTTTAGCATCTTTTAAATTAGCAATCGGCTTATTATCTACTAATAATGAAAAAGCTGGCGTTTGTGCTACTAGAGCTTGCTCAACCTTCTCCAATGTTTCTATATCCTTTGTCTCATTACTGAACACTTGCTCTGGTATTATCTTCACAGCTGAGTCAGCATCTATGGCGTATTCTTTGTACTGATTACTTGCTTCTTTTTCTTTTGATGCAATGATTTCCTTAACAGCTTTGTCATCAGATACAGCACCCATATATTTATTGTCGACATAAACGTGGTAGATTTTATGTAACGCTTCTTTATGATTAATTTCTTTGGCATACCCCATATTAATCGTTAAGCTTGCCATCAACACTGCAATAATTGATACCTTTTTAAAAGAAGAAAAATTGTAGGTGAATCTATTGTTTTCTTCTTTGTTATTCCAAGACGAACTCATCAATAAAGCCCCTTCCAACTTTACCCTACTATAGGTTTATTTACCCACAAGGGTTTTTTTGCACCACTATAATGTACCATAAAGAAAATATTGAGTGAATATTTTCTCCCTTTTGTAATGAAAATGTATTATTTATCTACTAATTGTTACATAACTCCTGCTTTTGTTTATTGCTATTCTCTTGTATTTATATTCAATTAATAAGGTTTTTAAACAATTTTATACTTTTTACTTAAATCCTAGACAGTATTTAGACTTATTACTTTTTACTTGATTCATATTTCGATAAAATAGAATAAGGTTACTACACTAGTTGATTGGAGCGATTGATTTGAGTGATTCACAGACCTCTGCACTAGCATCTCAAGCAGAGAAGCCACAGAAAAAGAATAAAGCCCGCAGACTTATAATCAGAACTATTATGGTTATCCTTAGTGCTGTTGTAATGGTTGTAGGACTAGCGTTATTTTTAGTGCCCAACCACATCATGGATAGTGGAATCATTACTGTTTCTAATATCACTTCACATTTATTAAGTTTACCACTTGGTATTTTCATCTTCGTTTTAAACTTACCTGTTATCTTTTTAGGCTATAAACAGCTTGGTAAAACACATGCGCTTTCTATCGGAATTGGAATTACTATACTCTCCGTGGCAACAATTCTCCTACATAATTTAGACCCATATACAAAAGATATACTACTCGCAACAGTATTCGGAGGCATGATTTTAGGAATTGGTGTTAGTATTGTTCGCTCTGATGGTACTATAGACAATACAGCGATTTTGGTGAATTTATATAACGAAAAATTAGCACTCTCGGTCGGCAAAGTTATAACCATTTTTAACTTATGTATGGTAGTTGGTTTTGTGAAGCACACCATGTTTAGTGTTACCCAGAGATTCAAATCTAAGATTATTGAAGGAAGGATATTTTTACGTTCTTTATATGTAGATAACCAATATTTGGTATTAACGAAGAAATCAGGTGTAAATTATGGCAAATAAGCGTAAAGGGGTAAAGTTCGCAACAAGAGTTTTCATGATTATTATTGGCGGGTTGATAGCTGCGTATGGACTAGAAGCAGTATTAATCCCAAATAATGTATCAGATGGTGGTGTTACCGGTCTTAGTATCGTTGGCTCAAAATTATTCGGATTACCATTAGGACTTCTAATTGCAGTGCTAAATATTCCATTCATATTTTTAGGATATAAACAAATTGGTAAAACTTTTGCTATCTTTTCAGTAATTGGTATTCTCTCTCTTGCAATCGGTACAAGCCTTATGCATCATGTACCTACAATTATAGAAGGTGATACGCTGTTAGTGACTGTTGTCGGTGGTATTATCATCGGTTTTGGTATGGGGCTAGCGTTGCGTAATGGTGGGGCATTAGATGGTATTGATATGCTTGCCGTATTACTTTCTCGAAAATTACCATTTGGTACGAGTGATTTAATTCTTTTTTTAAACCTCTTTGTATTCATTATTGTATCAACAGTATTCGGTTTACAGGGTGCAATACTATCGGCAATTGCGTACTTTATAGCTTCCAAAGTAATTCATATCGTTGAAGAAGGTTTAAGTGGTTCTAAAACCTTTAATATTATCACAAGCGAGCCCGAACTAATGGTAGAGACAATTCGCGACCGATTAGGACGAACGGCAACATTTAAAATTGTTCAAGGAGCTTATTCCAATCAACAATTTAAGGAAATCTCTTGTGTCATTAATCGTTTGGAAGATAGTAAAATAAAACAAATTATTCATGAAATTGACCCAACTGCTTTTGTTACAGTATATGAAGTAGTAGAAGTTAAGGGAGGAAATTTCAAAAAACGAGACATTCACTAATTAAAAAGGATATAAATCACAAAAAGACGGGCCATTATTATAGCTCGTCTTTTGTCTTCTCTACATATCATTAGCAGCTTATAAGTTACGTTTATATTTTATTTTTAGCATAAACCAATGTTATTCCAGATGATGCATGTGCTTACCAAAATTCACGAAAGGCCACAATATGAAAAAGAAAGCAATGGTGTCTGTACCATTGCTTTCTTTTAAAATTATGCTTCCCAAATATCTACTAAAACGTTCGTTTGTTCACGAGCAGGACCGACAGAGAAGGTAGCAATTTGAATGCCTGTTAGTTCGCTCACACGCTCTACGTAACGTCGTGCATTCTCTGGTAACTCTTCTAGTGTTCGGCAACCTGTTACATCTTCTGACCATCCTGGAAGTTCTTCATAAATAGGTTCACATTGTTCGATAATATGAAGATTGGCTGGATATTCTGTAATCGTTTCATCTTTATATTTATAGGCTGTACAGATTTTTACTGTCTCTAAACCAGACAAAACATCGATTGAATTAAGCGCAAGATGTGTAATACCACTTACACGACGTGAGTGACGTACGACAACCGTGTCAAACCAACCTACACGACGAGGACGTCCCGTTGTTGTACCATATTCGCGACCAACTTCACGAATTTGCTGACCAACATCATCAAATAATTCTGTTGGGAATGGGCCATCTCCTACACGTGACGTATAAGCTTTACATACACCAATGACACTAGAAACAAGTGATGGGCCAATACCAGCACCAATAGCTACTCCACCTGCAACAGGATTTGAAGAAGTAACAAACGGGTAAGTACCTTGATCGACATCAAGTAAAATACCTTGAGCTCCTTCAAATAATACTTTACCGCCCTCATCTAATACATCATTTAAAATTTTTGAAGTATCAGTTACATACTTAGCAATTTCTTGCCCATAGCCGTAATACTCCTCGAAAATTTCTTCGAATGAAATACCTTCAACTTCATAAAACTTCTCGAATAATTTATTTTTAATGGCTAAATTATGACGTAGTTTTTCTTCAAATATTTCTTTATCTAACAGGTCAGCCATACGGATTCCGATACGTGCAACTTTATCTTGGTAGCATGGACCAATTCCTTTGCAAGTTGTACCGATTTTATTATCGCCACGGCTTTCTTCATCCGCGATATCTTGTTTAATATGATATGGCAAAATAACATGCGCACGATTAGAAATGCGAAGATTATCTGTCTCAATGCCACGCTCCTGTAGTCCTTTTAGTTCTGTTACAAGCGACTTTGGATTAACAACCATACCATTTCCCATTACTGATGTTTTTTCTTTATAGAAAATACCCGATGGAATTAAATGTAGTTTATATGTTTCACCATCAATTTTAATGGTATGTCCTGCATTATCACCACCTGCAAAACGAGCGATTGCATCCGCCTTTTGTGAAAGGAAATCGGTAATTTTGCCTTTCCCTTCATCTCCCCACTGTGTTCCTACAACTACAACTGATGTCATAATCAGCACCTCCGTTAGATACTTACTGCATCTCATTTATCAAGCGTTAATTATTGTAACAATGATAGAAACCCCTAGTCAACAAAAAATAGCCAAAAACACGAACATAAAATCAATTGCCATGATTTAACGTTCGTGTTTAATGACGGAATGATATGAATATTATCTCATTTCCAGATAAAGTGAAACTTCAATCAGTGGGTTTTCTTTCTCCCCACTGCTTGTTAGTTGAACCAATCGGGCTTTTACGGTCAGTTGTGGCCTTCCTAGAGATGGCCTCTTACTGATCGTTAATGCGGGATAACTAATCACGTGGTGGTGGTGGTGGCATTTGTGACCAATCCACGTTAATAAATTTATTGAATTCCTTTTTAAATGCAAGAGTTACAGTACCGGTCGGGCCGTTACGTTGTTTAGCAATAATAATTTCAATCATATTTTTACTTTCAGATTCTTTATCGTAGTAATCATCACGGTATAAGAATGCAACTATGTCGGCATCCTGCTCAATACTTCCCGATTCACGTAAGTCACTCATCATTGGTCGTTTATCTTGTCGTTGCTCAACGCCACGTGAAAGCTGTGATAATGCGATAACAGGTACTTTTAATTCACGCGCCAATCCTTTTAATGAACGCGAAATTTCTGATACTTCCTGTTGACGGTTTTCACCTGGTTTACCACTACCTTGAATTAACTGTAAATAGTCGATTAAAATCATACCGAGGCCATGCTCTTGTGCTAAACGACGACACTTTGCTCGTATTTCATTGATACGTACACCTGGTGTATCGTCAATAAAAATACCTGAATTCGATAAACTACCCATTGCCATAGTTAGTTTACCCCAATCCTCAGTTGTTAAAGCACCCGTACGTAAAACTTGGGCATCAATATTCCCTTCTGCACAAAGCATACGCATAACCAATTGCTCTGCACCCATCTCTAACGAGAATATAGCAACATTTTCACGTGCTTGTACTGCTACACTCTGCGCAACATTAAGTGCAAAGGCAGTTTTCCCTACAGAAGGACGCGCCGCCACAATAATTAAGTCATTACGCTGGAAGCCAGCCGTAATATGGTCTAAATCACGGAAACCTGTAGGAATACCCGTTACATCGCCCTTACGTGATTGTAACTGCTCGATATTATCGAAGGTCTCTACTAAGACGTCTTTGACATGCTTAAAGTCACCTGCGTTTTTACGATTGGCAACTTCCATCATCTTCTTCTCAGCTTCGCCAAGTAGTGCCTCTACTTCGTCCTCCCGTGTATAACCATCTTCCACTATTTTAGTAGCTACTCGTATTAAACGACGCAATAAAGCTTTCTCTTCTACGATTTTAGCGTAGTGGGCAACGTTAGCAGCCGTAGGGACAGCATTGGCGAGCTCTAGTATATAAGATAGCCCGCCAACGTCTTCAATCTCTTTTTTTGCTGATAATTCCTCAGTAACTGTTACAACATCTATCGCTTTTCCCTGATCACTTAAGCGCAGCATTGTTTCAAAAATTTTCTTATGTGCATTTTGATAAAAATCATCTGCTAGAAGAATTTCTGATGCCGTAATTAAAGCTTGTGGTTCTAAGAAAATTGCACCGATAACCGATTGCTCCGCTTCCCGGTTATGCGGTGGAACGCGGTCCATCATCGGTTCGCTCATGGATAGTCGCCCCTTATTCTTCCGTTACATGTACTTTTAATGTCGCTGTTACATCATGGTGTAGTTTCACAGGTACATTTGTAAAACCTAATGCACGAATTCCATCATTTAAAGTCATTTTACGTTTATCAATTTTAATGCCATGTACTTTTTGTAGTGCATCAGCAATTTGCTTTGTAGAAACCGAACCAAATAGTCGGCCACCTTCACCTGATTTTGCTTTTAGCTCCACTGTTAAAGTCTCTACTTTTTCTTTCAATGCTTGTGCTTCAGCTAACTCTGCTGCTGCATTTTTTTCTTCTAATTTTTTTTGACCTTCTAATTGACTCATAGCTTGTGCATTAGCTTCTGCAGCAAAGCCGTTTTTTATAAGGAAATTTTGTGCATAGCCATCTGCTACATTTTTAATTTCCCCTTTTTTCCCTTTACCTTTAACGTCTTTTAAAAATACTACTTTCATGATTCTGAACTCCCTTCGAGTACCTCAAATATGGCCTCTTCTAAATATTTTTTCACTTCATCAATAGTAAGAGCTTCAATTTGGCAGGCTGCATTCGTTAAATGTCCGCCACCGCCGAGCTTTTCCATAATAAGCTGGACATTGATTTCTCCAAGTGATCTTGCACTAATGCCAATCAAGCCATCTGAACGGTGTGCAATGACAAATGAAGCACTAACATCCTTCATTGTTAGTAAAATATCTGCCGTTTGTGCAATTAAGACAGAATCATACACTTTCGAATCTTCACCTACAGCAATGGCAACACCTGGCTTCACGAACTTCACAGTTTGCACTATTTTCGAACGTTCAATATACGTATCCACATCTTCTTTTAATAAACGTTGGACTAAAACTGTATCAGCACCGTTCGTTCGTAAATAAGAAGCTGCCTCAAAGGTACGAGCACCTGTACGCAGTGTGAAACTCTTTGTGTCGACAATAATTCCAGCTAGTAATGCAGTGGCTTCTAGCATATTAATTTTTGCACGTTTAGGCTGATACTCTAATAACTCTGTCACCAGCTCAGCTGTGGATGAAGCATATGGTTCCATATAAACCAGTGTTGGATTTTCTATAAAATCCTCACTGCGGCGGTGATGGTCAATAACAACGACCTTTTCTGCTAATTTTAATAAATATGGATCTATCACTAAATTTGGTTTATGTGTATCAACAATAACGAGCAAGGATTTTTCCGTCATTTTTGCTGCAACCTCTTCTGGTGTTAAGAAGTTTTCATAGAAATCAGACTTTCTTTCAATTTCATTCATTAAACGCGTTACACTGCCGTTTAATTCGTCAAAGTTGATAACGACATAGCCTTTTACATCATTCATTTGTGCCATTTTACGTACACCTACAGAGGCACCAATGGAATCCATATCAGGATTCTTATGTCCCATGACAAACACTTGATCACTATCTTGGATCAAATCACGCAGCGCATGTGAAATGACACGCGCTCTAACACGAGTACGTTTTTCTACAGGATTCGTTTTTCCGCCATAGAATTTGAGCTTCCCTGTAGGTTGCTTGATGGCTACCTGATCACCACCGCGACCTAAAACGAGGTCAAGACTTGATTGTGCTAACTCACCAAGTTCCACCAAGGAAGATGAGCCTGCACCAACACCAATACTAAGCGTTAATGATAGATTTTTCTGTGCTGTTTTTTCACGAATTGTATCTAAAATAGCAAATTTCTTCTTTTCAAGTTCTGTTAAAATTGATTCATTTAATACCGCTAAAAAACGATCCGATGAAATACGTTTTACAAAGATTCCATGTTCCGCAGCCCAATCATTAACAATCGATGTCACCATCGTATTTGTTAAACTACGAGGTTGATCGTCCATCGCTTGCGTAATTTCGTCATAATTATCCACAAATAAAATTGCAATAACTGTACGATCTGCGAAATACTGTTTTTCAATCGCTATTTGCTCAGTTACATCAAAGAAGTATAACAAACGCTCTTCTTCTTTATAGAACACTCGATATTTACGGTCACGAAGGGTAATAGTTGCTTCCTTTGTTTCTTCGGTCTTCATCAGCACATATATATCATCAGATATATTAACAATCCCTTCGCCCACTAATGTCTCCATATTTAAGACGCCTTGCATATATGGGTTCGACCATTCAATCTCAAATTGTTCATTCACTAGCAAAATGCCAATTGGCATTTCAAGCAATGCTTCCTCTCCAACCTTTTTCATGCGGAAGGAAATGGACTCGATATGCTTTTCTGTTTCTTCAAAAGTAACCTGTTCAACTTTCCATGTATAAACCATTATCAGAACAAAACCTATTCCATAACCGAGTCCTATTCCAATATTCCAAATACATAGAAGTACGAACGTCACAATGCCAAAAATAGAAAGAACAAAAAGCGGATAGCGGATTGGTCGTTTTCTAAAAGTCCCCATGAGATCAGCCCCTTAGTCTTTAGTCTTCCCTTTAACAAGTGAACGTACGTCAAAACCTAAATCCACAATACCTAGTAAAATCATGAATGATGATAATGGTATAGCTAATAAACTGGCGATCCATTTCACAGCATTTGGCATTCCTTTTTTGGACATGAAATAATGGATAAAAGAAATCCCTTGTAGGATTAATAATAGCCATAAAATATAAGACACATTTAAAACAATTATATCTAACATTGTTCCAGATTCTGGACGTATAAATAAATTAATGGATAAAACAATCATGTAGTACCATAAAACAGACCGTGGTAAACGCATATTCTGAAATGGTGGAAATTTTGGCACAGCTAGACCTAAGCGTTTTAAAATAGGTAAATTCAACGTAATTATAATGAATGCTACCATAAATGCAAAAATCGTTATTGCTGCAGGGATTGTCAGTTCAATTGTTCTAAACATTACCTCTAATTGTTCTGGTTGAATCGCTACCTGCCCAGTTATACTTTTAGCGAGCTCATTCGATTGCTCATAATTTTCACGAACGATGTCCAAACTCATATCAATCATGTTAATGCCTGCTAAACGCACATAAGCAAGATAGACTAGCGCAGTTGATAATAGTACAGCAATACCTGATGACATGAGTAAATAAAGTTTGCTTTTCTCTAGATGAATCGCATTGCCTATTACTACTCCAAGCAAGCCCATGGTAAAGGCGAACGGTAGCATAGTAACGCCACTCATTAAAACAGTTAAAATACAGCCTACAACAGCTACGAGCATTGATGAGGAACGCTTGTAATTTGCGCTATACCAAGCAATCGGTAATGGGGCAAATAATAAGGCTATCATAAACATAAATGGGATATACGCAGAGATAATCATTAATATCGTAAAAATTGCGACCATCATTGAGCCTTGTACAAGCGCTTTGGTTTGATTATTCGGCATTAAAAACCTTCCTTTTTGTTCAGTCAAACTTTCTAAACTTTATTGTACCATTTTTTCACGTTCTTGAACAAAAAACGCTAAGAACAACTACTTACTTCGTGCTTAATTTTGTAGAACAAATGGCTAAAGTGTCGTTCACACACATTTACAAAATTTCTTCCATTCATAGGGCTTTTTTTGTAGAAAATCGAAATCCTTTTCCATTTCGAATGTGCCTCAACATTTGCCGTAGTAGTTACATATCTGAAACTGCAAACATAATAACTAGTCCACTTCCTAAAGTTAAAAATATGTTTAAGGAGGGCTAGTCACAACAAAAAACCAGCATCCCGATACGAATATCGAAATATGCTGGTTTAGAAATTGATGCAGGGTCTAAACCCTGGCGACATCAATCTTATTTGTCTTCAGATACGAATGGAAGTAATCCCATAATACGAGAAACTTTGATAGCTGAAGTTAATTTACGTTGGTACTTAGCGCTAGTGCCAGTTACGCGACGTGGTAAAATTTTACCGCGCTCAGAAATGAATTTTTTAAGTAAATCCACATCTTTATAGTCGATATGCGTAATGTTATTAGATGTAAAATAGCAAACTTTACGGCGTTTGCGGCCTCCGCGACGTGGTGCCATAGTGTTGTCTCCTCCTTATAAGTTTATAGTTTTTGTAGATAAAAGAATTAGAATGGAAGATCATCCTCTGATACTTCAATCGGTCCCTTGCTGTTAGCAAAAGGATCTTCATCTACACGTGTATAGTTCGGCTGATTCATTGGTGGTTGGTTTTGCTGATAAGAACCGCCGCCAAACGAACCTTGCTGAGGCGCTGCGCCACCAAACTGTTGTTGTGGTTGACCACCGCCATATGACGGTTGGCTATTTGCGTAAGATTGTCCACCGTATTGGTTAGATGCTGGAGCACCTCCACCACTACGAGGTTCTAAAAACTGTACGCTATCTGCAACAACATCAGTTGTATATACACGCTTACCATCTTGTCCTTCATAACTGCCTGTTTGGATACGACCTTCTACTCCAATCAAACTTCCTTTTTTCATGAAGTTCGCTAAGTTTTCAGCCTGTTTACGCCAAGCAACACAACTTATGAAATCTGCTTCTTTTTCACCTTGTTGGTTTGAGAATGTACGGTTTACAGCAACTGTAAATCGAGTAGACGCAATACCATTTGGTGTGTAGCGTAGCTCGGGATCTTTTGTTAGTCTTCCAACTAGTACGACACGGTTTATCATCAGAATACAACCTCCTTTTCAGCATTTTGTTTAAAATTATTTTGCTTCTTCGCGCACTGCAATGTGACGAATGATATCTTCGCTGATGTTAGCAAGACGTGTGTATTCGTTGATTGCTTCTGAAGTAGCGTTTACTTTTACGATTTGGTAGTAACCCTCGCGGAAGTCTTGGATCTCGTAAGCTAAGCGGCGTTTGCCCCACTCTTTTGCTTCGATGACTTCAGCACCGTTAGAAGTTAAGATTTCGTTGAAACGTTCAACTAAAGCTTTCTTCGCTTCGTCTTCAATGTTCGGACGTACGATGTACATTAATTCGTATTTTCTCATCTGTTTACACCTCCTTATGGACTCAGGCTCTCCTGTTTACAGGGAGCAAGGAGCAAGTAATAATTATTACTCACATCAATGAATTGTAACACATAGATATATGTCTTTCAAGTCGCAATCAAAGAATTCATTGGATATAATATATGTAAGTAAGTTCATAGAGGGGGCGTTTTTATGCTACCAGATAAGCAACCTGTTGTGATTGAATTAGATATAAAAAAACTAATGATGGATAATATTGTTGTCACGACTGGTCTTGTCATATTATTTATAGCCATACAATATATTTGTTTAAAAGATTTCCAATTTTCATTTTGGGGGACGTTTAGTGCGAGCATATTATTTGTCGTCCTCTACATTGTACTTATTATACTCCATGAAACCTCTCATCTCATTGGCTTTATGCTCTTTGGTGGTGTGCCGTTTAAATCCTTGAAATATGGGGTTAATTTAGAACTTGGTGTGGCTTATGCAACAACTGATCAGCCACTACCTAATCATGCAATGAAAAAAGCATTGTTGCTACCATTTTGGACAACTGGTATCTTACCGACAATTGCCGGATTTTATTTCAACAGTACTGTGTTGCTACTAGTTGGTGCTTTTTTAATAGCAGGAGCTGTTGGCGATTTTGCCATGTACAAAGAATTACGTAAATACCCAAAAGATGCGCTTGTACAGGATGATCCTCAATACCCAAAGCTATATGTGTATCCTACACACAAAAAAGAGTTATCCAAACAGGATTAATGGGCCAAAATTATGGTGTTAAAAACCCATGTTGAGCCGCCGTGCACAGATTTCGCCAAATACGATTAATCGTAGATGTCTCTATTATTGCATCCATACCAAGGCTTCGAATTATGCTATTAGCAATATTCACACAAGCTACAGCACTTTCTTTGTTAATCTGTGAAAAGTGCTGCAACTCTTCGTCGGTTAACTGATGTCCTTGCTTATGTTGCTGCCAATATGCAGACAACATCGTATAAAATTGCGTTTCAATCTGTTTAAAGTGCTTTAGTTGCTGCTTTATGAACAACAGCTGTATTTCATTGTTTTTTTGTTTAACTAAAATTGATGCCTCTTCTAAAAAATTATCTGTTATACCTAGACAAACATTTAAAAAGGAAGCTTCAGCAAAAGCACCAAATGGAAAGCTATGTACCCAATGACCATAACTACTTTTCACCTTGTTGCTCTATGTCTAAACCACATCTTTGATTTGATATATATTCATAATACGCCTCCTTAGAAAATGAAAATTCAGATAATTATATAGCCAAAAAAGGACAATCTTTTGAGATTGCCCTTTCACCAATTGTTAGACGTTAAAACGGAATAACATAATATCGCCATCTTGTACGATATATTCTTTACCTTCTAGACGTACTTTACCTGCTTCTTTAGCTGCAGCCTGAGAACCAGCCTCTACTAAATCGTTAAAAGCAACTGTTTCCGCACGAATGAATCCACGTTCAAAGTCCGTGTGAATAACACCAGCACATTGTGGCGCCTTCATGCCTTTACGGAATGTCCATGCACGTACCTCTTGTACACCCGCTGTGAAATAAGTTGCCAGACCTAGCAAATCATAAGAAGTACGGATTAATTGATCTAAGCCTGATTCCTTAATACCTAGCTCTTCTAAAAACATAGCTTTTTCTTCATCATCAAGCTCTGAAATTTCTTCTTCAATTTTTGCACAAATTGTAATTACTTGAGCACCTTCAGCTGATGCATATTCACGTACCTTTTGTACATATTCATTATTATCTGCATCTGCAACTTCTTCTTCCGAAACATTGGCAACATAAAGCATTGGTTTAATTGTTAATAGATGTAGACCTTTAATAACCTTTAGCTCATCCTCTGAAAGCTCAGCAGCACGAGCTGGTCTACCGTTCTCAAGTTCTTCTTTAATTTTTAGAAGGATTGGTTCTTCCACCATTGCATCTTTATCTTTTTGTTTTGCCATTTTGCTTACGCGCTGTATACGTTTATCAACAGATTCCAAATCAGCAAGTGCCAGTTCCAAATTAATAACTTCAATATCGTCTATCGGATCAACTCCACCTGATACGTGCGTAATGTTTTCATCTACAAAGCAACGTACGACTTGGCAAATGGCATCAACTTCTCGAATATGAGCAAGGAATTTGTTCCCTAAACCCTCTCCTTTAGATGCACCTTTTACGATACCAGCGATATCCGTAAACTCAAAAGCCGTTGGGACTGTTTTTTTAGGTATTACTAATTCAGTTAGTTTATCTAAACGCGCATCTGGTACTTCGACAATACCTACGTTCGGATCAATCGTTGCGAATGGATAGTTAGCAGCTAATGCTCCTGCCTTTGTAATTGCGTTAAATAATGTCGATTTCCCAATATTTGGTAAACCAACGATTCCAGCTGTTAATGCCATGCATGGACACAACCTTTCTATGTTCTGTTCAAATTTGCTCTTTCATCCGGTACTAAGAACCACTGCATAATGAATACTACGCAAGCTGATTAAGTGGGCGTTTACTAACCTAAAAGCACCCACTACTACAGACCAACATTATGTCGGTCACTATAAGGCGTAGCCACAAGACTTAGCGTTCTTAGCTATAATCGGCAGCATCAGTAATTCATGATTCACTTTATAACCTTATCTATTATATTGATTCGCTATTAAAAAGTCTAATTCACCTTAAAGTTAAGCTTCATTCGCGTATTTTAACACTTTTTTCATTTTTTTCTCAAATTCACGACGTGGAATCATCACACTGTGCTGACACCCTTCACATTTAATGCGTACATCCGCACCCATACGAATAATTTTCCACTCATTTGTGCCACATGGATGTTGTTTTTTCATTTCAACAATATCATTCAAACCAAATTGTTTTGCTTCCATTTATTCGTTTCTCCTTTCTTCTTTTCCACTATTACCATACAGCATCATGTTTGGATAGGCCATTGGAATATTATTTTCCTCAAATAACTTCGTCACATCACGACGAATAGTTCGTGCCACTCCATATTGTTGTTGTGGCAATGTTTCCGCAGCAATACGAATGGTTACCTCGGTACCTTTGACGTTTTGCACACCTAAAAATGCAGGTACTGCTACCAATTCTTCATGTACTTCAGGAAGTGTACTTAAATATTTATTGATAATGGCTTCAGCCCTTTCAAAATTCGCATCTGTTGTCATTTGTAAATCTATAAATATTTTAGAGTTGTTTACAGAATAATTTATGATTTCTCCAATTGATCCATTAGGGATAATAAACTGCTCCCCTGTTGCACCTTTAATTTTCGTTGTACGGAGACCAATTTCTACAACGGTTCCTTCTGCAGCATTAATCTTAATATAATCCCCTACACCGAATTGGTCTTCAAAAATAATAAAAAACCCTGTAATAACATCTTTCACTAAACTCTGTGCACCAAAACCGACAGCTAAACCGACAATTCCAGCTCCAGCAAGTAGACCTGCAACTTTAATATTTAATGAGGACAAAATTGCAATAATTGCTGAGAAATACACCACATAAGAAATGACACTTTGTAGTAATCTAGCAATTGTGCGTTGACGACGCTCTGAGTGGTTCAGCGGTGAACGCATACGTAATAAAAACACCTTATTGATAAACTTTTTACCTAAACGTACAACAATCAACGATACAATTAAGATTAATGCAATCTCAACAGTTGCATCAACAACCTTCTCCCAGAATGCTTCTGATGTCAGTTTATTGTAATATCTCTCCAGCATTTTTGTGTTAAATTCCATTATTACCACCTCTTGAATAACTTGCTAAAAATTTGCGTATACTGCATAAAAATTGAGCACTTCTTACAAATAAAAAGGAAAGTGAGTTTTTTTATGAATACTATACCAGATTTAGTACTACCTTATTCGCTTCATCATGAAAGTAAAAATGCTGTTTGGCAATTGAGTACATTATTTTTAGAATATATACCTTTTCAACACGAGCGCCTAATTTTTTGCTGTATTGGTAGTGACCGTTGTACAGGTGACACACTTGGACCTTTAACAGGTAGCTTTCTAAAAAAATCCGTTAGTTTTCCCTATGAAGTTGTAGGATCTCTGGAAGATCCGTTACATGCCCTGAATTTAGATGCCACACTACAACAGCTACACCATCATACTACGAAACCTTTCATCATTGCGATTGATGCATGTCTCGGAAGTGAACATAATATTGGCCATATCGCCGTACAGAACGGACCTATTTTGCCTGGGAAGGCTGTAAAAAAACAATTGCCCCCAATCGGCGACATCTCCGTTAAAGGGATTGTCAATATTGGAGGCTTTATGGAAATGCTTGTTTTACAAAATACAAGGCTGCATATCTCTTATGCAATGGCTGAAAAACTTTCTAGAGCACTCCTACTGGCTGCACATCGCTATTCATTGAAAAGGATAGATGACGCCGACCATAATACCGACAACGACAATACCCGGCAGCAAGTTAGCAGCCTTGATCTTGGTTAAGCCTGCTATATTTAAGCCAATCGCTAATATCATGACACCACCAACAGCGGTCATTTCTGTAATGAACATTTGTAGTGCTGCATCTGGAATATAAGCACTTATAACGCCTGCACAAAGGGCAATTATCCCTTGGTAAATGAATACGGGCACTGCAGATAACAGTACACCGATACCTAAAGTGGATGCTAAAATAATGGAAGTAAAACCATCGATAATTCCTTTCGTTATTAGCACATTATGATCATTGCGTAAACCGCTATCGAGCGCACCTATTACGGCCATCGATCCAACAACAAATATTAGCGAGGCAGTGACAAAGCCCTCAGCGATACTAATTTGATTGTCATCCGTGCGATTTTTACTGAATAATGACTCTACCCACTGGCCTAGTCGATTCATCTGCTTATCTAAATCTAACCATTCTCCTATTGCAGTACCTACTACTAGACTTACCACTAAAATAATAAAATTATCACTTACAAAGCCCATTTTTATCCCTAATAAGGCAACCGCTAAACCAATAATCGATAATACGGTAGATTTCATTGATTCAGGAATATTTTTAAAAATACGTCCCACTAATGCACCTGCTATAATGAGCAATGCATTAATTAATGCCCCTAGTAATACCACAATCTAGCCTTCCCTCTCTAGAAAAATAGAGAGCGCCTAGTATTTTGGCGCTCTGATTACATTATAGGATTTTTTTCTATTCTTCCTGTAAATTCAAAATTTCTAAAATACGCTCTAAATCATCTTCAGAGTAAAATTCAATTTCAATTTTCCCCTTATTATTGGCCTTTTTAATTTGGACATTTGTTCCAAAATAATCGCGTAATTGCGATTCTTTAGCCGCAACAAATATATCCTTTTTCTTCGGCTGCACTGTTTCACGTGAAACTTCTTCGTTTAAAGTTTGCACAAGCATTTCCACTTGGCGAACATTTAAGCCCTGTTTTATTACCTTAACTGCAACTTCGGGAATTTTTCTTTTATTTTTTAGGCCCAGTAATGCTCTCCCCTGCCCCATTGATAATGTCCCCTCATTCATCAGGGCACGAACATCAGCTGGCAGAGCTAATAAACGAACATGATTGGCTATATGTGGTCTGCTCTTCCCTAAGCGTTTGGATAGCTCTTCTTGTGTTAAATGTAGATTCTCCATTAAACTTTGATAAGCTTCAGCCTCTTCAATAACGGTTAAATCTTCACGTTGAAGATTCTCTAAAATCGCTAATTCCATCATTTGAGCATCTGTTAGCTCTTTAATAATTGCTGGAATCACATCTAAACCGGCTATCATTGACGCCCTAAAACGACGTTCCCCTGCAACGATCTCATATTTTCTAGCCTTTTTTCGTAACGCAATTGGCTGTAAAATACCATGTTCTCGAATAGAGTCTGCTAATTCTTGCAATGTTTCTTCATCGAATATTTTGCGTGGCTGAAAAGGGTTTGCAACGATTTGCTCTAATTGTACTTCTTCTACTTGTCCGCTTTGTTCTAGGGACTCTCCCGGAAACAACGCTCCAATGCCTTTCCCTAAACCTTTAGCCATTTTTAATCACTTCCCTCGCCATCTCTAAATACACTTCCGCACCTCTTGATTTTGCATCATAAATGATAATAGGCTGACCATGGCTAGGCGCCTCACTTAGTCGCACATTACGAGGAATAATTGTTTTATATACTTTATCTTGAAAGTATTTTTTTACTTCATCAATAACTTGTAAACCTAAATTCGTCCGTGCATCAAGCATCGTCAATAATACTCCATCAATATATAACTGCTGGTTTAAATGCTTTTGCACTAGACGTACTGTGGACAATAATTGACTCAATCCCTCTAATGCGTAATACTCGCATTGAACGGGAATAATGAGTGCATCCGATGCCGTTAAAGCATTAATAGTTAGAAGTCCTAATGAGGGTGGACAATCAATAATAATATAATCAAACTGCTCTTTTACATCTTGTAGTGCGTGCTTTAAACGTACTTCCCGTGAAATTGTTGACACTAATTCAATCTCAGCCCCTGCGAGTGAGATAGTCGCGGGAACAATAGACAAGTTTTCTACATTTGTTTCTTGAATGACATTTTCAACATTTTCATCGTCAATTAACACATCATAGATACAACTTTGTATTTCTCCTTTATTAATGCCCAGTCCACTTGTTGTATTGCCTTGTGGATCTGTATCAATTAATAGCACTTTCTTTCCTAAGTATGCTAGACAAGCGCTCAAATTGACCGATGTCGTTGTTTTACCTACGCCACCCTTTTGATTGGCGATTGCTATAATTCTACCCATTTAAAAGCACCTGCTTTCATCTATCAAAGTTTGCTTTGACAAATCCATTTGTAAAATCATTGTTTAATACCGCTATCTTAACTCTCATTCTATCAAAAAAACACAACAGAGTTGTATAAAATATTAAGAATATATACAAAAAAGGAGACATCTTAGAAATATTACTAAGATGTCTCCCCTATAAAAAGCATGTAGCTCCAGAAAAATGTTTTTCTAAGATAATTTCAAGGTAATCAATTAAGACTTTTTCTTTTTAGGAATTTTTACTGTAATTTGGTAATAATCCTCTGTATCTTCTTCTTCAGTATTTACAGTTATACCACTTTTCGTCACCATAGATAACGATTGCTTGATGGTATTTAAGGCAATACGAACATCTTTACTAATAGCCTTTCTCTTTGGCTTAGCCTTTTTCGGAGTTGTTTCTTCCTGTTCCACTGCCTCAGGGAATAATAACATATGAATATGTTCTTCTAACTGACGAACATTCCAATCATTGTCAAGCGTTTGCTGTAAAATTTCTAATTGTCGCGGCTGATCTTTAATAGCAATTAATGCACGTGCATGTCTTTCTGAAATGCTGCGCTTCAAAATAGCTTGCTGCACTTCTTCAGGAAGCTTTAATAAACGTAATTTATTGGCTACCGTGGATTGTCCTTTTCCAAGTCGTTGGGCTAGTGCTTCTTGTGTAAGCTCATGAAGCTCTAATAATTTTTGATAGGCTACCGCTTCTTCAATTGCAGTTAACTCTTCACGTTGAAGATTTTCAATTAACGCAATGGAAGCTGTCTCCTTATCACTTAAGTTTCGTACAATCGCGGGAACTTCTGTCCATTGTAGCTTTTTCATTGCTCGATAACGACGCTCACCAGCAATGATTTCATATTGATTCTCTGCTGTACTACGTACAACAATTGGTTGAATTACACCATGTGTATGAATGGTTCTTGATAATTCTTCAATTTTTTCATCATCAAAAATAGTACGTGGCTGAAAACGGTTTGGCACAATTTGATCGATTGGAAGCTTAATGACCTCTTCTGCAGCATGAACCGCCTCTGCTTGTTCTACTTCATTTTTCACAATAGGCTCTGCTTTATTTCCGCCTCCAAAAAAACGTGAAAAAGGACTTTTCATCCAAGTGGCACCACCTTTAAGTAACTATCTTGCTCTGTGTCATTCTATTATTATTTATTATATTTCCTAAAATGTATATAGTTCATAGATGTCATTTGCGTGAACCATCCCTAACTAGTATGTATGCTCAAAATAGAAAAATTATTTTCCATCTTGAGAAGTTTCACATGAAACACTAATTATTGAATTGGTGTTTTATTTGGTACACCTGGTTTACGCGGATATTTTTTCGGTGTTCCTTTTATTTTATCAAATATATATAAAGTTCGTTCACTTTCTTCAACAGGTAGAAGGAAAGAAAATTCTTCTCTTAGTGTCACGCCAAATGTAGCCAATGCTTTTTTGGCATCTTTCAATTCTTCTGCGCCTGCTGCGGCCTTTAAAGCAACAAAATAGCCACCTTGTTTTGCTAATGGTACACATAGCTCGGACAATACTGACAAACGTGCTACTGCGCGAGCTGTGACAACATCAAATTGCTCACGATATTTTACATTTTGTCCAAATTCTTCTGCACGAGCATGGACAAAGTGCATATGCTCTAATTGTAATTCATCGCTCAAATGATTTAAAAATGTTATTCGTTTATTTAAAGAATCTACAATCGTTACATGTAAATGTGGGAAACAGATTTTAATCGGAATGCTTGGGAAGCCAGCACCTGCACCAACATCACATACAGTTGTTACTTGTGTAAAATCAAAATAAAATGAGGCACTAATCGAATCGTAGAAATGTTTTAAATAAACGCCCTCTATATCCGTAATAGCCGTTAAGTTCATCTTCTCATTCCACTCTACAAGCAGTTCAAAATATTTCTTAAATTGCGCGATTTGCTTGTCAGAAAGTTCGATGCCCTTCTCCTTTAATGCCTCAATAAATTGTTGTTCGTTCATGTAAAGTCTCCTTTTTAAAAATAGGAAGCGGGCACAAAGGTATGCCCGCCTCTTATTCACTTTACTGTTGCTCTATTATTCGCCGCTTACACGCGCAATTTTACCTTGTTCAATATAAACTAGTAAAATTGAAATATCTGCTGGATTTACGCCAGAAATACGTGATGCTTGTGCAAGAGAAAGTGGCGTTACTTGTTTTAATTTTTGTCGTGCTTCAGTAGCTAGACCCGAAATTGCATCATAATCAATATTTTCAGGGATTTTTTTATTCTCCATTTTATGAAGCTTTTCAACTTGTTGCAATGCCTTTTCAATATAACCTTCATATTTTAACTGAATTTCAACTTGTTCCTTCACTTCATCCGTAAATTCAATATCAGCTGGTATTAAAGAAGAAATTAAATCATAATGCATTTCAGGACGTTTTAACAGATCTGCTCCCCGAATGCCATCTTTAAGTTCGCTACCACCGACAGAGCGGATGGCAGATTGTGTTGCTTCATTTGGTTTAATAATGACTTCACGAAGACGGGCTATTTCATTTTCAATAAGTTCCTTTTTCTCCGTGAATTTTGAAAAACGGTCTTCAGAAAGCATCCCAATCTTGTATGCTCTCTCCATTAAACGTAAATCAGCATTATCATGGCGAAGTAGCAGACGATATTCAGCGCGAGATGTCAGTAAACGGTACGGCTCATTTGTCCCTTTTGTAACTAGGTCATCGATTAGTACCCCAATATAAGCATCTGAACGGCTTAAAATCAATTCTTCTTTACCAAGTACATTTGCAGCGGCATTCATCCCTGCCATTAAACCTTGTGCAGCAGCTTCTTCATAACCTGATGTTCCGTTAATTTGACCAGCTGTATACAAGCCTTTAATGCGTTTTGTTTCTAATGTTGGCCATAATTGTGTTGGCACAATTGCATCATACTCAATTGCATAGCCTGCACGCATCATTTCTGCTTTTTCTAAACCAGGAATAGATTGTACTAAACGTTTTTGCACATGCTCAGGTAAGCTTGTTGATAATCCCTGTACATACACTTCACGAGTATTGCGACCTTCTGGCTCTAAGAAAATTTGATGGCGCGGCTTATCATTAAATCGCACAACTTTGTCTTCAATTGACGGGCAATAACGTGGACCTGTGCCCTTAATCATGCCTGAGTACATCGGTGAAAGATGTAAATTGGCCTCAATAATTTCATGCGTTTGCAAACTTGTATAAGTTAGCCAACACGGTAGTTGATCCATGATGAATTCAGTAGTTTCAAAGCTAAATGCACGTGGTACATCGTCTCCTGGTTGCATCTCTGTTTTAGAATAATCAATTGTTCGATTGTTCACACGTGGAGGTGTACCGGTTTTAAAGCGCACAAGCTCAAAACCTAGATCTTTTAAATTATCTGCTAAGCCAATTGATGGCTGTTGGTTATTTGGACCACTTGAATACTTCACATCTCCGATAATAATTTCACCACGTAAGAATGTGCCTGTAGTGACAACAACTGTTTTAGCACGATAAATGGCGCCGATTTGAGTGATTACCCCTTTTACTTCGCCTTCTTCTACAATCAGTTCCTCCACCATTGCTTGGTGAATTGTTAAATTTTCATTTTCTTCTAATACACGTTTCATCTCATGTTGGTACAATACTTTGTCTGCTTGTGCACGTAATGCACGTACAGCAGGACCTTTTCCTGTATTTAGCATGCGCATTTGTATATGCGTTTTATCGATAACTTTTCCCATGACGCCACCAAGTGCATCAATTTCACGGACGACGATTCCTTTAGCAGGACCACCAATTGATGGATTACATGGCATAAAGGCAATCATATCTAAATTAATTGTTAGCATCAGTGTGTTAGCACCCATTTTGGCAGCAGCATAAGCAGCTTCTGAGCCTGCATGGCCTGCACCAATTACAATTACATCAAACGTGCCTGCCTCGTATTGTGTTGGCATGCTCGTATCTTCCCTTCTCTAGTAGAATTATTTCCCTAAACAAAATTGTGAAAATAGCTGATTAATTAGGCTTTCTTGAACCGTATCGCCAATAATTTCACCAAGTATTTCCCAAGTTCTTGTTACATCTATTTGCACCATATCAACTGGTACCCCAGCTTGTGCAGCCGCTAGTGCATCCTCTACGGTAGCTTGTGCTTGGTGAAGTAAAGCAATATGACGTGCATTCGATACATATGTTAAATCTCCCGCTTCTATTTGCCCTTCAAAGAATAATGCCGCAATTGCTTCTTCGAGCTCTATGACGCCTTCTTCTTGTAAAAGTGAGGTAGTCACGATACGATGCTTGCCGGCTAACTCTTTAACGCGAGCTAAATCGATTTTTTGCGGTAAATCTGTTTTATTTACAACGACAATATAATCCATCGCCTCAATTGTCTCGAAAAGACGCTCATCCTCAACCGTTAATTCATCTGAGTAGTTTAATACCAATAAAATTAAATCTGCGCCACGTAACGCTTCACGAGAACGTTCCACACCGATTCGCTCAACAATATCTTCCGTCTCTCGAATACCAGCAGTATCGACTAAACGAAGTGGAACACCACGTACATTCACGTACTCTTCTATAATATCACGAGTTGTCCCTGCAATATCTGTCACAATCGCTTTATTTTCTTGGACTAAACTATTCAAAAGTGAAGATTTCCCGACATTTGGGCGACCTAAAATAACTGTCGACAAGCCTTCTCGTAAAATTTTGCCCTGAGAGGATGTTTGTAGCAGTTGAATGATTTCATTTCGTACCCATGTGCATTTTTCAAGTAATACAGGTACCGTCATTTCTTCTACATCATCATACTCTGGATAATCTATATTAACCTCTACTTGCGCCAATGTCTCTAGCAATGCTTGGCGTAAATCACCGATAAGACGAGATAGTTTCCCATCCATTTGGCCAAGAGCTACATTCATGGCACGATCCGTCTTCGCACGAATTAAATCCATTACCGCTTCCGCCTGTGATAAATCAATACGTCCATTTAAAAACGCTCTTTTCGTAAATTCACCTGGCTCTGCCAGCCTTGCACCATTTGTTAACACTAGTTTCAATACGCGATTAACAGACACAAGCCCGCCATGACAATTGATTTCTATTACGTCTTCCCGCGTAAATGTTTTCGGTCCTCGCATTAACGATAGCATGACTTCCTCTACTACCTCATTTGTTTTTGGCTCTACTAAGTGCCCATAATGAATTGTATGTGAAGCTTTCGCTGTTAAACTTTGACCACCAGGTGATTTGAATATCTTATCTGCAATTGCTATTGCTTCGTCCCCACTCAAGCGAACAATTGCAATAGCACCTTCACCCATCGGTGTGGATATTGCAGCAATTGTATCGAACTCCATCTACATTACCTCCTTAACGTTATCCACATGTGGATAAACATAACCGACCGAAACTTTCTAACACCTTAGACTAACATATTTAAAAAAAAAACTAAAGTAAGGATGGTTTCCAATTGTGGACAACAATTACGTTAAAAAAATTGCTTCACTGTAGTTTAAACAAATATCGACAAAATCTTTTGCGTTTAGACACTTGTGAACTCAACAGTTGCTAGCAAAAAAAGCGCTTATCCACAGAAAAAAGGTCATTTTATCATCATGATAAAATGACCTAGATTATTATCTTTTGTCTGTACGTTTTTTAGTGGGTGGAATCCTGACCGTTACTTAACAGGTTCAATGACTAGATAACGATTCGGCTCTGTTCCCTCTGAGTATGTTTCAATATCAAGGCGATTAGCCAATTGATTATGAATAATCTTTCTTTCATATGACTGCATCGGTTCGAATGCCACACGTTGATTCGAACGAAGTGCCTTATCAGCCATACGATCTGCCAATTGCTCTAGCGCTACTTGGCGACGCTCACGGTAGTTTTCTACGTCTAATTTCACCATTAAGAACTGCTTCGCACTTTTATTTAACACAAGTTGTGTTAATTGCTGCAATGAATTTAAAGTTTGTCCTCGTTTTCCAATAAGCAGTGCTGCCTTTTCACTTTTCAGCTGAAATAATACATATTTACCTTCACGTGTTGTTTCAATTTCAAGATCTTGAATGTCCAATTGTTTAGCAATATTTACTAAATATGCTTTGGCTTCTTCAATTGGGTTATCAGAGTTCTCTTCTTCCTCTGCACTTTCCTCTACTACGACTTGCTGGACAGCTTCGATTTCAATTGGTTGTTCAGAAACTTGTGAACTTACTGTTTCAACATCATCTACTACTGTTGCTTCGGCTGTTAGTTCCTTAGCCGTATGCAGTTCCTCAACTACTTTTACTGTTTCAGTAGTTGGTCGAACTTGCTGTTCTTTTACTGTCACACGAACTTCAGCAGATCGTGCACCAAAACCTAAAAATCCTTTTTTGCCTTCTTGTAAAACTTCAACATCTACTTGTTCACGGGTTTTGCCAAGTTTCTGTAACGCCAATGAGATCGCTTCTTGTGTTGTTGCGCCTATTTGCGTAAGTTGTTTCACTTTTTAGCCCCTCCATTTTGAGCAGGTTGTGTTTTATCCTTTTGCCAAGGTTTGTAAATAAAAAGGTTTTGGAGAATCGAGATAATGTTTCCGATTACCCAGTACAATGATAATGCCGCTGGTAACGCCATACCGAAACCAATAATCATGAATGGCATAATGTACATCATCATTTTCATTTGAGGGTTGTCCATTGCTGGGCCCGTACGTAACACGATAAATTGCATTAGACCAGCAATAATTGCTAGTATTGGTGCTGGATCTGCTAGTGGGAACATAAAGAAGTTTCCTAAATCAAAAGCAGATGTAGCATTCATACGACTAATCGCATGATAGAAACCAATTAGAATTGGCATTTGAATAAATGCAGGTAAACATCCAGCAATTGGATTGGCTCCTGATTCACTCATTAGCTTCATCATTTCTTGTTGGTATTGTTTCTGTGTTTGTGCATCCTTAGAAGCGTACTTCTTTTGCAATTCCTTCATTTTTGGCTGAAGTTCTTGCATTTTTTTAGAACTCTTTGTTTGTTTAATCATTAATGGAAGAATAGCTAAACGAATAATAATTGTTACTGCAATAATCCCCCATGCATACGTACCGAGTAAGTCAGCAAAGTACTTAATCGCTGAAACTAACGGCCAAACGATGAATTCATTCCAGAAGCCCTCACTATCTTTGGAGATTGGCTCATTAAATTCTGTACAACCAGATAGCAGCAGAGCTACTGATACTAGCGACAAAATTACCCAAAGTTGTTTTTTCAACCGTCTTCCCCCTACAAACCTATTCAATTTTCTTAAATCTATCTACGTTCTTCTTTCCTTCTTCTTTACTCAACACATTCTCTCGCTTTTGAATAAAGTTAACAATTATTTTATCATGCAAATAAGCTTTCACTCTACTAAATGTTCCAACTTAATATGCCCATTCAGTAAGGAAAGTTACTAAATTCACATTCGTTATAGTGGAACTTTATACGTAAGTGCGCTTTGTCGCCACTTTATTTGCGAATGTACTATGCCTTTTTTAAAACTTTAGCGATTCGTAGTACATGCTGCAAACTTTGTTTCACTTCATGAAAATCCATAGTGGCCGCCGGATGTCTGGCGATAATAACATAGTCCATATTCGGCTTGAGCTCATCTTTTACTTCATGAATGCTTTGTCGAATATACCGCTTAATTTGGTTGCGTGTTACCGCATTACCAAGCTTTTTACTTACTGATAAGCCTATACGAAACTCCGTTTGTCCCTCTTTTGGTAAAAAGTAAACGACAAACTGACGATTAGCGAAAGACTTCCCCTTTTTAAACACCTTTTGAAAATCTTCATTCTTTTTCACTCTTTGGCGTTTTTTCATTACTTTCACCTGCTACTAAATAATATCCTTCGATCTCTATTTTTAGGTTTACCAAAAATAAAGAAAAAAAAGACCACTGATGTGGCTCAGTGGACTTATTTTATGCTGATAAAACTTTTCTGCCTTTACGACGGCGAGCAGCAAGAACTTTACGGCCGTTTTTCGTGCTCATGCGTGCGCGGAAACCGTGAACTTTACTGTGCTTACGCTTTTTTGGTTGGTAAGTACGTTTCATGTATATAGACACCTCCTGAATGAAAGTTGAATTTTTCAACATACAGACCTGCATATTATATATAGTAATCAGCTATTTTGTCAATGTATTTCATAAATTTCTTTCAACAATTAAAGTGAATCGCTGATTTTAAAAAAATAACTTTAATTCTTGATTCTTATTTTCCTTGATGTTAATTATCCACAGAAGACTTGTCTTTTTTACACAGACTTGTGTATAGTATTTTTTGCATGTTTTTTTATCCACAAGTGTTATCTACAGCTTTTTCACATAAGCAGTGCTTGTGGACAACTCAAAAGTGCATAAACAAAGGTTGTGTGGATAAGTTTCGCAAACTATTGAAATAGCTTTGTTTTTCTGATACGATAACTGTGCTTCACTTTGTTGAAAACTGAAACGAACTATTCTTTTATCCACAACTGTTGATATGCTGTGGATAATTTTTATCACAGCCTTTGGTTAAGTTTTATCCACAGCTTGTGATTTTGTGGACTAGTCGTAAAATGAACGTATTTACTTAACACATAAATGCACTATATTTTTTTATTGCTGTATATGTATTGAACTGTAAAGGAGAATAGCAGCTTGGAACATTTAGAAGAATTATGGAATAATGTCCTGGCTCAAGTTGAACAAAAAATTTCTAAACCAAGCTTCGAAACGTGGCTAAAGTCTACTAAACTACTTTCATACAATGGTAGTGGATCAACAGTGACAATTGCCGCGCCAAATTCGTTTGCTCGAGATTGGCTTGAAAATCATTATATTCATTTGATTACAGGTATATTAACGGAGCTTACAGGCGAAGACTTGCTTATTAAATTTGTTGTTCAAAAAAACCAGGATTCGGACGATTTTGACTTACCAGCGCCTATTATCCAAGCAAAAAATAACGATCATCACGATATTTCACCAGGTATGTTAAACCCGAAATATACATTTGATACGTTTGTCATAGGCTCTGGTAACCGCTTTGCACATGCTGCTTCTTTAGCTGTTGCTGAAGCACCCGCTAAGGCCTATAACCCTTTCTTTATATATGGGGGAGTAGGACTTGGTAAAACGCATTTAATGCATGCAATTGGCCACTATGTGTTGGAACATAATCCAAATGCAAAAGTTGTATACTTATCATCGGAAAAGTTTACAAATGAATTCATTAACTCTATTCGTGATAATAAAGCACTCGATTTTCGCAACAAATATCGCAATGTAGATGTGCTACTAATTGATGATATTCAATTCCTAGCTGGAAAAGAATCTACGCAAGAAGAATTTTTCCATACATTTAACACATTGCATGAAGAATCAAAACAAATAGTTATATCAAGTGACCGCCCACCAAAAGAGATTCCCACATTAGAGGATCGTTTACGCTCACGATTTGAATGGGGATTAATTACAGATATTGCACCACCAGATTTAGAAACTCGTATTGCTATTCTACGGAAAAAGGCTAAAGCAGATGGTCTAGATGTTCCAAACGAAGTAATGCTCTATATTGCGAACCAGATTGACTCCAATATTCGGGAGCTTGAGGGTGCGCTTATTCGTGTCGTGGCGTACTCATCGCTTGTTAACAAGGATATTAATGCGACATTAGCTGCTGAAGCGTTGAAAGATATAATTCCTAATGCTAAACCACGAACTGTCTCCATTTTAGACATTCAAAATGCAGTAGGAGAGCACTTTAGTATTCGTTTAGAAGATTTTGTCGCAAAAAAACGAACGAAATTAATTGCCTTTCCACGTCAAATTGCGATGTTTTTATCACGCGAATTAACAGATTTTTCGTTGCCGAAAATTGGAGAAGAATTCGGAGGTCGTGATCATACAACAGTTATCCATGCTCACGAAAAAATATCTTCTATGTTGAAAAATGACGCTCAACTCCAACAAGATATTAAACAAATACGAAGTATGCTAGGGAAATAATCCTGTGGACAATTCAATTATTTAAACACAAAGTTATGCACAGTCTATCTACATGTGGATAGACTGATTTTATTCATCTCAAAGCACTTATCCACAAATCCACAGGGCCTATTACTATATCTTTTTATATTTAATAAATAAATAATATAAATATGTGAGGGAAAACAAATGAAATTTGATATTTTACGTGACCGTTTATTAGAGGGTTTAAATGATGTCATGAAAGCTGTAAGTTCTAAAACAACTATTCCGATTTTAACGGGGATTAAAATTGATGTCACAGACGAAGGTATCCGCTTAACAGGTAGTGACGCTGATATTACCATCCAAACTTTTATTCCAGTAGAAGAAGATGGCCAACAAATTATCCAGATAACTGAAACAGGTTCTATTGTTGTACAAGCTCGTATGTTCAATGAAATTGTACGTAAGTTACCAACTAATGATGTTGAAATACAAGTAACAGCTGGCTTCCAAACACATATTCGTTCAGGTAAATCTGAATTCCATTTAATTGGCTCAGATGCAGCAGAATATCCATTACTACCTGAATTAACCGAAGATCAAAAATTTACTATACCGGCTGATTTATTAAAGTCAATTATCCGTGAAACAGTATTTGCAGTAGCCACTTCAGAAAGCAGACCGGTGTTGACAGGTGTAAACTGGCAGATAAAAAATGAAGCATTAATGTGTGTTGCAACAGATAGTCATCGTCTAGCAAGACGAAAAGTACAACTAGAAAATTTACCAGCAGTTGAACATAGTGTGGTCATTCCTGGGAAAAGCTTAAATGAATTAAACAAGGTCTTAGAGGATTCTACAAACCTTGTTCAAATTGTTATTACTAGCCAGCAAGTATTATTTAAAACGGGAGATGTATTATTCTTCTCTCGTTTACTAGAAGGCAACTACCCAGATACTACACGTTTAATTCCAGAAGAATATCAAACAAATGTGACGATTAATGGTAAAGCATTATTACAAGCAATCGATCGTGCGTCACTTGTAGCTCGCGGAGATCGTAATAATGTCGTGCGCTTCGACATTTTAGATAATCAAGCTGTCGAAGTTTCGTCTAATTCACCAGAAATTGGGAAAGTACAAGAGGAAATTCCTGTAGAAGCATTAGAAGGGGAAAGCTTAAAGATTTCTTTTAGTGCGAAATACATGATGGAAGCTTTAAAAGCAATTGATGGCCAAGATGTGGTTATTCAATTTACAGGGGCAATGAGACCGTTTATTCTACGCTCTGTACATGATGACGCAATTCTACAGTTAATTTTACCAGTGCGTACTTACTAATTATTTATGAGTAAGTACCTGACAAAAGAGCAGTTCTTATGTTCACTTTTTTCTGTTAGTTACCACGAATAATTTTGATATGCTTTAGGAGATAGTCGTTAACTGCGGCTATCTTTTTTTACTTATGCTGCATTTTTAGGTATGATAGAGAGATAGATATTCTGTATTTGGAGGGTGACACAGCTATGAAAGACATTGAAATTGACGTTGAGTTTGTGACGTTAGGACAACTTTTGAAAATGACTGATGCTATTAGCTCAGGTGGCATGGCTAAATGGTTTTTACACGAAAATGAAGTATACGTAAATGGCGAAGTAGATGATCGCCGTGGTCGCAAATTGCGTAATGGAGACGTCGTAAATATACCAGGATGTGGTCGATTTCGTATCGTTGGACCCGCTGGACAATAAAATATGCATATTGAGCAGTTAAAACTTACAAATTACCGTAACTATGATGCTTTAGCGTTAAATTTCTCTCCAAAAATTAATGTGTTTATTGGTGAAAATGCTCAAGGGAAAACAAATGTCATGGAATCCATCTACGTATTGGCGATGGCTAAATCACATCGTACGACGAACGATAAAGAATTGATACGTTGGGATTCAGACTATGGTAAAATAGAAGGGGCCGTTCAAAAAAGGCACGGTATTTTACCAATTGAGCTTACGATTACGAAAAAGGGTAAAAAAGGTAAGATAAATCATATTGAGCAAAGTCGCCTTAGTCATTATATTGGTCAAATGAATGTGGTTATGTTTGCACCCGAAGATTTAAATGTTGTAAAAGGGAGTCCGCAAATACGACGACGTTTTATCGATATGGAGATTGGACAGATTTCTCCGGTCTATTTACATGATTTATTAACCTTTCAAAAAATTTTAAAGCAGCGTAATCATTATTTGAAAATAAACCAAGGCAAGGTAATGATCGATGATGTAATGTATGAAGTCTATAATGAGCAATATATTCATGCAGCTACCCAAATTATTCGTAAAAGATTTCAATTTATGGATTTATTACAGGAGTGGGCAGAACCTATTCACGCAGGTATTTCACAAGGTAAGGAAACTTTAGCTATTAAATACCGCACAGTAGCTGGTATTGAAAAAGAACACACTCCTAGTGAAGTAGAAAATCTTTTGCACAAAAAATTGCTAGAAGCAAAGGATCGTGAATTTGATCGCGGTGTAACTATGGTTGGTCCGCATCGAGATGATCTGCAGTTTTTAGTGAATAACTATGATGTGCAGACATATGGCTCACAGGGACAACAACGTACAACTGCGTTATCGTTAAAGCTCGCTGAAATTGAACTAATTAAACAAGAAACAAATGAAACACCCATTCTACTTTTAGACGATGTATTGTCGGAACTCGATGATTATCGCCAATCGCATTTATTAAATACCATTCAAGGTGAAGTCCAGACCTTTGTTACTACTACAAGTGTTGATGGAATTCATCATGAGACGATGGAACATGCACAACTGTTCCACGTGAAACAAGGTGCGATTGAGGAAAGTTAGCCGGGGAGTTTTTTAGATTATAAAAGAATGGTAATAGTCAGCTCGGTTGACTGTTCATTCATTTACACACAATGATGTTATGAAGGAGTAGATGAAAGCCGTGGCTATAGAAAACGAAGGTTTACAAGATCAAGCTTATGAAGCCGATCAGATACAGGTATTAGAAGGTTTAGAAGCGGTTCGTAAAAGACCAGGGATGTATATCGGTTCAACAAGCTCCAAAGGGCTTCACCATCTAGTATGGGAAATCGTTGATAACAGTATAGATGAGGCACTTGCAGGGTTCTGTACAGATATTACAGTAACGATTGAAAAGGAGAACTGGATTCGCGTAGAAGATAATGGACGAGGAATCCCAGTTAGTATTCAAGAGAAAATGGGAAAACCTGCTGTCGAAGTTATTATGACAGTACTACATGCCGGGGGTAAATTCGGCGGTGGAGGATATAAAGTATCTGGAGGGCTTCATGGTGTAGGGGCGTCTGTAGTAAATGCACTTTCAATTGAGACTATTGTTCAAGTTCATCGTGAGGGACATATCCATGAGATTAAATTTGAACGTGGGAAAACTGTTCAGGCTCTAACTGTTATTGGGGATACTGACCGTAATGGTACAACTACACGCTTCAAAGCCGATCCTGAAATATTCAAAGAAACAACAGTTTACGAATTCGATATTTTAGCACATCGTATTCGCGAATTAGCTTATTTAAACCGAGGAATCAGCATTACAATTGCAGATGAACGTGAAGAAGAAAAACGTTTTACTACATATCATTATGAAGGTGGTATCCGTTCTTATGTAGAGCACTTGAATCAATCTAAAGAACCAATCCATGAACCGATTGATGTTCTTGGTGAAAAAGATGGTATTTCAGTTGAAATTGCGATGCAATATAATGCTGGATTCTCATCCAATATCTTTTCATTTGCTAATAACATTAATACGTATGAAGGTGGTACACATGAGTCCGGCTTTAAAACAGCTCTAACACGTGTTATCAATGATTACGCACGTAAAAATGGTTTATTAAAAGAGGCAGATACAAACCTAACGGGTGAGGATGTTCGTGAAGGTTTAACGGCTATTGTTTCTGTTAAGCATCCTGATCCACAATTTGAAGGACAAACGAAAACAAAGCTAGGTAACTCTGAAGTAAGTCAAATTACTAATGCTTTATTCTCAGATGGTTTTGAGCGATTCATGTTAGAAAATCCAACTGTAGCTCGTAAAGTTGTTGAAAAAGGTTTAATGGCTGCTCGAGCAAGGGTTGCGGCGAAAAAAGCCCGCGAATTTACACGTCGTAAATCTGCTCTTGAAGTATCGAGTTTACCAGGTAAATTAGCTGACTGTTCTTCTACAAATCCAGCTGACTGTGAAATTTATATTGTTGAGGGTGATTCTGCCGGTGGTTCTGCAAAATCCGGTCGTGACCGTCACTTCCAAGCAATTTTGCCGTTACGAGGTAAAATCCTTAACGTTGAAAAAGCACGTTTAGATAAAATTTTATCGAATGCAGAAATACGAGCAATGATTACCGCATTCGGCACAGGTATTGGTGAGGAATTTAATTTAGAGAAGACACGTTATCATAAAATTATTATTATGACCGATGCCGATGTTGATGGTGCGCATATTCGTACATTACTCTTAACATTCTTCTTCCGTTTTTTAAGACCACTAATCGAGGCGGGTTATATTTATATTGCACAACCACCACTTTATCAAGTAAAACAAGGCAAGCATATTGAATATTGTTATGATGATGAGACATTAAGAGAGATCTTAGAACGTCTACCAAAAATGCCGAAACCAAATGTACAGCGCTACAAAGGTCTTGGAGAAATGAATGCGGAACAACTTTGGGAAACAACGATGGATCCCGAGTACCGCACATTGCTACAAGTGGAATTAGATGACGCAATCAAAGCAAACCAAGCATTTGAACGTCTAATGGGTGATGAAGTTGAACCTCGTCGTCAATTTATCGAAGAAAATGCCGTATATGTAAAGAATTTAGATATTTAATTTTTTGTGAGGGGAGGTCTACACTTTGTCAGAACAAGAACGCTCTGGTGTTAAAGGAATTAATATAACAGAAGAAATCGAAACATCTTTTCTCGATTATGCGATGAGTGTAATCGTATCACGTGCACTACCAGATGTGCGTGATGGATTAAAACCAGTACATCGTCGTATTTTATATGGCATGCAAGAGTTAGGAAATACAGCAGATAAAGCGTACAAAAAATCAGCACGTATTGTCGGGGATGTAATGGGTAAGTATCACCCACATGGTGACTCATCAATTTATGATGCAATGGTACGTATGGCGCAAGATTTTAGTTACCGATATATGCTTGTTGATGGTCATGGTAACTTTGGATCTGTCGATGGCGATGGTGCTGCAGCGATGCGTTACACAGAATCACGTATGTCACGTATTGCAATGGAAATGCTACGTGATATTAATAAAAATACAATTGACTATACTGATAACTACGATGGCTCTGAAAAAGAACCAGTTGTTCTACCAAGTCGTTATCCAAACTTATTAGTAAATGGTGCCGCGGGGATTGCCGTTGGTATGGCGACGAATATTCCACCTCATCAACTTGGCGAAACAATTGATGCAGTACTTGCACTTTCTGAGAATCCTGCCATTACAACAGAAGAGCTTATGGAGATTATCCCAGGACCTGATTTCCCTACAGGCGGTTTAATTTTAGGCCGAAGTGGCATTCGTCGTGCCTATGATACTGGGCGCGGTTCAATTATTATTCGTGCAAAGGTAGAAATTGAACAAAAAGCGAATGGTAAGGAAACAATTCTTATTCACGAATTACCTTATCAAGTAAACAAAGCTAAGCTCATTGAAAAGATTGCAGAGCTTGTACGTGATAAAAAAATAGATGGCATTACAAACTTACGGGATGAATCAGACCGCCGAGGAATGCGTGTGGTCATTGAAGTGCGTAAAGATGCTAATGCCAATGTTGTATTAAACAATTTATATAAACAAACAGCAATGCAATCAAGCTTCGGCATTAATATGTTGTCTCTAGTGAATGGTCAACCAAAAGTAATGGGCTTAAAAGAGATGCTGTATCATTATCTTGAGCATCAAAAAGTCATTATCCGTCGTCGTACAGAATTTGATTTAAAGAAAGCAGAAGACCGTGCACATATTTTAGAGGGCTTACGCATTGCTCTTGATCATATTGATGAAATAATTGCAATTATTCGCGGTTCTCGCAGTGGTGATGAAGCGAAGCCACAATTAATGGAACGATTTAATTTATCTGAACGTCAAGCACAAGCAATTTTAGATATGCGATTAGTTCGTTTAAGTGGATTAGAGCGTGAAAAAATAGAAGCCGAATATCAAGAGCTACAAGTGTTAATTGCTGAATTAAAAGCAATCTTAGCAGATGAAGCCAAAATTGTTGAAATCATTCGTACCGAAATATTAGAAGTAAAAGAACGTTTCAATGATACACGTCGCACAGAAATTACATCTGGTGGTTTGGAAATGATTGAAGACGAGGATTTAATTCCAGTCGAAAATTCGGTAGTTACTTTAACTCACAATGGTTATATTAAGCGTTTAGCTGCGAATACATATCGCAGTCAAAAACGTGGTGGTCGTGGTGTTCAAGGTATGGGTACAAACGAAGATGATTTCGTAGAGCACCTGATGAATACATCTACACACGATACAATTTTATTCTTCACATCAAAGGGTAAAGTATTCCGAGCAAAAGGTTACGAGATTCCTGAATATGGTCGTACAGCAAAGGGCTTACCAATTGTTAACTTACTCAATATTGAAAAAGATGAAAAGGTAACTGCAATGATCCGTGTTGGTTCATTTGATGAGGATGCTTACTTTATCTTTACAACGAAAACAGGTATTACTAAACGCACACCAGTATCTCAATTTGCGAACATCCGTACAAACGGTTTAATAGCAATTAGCTTGCGTGAAGATGACGATTTAATTGCGGTTCGTTTAACAGATGGCTCTAAGCAAGTAATTATTGGTACGCGTGATGGAATGCTTGTTCGTTTCCAAGAAGATGATATTCGTTCAATGGGTCGTACAGCAGGCGGTGTACGTGGTATTAAACTACGTGATGGTGACGAAGTAGTTGGAATGGAAATTGTTGAGGCTGGGGAAGAAATTTTAGTTGTTACCGAGAAGGGTTACGGTAAACGAACTTCTGAAGAAGAATATCGTTTACAAAGTCGAGGTGGCGTAGGTTTAAAAACAATTCAAATTACTGATAAAAACGGTCCTATGGTAGCTGTAAAAACTGTTGATGGCTCAGAAGATTTAATGCTGATTACAATCAATGGTATGCTGATTCGTATGGATGTAAATGATATCTCGTTAATTGGTCGTAGCACACAAGGCGTTCGTTTAATCCGTTTAGGAGATGAGGAACTTGTTGCAACCGTTGCGAAAGTCGAAAAAGAAGAAGAGGACGACTCTTCTGAAGATGAAGAACAAATAGAAGAATAATAATAAGGCCGATGATGACAATAATAGTTTGTCAATCATCGGTTTTTTATTATAAATCATGAAAAATAAGTAATTATTTTGAATTCCATGATAAAATGAAATAAACCTTAATGTTAAGCAAGTGAAATAGTGAAGAGGTGTTAATTTCATGGAAACTATACATGTCCCAATTTCAGAGTTACGCTTGGGTAAAGTAATATCTGAAGATATTTTTGCAAATACACAATATCCAATAATTTTTAAAAACACAATAATTTCCCATGAACATCTACAAGTCTTTAGTGCATTTAATATTTCAAGAGTCCCTGTATATAAAGATGGCATGAAAGATGGGCAGTCGAATGAAGAAGAACTAGAAGTGGCTATTCCACTAGAAGCTGTTCCAACATTTAGAAGAGTGTACAATAATTCTGTTGAGCAATTTAAAAGGGAATTTAAAAATTGGGAAGCTGGTGCAAAGGTAGATATTGCGAAAGCACGTACAATTATTTTGCCATTACTAGAGATGGTTTTAGAAGATCGTACAATTATTTTTGATTTAAATGAGTATTCCAATCCTAAAGACTATTTATATCATCATTGTATAGCTACAGCGTTAATTTCTTCTGTTATTGCACAAAAATTAGGCTATGATAGAGGGCTTACGATTCAAGTAGCAATTGGAGGTTTATTAGCAGATTGTGGTATGGCTAAAATCCATCCACGTATTCGCGATAAGAAAACGACCTTAACTGAGCAAGAATTCGATGAAATTTATAAGCACCCTCTATATAGTTATAATATGGTGAAGGATTTAACGATTTTAAAGGATACGATGAAAGAAGCTATCTTCCAGCACCATGAGCGTTTAAACGGGAGCGGTTACCCTAAGGGTGAAAAAATCGCCAATATATCAATCTTTGCACAGATAATTGCCGTTGCAGATGTATTTCATGCAATGACATGTGAACGCGTATATCGATCTAAGCAATCTTCATTTAAAGTGATTGAGATGGTTAATGAATCTGAATTTGGAAAGTTTGATATTAAAGTAGTGCAGGCGCTTATTGATCTGGTTGCAGATTTACCTATCGGTACAATTGTGGAACTTTCTAATTTAGAACGTGGTGAAGTAATGTTCGTCAACAAATTCGCTCCAACAAGGCCTCTTATTAAATTAAGTAATACAGGGGAAATCTTTGATTTAGCGAAAAATCGGACTTTCTATATTTCGCGGATCATTACAGATTGACAATTGCGATAAGGCAATCAGTTATAATTTAGATTGCCTTATTTTCTATTAAACAAAGATATTTAAAAAACATTTTAATTTTTTTAGAGAAAGTGTTGACATAGTTTTAGAAACTTGATATTATAAGTGAGTCGCCAAGAGGTGACGCACTAAACGAAACAACATGAACCTTGAAAACTGAACAAGCAAAACGTAATCAATAACGTTTTTAGTAACTATCTTTCAGTTAGTGAACGAAACAAAATTTTGGACATCAAAATTGATGCCAGCAAAACAATTTGAGCTAATCAAATTTCTTTTATGGAGAGTTTGATCCTGGCTCAGGACGAACGCTGGCGGCGTGCCT
>NZ_PYWI01000028.1 GCF_003049575.1 Lysinibacillus parviboronicapiens | reverse complement strand
ATTCATTTTTATAATCATTATCGCTACCAGAAACGATTAAACGGCTTGAGTCCTTTAGAATTCAGGGCTCAAGCCGCTTAATACATTTTTTATTATTTCCACTGTCTACTTGACGGGGTGCAGTTCACAGTGTGAATCTGGTCATTTTCTATCTCTTTGTGTTGAAACAGATAAATTGTAATTGATTCGCAAGCAATGGTAACATTTGGTTAGGTAGATGAAAGGGAGGCCACATACATATGGTTAAAAATTATATAATCTTTGGTGCTAGTAAAGGGTTGGGGGATGCCTTTGTTAAAGGGTTACCTGAACCAGGGGACAAAGTGTGGATTGTCTCCAGAAGTAGGCCAAAAAGCTTAGATATCAATGATGGTGTTCAAAGAGTTTGGCTAGAAGCAGATTTAACGCAACAAAATATCAAAATTAGTGAACAGCTAAAAAATGAATGCGTGGATGTCTTGATTTATAACGTTGGTGTGTGGGAGAAAAAAGGCTTTGAAGATGATTATGATTTCGAACAGGATGACCCTGCAGATATCGCAAATATCATTAATATCAATATTACATCTACGATCACTTATATTCAGTCATTACTACCCCATTTAAGAAAGTCACAGAATGGTAAAATAATCTTGATAGGGTCAACCGCAGGATTGGATCATACAAATAACAATCAAGTATCTTTTGTAGCATCGAAATTTGGCATTCGCGGGATTACAAATGCATTACGAGAACATGTTAGAAAAGATAATATTGCCGTAACTTGTGTTAACCCAGGTGAACTAGCGGCAGAAATTCCTTTTGAGGATGGAGCTGAAAAAGCCATTACTGCATATAATGGTACTCGCATTCCTGTTCAAGATATTGTGGCGATTGTCAAATGTGTTGTCAGTTTGTCCAAAGTGTCATGCGTCAAAGAAATTCACGTTCCAGCAATCACGGATTTAAATGCGTAAAGTGAGTATCGACGAATTCAGGTGTATCAAGATATATTACTTCAAGTATGGTATACCCTCAATAAAAAAATAATCACGGTTATTGGGCGGATTCTCGATGAAAAACTACAGTATCTAAGTGATATGGGGTGATAATCAATGCAAGACAGTCGAGTGGCTTATTCAAGACTATCTTGAACATTATTTACAAACATAAATATTACTGAAAAGTCGGAGAGATAAGCAATGTCATGACAAGGTTTCACTCTTCTTGATTAAAAATCTTTCCTTTTGTCGAACTTATTAAAAAGGGGAGATTTACTGTGTATACAGTTTCAAATTTAAAACTACTGATTGATAAACAAGAGGAAATTGATGCGATTTACAAAAACTGCGAAGATTTAAAAAAAACGACTGTTTCGCCTAAAATGACTTCCGAGGTGGATAAATTCTTGGATGCTGTAAACAAGCGTTTAGTTGAGAGTGGCTTTACTGTTACATTAACGCAGACTGGTTTAATTGCAAAATATAAAGAGGCTACTGTTAATGTCGATAAACATTCAAAAGACTTGGAAGAATGTTTTTTTATAAATTTTAATAATTTTGCCGAAGATAGGCTTTCCATTATTTTAGATATTAAACACAACAAGAATGCACAGACCAATTCGAATTATATGGACGGTTTTTCTGAATTTTTGGAGCAAATGAGTGATAAATTGAATTACGCTAAAAATCTCCAAGATGCGTGTCGTGTTGCAAATGTCATTTATAGGACCCAAAATAATGTGACGTTCTATTCAGCAGAAGAAGTAGTGAATTATTATTTTAAATAATCCATAGCCTCCCATATCATTAATGTGGAGGTTTTTTATGCAGAAAAATCACATGTTAAATTGGACAAATAACGTGTTGAATCCTCGAATTGATATCTACATCGGTAACTCGCTTCAATGGAAAGCCACCCCATTATTAAATAGGGTGGCGTCTGGAGTTTAGCTTGTTAAAATATATTTTTTCCCAAGTGCCCACATGATGATGGACATTATCAAGAAATATAGTGGCATTGTATACAATGAACCATTATGAAGAAAACTCATACCGAATGTGACGAGACTTACTAACAAGTAATAACCTAAACTGAAAATAGCTCCAGCTGTTCCCACTACATCTTGGAAATTTACGAGCGCCAGACTTAAACAGTTCGGTAACGCAATGCCAGCTCCCAATAACAGGATAAATATAAACGTTAATATACTTATCATTAACACGATATTTGGTAGAATAGCAACTGTAGTGACGAGTGTTAGTAATAAAGAGCCAATAGTCATTACGCAACAGCCAAGGTGAATAATTTTTTCTGGTTGCCAAATAGATACGAGCTTTTTAGAAATCATAGCACCAAAAATAGATGCCAATGCCACGACGATTCCTAAGAAACCATAGAGCCCAGGAGAAATATGAAAGTGTTCTATAAATATAAAAGGTGCCTCAGCGTAGTAACTGAATAAAATCCCATTTATTCCGCCAATGACTAGTCCAAAAACGACCACTTGCGGTGATGAAATGATTCGCTTCACTACGGGGTAAATAGCAATTCGTTTTCTAGTTGAAACATTTGTCGTTTCAGGTAACTTGCAATAAGCATATATAAACAACAAAATACTCATGATTATCAGTACACAAAAAACAGCTTTGAAACCAAGGGCTTGATCGACCCAACCGCCAATAAGTGGTCCTATAGCAGGGGTAAAGGCAATCACTGCTGATATTTGTGCAAACATGGCATGTCGTTTACTGCCTGAGAGACTTTCACGCAAAATGGTTTGTGTAATGACTGAACCAGTAGCTGCTCCAAAAGCTTGAATGAATCGGCTAACTAGCAAGAAAGTAATAGACTCAGCGTAAAAACACATTAAACTGCCAATGCCGTAAACTATTAAACCGCCCAACATTGCGGGTCTTCTGCCAATGAAATCAGAAAGCCAGCCCCAGCAAAAAACGCCAAGCGCAAACCCAATAAAATAGATGCTTAAGGTTAACTGTACGGAACTATTGGAAGCGCCGAGTGCAACCGCTATATCTGGTAATGATGGTGTATAGATTGTCTCACTAATTTGTGGAAAAGCCACAAGAACAATCATTAAAAGTAAAGATGGTGCAGTATATTTATTCAATTTCTTTGCCCTCCTACAAGCATGGTCTAATGACGAAAAGTAATTAGACCCTAGCTAGGGAAACGGCGGGACCATTATAAGTATACGTTGATAGGATGACATGATAATTTACCTTTTTAACTTTCAGTAGGAGTGCATAGATAATCTGATTATAAGACTTTTTACTATTTTTTAAAAGACAAAAATGGTAATTACTTTTAAAATACTCAATTTTTTATAAATAACGCACAAAACCATATATGGCACCCATTCAACTTGTCAGATAACAAGAAATAAAAAAGGCCCCACCGTATAGGGCGTCATATGCTTGGACAAGCCAATTTTTATTTACTCGTTGGCTAACAATCACTGCTAAAGGGGAGAATTCTGCTAATTGTGAATTCAACCTAAAATATGGTAATAAATGATGATTTAGCTATGGTTTGAACATGGTGATCCTGGTTATAGTGCTAGCTGGAAATGATTGATCGTGTTTGATAATGATAAAGTAATGGGTTTGGAGGCATCAAAAATTGGAAATACAAAAGAGAACGGTATATTTTTGGAAGTTGGATTTACTAGCGAGTCTATACGCAGGGCAGGCTGCGCTAAAAAAACAATACCAAGTCATCAGAGTAGCACAAGCCAACTGGCTAACTATGAACAACTGGAACTAGCTATTAGTAAATTAAATAAGGAAATTCGGGTGTTTGAACGACATTTTATCATGAATATACATCCTTCGAACAGTGTCCAACACAACATCATCTAAAAAACCATCCATTAAACAAAATAGCTTTGTTTAGTGCATGGTTTTTTTGTTCAACCGATTGTTGAAGACCCATATTTAGTCGTTAGCTAATGCTAGAAGAAACTTATCTCGATCAGCTTCCTCTTGCATTTTACTATCCACAAGCATGGCACCATACTTCACATTTGTTCTATCACGATCCACTAAAAATTGGACATTTACTTTAGCTTCTTCATTATTGACTGGACAATCTCCCTCGAATTCCACAACATCTTGTCCCTTTTGGGTTTCGAAATAGACCCAATATGGATTTTTACATGTTGAGGAAAATGCTGTGTCGAATGTTTCGTTACTATTTTCTATCGAATAGTTTTTAACATATGTAATATATTCATTATCCGTAATATCCTTTTGTGGACCGTAAAAATACCAAAACACCCCTAAAATGCCAATCGGTATAATCCATAGAATATTACGTTTGCTTAGTTTCCCCATGTTTTCATCCCCCTTTATAACAATATATTATCACCTTTATACTAATTTTTGCTAGCTTAATATAATATTTTCTATGTTGGGCTTTTATTCTGTTCGGAATTCCTTTTAAGAGACTTGTATCGTTATATAGGCCTTTAGACCAGTTGAGCCGTTTGTGTCTTTCCTGTAATATGTAATTATGGTTGATATTGATAATCATTATCAACAAAGGTGCATAGCTATTAATCTACGTGTATCATTTGTTAGCAACACATTTGTTCCATTTTTTTTATCAGTCTTTCTAATGAGGAAGACTAATTTTTTTAACATCTAATGATAATCATTATCATTTACTAGGGAAAAGGCTCTGTGAAAGGATGGTTAATTACATGCAACAGATTGCTAAACAGATTGCAGAAAATGCAACGTTTCAGGCGTTTATGAATTGTTATATACGAGAAGTGAGTAGCGGACATTGGGTCAAAAAGGAGGAGTGGGTAAAAGAACAGCGTCTCTCTATCCTGATTACAGAGGCACATATGTTAGAGCTTGAGTTGCCAATACAAAACACTCGTTTTGCATTTGGTGTGGGGTACAAATCTCTTGTTGGCAGACATTTATTTGGTGTCTCGTTGAAGTATTGTACAAATCAAAAACAATGGCTTCTCGAAGATAAACTAACGATACTCATCACGCTCATTCAAGAACTACATTTAATGGCTAAGGTGGATGGATGTCCTGGGCTTTCTTCCCATTTTGATGAACTCATACTTCGCATAATGGAGAGCTATCAAACGATGGCAAATTATATTGAAAAGAGCTTGAAAAATAAGAAACAAGATGGAGCTAACGCTACATTTATTGAAGCTGAGCAGTCTCTGTTATTTGGACATTGGCTTCATCCGACACCTAAAAGCAGACAAGGGATGGCAAATTGGCTACAAACGAGTTTTGCTCCAGAGCTACAAGGTTCTTTCCAGCTTCACTATTTTCGTGTCGACCGTAAAATTGTCAAAGAGTCCTCTGTATTAGAAAAAAGTGCGAGTGAACTCATCTCACAGTCTCTAACAAAATCACAATGTGATTTTGTTATGTCAGAGAAGGATTGCCTCATTCCGATGCATCCGCTTCAAGCACAGTGGCTTTTACAGCAACAGTATGTTAAAAAAGCGCTTGCTGAAGGATTGATAAAATACGAAGGTGCGCTTGGGGCATTTTATACAGCAACCTCTTCGATAAGAACGGTATATAGCTCAAATGAAGAAATGATGTATAAGTTTTCAATTCCTGTCAAAATAACAAATTCTTTGAGGGTAAATCGAACTCATGAACTAAAAGCTGGAATTGTTATGGCTCGGTTAATGAATAAGATTGATTTCTTACAGAACCATTCATCTTTTCAGATGATTGATGACCCAGCCTATATCACCGTTGAGTTTCCAAATCTGACGGAATCAGGCTTCGAGGTTATTTTTCGCTCAAACGTCTTTCCTAAAGAACATAATGAAGGAATCTGCATGATCGCCGCTCTTGTTCAAGAGCCTCTGCCAAATGAAAAATCGAGACTGTGTCAGCTTATCACGAAAATCTCTCAATCAGAATGTCGCTCATTAGAAAGCGTAAGTTTAGATTGGTTTAAAGTCTATTGGAAATGTGCGATTGACCCACTATTAAGGTTATACGATGAGTATGGGATAGCTCTCGAAGCACATCAGCAAAATAGTGTGTTAAACATTTCTTCAGGTTATCCAACCACTTATTATTATCGTGATAACCAAGGCTATTACTTATCAAAAACAAATAAAGATGAACTTCTTTCAATAGAGCCTTCTTTACACGAAACAGAAGAGCTATTTTACGAAGATGGTCTGATTCATGACAGATTTACATATTATTTGTTTTTGAATCAATTGTTTCCCATTATTGCCCGATTTGGAGCAGATCAGCTAATTGATGAAAAAATTCTTTTGAAGTGGTCGATCGATCAACTGCACGTATTAGAAAAAGAATTTACAGGTCTCGGGAAGGCATTTGTTAGTAATATTCTAAAACAAGATCAGCTTGCATACAAAGCAAATTTATTAACAAGGTTTCATGATGTAGATGAACTAGAAGCTGAATTTGAACAAGCGGTGTATACGAAAATTCCCAATCCGTTTGCTCTTCAGTATGAGGAGGCAGAGTATGCAGCAGCTGCATCCTTTAGCTTCTAAACAAGGAGAGCTACGTGTAAGGCGGCAACTTGTAGAAGCAATGATTTTTGAAGGACTAATTAAATATGAAGAAACTCGTCTGAATAAAGGGACTTCAATCTTTACTCTTGCTAGAAAGAAGTGCACCTATCGTTGTGAAGGAAAAAGAATGGCATTTGATCGCATCCGAATAAATGGAGAGAGCATTTTTCTAGTAGGAAAAGATGAAATGTTACGAGAGGCAACGCTTGAGGATCTAGTAGATGAATTACCTTCAACATGTGGAGACAAAGCTCGATTACTGAAAGAGCTCTATTTAACGAATAAGCTTTGTCAATGGAATGAACGTCATCTCCAAATGCCAATGTCAAGAAGAAATTCGAGCTATGAAGAATTAGAATCAGAAATCATTGAAGGACATCCATATCACCCTTGTTTTAAATCAAGAACCGGTTTTACCATCGACGACCATAAAGACTATGGCCCTGAGGCAAAACAATCATTTACCCTTCAATGGATTGCAGTGAGAAGAAGCTACGTACGAATCACTGTTCTTGAAGAGGAAGAGAACTTTTGGAAAAGGGAATTAGGGCAGTTGCTGTGGGGAGAGCTTCTTGCAAAGCTTGCAGTATTCGATGGAACATATGAAGAATATACGTTTTTGCCGGTTCATCCTTGGCAGTGGCATAACATGAAACATGAACTAGCGGGATTAATGGAGCAAAAAGATTTGATTGCTCTAGATGTGGAAGGAGAATACTATCGGGCAACCCAATCGGTGCGAACATTATGGAATTTTTCAAATCCTAAAAAGGCGCAATTAAAATGCTCGATGAATTTGGTGAATAGCTCTTCATTACGAAAGTTACATGGTCATGCTGTTTGTGCCGCTCCTCATATTTCAGCATGGCTTAAACAAGTGATTCAATTAGACGTCTATTTACAAAAGGAAGCGTCACTTATTGTACTGCAAGAATATGCAGGGATTATTTTTGAACCGAATGAAAAAAAACATAGCACAAAACTAGAAGGTCAGCTTGGGTCCATATGGCGAGAAAGTGTGCGCTTGTATATGAAAGATGAAGAGGAAGCAGTACCGTTTACGGTGCTAATGATGATGGAGAAAGATGGGCGTCCGTTTATCGATGATTGGCTTGTCCGATATGGAACGGAGGAGTGGGTAAAGCGCTTGATCGATGTGAGTGTTATTCCTGTGTGGCACTTGCTTGTCGCTCACGGCATTGCTGTAGAGGCACATGCGCAAAATATGATTTTATTACATCAAAATGGGTGGCCGACGCGAGTTGTGCTGAGGGATTTCCATGACAGTATCGAATATATTGAGGAATTTTTGGCAGACAGAAGCCTCGTTCCAGACTTTGCAACGATACACGAACGTTTTAAAGATGCGCCTGTCGATCAATATTATTGGATGTCTTCTATAGAAGCTTTACGAGAGTTAGTTATGGATACATTATTCGTGTTTCATTTGAGTGAACTGTCTTATTTGCTAGAAGAGCAGTATGGATATACAGAAACACGTTTTTGGCGTCAAGTTAGGGACGGAATACAGAAACACTTTGAACGTTTTCCATCATTATGCTCAAGAAATGAACAGCTCCAGCATACTCGCACACATATTTATGTTGAATCTTTGCTTACAAAGAAACTTCAAAATCAAGAAGAAGGTAATTTTCGGCATATCGTCAGCAATACGTTGGCGCAAGCGGATAAAAAGGGGAAATGATGATGTTTTATGTCAATGATCAATTTTACACAGTAGAGGATATTGAGAAGCAATTTGAACTATATGAAAGCTTATCTCATCTAAGAGAATGTAACAATCGTAGAGTAGCTATTTGTACGGATGATATTTTTCAATATATAGCTCTTTGTTTATATATTCGCCAAAAAGGTGGGTCAGTCGTCCCCATCCATCCGGCGACGCCACAAGAGGGAACTATGCGGCTTGCTTCTTCAGCAGGTAGCCATCTGTTGCTGTTCCAATCGATCGATTCTTGCATTGAACTATCAAATCATTCCAATAACCAAGAAGGCGTATTAGTTCAAATGAGCTCAGGTACAACAGGAGCTCCGAAATGTATTGAACGAACGTGGAGTTCAGTAGAAGAAGAGCTTGACAGCTATGTGAAGACGTTACCTGTCGATTCCTTGACAAATTCTGTTGTCGCTTGTCCGGTTACTCATTCTTATGGATTCATTTGTGGCGTCTTGGCCTGCATAAGAAGGGGAGCAAAGCCGGTGATTATTACGAATAGTAATCCTAAATATATTTTGAAAAAGCTAAAAGAATACCCGAAGCACATACTTTATGCGGCGCCAGCGTTACTTTATACATTAAGTCAATTATTGCCTATTGATCAACAATTTGATCGTGTGATGACGTCAGGAACTATGATGCCGCATAGCTGGTTAACATCATTAAGAGAGAAATCTCGCCAAGTGTTACAGCAGTATGGATGCTCTGAATCCGGCTGTGTTGCGATTCATCCTAATGTAGAAGATCCAAAAGAAATGGGCTACCCCCTACCTCATGTCAAGGTAACAGCTGGTGATAAACAAACACCGAGCGAAATTATCATTGAATTGTCTACACAAACGATTTATACAAAAGATCTTGGCTATATAGAAGATAATGTTCTTTCTTTTCTTGCCAGAATGGATGACACGATTAATGTAGCAGGTTTGAATGTGTATCCGCAAGAAGTTGAAAACGTTTTAATGGATGACCCAAGAATAGTTGAAGCAGTTGTATATAAGAAACAAGACAATTTATCAGGAGAGCGAGTATGCGCACAATATGTGTCTAGTGAACCGATCGATCATATGGAGCTTAGAGAATGGTGCCGGAAATTTCTCGCGCCATATCAAATTCCGATGGAGTTTGTGTTTGTTCATGAAATTGAAAAGCTGCCTAATGGAAAAGTAAGTAGAAAGAAACTTGGAGGCATACCAGTATGACGCGACAACAATTGATGAAGAGCATCTATGATATTATGGAAAATTCATTAGAGTTGCAGACACTGTCTTCTTTTAATGAAGATGCCCGATTAAATGAGGATTTGTATATGGATTCAATTATGGTCCTTCAACTGATTCTTCATATAGAGTTGGATCTTGGCATTGCCATTCCCGATGAGGTTCTCGTTCCGAAAGATTTCAAAACAGTAGGAACACTAGCAAGCTTTTTAGAAAAACAGCAAAGAGTAGGATAATCGGAGGGGAAAAATGATAAAAGTTCATTGTTTTGTAAGCTGTGTTTGTGAAGTTATTAAGAAAACGAAAGGTGTCGATCATAGGCCGTACTATTTTGGGGTATGGGACGCAGATTTTGATGTGCTCGATAATGGCGTGCTATCATACCATTCAGATCGAATTGATCACCATTTCTTTCAAACATGGTATGAAATGCTCTATGGAATCAAGCTTTACAAATGGTATGATGCAGAACAATCAAAACAACATAATATAAACAAGCTGCAAAGGTTATTAGAAAATAAATCTCCACATCAACATGTGATGGTGATGCTGGATTTATCGATGCTTCCAGAGCGAGAGAATAAATTTCATCAACGTCCATTCCCTCATTATGTGATGCTAGAATCGACAGAAAATGAAGCACAGTGGTTTATGTATGACCCTGATTTTCGCTGGGAAGGGCTTGTGCCGAAGGAGAGGATTTTAGTTGCCATCCAAGAGCCAACTGTCGGAGGTGGCTATTACTTTGATGCTGAGACGATTATTGCGCCAACTACAGAGACGGTGGAAGCCTATTTTAATACATGTATCAAGCTTCATTGTAATCCGTTGACAGATGCCATTATCGAAATTATGAAAGAGTATATGGAAGGACAAGAACAAGAACGTATGTCAAAACTTCCGACAGCATTAAAACAATTGCCGGTTATAGCGATTCGAAAGTATGCTTATGAACATGCCTTTGCATTTTTTTGGGAAGCTCTTGGCCGCGATGAGGAAGGATTTGACACATGGTGTCATGAAATTGAGCGTCTAGTGAATGGTTATACAACGATTCAGTATCGAGCGATGAAGCTTGCGATGACACAAGATTTGTTATTAGTTGAAGAAATTTATGTGAAGTTAGAAGAACAAAATCTCCTTGAGTTCAAGATTAAGCAAGGATTACAAGAGTGTTTTCAAGCATGGTTAACATTACAGCACAAGAAAGAGGTCATGTTATGAAACTATCTATCTGTACAATCTCGTTTCGGCACCATCTCCACTCGATTGATCAATTAGCTCACTTTGCAAAAACACAAGGTTTTCAAGGTATCGAGCTCTGGGGTGTTCATGCAAAGAACTTGGCAGATGAACTTCATTATGGAGCAGATTGGTTAAGCTCCTACGGTTTGGAAACGAGCATGCTTAGTGATTATTTGCCATTAGAAGCACCAGTTTCTGAGATGATGGCTGAAACAGAGCAGTTATCTTCACTGGCAAAGCGCTGGGGAACGAATAAGATTCGTACATTTGTAGGAAAACAGGGCAGTTCAGACACGAGTAAGAAAGAAAGGGAAGAACTTATTTCTAGGCTTAGAATGCTCTGTGATTATCTTGCGTCAAAAGGACAATATTTGCTTGTTGAAACTCATCCGAACACATTGACAGATAATCTACCTTCAACGATGCAGTTACTCGAAGAAACGAATCACGCAAGCCTACGAGTGAACTTTGACGTTTTGCATATATGGGAATCAGGGATAAATCCTCTTGTGGCCATGAAGCAACTTCGTCCTTATATCTCACATTTTCACTTTAAAAATATTGCCTCACGTGCACAACTTGGTGTTTTTTCTCCACACAATGTTTATGCTGCATCAGGGTCTAGAGAGGGGATGGTGCCATTGTTTGAAGGTGCAATTGATTATAATGAATTCCTTGCAGAAGTACGTTCAATCATGGAGGTAGATGCGTCATTGGAATGGTTCGGATCGAATGTGAAGAGCGTATTAGCAAAAGATGTTCAGGAGGTTAAGAAGGCATTGCAGTTGGTGCAAATATAATGTAAGGTTGTTTGAAACATCTATGAGAATCGTTTGATTCAATCTAAATTAAAACTTAACTAGTAGAAGGCTCAATGAATGGGGAATGGTAGAAAGGGCTTTTGGCTTAACCAACAGCACTCATTTTATATGTTTACAGGCATTAGCATGCTGCTAACAAGATAATAAATGATAATTACTTAGCTAAATCTCAACAACCTGATTCAGTCAATATCGCTCTAATTTTAATGAAGCTAGATGAAATCGATGGACTTGCGACTGAAGATTTACCATATTTGAAGGGTGTTCCTGGTGTGGAGATTTTAGTAAGTGATATTTTAAAATGTTTAAAGTAAAATAGTAGTAAGGTATTTCACGATAAACTCAACTAATTTGATTAGTTGAGTTTTATGTTTTTATATAAAAAGCTACTAAAATATTTTAAAGAAGATGTGATGATTAATGGGGAAAATTGCTATTTTAGCTGAAAAACCATCTCAAGCAAGAGCTTATGCAGACGCATTTAAAATGAAACAAAAAGAGAAAACATTTATTGAATTGGAACCTTGTTCTACTTTTCCAAATGGTGCAGTAATTACCTGGGCAGTTGGACACCTTGTGGAATTAAAGGAACCAAAAGAATATCAAAAGGAATGGGAGAAATGGTCGCTTGGATCATTACCTATCATTCCACAAAAATTTGAAGGTAAAGTTGTCTCCAAAATGTATGCACAATTTAATGCAGTAAAAAAAATCTTTAGTGATCCGCATGTAACAATGATTTATAACTGCTGCGATAGTGAACGTGAAGGTTCCAATATCTTCTACTCACTTTTAAAAATGACGAAAGTAAATAAGCCTGTTAAACGATTATGGATCAATTCACTAGAAGTTGAGGAAATTCGAAAAGGGTTTAATAATATGCAAAGTAATGAGCGTGATTTGCTCATGTACCAAGAAGCAAAAACACGTCAAATTAGCGATTGGCTAGTAGGTATGAACTGTAGTCGCCTTTATACGCTAATTTTACAAAAAAAGGGTTTTAAGGGCAGTATCTCCATCGGACGTGTGCAATCGCCAACCGTATATTTAATCTATAAAAGACAACAGGAAATCGAACATTTCAAGCCTGAAAATTTTTATGAAATTGAAGGGATTTTTAAAGCACAAAATGGTCTATATAAAGGGAAGGCAAAGTTAAAAACAAAAGAGCATGCAGAGGCTGTACAATTATTGCAACAACATGGGGTTGAACCGATAGATACAGGTATAATTACGAGTGTATCGAACAAAACGAAGCGTATTGTACCACCCAAACTACATGCGTTATCAACATTACAAGCCGTCGCCAATAAACGTTGGAAATACAGTCCGTCACATGTGTTGAAACTTACGCAATCACTTTATGAGAAAAAGCTCGTTTCTTACCCACGTACTGATTCACAGCTCATTACACATAATGAGTTTGCCTATTTAAATGAATCATTGGCAAAATATCAGCAGCTCGTGGGAAAGTCATTTAATGCGATAAATCGACGGAATAACAAACGCTACGTCGACAGTGCCAACGTTGGGGAGCACTATGCTATAATTCCAACGAAAAAAATGCCGACAGAAAAAGCGTTACAAGCAATGAATGCTGATGAACGAAATATTTATTTCGAAATAATCAATACGACACTAGCAATGTTTCACCAAGATTATGAATACGATGAAAAAACGATCATAACGACTGTCAAAAATTTAGAGTTTAAAACGGTAGGGAAAACAGAACTAGTAAAAGGTTGGAGAGAATTGTTTTCAAGTGCAAAAGAGTTGCAGGAGCGTGAGGAATCGTTACCTATCGTTTTCCAAGATGAGATGGTAAAAAGTAAGGTTTCTATTCTAGAAGGTACGACAACGCCTCCTAAGCCTTATACAGAAGGGCAACTCATTACGATGATGAAAACATGCGGTAAATCAGTTGAGGATGAAGAAGAAATCGAGGTATTAAAATCGATTGAAGGTATTGGTACAGAAGCAACTCGAAGCGGCATTATAGAGACAATTAAAAAGCATGGATTTATTGAAGTACGCAAAAACATAGTGAGCATTATGCCTAAAGGAGAGCTTTTATGTCGAGCGATTGAAGGGACATTACTTTCAAGTCCATCTATGACTGCAAAATGGGAAATATACTTAAATAAAATTGGTCGTGGAGAAGGCTCTGCAAAATATTTTATTGAAAGCATAGGCAAGTTTGTAAATCAATTAATAGCGGAGGTACCTAAACAGTTAGAGTCTCTCACAATTGAAGCTGAGCAGTTTAAACCTGCCGTTGTGAAAGATATTGTGACATGTCCGACATGTAAAGTAGGAAAAATAGCTTTGCGTAAAAGGTTTTACGGTTGTTCAAATTATAAAAATGGTTGTAAACAAACATTCCCTGAAAGGTTATTAGGGAAGAAACTAACGGAAAAGAATATTAAAGACCTATGTAGTAGCGGTAAAACGACAGACATTAAAGGATTTAAAGCTAAGAGTGGGAAACAATTCAGTGCAGCCTTGCGTTTAGTTGATGGCAACATTGAATTTGATTTCAATAATAAATAAAAGCAGAAAAGAAAAAATGCACATGCTGGTTCGAGAGAAAAAGCCCTTTGTGGTGTCGTCTGTTAACGGCTATGTGGAGTAAGAAACTAAAGGATATTGTGGATGACACAATATCTTGTGCTTCGTTTTATCAAGACATGGTCGTGTCATTAATGACACGACCACCAGCTTGAAGAGATGATAGTAGAGATAAGGAAATTATCAAGGTTGGTCGTAGTGTGGAATGTGGTCAGGATGTTGTAGAAGGTTTTAAAGGCTTTGGTTGCCTACATAAGGCATTGGAATTTTTTTTGCAAAGTCTAAAATGATAGGCAACATCCCGTCGACAGATACGAAAAAATGGCTGCAAGATAGATAAGGATAAACGCAATATTCGCTTTACATGGAAAGTGGGAAGAAGGGCAAGGCCAAACTAAAATTAGAAAATGGCAAGTTAACATGTGTCTTTGCTTTGACAGTGCCGAATGGAAAGGACTAAAATGGCTAAAATTTATCATCATGAACGACAACTAGAAAAAGATTTACAGCAATTAAAGCAAAGAAAAGTGGTATCTCGGCTGTTATGCTCACTTGCTCTAGGTATTGTGATTGTTATCGCTTGGCACTGGCAACAGGTGTTACTGACATTTATTGCTGTGTCAATTGTCGGGCTATATCTGATTAGTCAATGCTCTTTAAGCAAGCAGCTTGGGAAGGTGACAGCTGGCCTCGCAGGAGAAGATAGGGCGCTTGAAGTGCTAAGAAATCTCCCCGCAACGTATTCGATTTTTCCTGATATACAGATTGTAGTTGATGGACGGACAAGTCAGTTAGACACAATTGTAGTTGGCCCGACTGGTATTTTTGTGGTAGAGGTGAAGAATCATGCTGGTGTAATTACGGGTCACACGAATGAGCAACAACTACTGCAAATTAAGCATGACGGATACAAGAAAACTATTTATAATCCTGTGAAGCAAGTGGCCACACATACATATCGCTTGCATCGTTATTTGTACCAACATGGCGTAGATTTTTACAAGGAACTGTTTATTTTGCCAATGGAGCAGCAAAGATTGATGTTGCTAACCATTCATCGACACCAATTTTTTCGGTCAACGAAAACGGAAGTAAGCGCTTGCTTTATTATATAGAAGAAAGACAGAGCCGAACACTAGCAAAAAGTGAACAAAGAACAGTTGAAAAGTTGATAAAACACATTGTAAAAAAACAAGCGAGCAATTAAGGCTCGCTTCAAACTGTTGCTTCTCTGCTTTGCTCAGGTCAACCGCCGGAACGCTCGTCTTTAAGCAATAAGCGCTCGGGTCAACCGTCGGAACGCTCAGGTTCAAGCAATAATCGCAAGTCATTTTCATCAGCGCGTAAAATTGTGCTTTTAGTAAAATCATCATTATTGTATAATTCATTGTGTTTGTGTTTGTGTTTGTGTTTGTTTGTGCACGATATGACAAGTGTGATTCATCCTATAGTACAAACACACCGACTTTTTTTGCATATTATAATGAATGAAAGTAAGCGTTTTCTATATTATATAGAAGGAAATCTAGAACATGGGGTTTCTACATGTCAGTAACAATGAATGAAATGGTTGATGCTAAGCCATTTAGCGCAGAAAGCGGGCTCAGCAGGCTCGTTTTTTTATGGGGTCATATAGAAATTATCGTAGCTAGCCCTATTCATTAAAGCTAGTTCAGGCGAAGTTTCGCCCGAATTTGTGAGTTAGATGAAAAAAATTTGCAAAAACCTTAACTATTTGCTTCGAAATCCGTATAATAAATCAAACAGTGCGAAAATTGTCCATTTTCCATCGATAATTGCGTGAATTTTTTAAATTGTATTGACGTAGGGAATGATAATTTGTACACTGTGTACATTCAATTGTTTTGTGGAGAAATACAATTAATTTAAAAAGTTAGGATTTGATGGATATGATCGTATGTAAATTTGGTGGAACATCTGTAGCAAGCGCTGAACAAATTCAAAAAGTGGCAAACATTGTTAAATCTAATCCGGCACGTAAAATCGTAGCCGTATCAGCTCCAGGGAAACGCTCTAGTGATGATATTAAAGTAACTGATTTACTAATTGATTTATCGAATGCAGCATTAAATAATGATGACATAGAACGAAAATTACAAAAAGTCGTGACTCGTTATCAGGCAATTGCAGATGGTTTAGCGCTAGATTATGCGATTTGTGATGTAATTGCTGTAGACTTGCGTGAACGTCTACAAGGCGATAAATCCAATGAAGAATTATTTATCGATAACTTAAAAGCATCGGGAGAGGACAATAACGCAAAACTAATTGCAGCTTATTTCAATTCAATCGATATGCCAGCACGTTATGTTAGTCCAAAAGAAGGCTTGGTGGTCAATGATTTACCGGAACGTACATTTGCTTTACCTGAAGCATATTCAAATTTAGCACCACTAAAAGACACTAAAGAAATTATTGTGTTCCCAGGTTTCTTCGGTTACACTAAAGCGGGCATACTGCGTACCTTTGACCGCGGTGGCTCTGATATTACAGGCTCTATTTTAGCAGCAGCTGTTGAAGCCGAGCTTTATGAAAACTTTACGGATGTAGATTGTGTGTTTTCTGCGAATCCGAAAGTCGTGAATGATCCTGTCGAAATTAAAGAAATTACGTATCGCGAAATGCGCGAATTATCCTATGCAGGCTTTTCAGTGTTCCACGATGAAGCGTTAATGCCTGTTTATAAGATTGGGGTGCCCGTTAACATAAAAAATACAAATAATCCATCAGCCCCAGGTACTCGTATTGTACCGAATCGACCTGCAACTGGTCGTCCGGTAACAGGTATCTCGGCAGACAGTGGCTTTTCAACTTTATATGTTTCTAAATATTTAATGAATCGTGAAGTAGGCTTTGGTCGTAAACTTCTACAGATTTTAGAAGATGAAAATATTTCATATGAACACACACCATCTGGATTAGATGATATTTCGGTTATCATGCGTTCAAATCAACTAACAGTAGAAAATGAAGCGCGTATTTTAGCTCGTGTGAAAAACGAATTATCTGCAGACGATGTGCAAATGCGTCATGGTTTCTCTATGATTGTGATTGTAGGGGAAGGAATGCGTAATAACACGGGTCTTGCGGCTCGTGCAGCAACTGCGATTTCTAAAACAGGTGCTAACATTGAAATGATTAACCAAGGTTCCTCTGAGGTAAGTCTAGTATTCGGCGTGTTACAAGAATTTGAAAACCAAATTTTACAAGCCCTCTATGGAGAATTCTTTGCCCATGTGCAAGCGTAAGTGATGTACACTAATTCAAGCGATTGCTGCTTGAATTAGTGTTTTCTTTTTAGTTAGAATAAGGTAAAATCGAGGGCGTACATAGTTAGGAGGACTTTATCTTGAAAAATCTATCAATAGGCATGTTACTTTCAGTTATTGGGATATTATTTGTATGCTTAACGATTATGGATATTTTACCGTCATCAACAAAAACTTCAAAGTTTGTCTATATTGGCATCGGTTGGGTATTTATTATCGCAGGTTCTATCATTCGCTTTAAAAATCTTAAACAGAAACAATAGAGAAAATATCTCTGAAATTGAAGTGTTGTAAAACACGAAATTATGATACAATTTCAAAGAAAATAAATTATTAGAGTATTGCGAAGTGTTGCTCTGTTCTATAAAAAAATTCAGAAGGCTCAAATTTGCAGTGTGCTCATAATTTAACATGAACAGTACAAATTCTTCTTTGTAAGAATTTGTTTTTTTATTTACCTTGATCTAATGGGTGACAATGCTTCTAACTCAACAAAAAAGCAAGTTCACTACAAAAGTCAGGGTCTATTTAATGGAGGCGTGATGATGGTAGTGTTACACAAAGAAGATATTCAAATATTCGATCATTATGTTGCCATTCAGACAGCATCACCTATGAAGGTTGTTTCTTCAGCTATGCATAATCCTGGTTTTGGCTATTATAAACATGTAGTGAATCGCTCGGTACCCTATACCTACGATGAACGACAACCACATCAGGAGTTACAGCACTTTTTACAGTCTGCAGGTTTTCCTGCTGAGGATACAGTTGCTATGATGACCGCTGTCTATGCACGTTATGCGACTATTCGTGAGTTTACATATGAAGGTATACACCTTGTTATTATGATAACTGCAGGGCTTGGCAATGCCGTCGATATTACGCGTGCTTTTCATCGTCAGGAGCAATATCACGCTGGAACGATTAATACTTGGGTGCTGATAAACGGTAAGTTGTCGGACGAGGCATTGTTTCAGGCAATGATTTCTACTACAGAAGCAAAGGTTAAAGCACTCATAGATGAAAATATTACAGATCCTACTACAGGCACGCAAGCAACAGGTACTTCTACGGATAGTTTGTTGATTGCTTCAACAGAAGAAGGCGACTACCATCAATATGCAGGGCCAATTACAATGCTTGGTAAAGTGATTGGACATGGTGTCTACGAAACGATGCGAGAGGCCATTCAAAAATATAAAAAAGATAAAGAGGAGAATCAGCTATGATTGTACTGGTAATTGCCTGTATCATCGGGCTTGTATTTGATTTAGCTATCGGCGATCCTCCGAAAATGCCACATCCTGTTCGCTGGATAGGGAAGCTTATACAATCGCAAACCGAATTATGGAATAAAGGGACAATGCGCAAAACTCGTGGCATGGTGATGGCACTTGCAGTTGTGGGCACTACTATGTTTGTGGTTACAGCAATTCTAGTAGTTAGCTATCACGTTAGTTTAGTATTCGGCATACTTGTAGAAGGTATATTGATTGGCAATGGGCTTGCCCAACGCAGCTTGAAAGAAGCCGCGATGGCCGTCTATGACCCACTGGTAAAAGGCGATTTTGCGGAGGCGCGTGTAAAGCTATCATGGATAGTTGGACGTGATACAGAAAAACTAGACGAAGATGACATTGTTCGTGGAGTCGTAGAAACGGTGTCTGAAAATACGAGCGATGGGGTAACAGCGCCGTTATTTTATGCCTTTTTATTTGGAGCTGTCGGTTTATGGGGTTATAAGGCGATTAATACGCTTGACTCGATGATAGGCTATAAAAACGAAAAGTATCAAGATTTTGGCATGTTTGCGGCTAAACTTGATGATGTGGCAAATTTTGTGCCAAGTCGTTTAACAGGATTACTGATGGTACTTGGCACGAAAAATGAAACGACTATGTCCCTTGGGAAGCGTTTAAAACGTTGGGCACAGGATGCTAAAAAGCATCCAAGTCCTAATAGTGGCTATTTGGAAGCGGCAACGGCCGTTCAACTTGGTGTTCAGCTTGGTGGAAAAAATACCTATCAAGGTGTACCTTCGTATCGAGCGACAATGGGTGAGAAATTAGTACCATTAACGAAGGAACATATCGCAACATCGGTTATTCATATGCGTATTGCCACGTTGCTCTTTACACTTGTCATGTTAGCAATGGAGGTGTTGATTTTTGCAATTGCCTAGTCACGGAGCAAATCCGCACACTGTCTATCAACAATTGGGCCTTACTATGCCTACTGAGGTATATGATTTTAGTGAAAATGTCAATGCTGCTGGACCTCCTATGTTTGTGGAGGCACGCTGGCGGACATTTTATCCGTTAATTCAACGCTATCCTGATCCGGACGGAGAGCCTTTTTTATCAAAGGTGGCGAAGTTCCACCATGTTGACAAGCATTCATTGCTTCTAGGAAATGGAGCATCTGAGTTATTTAGTGTCCTCGCACGACGCTATGCAAATAAACGTGTAATTATCGTTCATCCAACATTTTCTGAATACGAACGAACATTGCAAGCAGCAGGTGCAATTATTGTGCCAGTTATGGTGGAAGATATTATACAGTACATATTGCCAATGGAACGTTTGCAACGAGAAATGATTGATGCAGATGCCTTATATATTTGTACACCCAACAATCCAACGGGCGTGTTACCAAAGAAAGAGGAGCTTGTGCAATTAATGACATATGGGGCGCAAGTGAACTGTGAACTGGTATTAGACGAAGCGTTTATTGACTGGGTAAGCGAAGACTACTCATTGATTGACTATGTCTCGAGTCATTCACATGTCATTGTCGTTCGCTCGATGACGAAAATGTACGCCATCCCAGGACTGCGACTAGGGTATTTAGTTGCTAGTAATACCATCGTCACAGAGTTAAAGGCTATGCTTGCCCATTGGAATCTCAATGCTTTTGCGCTTGTCATAGGTGCAGGTTGTTTAGATGAACAGCAGTACTGTCAACAGGCAATAGCTTATGCACAAACACAGCGGGAGTGGCTCCATCGCTTCTTACGAAAAAATGGTTGTCAGGTGACAAATAGCGTGACCAATTATGTATGTTTTGCATTACCCCACGGTCAACAAGCAGATACATTTTTTACCTATTGTTTAGCACAAGGTGTCGTACTACGCCATACGAAAAATTTCATGGGTTTAAATGGCGAATGGTTCCGAATTGGCATCAAGGATATCACGGCCATGAGCTATTTACAAAACTGTTTGCAAGCGTGGTTTAAAATGTATAAGGGGTGAGAAAAGTGACGACTTTTTTTCTAGTTAGACACGGTGAAACAGTATGGAATAAGGAACGTCGGCTACAGGGGTGGCTTGATTCTCCTTTATCAGAAAAAGGCATTTTGCATGCTGAACAGCTAGCCCAGCAACTTCAAGCGATTCAATTTGCTGCCGCCTATAGTAGCTCAAGTGGTCGTGCGAAAGAAACATTAGCTTTGTTAATAGCAGATAGAGAACTCCCTTGTTTCTATGAGGATAATTTACGCGAGATTTTCTTAGGGAATTGGCAAGGAAAGACGATAGAAGATATCATAGGTACATATCGTTTTGACTATGAATTATATACGGATTACCCTGCACAATTTATCGCAACCCATACCGAAAGTTTTGGCGCGGTAACGGAACGTGCGATGTACACGCTTAAAAATATTGCGGAAAAGTATCCACATGAAAATGTGCTAATTGTATCTCATGCTGTAACCATTAAGTGCATTATTAATGCGATTTTAGAGCGTGGCATTAATCAGCTTTGGGCGGCGCCTATGATAGAGGGGACAAGTGTGACCATTATTGAACGACTTAATCGACAATGGGTGGTAAAGGATATTGGCAATACGAAGCATTTAATATAGGAGGCGATTCCAATGCCACTTCTATTCATAACTGGTGGTGTACGCAGTGGCAAATCACATTTTGCAGAAAAAGCTGCTACTCGTTATTTTCAAAACGAGCCATTGGTGGCCAAACGGCTCATTTATATTGCTTCAGGGGTAGCGATGGATAGTGAAATGGCACAACGTATTTTGCGGCATCAGCTAGATCGTCAAGCACAAGATATAACATGGCATACAATAGAAGCACCTTATCAGATAGAGCTGGCTTTCAATGGGCTAAGTGATGGAGATGTGGTACTTTGGGACTGTGTAACGACATGGCTGACAAATGCATTTTATGAAGGCTTTGAGTCGGGTACACCTTGTGTGGAACGGCCAGGTTGTTTAGACAAAAAGCTGCAAGCCTTGAAGGAGGCAGTGCTGACGTTACTTGACAAAAGGGTGACGCTTTTTGTCGTTTCCAATGAACTATTCGATGAACCTCCGTATACAAGCGAGGAGGTCGAATTGTATCGACAAATGCTCGGGCAATTACATCAATGGTTCGTTTCTGTCGCACATGAAGCATACGAAATAAATTATGGTATCGTTAAGAAATGGAAATGATAAAGTTGTCTTTAACTTAAATAGAGGTTTTTTAAATAAAAAAGAAGGAAGGCAAGGCGATGAAAAATATATGGCATAGCATACTGCTCGCATTTCAATTTTTTACAGTTTTGCCTGTACATAAAGAAATTCCGTTATCAAAAGTGACAATTACAGGCATGTTTGCCTGTTTACCATGGATAGGTGCCCTCATGGGTACAGTGGTGGCGGCAATTATTTTTAGTTTAACACAGTGGACGGCAAGTAGTGATATGTTGCTCGCCTTTGCCATTGTCGCATCATTCGCGTTATTTACAGGAGGATTACATTTAGATGGATTTATTGATATGGGAGATGCTTATTTTTCGTATCGAGACCGTGAGAAGCGACTTGAAATATTGGATGATCCGCGCGTCGGAGCGTTTGGTGTACTAGCGGTACTGTTTTTAATTCTCGGGAAAATGGTTGTGCTTCATGAACTATTTGCTCAGGAAAAATTATCGCTGTGGATGCTCGTTTTTATTCCATTTCTGACACGGGTCGGTATGAGCTTTTACTTCATGTCTCTCAACTGTTCGAAGGAAAAAGGGCTTGCGTACTTTTTCAAAACGCATCTTCAGCAAGGATTGTTAACAAGCTTCATGTTCATAACACTAGTCATTGCGCTTAGTGGAATGTTCTTTGTGACAGGTTTTTCAATAGTGCCGGTTATCCTTGTAGCCGTATTAGCAATTGCCTTTATGGTTTTTCGCCAGTTTACAAGGCGCAATTTTGGCGGCGTATCCGGAGATTTGCTTGGTGCATCAATTGAAGGAATGGAGGTTGTGCTATGGATGACGTTATTACTGTGCGTTTAATGCGACATGCGCCTACAAAGGAGAATTTGGAGAAGCGTTATATTGGCTGGACAGATACGCCCTTGGCCGATCCTTCCATGCTCTCTACTGTGGATACAGCTGTATCCACAGTGTATGGCAGTGATTTACTGCGTTGTAGAGAAACTGCTGCACGTTATTTTCCTCAAGCTCGCTATATAGCGGATGCAAGATTTCGAGAGTCTAATTTTGGACATTTTGAAGGGAAAACGTATGATGAATTAAAGTCAGACAGTCGTTATTGTGCATGGCTAGATGATCCTATTAAAACGACTCCACCTAACGGGGAAGGCTTTGATGTATTTTGTGCCCGTGTAATAGAAGGCTTCACAGCGTTGCCAAAAGAGGCGCATGATACGGTTCTTGTCGTGCACGGTGGGGTCATTCGAGCTTTACTAGTGGCATTTGCACCAATAGAAAAATCCTTTTGGTCGTATCAGGTGCCACACGATAACATGTTTACTTTACGGTTTTCGTACGATGCTTGGAAGGAGGGGGCCAGATGCATGTCTTTATCGGAGGCGCCTATAACGGCAAAACCGACTATGTAATGCGTTTGCTTGCAGGACAGAAGGTTGCGGTTGTGGATGGCGCACTCCCGGATTATGCACCTGCTTGTGATGTAGTTGTGATAAAAAATTTAGAAAAATGGCTTGTTACACAAAATCTTGAGGCAGATGAAATGATTGTCGCGCACCTTTTGACACAACTAAAGACCCTTGAAGAAAATTGTACATTGTTTATAATTGTGACCGATATGGGGCGTGGTGTTGTGCCGATGGAAAAACAGGCACGATTATTACGTGACACTTGTGGACGTCTGTACCAAGCATTATTTACTGAAGCCGAACAAGTTGTTCGTATTTGGTATGGCATCGGTGAACATCTCAAATGATTTAGGATGTGGTGTGTCACTTACTAGTTATAGACTTTGCCTCAAGGAACTTTCCTGAAAATATGTCAACCTATAACAAGAAAAGAGGATATGGAATGGATCGACAAAAATTAATGAACTTGTCGTTAACTGCGATGGTTGCGGCTATTTGTGCAGTCGGGGCAGTCATTAAAATTCCGTCGTTTGTATCAACGGCGGCACTCGACTCAGCACCTGCATTTTTAAGTGTTGTGTTTTTATCGCCTGTCTTAGCAGGTATTGCTGGCTCAATTGGACATATTATTTCAGCATTAACATCTGGCTTTCAGCTAGGCCCTCTGCATATTATTATTGCAGTCGAAATGTTTATTGTAGTTTGGGTATTCGGTATGATGCATAAAAGAGGCTTACATTTCTGGAAATGGCCAGTTGCACTTTTATTAAATGGTATCGTTTCACCACTACCGTTTTACTTCATCATTAGCCCAGCATTTTATTGGGGATCATTAGCAAGCATTTTCATGGCAACAGTCATTAACTTAGTAATCGTCGCTGTAGTAATGCCGATACTTGCCAAAGTGTTCGTACGTAAAGCAGGGCGAGCGCATTGAGAAATGCCGTAAAAGTTGGTGCACTGATTGCCACAACGGATAATGCCGCGGCCATTGGCGAGAAGCCTCAAGATGTTGTAGCTGCGTCTGATACACTAACGGCCTACTTAACAGCTCGTGTGACTTTTTTAGAACAGCTTGCGGCGAATGCGATGCCTCTGCATATACTACTTGCCAATTTCTCAGGGGATGCTGCTTGGGCGCGCTATGTCTCTGGTATTGAGCAGATATTTGATGAAATTGGTGTTGACTGTCCACAGATTGATGGTAGCTCAGAATCCAATATGCCAACGTTACAATCAGGTTTATCCTTAACTATGCTTGGTGCGCAGCAAAATCGTACAATTTATGAGCGTGACAAGCTGATTTGGTACACTTACGGCCTTCCACTTGTTGGAAATGAAGTCCTTGCGCAGCCAGACGATGTTGCACAACTCCAACCTATTTTTTTTGCATGGCGCGAAGAAATTGTACAGCAGGTATGGCCTGTAGGGTCAAAAGGTCTACAAGTAGAATTCACCCGACTTTTTGGCGACCAGCAGGTAAAAAGTTCTTTGGATACTAAGAAAACAGCAGGTCCATGTGCGGTTATTTTACTAGGTGTACATCCAGAAAAAGAGCATCTCGCCGAAAAAATTTTTGCTAGAAATTTTGAGAAACTACGTAGAACTGCATGGTTATAGGGCTTGCATCGAGCAATAAATATGATTTAACAAATGCAAGGTTCGAAACGCCTATTGCAACAAGAAACACAATATGTTAGATTTGTTTAGGAGTTAAAACACAATATATAGTATTTGGACGAGCGGTACCATATTGGTTTAAAAGGGAATTCGGAAATAGAGCAATCTTAAGCCGAAGCTGTCCCCGCAACTGTAAGTGCTGACAAATGATGACAATGCCACTGTGATTAACGGGAAGGCAATCGTTTGGAGGAAGCATGAGCCAGGAGACCTGCCGATTTGTTCAAGACAGCAACACATTCTTCGGGGATTGAGAAGTGGAGGCGAGAGATTTGTCCACTTTGATGTGTACATGTCCTTCATTTCCATTTCCGATTTAAAGCGATCCCGCAACAGATACATGTTGTGTGATCGCTTTTTGTGTTGTCTGAAGGTAGAAAGGGAGAGAATGTGTAAATGACAATTCAAATTGAACAACAAATTGCTAAGTTAAAGATAAGTTATATGGAGGATGAACTTGAAAGTTTTGTAAGGTTATCGGATCGATGGCTACGAAAAAACGACAATGCCACGTTTGAAGCATGGGCGGATGCGATGATTTTACAAACGCTTAGTCTAATTGACGAAGATGAACCCTTCTGGACCTTTGTTGCGGCACAAATTTATTTAGAGAAGTTATACGATCAATTTGCTATGCGTAGAGGTGTAGCTGTGGAAGATGTCTATAACGTATTTCCAGCCCAGCTCGCAAAATATACAGAGGCTGGACTTTATCACCAATGTTTAACAACAAAGTATAGTGAGCAGGAGCTAATGGAACTAGCATCATATTTAGAACAAAGCCGAGATGAGCTGTTTACGTATATTGGGTTAAAAACATTAATGGATCGTTATGTGGTACGTGATTATACAAAAACGCCAGTGGAGCTACCGCAGGAGCGATGGATGGTCATCGCGATGACGCTCATGCAAGATGAGACTGAAAATCGCTTAGCTAAAGTTCGTGAATCTTACTGGGCCATGAGTAATTTATATATGACCGTTGCAACGCCGACTTTATCCAATGCAGGGAAAACACATGGCCAACTTTCTAGTTGCTTTATCGATACAGTAGATGATAGCTTGCAAAGTATTTATGACACGAATACAGATGTCGCAACATTATCGAAATATGGCGGTGGCATTGGCGTCTATATGGGCAAAATCCGTAGTCGTGGCTCATCCATTAAAGGCTTTAAAGGTGCGTCAAGTGGCGTGTTACCTTGGATAAAACAGCTTAATAATACAGCTGTATCGGTAGATCAGTTAGGACAGCGACAAGGTGCAATAGCGGTGTATTTGGATGTTTGGCATAAGGATGTCTTTACGTTTTTAGATTTACGCTTGAATAACGGAGATGAGCGACTGCGTGCACATGATATTTTCACGGGGCTTTGCTTACCAGATTTATTTATGGAAGCAGTTGAGGCACGAGAGGATTGGCATTTATTTGATCCACATGAAGTACGTGAGGTAATGGGCTTTTCCCTTGAAGATTTCTATGATGAACAAAAGGGTGATGGCTCGTTCCGAGAAAAATATTCGGCATGTATTGCTAACCCGTTACTAAGCCGTGAAGTTGTACCGGCTATTGATATTATGAAGCGTATTATGCGTTCTCAATTGGAGACGGGTGTGCCGTTTATGTTTTACCGTGATGAAGTAAATCGTATGAACCCAAATAAGCATGAGGGCATGATTTATAGTTCGAATCTATGTACAGAGATCTTCCAAAACATGTCGGCTACTGAATTTGAGTCGATTACTTTAGAGGATGATGTCATCGTTACTCGCCGTAAGCCAGGAGATTTCGTGGTATGTAATTTATCTTCTGTGAATTTAGGGAAGGCTGTACCAGCTGATGTCTTAGAACGTTTGATACCAATTCAAGTTCGTATGCTCGATAATGTCATTGCCTTAAATACAATTCCAGTTAAACAGGCAGAGCGGACGAACGCTCGATACCGTGGCATTGGGCTCGGTACATTTGGCTGGCATCATTTACTGGCTTTGAAGGAAATACAATGGGAATCAGATGAGGCAGTAGACTATGCGGACAAGCTTTATGAAGAAATTGCTTATTTAACGATTCGTGCATCCAATGCACTAGCACGTGAAAAAGGAGCATATCCATTGTTTGAAGGCTCGGATTGGCAAACGGGGACGTACTTTGAGAAACGTGGCTATAGCAGTGACAAGTGGCAGGCATTACGTGCGGATGTGGCAACAACTGGTATGCGTAATGGCTATGTGATGGCAGTTGCACCTAATTCATCGACATCTATTTTAGCTGGAAGTACTGCAACGATTGATCCTATTTTCCAAAAGAGTTACTCCGAGGAGAAAAAGGACTATAAAATCCCAGTAACAGTACCAGATTTATCGCCTGTGACGACTTGGTATTATAAATCTGCTTATTTCATTGACCAAAATTGGACGATTAAGCAAAATGCAGCGCGTGCGCGTCATATTGACCAAGGTATATCACTTAATTTATACGTTCAAAATACCATTAAAGCGAAGGATTTACTCGCATTGCATTTAAATGCTTGGGCAAGTGGTGTAAAAACGACTTATTATGTGCGTTCGACATCCGTAGAGTTGCTAGAATGTGAGTCTTGTGCAAGCTAGGAGGAATAACAAATGACGACAATTACAAAACGACAAATTATGGATAAGGAAGCGCCAAACCGTTCGACTGCGATTGTGAACGGGCGTTCTTCAAATATTTTAAACTGGGATGATGTGCGCTTTAATTGGGCGTACCCAAAATATAAAAAAATGCTAGGTAACTTTTGGACACCATTCGAAATCAATATGAGCAACGATGTGAAGCAATTTCCTGAGTTATCGGCGGATGAACAGGAATCATTCCTAAAAATTATTGGTTTACTTGCTCTATTAGACAGCGTGCAAACGGATTTTGCTGGTAAAGTGGCAGATTATTTAACCGACTCTAGTCTCAATGCCCTGATGATTATTTTAGCGCAGCAGGAGGTTATTCATAACCACTCTTATTCATATGTGCTCTCAAGTATTGTGAACAAAGATGAACAGGACCGCACATTCGACTTTTGGCGCACAGAGCCAGTACTAGAGCGTCGCAATGATTTTGTCATTACAGGTTATCAAGCCTTCTCTGAGGAACCAACCGTTGAAAATATGCTTGAAGCGATTGTTTACGATGTCATTTTAGAAGGGCTATTTTTCTATTCAGGCTTTGCCTTCTTCTATCATTTAGCACGCAATCAAAAAATGGTCGCATCCTCGACGATGATTAATTATATTAATCGCGATGAACAACTCCACGTCGATCTTTTTGTGAAAATTTATCAAGAATTATTAGAGGAATATCCTGAATACGATACACCAGAAAGAGCAGCACGTGTGCAAGATATCTTCCGCGAGGCGGTACAGCTGGAAATCGACTGGGCGAATGAAGTAATTGGTGACAAGATAGATGGTCTAGATGTTGATGATGTCCATGATTATGTCCATTTCTATGCCAATGTTCGTTGTAATCAACTAGGAGTGGAGCGTCCATTCGAGGGCTATCGCAAAAATCCATTGAAATGGATTAAAGCCTACGAAGATGTTGATTTAGGGAAAACCGATTTCTTTGAGCAACGTTCACGTCAATATGTGAAAGTCAATGTAGAAGATAACGGCTTTGATGATTTGTAACAGAGGACCACGCAGGCGAAAGCTTGCGTGGCTTTTTCATGTCTTGTGCCTAGAGATAGAGAGATGCAAGAAAAAGAAAAGTTCGGATCAGTCATAGAAGCGCTCGGGTCGCGCAAGGAAACGCACAGCTCCACCTCAGTCGCCCGCAAGCATATAACTGCGCTGCTTCAAAAATTTATTGGTACTACTTATATTACATGTCACGAAAAAACTTTCGCAAATGGGAATGATTTTCAGTTATAATGAACAACGAATGGATACATAAGGAACGGGGACGAATACATGCAAGCAGTTAAACAATTAGGGCAGTTTTTGGCGCCCTATAAATTTTTTACACTTATTGCACCGTTATTAATGGTGCTTGAGGTGACAATGGATTTAATTCAGCCGACAATCATGCAACATATGATTGATACAGGTATTGCCAATGGCGACAATGCATACGTGCTAAAGATGTTCGTTTGGATGATTATGAGTGCTGTCCTAGGGCTTGTTGGGGGCCTTGGTTGTTCCATCTATAGCTCAAAGGCAGCCATTAACTTTGCCTCAGATGTGCGAGAGAAGCTATATGAAAAGATGATGACCTATTCCGCAAAAGAACGGGATGCGTTTACGACTGGTAAACTTATTACCATCTTAACGAGTGATGTGGAAAGTGTGCAGCGCGCATTCATGATGACGTTGCGTATTTTTGTGCGCGGACCACTATTGTTTATTGGCGCAGTTGTTATTGTTTTTGTGACAGCTCGTGAGCTTTTTTCAATTTTACTTGTGATTGTGCCGATTTTGATTGTGGCGATGTATTTTTTTACAAAATATTCGGGCGTGCTATATCGCAAAGTGCAAGAGGCCATTGATGGTGTTAATACCAAGCTTCAAGAGAATTTGGCGGGGATACGCGTGGTAAAGGCGTTTCGTCGAGAGCAACAACAGGTTGAGCAGTTTGGCGTGCAAAATGACACACTCACAAAGCGCTTTATTACCGCGGAGCAAATTGTTGGCGTCCTTGTACCTTTTACGATGTTCATTGTCAACATGGGGATAGTTGTCGCACTTTGGCTGGGGGCTATAAAAGTAGAAGCTGGCACATTGCAAGTCGGTGTTATTCTTGCTTTTATTAACTATTTGACAATCATCTTAAATGGACTCATGTCATCCAGTATGGTGCTTATGCAAATCGCACGCGCATTGCCATCCGGCGAGCGCATTGTGGATGTGTTGAATAAAGAAGTAGCGGTGAAAGAAGCGGAACGAGCACTGCATACAGACATTCATGGGGAAGTTACTTTTGAAAATGTGAGCTATCGTTATTATGAAACAGCAGAAGATGTACTAAAAAATATCACGTTTTCTGTGAAAGCTGGGCAAACGGTAGGTATCATCGGTAAAACGGGAAGTGGTAAATCAACATTAGTAAAATTACTGCCGCGTCTTTTTGATCCTACAGAGGGGCGCATACTAGTAGATGGTAAACCATTAAAAAATTACGCTTTGACAACTTTACGAGAACATATTGGTTTTACCTCACAAAAGGCTATGCTTTTTTCAGGGGCCATTGAAAAAAATATACGTCTTGGTAAAGAGAAGGCAACCCTGAATGAATTACAGCTAGCACTCGATGCAGCTTGTGCATCTGAGTTTGTGGACCAACTTGAAAAAGGTATGGCACATGAACTTTCACAAGGAGCGACAAACCTCTCCGGTGGGCAAAAACAACGTTTAGCCTTGACGCGTGCATTTGTAAGACAACCATCCATTTTAGTATTAGATGATACAACTTCCGCGCTAGATAGTGCCTCAGAAAAACATATTCAACAGGCAATTAACGACAATTTCCGAGATACAACAACATTTATAGTGGCCTCTAAAATTGCCTCTATTCAACAGGCAGACCTCATTTTAGTGTTGGAGGACGGCGAAATTGTTGGTCAAGGTACACATCAACAATTATTGCAGGAAAATGAATCTTACCAAGCGATTTACGCTTCGCAACAAAAGGCTGGTGAACAACAATGAGTCAAAGTCAACCGAAGCAAATGAATTTTGGTCGAGGGCCTCGTATGGGTGGACCAGTTGAAAAAGCAGCCGATCAACAAGCAACAATTTTACGGGTATGGCAATATGTGAAACAGCAAAAAATAGGGCTGTTTTTCTCGATATTTTTTGTCATCGCCTCAACGATATTAAGCTTAGCTGGTCCTTATCTTATCGGTCATATTGTTGATGAATATATCATGCAAAAGGACATTGCAGGCACAATTCGTCTTGGTATAGTGCTTGCAGTTATTTTTACAGTAGCATCTATTTTTACGTGGTTACAGACATATGTCATGATTCATGTGGCCATGAAAACGATTCGTACATTACGTCTAGAGCTCTTTAAAAAGCTTCAATCTTTAACACTGAAATTTTTCGACCAACGTGCCCTCGGAGATTTAATGAGTCGTGTGACGAATGATATTGATAACTTAAATACAGCTCTGGCACAAAGTGTCACGCAAATCGTCTCGTCGATCTTAACTGTGATTGGCGTTAGTATTGCCATGTTCTCACTTAGTTGGCAATTAGCAATTGTGACCCTAATCATTATTCCACTTATCGTCTTTACAACAAAGCAAATTGTTAAACGCAGTGGGAAAAATTATGCGGCACGTCAACGTGATTTAGGAAAACTCAACGGCTATATTGAGGAGATGATTACTGGAGCAGAGGTTGTCACACTTTTTGGCAAAGAACAACAGACAATTGAATCTTTCCATAAACAAAATGAGCATCTGCGCCATTCAGCACAGCGCGCGGAAATTACTTCTGGCTTGCTTGGTCCTATCAATAACTTTATGAATAACTTGGGGTTGGCTGTTGTAATAGGAACAGGTGCATTTTTAGCGGTAAAAGGACTTGTTTCAGTCGGCATTATCGCAGCATTTGTTACGTACACACGTCAATTTTTCCGTCCGCTGAACCAGCTTTCGAATTTACTGAATACATTTCAGTCAGCGATTGCAGGAGCGGAACGTGTTTTTGAAATATTAGATGAACCGTCAGAAGTGGCTGACAAAAAGAATGCACTTGAATGTGAGCGATTAACGGGTGATGTCACATTCAATCAGGTATCGTTTAGCTACATACCAGAAAAGCCAGTGTTGAAAAAAATTAGCTTCGATGCTAAGGCTGGCGACACAATTGCACTGGTTGGTCCGACGGGTTCAGGAAAAACAACGATTATTAACTTACTCACTCGTTTTTATGATGTCGATGCAGGTGAAATTTTAATCGATGGACATCATATTGAGGATTACAAAATGGCGACAATCCGTAAAAGAGTTGGCGTTGTGTTGCAGGATACGTACTTATTTTCAGGGACAATTCGGGAAAATATTCGTTTTGGCAAGCTAGATGCTACAGATGCAGAAGTAGAGGAAGCCGCGAAAATTGCCAATGCCCACAATTTTATTAAGTATTTACCAGCGCAATACGATACAGCTGTACAAGCAGGTGGAGCAAATTTAAGTCAGGGCCAACGTCAATTACTGGCCATTGCACGCGCAATATTAGAAAATGCCGATATTTTAATTTTAGATGAGGCCACATCTAGTGTTGATACACAAACAGAAGTCGATATTCAAAAAGGGCTCCAGCATTTAATGCAAGGACGCACTAGCTTTGTCATCGCTCACCGTTTGAAAACAATCGAAAATGCTGACCAAATTCTGGTCATCCAGCAGGGCGAAATTGTTGAGCAGGGCAATCATCAACAACTGATGCAAAAACAAGGTATTTACAGCAATTTACAACAAAAACTGCTGCTAGAGAGTGCTGAGTTATGATTTACAATAAAAAAATAACAGTTACTTAGACTGCACTTTTTTCAATAAAGCGTGTCGTCATTAGACTATTTCAACTGGAGGTAACGAATATGCCATATTGTAAAGTTAAGAATGCGAATCTTTACTATGAAGATATTGGTACAGGGATACCGATAATCATGATACATGGATTTTCGCCAGACCATCGATTAATGAAAGGTTGTATGGAGCGAATTTTTGATGAACGGACTGGATGGAGAAGAATCTACATTGATCTTCCAGGAATGGGTCGAACAAAGGACTATAAAGCCATTCGTCATTCAGATGGAATGCTCCAAGCAGTCATCGATTTCATAGACGCAGTCATACCAAATCAGCCCTATTTGTTGGTGGGGGAATCCTATGGCGGTTACTTAACAAGAGGCGTTATTAGGCAACAGTCTGAAAAAATTATGGGTGCTGCATTTATTTGCCCGATGATTATTCCTGAAAAACAACATAGGACACTTCCGATGCATACAAATATTTTTTCTGATTCTGAATTTTTGACTAAACTATCAAAAGCGGAACGTGAAGATTTCGCTTCAAAGCAAGTAGTACTTGATGAATATAATTGGAATCGCTACATGCATGAAGTGTTAGCAGGCTGTCAAATAGCCAACCATGCATTCTTAGAACAGCTCCAGAAAAACTATGGATTTTCATTTAGTGTAGATGAGTTGGTGTTCGAGAAACCTTGTGTTTTTTTGCTAGGAAGACAAGATTCAATGGTTGGATATAAAGACGCATTTGATACTCTAGATAATTTTCCAAGAGCGACATTTGCTGTGTTAGATAGAGCCGGGCATAACTTGCAAATTGAGCAAGCGGTTTTGCTTAATGGCCATATCATCGAATGGCTAAGTAGAGTGGATGAAAGTAGACGTTATGGAAAATTATAGATTTATTGGATACTCCTAACAAATTTAGAAAAAACGTGAATCTAGGTATAAGAACAATCATTTATCAACATTTGATCAATGGTTGTTTTTATTTGCAAACTTCTTACATTTGGCACTCGTCTAATGATTGAAAAGGAGGAGCATACGTGGATGAACTAACTTTAGCCACTTGAGAGAACTCAGGACATATCATGGATGATATTATGCAAGAGTATGGGCAAGAAACTTCTACAACTTGTCTATGCTTATGTGAAAAACCAGGCGATTTCTGAAGATTTAACACAGGAAATCTTTGTGAAGTGTTTTCAGGCACTTCCAAAATAAGGGACAGGTAGTTGCGTTTCTAAACTACAATCATGAAATACAGAAAAATTAATTAGAAATTTATTTTTATCGTTTATTCTTTCGTTATAAGATGAGAGGAGAATTCGATGAAAACAATATGCAAAGTCGTAAAGAAGCTGATGATATGGCTAATAGCTGTTATTTTACTTGGATTAGTATCCATATTTAGTTATCATCACTATCAATTAATGAAGGAATCTGCCCTTCTTACAGATGAGGGGTCGCTCGTTAAGGTAAATGATAAAAAAATAAATGTTTATAACGAGGGAGATGGCAAAGACACTTATGTATTGATGGCGGGCTCTGGAATTGCCGCACCTATCTATGAAATGAAAGGTCTGTATAGCAAGTTTTTAGTGGAAAATAAGATTGCGGTTATGGAAAGAGCTGGTTATGGTTACAGTGATGTATTTAATGATGCTAGGGATATCGATACAATGTTAGAACAAACGAGGGAAGCGCTCTTACAAAGTGGAAATAAGCCACCGTACATTTTAATGCCACATTCATTATCAGGTATAGAAGCGATATATTGGGCGCAAAAATATCCACAAGAGATCAAAGCCATTATTGCTCTTGATATTGGCTTACCCCAGCAATACGTAACACATAAGATGAGTCTAGCTAATAGATGGACCGTAAGAGGCGTCAATTTGTTAACGAAATTGGGCTTGCATCGATTAGTGCCTGAGATGACATATAATCCTGAAGTAATGAAGCAATCTTTTTTAACAAAAGAGGAAAAAGAAATATATAAAGCTATTTCTTTTAAACAATTTTTTAATAATGATATGAAGGAAGAGTTATTGCATGCTGACGAAAATAGTCAGAAATCAATTTATCTACCAATGCCAAAAGAGACACCTATTTTATTTATTGATGCCATTGCCGAACAAAATAAAAATTCAAAATATACCAAACAACAAAGCAAAGATTATCGAGACTTTGCCAAACAATTGAATACGTCGGAAGTCGTAGAAGTTAGTGGCACACATAGTATTTATTTGTATAAGCCTGATGAGATATATGATCTTAGCCAGGCATTTATCAAGTCAAAAGTCGACAAAAAAGAAAGGCCGAAGTGATGAAGGGATATAATATTTTACTGATTGAAGATGATTTAATGATTGGTGATTTGTTGCAAAAAATTTTGCAACGGGAAGACTATCAAGTATGTTGGCTAACAGATGGGAAAGAGTTACTGACCCTCATACCTCAGATGGATTTAGTCATTATGGATGTGATGCTACCCGGTGAAGACGGCTATCAACTAACAAAGAAAATTAAACAGCTAGGATTAAACATTCCGATTATTTTTCTATCTGCTCGTAATGATATGGATAGCAAGCTTCAAGGTTTAACAATTGGTGAGGACTATATGACAAAGCCTTTTGATCCGAGAGAGCTGCTACTGAGAATGCAGAAAATGTTAGAACATCACTATGGTACCTTTTCACAAATTAAACATCTATATATTGATGCAGAACATAAAAAGGTTTTTAATCATAGCCTCCATGATGAGATAGCATTGACGGCAATTGAACGTAAAATTTTCTTTTATTTATACGACAACAGGGATCGAGTTTTAACAAAAGACCATTTCTTTGATTATTTATGGCCACTTGAAAATCGCAATCACAATATCGTCAACGTTCACATAAAAAAAATACGGACAAAAATTAATGATACATCCGGTGATATTCTTCAAAATATATATGGGGAAGGGTATAGATTAAATACCTATCGTAAAAAATGAAACTAAAAACAAAATACCAGTTAATATTATTTTCAGCAATTATTAGTGTACCGTTAGTTTTGTTAGTAATTAGTATAGCGATGTCAATCATCTATGATATCGCCTTTAAGACCAAGAATCAGGGCATACCTTTTCATCAGTCTTTTGCTTATCCAACAATGTTAATTGTCTTTTTCTTATCGCTCGTATTATTAGCCATTTTATTTTCGAAGTCAATTAACGCGCTACTCTCTAAAATAAACATGTTAAATAAAACTATTCGCCATCTAGCGAGCGATGAGAAAATCCCCGATACTTTAGATGTTCCTAGTGAAGATGAAATCGGAGAACTCATTAAATCGGTAAATCTATTAATTGAAAGAACAACCTATCGCGAACTACAACTTAAACAACAACATGAGCTACAAAAGGAAGTATTCAATAAATTACGACACGATATTAATACACCTTTAACGGCTATCCGGCTGCAATTATTCTATTTAGAAGAATACTATCAGGAACAACCTCTAATAGTAGAGTCATTAAATAAGCAAATTCAATATATCGCCGATTTAACCAATGATTTTAATGTGCAAACAATGGAGACAATCGAAAATTCTTATATTGTAAACGACGACGTCCATGTGTCTGAATTATTGACAACCATGTTAAAAAAGTGGAGTTACTTATACAGTATTCATGACATCGAATTAGTCTTTCAATCATTCGATAAAGATTTACTATGGAATAGTAATGATTTATGGTTGCAAAGGATGTTTGATAATATTTTTCAAAATACATTGAAGCACTCAAAAGCTACAAAACTTGAGGTCAGCATTGAAAATGGTATAGTCTGCCTAAAAGATAATGGTATCGGCTTTGATGGCAATCGTACAACAACTGGATTAGGCTTAAACATTATTGAAGATATCGCTAACATACTCCAAATCAACTATACTCTACAGTCGAATGAGGAAGGCACAACATTTTGCTTTAGGTTTGTATAAAGGTAAGTGTAATGTCGATAATTTGAGAGAGTGTCCGATTAACCCCAAAATTGTCCAAGTTAGCGATGATTTTGTAAAAAAGGCCCATTTGACCTAGCGTTAGTCAAATGGGCTTCCTATAAATTATAGACCTTCTTTAGCACGCTCCAGAATAGATTCAATAACCTGTTTTAGTTGAATTATTGTAGGGTCATTACTTTCATTTTTTCTGTAAATAAACACGGTATTTATCACATTTTCTAATTGTGGTAATTTGTAATAATGTATTTCTGAATAATGATAGAGGTCAATGAGCTTTGAATTTAACACGGCGATGCTATTATCCATTTGCAAAAAATCTAGAATACTACTAACGGACTTTATCTCTTTCATATGATATGGAATATCATGATTCTTTAGCCATTCGACGACAGCACGCGTATACATACAGCCTTTACTTAAGACAAGCAGGGTGAGCGTTGGACGCTCTTGAAAATTAATAATATGCCTATTATGAGATATCACTTCGAATGTTTCAGTCGTTATGAAGTCATAGTGAACGTCTGGATAGATTTTAATCGGTTTACTAGTGAGTGCACAATTCAGTTCAGCATTGTGTACTTTTTCATTTAAGGAATTACTAGATTCGACAGTGAAATCAACATCTAGTGGAATGTTATTTGTATGCAAGGTATTGACGATAGTTGCACCGTAAATTTTGATCGTTGTATGGGATGCGCCACAGTTCACTTTTGTTGTCATTTGCTGTGAACCAATGGCTTGTAAAAATTCTTCATATTCTTGGGTGAGTAGCTGTAAAAAGTTTCTATACTGAATGCCGACATCGGTAATTTTTAAACCATGGGGTGTACGTTTAAAAACAGCTTGCCCAATCTCTGCCTCCATTTTTTTTACTTTAGATGTAAGCGCAGATTGTGTATAGTTAGTGATTTCGGCGGATTTACTTAAATTTTGACGTTGTAATAATTCAATTTTTAATGCAATTTCTTCGATGTTCATTTAGTATGTCACACACCCTATTAAAATTTTTGATAGGTTCTATCATTTTCCTCTATTTTACGCGTTGTCGTATCCAACGTAAACTCTAGGTAACTTACATTATACCGAACTAATAAATTGGTGTAGAAATAGAAATTGGAGGAGCTTGGATGAATACATATTATAAATGGTTCATCGTATTGGTGGCTACACTTTGTCAAACAGCAGCAACTTTTGTGACATATGGGATGGGGCCAATCGCTACGTTTTATCAGGTTGAATGGAACTTAACTTCATTACAAGCTGGATTTATTGTTTCAACAGTCAATATAGGACCAATGTTTTCCATGCTCGTATTTGGTCACTTAATGGATAAAAAAGGAGAGAAACAAATCATTGGCTGGGGGACTATTTTATTAGGGCTCTCTGCATTAACACTTGTGATGGTAAATCATTATTCGGTGTTGTTACTGTTATTATTAGTGGTAGGAATCTGGTACGGAAGTGCTCAAACTGGGGGCAGTACGGCCATCGTCAAATGGTTTCCCGACAAACATCGAGGGCTAGCTATGGGTATCCGACAAACTGGAATTCCAATAGGAGGGGCCTTGGCATCTGTCATCCTTACTTATACGTATAATCATTTTGAGTTGTCTGCGGTACATATCGTGCAAGGCTTTGTAGCCATTGCTGGAGGTATTCTTTTCTTATTAGCGTATAAAGAACCAAAAGAAACCGTAGTGTCAGTATCTAAATCCGTATCTTTTAAAGAAAAAATGATAACTATTAAAAATAATAAAGTGCTTTACCCCATATATATCGTAGGCATCACGATGATGTCATTACAGATGATACTCATTGCTCATTTTATGAGTTATTTGCATCAAGAAGGCAGTTATTCATTAATCGATGCAGGGATGTATTTAAGCTTAATCTTAGTAGGGGGTATGATAGGAAGAGTAGTCATTGCATGGCTAAGTGATCAATTCTTTGAGCACAATAGAGAAAAATTATTATTCATTGTAATGGTTTGCACTGTTATTTTTACTATAATGTTACCATTTGTGATGCAATTGGAGATGCTGATGCACTTCTTCTGCTTCCTCCTAGGCTTCGTAGCAATCGGCTGGTATTCCTTGTTTATAGCTTGTGTTACAGAGCAATCCAATCCAGGTTATGTAGGGCTAACAGTGAGTGCTGCTTTAACTTTAAATCAAATTTTTATCGTCATAGCACCAACTTTTTATGGTTTCATGGTCATTGTATTACATAGTTATCAGCTAGCATTGGATTTGGTAGCAATCGCTGTAGCGTTAGGGGCGGTGAATTTATACCGAGCGACAATAAGTACAAATAGGGATGCTGTCTAGAATAGAGCTGGAATTTTGTGATAAAACGCTTAAAATATGTTAAAATGATCATTCATACGAAAAAGCATAATGCTGCTAATGGAGGAGTCTATGATGGCGTACAAAGAAAATAAAAGTTCAATTTCGATTGATGCAAGTCTAGAAAAAGTCTGGCAGGCCATTACGGATGCCGAGCTGCTAACAAAATGGTATGCGCCTGGTTCAATATGGGAAATTCCTCATTTAGCAGCAGGTGAACAGATTATTTTTACATTAATACCTAATAGCCATAATCAATTGACTGAGAAGTTACCGATGACCTTAACGATAAAAAATGTAACTATGCATCAGCAATTTTCATTTTACTTAGATTTACCTGAAACGTTAATAGCCATCTCATTGGCAGATGACATGGGAAAAACAACTGTAACATTCAACACGAGCGGTTATGAGGCATCACTCGCCAATTTAAAGGCTTTGTTGGAGGGAAATGAAATCCCTTTTGTGTAATAAAAAAGAAAAATGCTAAAAGAATCGTTCAACAATTTAAGTTTCATGGAAAATGAATTTTTTCATGAAACTTTTTCATTGTTCGTCGGTCTAACGACAAATGCTAATTGTCCTGAAGTTACTGTTAACGCTATTGATGACGAAGGAAATGTCTACAAATTTTATGAACCTTCTAGCATTTTCACCTATCCAGCTAATTGAAATAGTATCCCTACAGCGTGAACATGTCAAAAGTGATGTGATTTGAGGTTCAACTTCTTTGTTAGGTTGCATATCAATTAAGTGATGGATAGGGAGGAAATCGTTAAATGACGACTTTCTAAGTCTCAGGTCTTAGAAGAATTTAAAGCGGAGGGTCGTTATTTAAAAATCGATATTTCGATAAAATGGATTTATTGGAAGATTATATATCAGGAGGTAATTAATTTGAAGAAATTTGTGGGAATCGGTTTAGTTATGAGTGCTTCAATACTTGTTCTATCGGGGTGTAACTCAATTATTCCTGGGAAAAACAACGAAGAATCCATCTTAGTTGAAAAGGATAAGGCTGAGAAGTTAGATGTAGAATTAAATCTTGGAGTAGGGGAAATGACGGTTACAAAAGGAGCGAAGGACTGGGTTGAAGGGACTGCTCAATATAACATAAATAAACTAGCACCAAAGGTTAGCTACGATCTTCATGGGCAAACGGGAGAAGTGGTTATTGAACATAAAGGCTCCACAAAATTTGGTATTTCGAATGTGAAAAATGAATGGAATATAACACTTAATGAGGATATTCCAATGAATCTTTCCGTTGAAACAGGTGCGTCTATGGCAAATCTTGATTTACAGGGCTTGAAGCTTGAAAAATTAGATATTGAAACAGGCGTAGGTGATCTTGCTGTAAATTTAGGTGGTGATTGGAAAAAAAGCTTTGAAACGAACATTGAAACTGGTGTTGGTCAAACAACGGTCATTTTACCATCGAAAGTCGGCGTAAAGCTTACAACTGAAAAAGGGATAGGGTCTTCGAGTGTAGAAGGGTTTATTGCAAAAGGTAAAGGTGTTTATGTAAATGAAGCATATGAACATGCAGATGTCGTACTCGAGGTAAATTCGGAAATGGGCGTTGGCGATGTTACGTTCAAGTTAGATAAATAGATTAGTTTTAGTAGGCTACTTTTCAAAGAGTAGGCTACTTTTTTGTGTTTCATCTTCAATCCTAAGTTTTAGATTTGGTATGTATTCTGCGCACAAGAGACAGTGGAGAGATCATTAGGTGGGACGAAGTCTAAGATGTCTTGTGACAATGTGAGACCACAACAAATTGTTCCGATGCAACTACGCTCTTGACCGCGAAAAGTATTTATGATTTGAAGTAAAAAAAGAAAAAGCATAAAAGTGAAACCTTTTATCGGATATAAAGACTCTAAGTATTGAACGGAGGGAAACAGCATGGAACATGATTTATCTATCGTGAAACAAGCGATTGCAGGAAACAAGGAAGCGTTTGAACAACTTCTAAGTTTAGAGGAAGAAAAGCTGTACTATACAGCACTTTCTTATGTAGGACAAAAAGAGGATGCACTGGATGCTATTCAAGAAACAGCGTGTAAGGCTTATTTAACAATTAAACAGCTCAAGCACCCAGAATTTTTTTCTACTTGGCTGTTTCGTATTTTAATTCATGAGTGTTATCGTTTGTTGAAAAAAGGGCAAAGAATCATTCCTTATGAAGAAGGTGAGCTATTAAAACGTTTAAATCATCAACCGACTGAAATCAGTAATCCCATTGATTTATCAGAGGCATTACAGCACTTGAGTCACGCCCATCAAATGGCACTTATTTTATATTATTATCATGATTTACCGATTAAACAAATTTCACAAATGATGGATAAGCCTTCAAGCACAATCAAAACGTATTTACATCGTGGAAAAAAACACTTAAAACGAGAATTAGAAAGGAGCGCAACATACAATGAAAGATTCATTTAATCATAAGAGTAGCTTTCCAGAATTCCCGAGAGACGAGGTACGAACAGCCATTACCAAAGGTATTCAACAAGCAGAGGAGCAAAACAATATGAATCAAACACCACGACACGTAACACGAAGAAGTAGACGTACACCCTTATTATATGTGGCTAGCGCGGCTGCAGCATTTGGTATTATGATAGGCTCAGCATATATATCACCAACATTTGCTAGCACTTTGGCTCAACTGCCGATCGTGGGGTCCGTGTTTGGTGACTCTGGCTTGCTTGGGCTAAAACAGGCTAGCGAACAAGGATTAACAAAAACGGTTGGAGAAAAGCAAATAATCAATGGTATTGCTGTTACTGTCGATGAAGTACTGTATGATGACACAAATATTACTGTTGGCATTAAAATTGAATCGGAAAAAGAATTAAGCAATGAGTACTTCGGTGCAGGTATGGATTTGAAGATGAATGGGAAATTTCTTAGCGGATCGGGAAGCTATGGCGAAGAGAATTTAAGCCCAACCATTCGTACAGGTATTACGACTTTTAATGTCACGGATGATATGCCAAATTCCTTTGAATTGGGGTTGATTTTGGAAGGTAAAGAAGGAGAGAAATGGGAATTTTCAACCCCTATAAAAAAGATTGTCGATATTGTCCAGTTACCAGTCAATCATCAACAGCAAGCACAGGGGATTCAGCTTGATGTTTCTAAAGTATCCGTGAGTCCTTCTGGTATTGGCCTTGCATTTGAAGCAACTGAAGCAGGAAATAGTGATAATCCTCAATTGGCAGCTTCATTTATTGAATTCCGCATAACGGATGAACAAGGTAAGGAACTTACTTCACATTCAGGAGGGCTGAAGGGGCAATTTAATGACGGTGTATGGGTCTTCAGTGGCAATAAAACGTTTGATCCAATTTCAGATAATGTGTCAACATTAATCATTACGCCATATTTAATGCTCCCTACAGGTGGATCAGGTGTACAAATACAACCGAATGGGGAAGAAACGAAATTGCCGTTTGATAAATCAACTCTGAAAGAGGTTAAATTCCAACCATTTACTGTCGAAGTACCATCGCAGAATAATCATTAAATCGAAATAAGAAAGCGTTAAATACAACATCGCCATTCCTAAGTATGGCGAATTGTATTTGACGCTTAATTTGTGTTAGCTTAAAAGAAGAAAATTTAACTCGAAGCGAGTGTTTTTGAAGGAGCGAAAGTATTGAAAACTTTTACATACAAACAACCTACGGCAATTGAATCAACAGAGGTAATACAGATTTTAAATGAAGCGGGCGCTGTCTCGTCCACTGTTCAACGAATTTACGCCAATAGACTAAAAAAAGCATTTGATCGTTCAATGGATTACCGATATTTTGTACGTTTTGATGCAAGTTCGGTTGATGGGCATCCTCTTTTTACATGTAAAAAAATGTCGCGTCGTGGTCGTGTTCATTTTCAAGGCAAAGATTTAGTTACTGGAAAAGATTATATGATTGCCTATGATGGCTGGCAAATTATGATTCCAGATTTAATCATTACAGACGGCGAGCAAAAAATAACCCTCAATAAAGAGATGGAGGACTGGTCAGTATTTTCACTAAATGAACAACCAATTGCCCGCTGGCAGGCAGGTTTTCAGGATAGTCATTTTGACATTACGCTTCAGATTGAAGAAGCTAGCCCCATCCAACATGAAGCCTTTTTTATTGCCATTGGGCAGGCTGTATTATTTGTAGGTGCATGATAAATTGTAGATTTTGGGCGATGAATTTTAGAAGTTAGGGGACAAGTAGCGAAATTGCAGCGATACATTTAAACGTGTTCGATCACTAAAAAAGACCCTCATTTTAGAGGGCCTCATGCTTACATATCTACAATTTCTTTTTTAATTTTTGGCGACTGATCCAGTATCCTTGTAATGTGAAGAAGTCATAAACCATTGGTGCGCCCTCGTCAATAACGGCCATCATCCTTGTTAAGAGGAGACCGAGGAATATGCCAACAGTCAGTCCATAAAGCACAAAAGACAGTACTTGCGTTAAAATCAACTTCATTAATCCATTGGGTGACAGACCGATTAGTCGCTGAATCGCATAGTCCCCCGTTTTGCATAAACAGAGTGAAGCAATGTTTGCAACACGCCTAAACAAGTCGCGGCGATTAAGATTACAAAAACACCAACGACTAGACTCTACTAGACAACTATACAACGATAGATGTCGAGGAAATTGCAGGACTATGCCAGCATGACAGCGAAAGACATATAAAGAAAGAAATAAAGGGGTGGTTAGTTGCGTTTAACAAAAGGGATAACAGGCTTTGATGCAGAGCATTTGATTGAACAGGAGATGCGGTCATTTCAATCTATGGTCTATCATCTTGTAACGAGTGAACCACGTTCTAAGCTTTTACAATTTATGGATGATCCCCGTGCTGTGTATATGCAGGCAGACATTCAGTTAGACAATGAGCAATTGACAATTCTTCATCATCAACTTATGCCATATGTGGCGTTTGCTATGAGTGATAAAGAACTGACTTTTCGATTTTTAACAAAACCTAACTTACACAAATACTTTCCAATGCGCAAATGCCTAGAGGCTGAAGTATTGAACAGTTTGCTTACACGAGATAAGGAACTTCATAGCTTATCGGATGTGGAATGGCTCTACGCAGCCTATTTTAAAAGTGAGACATTAGGGGATGTTATGTTTAATTATTGGGATTAATTTCACATAGCAGTTGCGCTATTCAACAAGTCAAAACGCTTTCCGCTATTTAAGCTAAAAATCTCCAATTCCGTTATATAGACGGAATTGGAGATTTTTTATGGTGTAAACATGGAAGGCTTGGTATGTTTTTTTTCTTTCGCAATCGTATTCTAGTAAATAATTTAAGACTTTTGCAAAAAGCACGTAGTTCTAAAAGTATGGTACTAAAACTTTTTATTTGGTATTACCCTGCCTATTTTCCGTTGTTTAAAAATTTCTTTTGACACCTGTGACAGATACTTTGCACGATGCTCCATAAATCAATGGCACTAAAATCAAAAAAAGCTTATAAACACACAAAAATCACTTAATTATTAATCTAAATATAGATTAAATTTTAAAACCATCCTAAATAGTTTTATAAGTGGTAAATTACTAATATTGTACAATATAGTTAAAATTTTTTGCTAATTATGGTTTATGAAGTATGAAGAGTGCTGATTGATATCGTTAAATAATGATTTTTTGATGTTTGGTCTGATACAAAGTTTAGGTAGATTTAGAAGCAGTAATTCAACTATATAAGGAAAAATAAGGGGAAATTTAATAATGAATTTTAAGTCTATTAGCACGAGAATCATTTTTGCATTCACTATTGTAGTGGCAGTCATTGTTGTATATATTGCTTACAATGTCTTAGCAATTACTCAAAATAACACCGCAACAGAACAAATTGTTGATGAAGAATTACAATTATTAATTACAGATTATGAACTAGCCTCCACAATTGCAGTAAGAATTGCAGCTGCTAGGGGTTATGTATTATCTGGAGAAGAAAAATATAAAGATATTTATACACATAACGTGGAACGTGCACTTGACAATGAGAAGAAACGTTTAGCGATTTCCCATTCAACTGAATTTCAGAAGTTTTCGGATATGGCGAAAGAATGGAGTAGCTATGTACAAAAAGATGTTTTCGATACATATGATCAGGGCAATGTCGAGCTGGCAACGAAAAATTTAGCTGCGATGGATGCGAAAGCGACTGAAATTCGTGAGGGCTATGAAGGCTTGGCAGAACAACGTAAACAATCTATTAATGCTGTTGGCTCCGATATGATTGCGGCTGGCGAAAGTAAGCAAATCACAAGCGTTATTGTTGGTATCGCTATCGTTGTCATTGCGATATTTACGGCCTTAATCAGTGCCAGAAGGATTTCTAAACCAATTATCATCCTGACAGAGCGTATGCAGCGCATAACTGAAGGCGACTTAAGTGAGCCAGCCCTTGATGCAAAAGCGAGTGATGAGCTTGGCCAGCTAACAACAGCGACAAATAAGATGTCAGAAATTTTGAACCGCTTGTTAAAGCATATTCAAACAGTGTCAAACCATGTAGCAACACATAGTGAGGAATTGATGCAATCTGCTACAGAAGTAAAGGTGGGGACGGAGCAAATTGTCGACACAATAGCAGAAATTGCGAGTGGTACTGAAATTCAGGCAAGTAATGCTTCGGATGTGGCTACAACCATGACAGAATTCACTACTCAGGTCACTGATGTAAATATGAGTAGTAAGGATGTCAATCAATATTCACAAGAAGTGATGCACTTAACCGAAGAGGGCAAGGGGTTAATGGCAGCTTCCACACAACAAATGAAAACGATAGATCATATTGTTAAAGAAGCGGTTCATAAAGTAGATAATTTGAGTAAACAAACCCAAGAAATCTCTAAAATAGTGGCAGTCATTCATGCTATTGCAGATCAAACGAACTTATTGGCACTCAACGCGGCCATTGAAGCAGCACGTGCTGGTGAGCATGGTAAAGGCTTCGCTGTTGTTGCAGATGAAGTACGTAAACTGGCAGAACAAGTATCTGTATCTGTTGATGACATTACCAGCATCGTTCAGAAAATTCAACACGATTCGGTGATTGTTACAGCATCACTCGAAACTGGATACGGTGAGGTGGAAAAGGGTACCACTCAAATCGCTTCTACAAATGAAACATTTAATCATATAGCAGAAGCAGTTTATGCCATGTCAACGAGCATTGTCACGATGTCCTCAAGATTAGAAGAAGTCGCCCAAAATACACTCAATATCAATAAATCTGTCGATGAAATCGCTGCCGTTTCCGAACAATCTGCTGCAGGCATACAAGAAACATCTGCAACGATTGAACAAGCAGCAAGCTCGATGGATGAAATTAAAAATAGTTCTGTCAATTTGGCAGAAATGGCAGAAAATTTAAACGATCAAATCAGTAAATTTAAATTATAGCCAGTGACATTAACGTACCGTATTTCATACTTCCAACACATTTAGAATGTATACTATTGCATTGGAAGGTGGGATAATTTTGAGAAAATATATATTAATGATGCTGATGAGTACGCTACTTCTTGCGCCAACGGCCTATGCGCATACTATGGATAAAAGTATGCTTTATACAGATGTTCCTGCAACAACGCCAGATTTACAGGAAATTATGGTTCTCCATAGTACTGGACTTATTGGCTATAATGGGGCAGATATGGCATTAAACCCTAGTGAAAATTTATCACGCAAGGATTTTGCTGGCTGGGTAGGCGCTTTCTTCGGACTAGAAGGAGCAACAGTTGATGAATTGGCTCAAGCCGCCAAAAATGAGGAATATGTATCTTCACTAGAAGGAGATATTACCTACAAGGAAATCAACACGGCATTATTTCATAATAAACTAGACATTGAAAAACCAGATGCAACGTTAACGAAAGAACAGTATATTGGCTTTTTAACTGACAACATAGATGTTGATATGGGAGGGCACACACTGCTTCAGATGGGTGGATTTACATACGGCCCAACAGGTACGATTGACGATGTTGTAACAGGTGATGAAACAGGACTAGTAATTGATGGTAAAACATATATGCTTTCTGGTCATCCCCGGATTTTTGCAGATGCTACCGAGGCAAAAAGCTGGGTGGGTCAAGAATTAGAAAAATCCATTTTGACGACGAGTGCTGGTCATCATCATGATGGTCATGAAACACAGTCAACGAATACGTCGGCGCCTACGTTACAATACATTCAACTTGCCACAACTGCACAGGCAGCGACAGATGAAAAGCAAGAACAAGTTACAAACGCAACACCAAGAGATCAACAGCAAGCAAGTGAAACGGCTGACACAACTGCCTCAAACTCAAGCACAGTATGGATTGTTGCCATTGTTGCTTTATTAGCCGTTATTATTGGCATTGTGTTGTGGAAACGAAAAAAATAATTGTAAGCATATAAAAAACCAGCAATTTACGAGTAAATCGTACTAATTGCTGGTTTTTTTAACCTTATGTGTACTTTATTTCCTTACTTAGATAGTTTGCCATTTCGCTTCTAGCCATGGTAGGAAGTTTTCACCTTGATCACCTTCATAGGCATCGTAGACATCAAGGCGTGTACGCTTTAACTTATCCGCGAAGTCTGAGAACGAATGGTCTGCAGGTAAGCTTTTCTTGACACGTACAAATACTTTTTCGGCACCTTTGATAAGCTCGAATTTACGGCGGGTAGGTGTTGGTACATCCTCACCAAAGTTCGTTAATGCTTCATAGGCCGCTTGCTGTACAGCGAACACTGTATCTGCCTTTACACGATTGTGTAGTAAGTCAATGACACTTTCATGTTTGAAGCTACTTAGTGTCTGCACAGCAGCCAAGCGCTCACGCCAGCTCGAAGTATAGTTGGCAGCCTTTTTTAAATCTTGGTAGTTTTCGGGTAACTCAGTTTGCATTTTCATATGTGCTCCTTTGTTGTAACGGACATAATGCCTTGTAACAGAATGCGCCTTTATTTCGTTCTTTATTTATAATGAGCCAATTCACTTCAAAATAGAACCGATATTAAAGAAATATAAGTGACAATTGGTATTCTATCGGCGCAACTGTAGATGCCGCCGGTTCTTGACGGTTCAATTGGTGAAATTGCACGTCGATAATGCTCTCCCACTGCTACCGGCGGAGATAATCTATCCTATACGATGATTCATGATAAAACATCATTCTTATAAATTAATATGGAAAAATCTATATCAAAATTTACTCACTAGAATAATTATATAGAAACTGACCGAGAAAGCAATGATTCGATGATGCAGAGATAAAATCGGGCAGATAATATTTCTATAGAAGTTCTTATTTGACTAGTTTCATTCAAAGCGTGCTTATCATGGTTTTTAGTTGCTTATTTAAAAGTGCTGCTTGTGCAACAGCCTGCTCATCATTAGCAATGTCACCAGGCTTGTTTGCCTCTCCAAGTATATAAGAAGAGAAGGGCATGTTTAAAAAGTTGAAAATGTATTGAAATTGTTGAATCAGAGGCAATCCCTTAATTTTTGGCTCATCGCCCCCAACTGCGAGTACTATCGCTTCTGTTGTCAATAATTTTTCTTTTAACTGCGGAAAGCGTTCATCTCGGATTGCGTGACTCAGGCGATCTACCATATTTTTCATGATACCAGACATGCTATACCAATAAATCGGTGTCGCAAAGACCACGATGTCACTTGTCAAAAGGGCATGAATGATTTGATCGTAATCATCATCCACAAATTGAAAACCTTGTGCATCATGACGTAAATCATGTATTGGTTGAATGTTTAAATCCTTTATTATTAACTTTTGATGAGGGACGCCCTCTAATACATAGTCGGCAAGTAACTCACTATTGCTGTGTTGTCTTGAGCTACCGATAAAAGCAGTGATGTTCATATTTTTTCCTCCTCTATATTTCACATTACAAATAGTGTATACTTCCTTTTGCTATCGAGAAAGCTGAATATTTCGATGGAATGGATCGAAAAAAACGATTAAGAGGTGAAAGCGATGGATCTTAAACAGTTACAAACCTTCCTAACCGCTTCCAAAACTTTAAGCTTTACCCAAACAGCTCAGCAATTAGGTTACGCGCAGTCAAGTATTACTGCTCAGATTAAATCTTTAGAAGAAGAGCTTGCTACAGTGTTATTTGAGCGTCTTGGTAAACGGATTACACTGACAGAAGAGGGGAGCAGGCTACAACAGTATGCCCAAAAAATGTTGGAGCTAGATACCGAAATGAAAAGAGTATTGTCCAGCGAACAGGCACATGCCGTATTAACGATTGGCGCACAGGAAAGTCAATGTGTATATCGCCTACCAAGCATTTTACAATTATTTCAGCAATGCCATCCACAAGTGAAAATCATTTTTAAACCTGTGCATACAACAGAAATTGCCAAAGATTTATTGCAGTCAGGGAACCTAGATGTGGCTTTTATTACCGATACGTTTAAAGAAACACCTATGCTACACCGAGAACGTCTCACACAAGAGCAATTAGTATTTGTTAGTGCCCCGTCGGCAATATTACAGCAAGGTCCATTATCAGTACAGCAATGTTCAAATGAAACGTTGCTGTTAACGGAAAATGGCTGTTCTTACCGAAATCAATTGGAAATGCACTTACAACAAGAAGGCGTCTATCCAGCACAAATGATTGAATTTGCTAGTATTGAGGCCATCAAGCAATGTGTGATGGCAGGCTTAGGACTCACATTTTTACCGAGAATGGTGGTGGCGAAGGAATTAGCGAATGAGCGCTTAAAGGAAGTGCCCTCAACATTAAAGTTAGCTGCGATTTATACCGATATTGCTTGGCATAAGGATAAACATATACCCCCATATCTTGCTGATTTTATAGACATTGCCATAGACAGGTATCAGGAACTTTAAAGTTTACGGGTAATAGTAAATGAACCAAATAAAAATGGCAGCTTTAGTTATAGCTCAAGCTGCCATTTTGTTAGTTCGAAAATTAAACATTCAATAATGTATTATTAATAATTGCCCGGTTTCTAGACTCAAATACGTTGTTATGCGAAGAAACGGTTGCCATTTTATCAGCATCTGGCTCTATCGTTAGTTTAATGCTATTTACGGCATTAACTGCATCTTGGAAAGCACCAGCAATTAAATGGATTTTTCCATCATATTGTGCGATATCGCCCACTGCATATAAACCCTCAATCGTTGTTTGACATCCCGTATTCGTTTGTAAAAAGTAATTGCGAATTTCATCACGTTTAGGCTCAATAGCATTATCGAATGAGAAGGATTGATCACGATCATAACCATGATTAATTAACACTTCATCTATAACAAGAGTCGCTGTCTCGTTTGTCACCTTGTTTTCGATAATGACTCTTTTAATTTTTGTTTTTTCTTCGTTGGCCACCAGTGTTTTAATAGATGTTTGTGTAATGATTGGAATGCCATAGGCTTGTAACTTTTTCACTTGTGCTTCATGGGCGGAAATTTCCTCTCCGCGGTAAATAATCGTAATGTCTTTTGCAATATCAAGTAAATCACATGCCCAGTCAACGGCAGAGTTACCACCGCCTGAAATTAATAAAGATTTATCTTTGAAGCGCTCAATACCACGAATTGTGTAATGAAGATTGGAAACTTCGAATTTTTCTGCACCTTCTAAGTCTAGCTTGATAGGACTAATAATTCCTCCACCGACAGCGACAATGACATTTTTTGAATAATGTTTTTCGCCTGTACTCGTTGTAATGATAAAAACATCATTTTCTTTCGAAACGATATCAACTTTTGTATTTAAACACACAGTAGGGTCAAATGTCAGACCTTGTTCAACTAAATTATCAATTACCTGTTGGGCTGGTGTTGCTGGTAAAGCACCAATATCCCAAATTAACTTTTCAGGATAGACGTGAATTTTTCCGCCAAGTACTGACTTATATTCAATTATTTTAGTTTTTAAATCACGAAGTCCTGCATAAAAAGCACTATATAGTCCACTCGGGCCGCCACCAATTATTGTTACATCATATATGTTTGTCATAGCATATCTCCTAATTTGTTTATTCTCATTGATTATCATTTTCAATTAGCAATGATTAATACTAAAATATAGTAATTTGAAGAACATTTCAAGTGTTAACGTAAATATAAATGAAATTGACCATGGAATAGGGGGGAATTGTATGTTTATTGAGGTATTTAAATTGAAATGTTAAGAGAAGAAAGGCGATAGCTTTACACAGAAAATTTGATGATATAATCAATGAGCTAGTCGTCTTGAAAAAAAGTGCGAATGGATAATTAGGGACTGACCCCTGTATATAAGACAGAGATCAAAAAAGCATTTACCCAACCAGTTGTCGATATTGTACCGGCGACTGGTTGTTTAGTTTCGCTTGTATTCGGATATAGTTATAATACTTTATATAGTCTTTGACAGTTTGTTCTACGATTGCCGTCGTAGTACGCCTTAAACTGTCTAAGTAAAATGTTTCAGACTTTAATGCAGAATGAAATGATTCAATTGGGGCATTATCAGCGGGCGTACCTTTACGGGACATGCTCATGATAATGCCTTTCCCTTTTACGGCCTGTTGATATCG
>NZ_PYWI01000027.1 GCF_003049575.1 Lysinibacillus parviboronicapiens | reverse complement strand
TGAGGTAGATAGGTTCGAGGTGGAAGTGTGGTGACACATGGAGCTGACGAATACTAATCGATCGAGGACTTAACCAAAATGTTTGAAACATTCAATGCACCGTTTATCCAGTTTTGAAAGAACAACATCTTTCTAAAAGAGGGTTTCAAGATACGAGTAGTTCAAGGAAGCAATTGAGAGAAGGAAGGAGCGTACCTAAGTACGTGACTGACTGAACGAATGAAGCTGACAAAGAAAGACGGCGTATATTGGAAGCCGACAATAGTCTAGTGATGATGGCAAAGAGGTCACACCCGTTCCCATACCGAACACGGAAGTTAAGCTCTTTAGCGCCGATGGTAGTTGGGGGCTTCCCCCTGTGAGAGTAGGACGTCGCTAGGCACATGTGAAAAGATCAAAGAGAAATCTTTGGTCTTTTTTTTGTTTTAAATAATAAATAACCTACATTTAAATCATTGAAATGGATGAGGAGAGTTTGCTATTAACGAAGTTTGAAAAGTAGATTATTGGCATAAGCTAAAGAGAGGAATTAGTAGAAAGCTATGCGTTACAATACTTGAGTGAAATAGAATCAATACCCTTGGAATGGCAAAAGTATAAGTCAATGCTACATTTAAAGAAACATATGCCGACAATGGTATCTACTTTGTATATTGAACTATCTTACCTATTTTGTAGGATAGCTTTTTTATCCTGCGGGAATCCCGTATAATTAAAGGACAATATAACGGAAATGGGTGTCTAGTTTTGCAAAAGAAAAAGCCAATTGTGGAAGGATTAGAGCGTTTTCGACAACAACAAAATGTTTCTTTTCACGTGCCAGGTCATAAGCATGGAGAATTGTCACACTTACCTCAAGCTTTTAAAGATGTAATGCGTTATGATGTGACCGAATTAACAGGTCTGGATGATTTACATAATCCAGAGACAATGATTTTAGAGGCAGAACATTTACTAGCTAATACATATGGAGCTATGAAGAGTTTCTTTTTAGTAGGAGGCACGACTGTTGGGAATTTAGCAATGATTTATGCCACATGTAAAAAAGGTGATCGAGTACTTGTCCAACGTAATGCCCACAAATCTATTTTTCATGCGATTGAGCTGATTGGAGCAAAGCCTGTATATGTTTCACCGTTTTGGGATGAGCAAACATTAACAGCCACGCATATTTCCTTTGAACATCTTAAAGAAGCAGTAGATAATTATCCAGAGGCAAAGGCAGTTGTTTTAACGTACCCAACTTATTACGGTATGGTTTCTAAAGAAATACAACAACAGATTGCATATTGTCACGAAAAAAGGATACCAGTCTTGGTAGATGAAGCACATGGAGCGCATTTTAGCGCTTGTGCACTATTTCAGCCCTCTGCATTAACATACGGGGCAGATGTTGTTGTACAGTCAGCTCATAAAACATTGCCTGCCATGACCATGGCATCGTTTATGCATGTTAACTCAGAATTAGTTGATGTTGATAAAATTAATCACTATTTACGTATGCTACAATCTAGCAGTCCGTCTTATTTATTGTTAGCATCATTAGACGATGCACGCTATTATGTACAGACATATATGGAGAGTGATGGTGCATATATAATAGAGAAAAAAAATCAGTGGGTTGAAGCATTACGTGCCATTGGCTCGCTTCAAGTCATTGAAGTAGATGATCCTCTAAAGCTATTACTTCGTGTGGATGGTTATAGTGGCTTTCAATTACAAAAGGCATTAGAAACGAAACGGGTTTATGCAGAGCTGGCCGACGCTCATCAAGTATTACTCATATTACCACTCTTGAAGCACGGACATATCTATCCATTTGCCGAAATACGTGTGCGTATTAAAGATGCCGTGACCGTGTTATTATCGACGGAAAAAACGGATATACTTACCGCTACGCAAACGGCTTATAATTTTATAGCGATATCCGAGCCTATCCGCACGTTTGAAGAAATCGCTCATATAGATAAGGAATGGCTTCCATATATGCGAGCAATGGGGCGAATTGCTGCAAGTATGATTATACCTTACCCTCCCGGTATTCCATTACTAGTGCCAGGAGAAAAAATTACAGTGGCAAAGCTGAGTCAGCTTGAAGAGTTGTTAGCAACAGGTGCAACTTTCCAAGGTAATCATCGTTTAGAAGAAAAAATGATTGAGGTCATTAAATAGTTGGAGGCAATAACAGCATGAATTGCAATTTATTTATAACATTTGAAGGTCCAGAAGGTGCAGGGAAAACAACAGTTATTCAAAAGATTGCCGAGCGATTGGCACTAGAAAATATAGATGTATTAGCTACGAGAGAGCCAGGTGGCATTGAGATTGCTGAAAAAATTCGTACCATTATTTTAAACCCAGCACATACAGCGATGGACGAACGTACGGAAGCGTTATTATATGCTGCAGCAAGAAGTCAGCATTATTTTGAAAAAGTTCGACCAGCATTGGATGCTGGTAGGTTGGTTATATGCGATCGCTTTATCGATTCTTCATTAGCTTATCAAGGATATGCACGTGGTATAGGTGTAGAAGAAGTACTATCTATTAATGAATTTGCCATCGGGAAGAAACTACCGGATATGACAATTTTATTTGATCTTGCACCAGCGGTTGGTTTAGCACGTATACATGCACATGGAGAGCGAGAAGTGAATCGTTTAGACGTTGAAAGCTTGGCTTTCCATGAAAAGGTTCGTGAAGGGTATTTACAATTAGTCGAACGTTACCCTGAACGTATATATGTAGTCAATGCAGACCAAAATATTGAGCGTGTTGTTGAAGATGTATGGTCATTGTTGTCTGAGGCAATGCAGTAAAAATGTGAAGTTGTCTACCGTATTGTGATATAATGGTAACATCTAATTAAGTTTTATTAGATGTTACTAAAACAAAATTAACATGAAACAATTTTAAAACCGATTAAGGTTAATTTTATAAAAGGGGTGAGTGCGAATGAAGTTAGTCGTAGCTGTGGTGCAAGATCAGGATAGTAGCCGCTTATCGAATGCTTTAACGAAAAATCAGTTTCGCGCAACAAAGTTAGCGAGTACAGGAGGCTTTTTACGCTCTGGTAATACGACGTTTCTCATAGGAACGGAAGACTCCCTCATACCTAAAGTTTTAGATATAATCCGTGATAATTGTCGAGCACGAGAACAAATGGTTGCACCTGTTTCGCCATTAGGCGGTAACGCAGATTCTTATATACCTTATCCTGTGGAGGTAGAGGTAGGGGGCGCTACGGTATTTGTTTTACCAATTGAACAATTTCACCATTTTTAATTTTACTAAGTAATGTATTTAACATATACCGAGCGCGTCACAAAAGTTTTAATTCAAGATGCGAGACTTTCTATGATAGATTCAGTAAAGATAAAGGGCGAGTTCGTGCTAAAGCGAATTTGAGAAGACAGTAAGTGGGGGCGAGTACAGCTTGAAAATCAATCAAGATCTACGTGTTGGGTTAAATACTAATCGCAAAGAGCCACTACAAAATAATAATCAAAATAACCGATTTGGTGATATGGTCGTCAAACAAGGTTCTAAACTGCAGACTGAACAGCTCACACGTTTATTAGGAGATATTTCTACTGCTGGAGATCGCGTTGCAAGATCCCGCAATTTACGTGAACTTGCTCGATTCAAAATGCTTGTAAAGCGTTTCTTACAAGAAACTGTAGAACATGGTATGGAATTAAAACAATCACATACTTGGAATCGCTTTGGTGAAGGAAGGCGTTTAAAAATAATCGAAACGATCGATACGCGCCTTGTGGAGCTTGCACAGGACCTTTTAGATGAAGAAAAAGAAGCAATAGACCTTCTCGATAAAATCGGTGAGATTAAAGGCTTATTAATTAATTTATATATGTAAAACCCGTGTCTTTTCACTTGTAGGCGCGGGCTTTTTTCAAATATATTCAGCAAGAATCCCACAGGGGTTAAATAATTTTATAAAATTATACGCATTTACAGTTGCAGGACGAAACCTAGCCACCAACGGGGTGTAAAGAATCTTGAAAATAGCTAGAGATAGTTAGTTTAAAGGTACTTTATCGAACGAGAGATTAATGTTGTGTGTCTGACTGCGAGAAACTAGTTTGACGGCAGGCACAATGGCTAACCGTAATACCACGTAAAGTAGTATTACTAAAATGGCCAACAATGTGTTAACTTTAACACATTTAAAATTTCTGACATATTGCTTATCCTTGCAACAATGAAGTGATAACAAAGCGTCAGTAGCACATGGAATTTGTACCGACAGCATAGCGACAGGTACAATTACGCCAAGGCGTAGTTGATAGAGGAAGGAATTTAATGACAATGGCCAAGAATGTTGAAGAGCTATTCACACTACAACCAGTCGTAATGAAACAGCTTCAAACTATTTTTGACAAAAATAGATTAGCCCATGCATATATTTTTGATGGTGAAAAAGGGACAGGAAAAGTTGATATCATGCAATTTTTTGTCAAATTAATGCTATGTGAGCACCCACATCAAAATGTTCCATGTGAAACATGTCGAAATTGCAGACGTGTTGATTCGGGAAATCACCCTAATATTCATCAAATTTATCCGGATGGTCAATTTATTAAGATTGATCAAGTCAGAGAACTGATTGCAGAAATGAAGATGGTGGGTGTTGAGGAAGGGCGTAAAATCTACGTACTTCACCATGCAGACCGTCTCAACATTGCTTCTGCAAACATGATATTAAAGTTTTTAGAGGAACCAGATGGAGAAGTGACAGCTATTTTATTGACAGAGCAAATGCAGTCTATTTTACCCACAATACGCTCGCGCTGTCAGCATATAAAATTTCAAAAAATGCCGCGCCAAGTATTGCTAAAGCATTTGCAGGAAAACAATATTCCTCACTCGATGGCTTCTACAGTGAGCATGATGACAAACGAGCTCGAAACAGCTATTTTTTTAGCAAATGATGAGCAGTTTGCACATGCTCGAAAAACAGTGTTAAAATTATTAGAGGCAATCCGTCAAAATGTACATGAAGCGATGCTCGTTGTACACGAAGAATGGTTGCCACTGTTTAAAGAAAAAAGCGAGATGGAGCAAGCATTGGATTTACTACTATTTGCTTACCGTGATATAGTGTCAATAAAAGCTAATCCCGAAGCAGCTTGTACTTATCCAGACATGTTACAGTCTTTTAAAGAAACTGCGTTACATTCGACTTACGAACGCCTGTCTAGTCAAATGGAGGCCATTTTACAGGCTCGCGCATCTTTACAGCGTAACATGAATAGGACGTTAATGATGGAGCAGCTAATGCTAAATCTGCAGGAGGGATATACATTTGTATAATGTAGTGGGAGTCCGCTTTAAAAAAGCGGGTAAAATATATTATTTTGATCCAGCATCATTTCTACTAGAAGACAGCCAATATGTCATAGTAGAGACAGCTCGCGGTGTAGAATACGGGAAAGTTGTTGTTCCTCAAAAAGTAGTGGGAGATAATGATGTTGTCTTACCACTTAAACAAGTACTACGGCCAGCTGATGAACGTGACCGTATACAAGTTGAGGAAAATACAGCGGAGTCAAAGCGGGCATTTGAACTAGCAAGTACAAAAATCATCGAGCATAAATTAGAAATGAAGCTTGTTGATGTTGAATATACTTTTGATCGTAATAAAATCATCTTTTATTTCACAGCAGAGGGGCGTGTTGATTTCAGGGATCTTGTAAAAGATTTAGCCTCTGTTTTTAGAACGCGTATTGAGCTCCGCCAAATAGGTGTTCGTGATGAAGCAAAGCTATTGGGTGGTATTGGTCCTTGCGGTCGTATGCTATGCTGTTCAACATTTTTGGGTGATTTTGAGCCGGTTTCTATAAAAATGGCAAAAGATCAAAACCTATCTTTAAATCCTTCAAAAATATCGGGGCTTTGTGGTCGTTTAATGTGCTGTTTGAAGTACGAAAATGATGAATATGAAGAAGCTAAAGAAGGTATGCCGGACATTGGTGAAATAACAATGACACCAGATGGCCGTGGTAAAGTAGTAGGTTTAAATGTGCTGGAAAGACTCATTCAAGTATATTTACAAGAGCAAGAGCGTACAGCTGAGTATACATTAGAGGAACTACTAGCAGGCGAAAAAAATCTTATTTAAGATAGAGAATTAACGAGGTGGCTTGGGTGAAGGACCGTAATTTCTTAGATACCGTTATGGAGTTCGAACAACAGCTCGAAGCAATGCAGGAGCAATTTGGTGCATTGAAGCAATTTGTAGCGCTAATGATGGAAGAACATAAGGCACTCGAAACAGAAAATCATCACCTTCGTTCACGTCTAGAAGAACTGCTTTCGAAAGAAAACATCGTACAAGCTGCAGATGAGAAGAAAGCGAATCCATTAGATATAGGCGAGGGATATGATAACTTAGCACGTTTATACCAAGAAGGTTTCCATGTTTGTCATGTGCACTTTGGTAGTTCACGTAAAGGTGAAGATTGCCTGTTTTGTCTATCATTTTTAAATAAACAAAATGTGTAATGGAAGACTGATTCCCGCTTCGGTGGTATCAGTCTTTTGTTTTGTATAGTAGGAGGAAGGATTATGGAAAATTGGTTAAAGGATGATGAAAGGCTCGACTACTTATTGGCAGAGGATTTACGTATAATCCAGAGCCCTTCTGTTTTCTCTTTTTCATTGGATGCAGTACTACTTTCGAAATTTGTCAATGTACCATATCATAAAGGGAACATTGTTGATTTATGTTCGGGAAATGGCGTAATTCCACTATTTTTAAGTGCACGAACTAAGGGGCACATTACTGGAGTAGAACTACAGCCTCGTTTGTTTGATATGGCAGAGCGTAGTATTCAATACAATAAATTACAGAAACAAATTCAAATGGTGCTTGGTGATGTGAAGCAAATTCCATCGCAACTTGGTATTGAGAAATATGATGTTGTGACTTGTAACCCTCCATATTTCTTAGCACATGAAGCGAGCGATAAGAATCTAAGTGAGCATTATGCCATTGCACGTCATGAACTTCATTTAACACTAGAAGAAGCAGTTCAATCTACAAGTAAATTATTAAAACAGGGTGGAAAAGCAGCATTTGTTCATCGTCCGGGTCGTTTACTTGATATTGTCACAGCTATGCGTGCAAACCGATTAGAGCCCAAACGTATGCAGCTTATTTATCCGAAAGAGGGTAAGGAGGCCAATACATTATTAATAGAAGGAATTAAAGATGGTAAACCAGATTTGAAAATTTTACCACCTGTTTATGTGTACAATGAAAATAATGAATATACAATTGAAGTGCAAGAAATGCTTTATGGAAAAAAACAATAGACATTTTTTCTACGTACTAGAATGTGCGGATCAGTCGTATTATGCGGGCTATACAAATAATGTAGAAAAACGCGTTGCAACACATAATGCAGGTAAGGGTGCAAAATATACAAGAGCAAGAGGTCCAGTGAAATGTATTTATGTAGAAGCCTTTGAGACAAAACAAGAGGCAATGCGTGCCGAATATGCATTTAAGCAATTAACACGGACCCAAAAGATAAAGTATATAGGGAGGAATGAATCGTGAAATCTCAAAAAAGTACGATGCATGATCATGGTGGATGTTTATATCTAGTAGCGACACCCATTGGTAATTTAGAGGATATGAGTGTACGTGCACTACGTATCCTAAAGGAAGCAGATGTTATTGCTGCGGAGGATACACGCAATACGAAAAAACTATGCAATTATTTTGAAATTGAAACATCGCTGGTGAGTTATCATGAACATAATATAAACGTGGGAGGGGAAAAGCTTTTAGGCTTCTTACGTGAAGGAAAAATAGTGGCATTAGTAAGTGATGCGGGATTACCTTGTATTTCTGACCCAGGTGCAGATATTGTGGAAAAAGCAATTGAAGAAGGTTTTGCAGTTGTGCCTGTACCAGGAGCAAATGCCGCAATATCAGCATTAATTGCTTCAGGTTTAACACCGCAACCCTTTTTCTTTTATGGCTTTTTAAACCGTGGCAAAAAAGAACGCCGACAGCAATTGGAGGAGTTAAAAAAACGCCAAGAAACTATTTTATTTTATGAGGCACCTCATCGAATTAAGGAAACATTAAAGGATATGGAACTCATCCTCGGGAATCGTCGTATTGTACTAGCACGGGAGCTAACAAAGAAATTCGAGGAATTTCTACGTGGTACATTAACAGAAGCGGTAGCATGGTCTCAATCTGAAGAAATCAGAGGAGAATTTTGTATTGTTCTTGAAGGAAATAGCAATGCAGAAGAAGAAATTACAGAAGAAGTGTATTGGGAAAAAATGACAGTTGTTGAACATGTCGATTATGTGATAGCTGAATCGGGTGTGACTTCAAAAGAAGCAATAAAAGAAGTAGCGAAATTACGTCAAGTTGCTAAACGTGAAATTTATAACGAATACCATAGCGAGTAATATGGAATGAGTTGTCTCTAATGAGGCAACTTTTTTTAGTTTAAAGAAATTTTTCTTCAATCGTACATTATATGATTGCACTTTTATATAAAATGGATAAACTCTAAATTGATAATAATTGTAAAAAGGAGTAATGTTAAGTAAGAGAAGTCTGACATGGACAATATAAGTCAATGTAGTTCTACTTAAGAATGATTAAAATTAGATTCACCTATATAAAAAAGAAGTTTTTAGCAAATAATAAAAAGAACACCTAAATCCCTGTTGTCGATTTAGGTGTATGAAAGAAACTATTTTTTTAAGTTGTTTTGGATTTCATTCATTAACATTTCTGCGCCTTCGGGACTTAAAATTAATTTGCCTCCAACTAGACGGAAGTTATCATCAGAAACTTCACCAGTAACAGCGCAAGTCATATTAGGCATATATTTCTTTAAGATGATTTTGTCATCATCCACATAGATTTCTAAAGCGTCTTTTTCAGCAATACCTAATGTACGGCGAAGTTCGATAGGAATTACAACACGACCTAATTCATCGACTTTACGAACGATTCCTGTTGATTTCATAATTTTTTTCCTCCTGAAAATAAAAGTTATATTGGCGTTTCGTCAAATTTCGACATTATTTCTTTGTCTGATAGTTATCATACCAAGTAATGCCATAAACGTCAATTAATTAATACAGCATTAATTTTTTAAATGTAAAAATTTCTGAGAAGAAAACAGATATTTTGGTTTTTTTAAAAGGTTTTTATTATAGATTTAAATTTATAGTAAAAAAGCTTCTTTAAAAATACATTATATGGATTAATATATTATTCGACAATTTTCGCATTCAATAAACTTTCATTGAAACGAATTTGGTACTTCGATAGAATAGATATTATACTGTGAAACAATGGAGGCAGTTCTCGTGAACGAACAAAACAAAACATTCTATATAACAACCCCGATTTACTATCCAAGTGGGAAATTTCATATCGGTACCGCGTATACGACAGTAGCTTCTGATACTATTGCACGCTACAAACGTTTACGCGGATATGATGTTCGATTTTTAACTGGGATGGACGAACATGGTCAAAAGATTCAAGAAAAAGCTGCTGAAGCGGGTAAACATCCTCAAGAATATGTTAATGAGATTGCCGATACTGCGAAAAAGCTTTGGTCTTTGATGGACATCTCATATGATGATTTCATCCAAACTACAGAGGAGCGTCATAAGAAAGCTGTCGAAAAGATTTTCCAAAAGTTTTTGGATAATGGTGATATTTATAAAGGTGAATACGAAGGGTGGTACTGCACACCTTGTGAATCATTCTTTACGGAGACACAATTAGTAGAGGGCAACTGTCCAGATTGTGGACGTCCTGTTCACAAAGTAAAAGAAGAGTCGTATTTCTTTAATATGAAGAAATACGCAAATCGTCTATTAGCATACTATGAAGAAAACCCTGAATTCATTGAACCGGAATCTCGTAAAAATGAAATGATTAACAACTTTATTAAACCAGGACTTGAAGATTTATCTGTTTCAAGAACTTCATTTGATTGGGGCATTAAAGTACCAGGGGATCCTAAGCACGTTATTTATGTATGGGTGGATGCGTTAACTAACTATATTACATCTTTAGGTTATCTTTCAGAGGATGAAACATTATTCAACAAATACTGGCCAGCGGATGTACATGTTGTAGGGAAAGACATCGTGCGCTTCCATACGATCTATTGGCCAATTTTCTTAATGGCATTGGATTTACCATTACCGAAAAAAGTGTTTGCACACGGTTTCATTATGATGAAGGATGGTAAAATGTCTAAATCAAAGGGTAACGTTGTCTATCCTGAAATGTTAATTGAACGTTATGGATTAGATGCTACCCGTTATTTCTTATTGCGCGAACTACCGTTTGGCTCTGATGGTGTATTTTCACCAGAGTCATTTGTTGAGCGTACAAATTTCGACTTGGCTAATGACTTGGGAAATTTATTAAACCGAACAATTTCTATGATAAACAAATATTTTGACGGTATTATACCTGCAGAAAATCTACAACCGACAGAATTTGATAGGGCATTAAAAGAGCAAGCAGAATCTGTGCGTATTAAATATGAAGAAAGTATGGAAAAAATGCAATTTAGTGTCGTACTAGCTGACTTATGGACGCTCGTTTCACGTACCAATAAATATATTGACGAAACACAACCATGGGTATTAGCAAAAGATGACACAGACAAACCAAAATTAGGGGCCGTTATGCGTAATTTGGCAGAAAGCTTGCACCAAATTGCTGTCATGTTACAACCATTCATGACATCTACTCCGTTACGCATTATTGACCAGCTCGGCTTAGATGATAAATTCTTAGCATGGGAAACAATTGAAACATTCGGCAATACTATTCCAGCAAACATTAAAGTGGTAGATAAAGGTATTCCTATTTTCCCTCGTTTAGATAGTGAAATCGAAATTGCCTATATACGAGAGGAAATGCGTGGTTCTGTGAAAACCTCTCAAGACGAAGAACCAAAAGCAGAGCAAGCAGCTGAAGAGATTCCAGAAATTCCTGAAATTACTATTGATGATTTTATGAAAATAGATTTACGAGTAGCAACGATTACAGCGTGTGAATCTGTACCGAAAGCAGACAAATTATTAAAGCTCCAAGTAGACCTAGGATATGAGCAACGTCAAGTAGTTTCGGGAATTGCTAAGTTCTATTCTGCAGACGAGCTAATCGGTCAAAAAGTTATTGTGGTAACAAACTTAAAACCAGTTAAATTACGTGGTGAATTATCGCAAGGAATGATTTTAGCTGGTGAAAAAGATGGGATTTTAAAATTAGCAACAGTTGATTCAAAACTTGAAAATGGTGCAAAAGTAAAGTAAAAAAACAAGAAAGGCCTGCTGAATGGGAAAAAATTCAGCAGGCCTTTCCAATCAACATGTAAATTAGTTGTTTTGTTATTTTAAAATAATTTACAGACGTAATTTAATGGATTTTTATGGGTATATAGTAATATAAAGCTTGATGTCGAATAAGCGAATTGTCACAATGATGAATTCTTTGTAACGAATTTGTAATGTCTATGCAAAGTATGAAATAATATTTTTTAATAAAATCAGTGATAGGAGAATGACAATGTTCATCGATACACATGTACACTTGAATGCAGATCTGTATGAAGAAGATTTACAAGAGGTAATTAATAGAGCACTTGAAGCTAAGGTTGAGACAATGGTTGTGGTTGGTTTCGATCGTAAAACAATCGAGAAAACAATGGAACTGATTGAGCAACATGATTTTATTTATGGTGTTATTGGTTGGCATCCTGTTGACGCGGTCGATTGTACCGAAGAGGATTTGAAATGGATTGAAAATTTAGCAGCACATCCTAAAGTTGTTGGTATTGGTGAAACTGGGTTGGACTATTATTGGGATAAATCTCCAAAAGGGGTTCAACAAGCACTATTTCGTAAACAAATTCATTTAGCGCAAAAAGTAAAATTACCGATTGTAATCCATAATAGAGATGCTACAGGTGATGTTGTACAAATTTTACGTGAAGAAAATGCCGCATCTGTGGGAGGAGTTATGCACTGTTATAGTGGCAGTGTGGAAACTGCTCGTGCATGTATTGCTATGAATTTTATGATTAGTTTAGGGGGACCTGTGACCTTTAAAAATGCTCGTATGCCAAAGGAAGTCGCAACAGAGATACCTTTAGAGCATCTTATGATTGAAACAGATGCCCCGTATTTAGCTCCACATCCTTATCGTGGGAAGCGTAATGAGCCAGCATTAGTGCCTTTAGTTGCTGAAGAAATCGCCCGTTTAAAAGGGTTATCAATTGAGGATGTAGCGAAGGAAACTACAGCCAATGCAAAAAAATTTTTTGGGATTGACGTTTAACGAGTTGAGATGCCTCCAATACTGGATTTGTGGTGGGCTTAAAAAAACCCAGTCATTTTTTTTGAAATACATTTGGGTTGACAGTGTTAAATCTAGTCCGTATAATCCAACTTTGTATTAAGGAGGCGTTTTTTCATGTCAAATAATTCCATGAAAAACTTGTTCTTAGGATCATTGAGGAGTAAGCAAACAGTGATAAGAATTACTACACTTGTCCTGTTTGTAACTGTAATAGCATTCGTGCTTTTTCAAGGTACCAAAAAAACCGTAACGCTTGACGCTAACGGGGAAGCAATTGAAGCAGCAACACATGCCAAAACTGTAGAAGAATTTTTACAAAATCAAAACATAGATGTAGCAGCGCATGACAAAATATCACCCTCTCTGAACACCAAAATTGTTAACGGAATAGCAATTACATGGGAACAGGCAAAAGAAGTAACCATTTCAGTTGACGGAAATCAGTCAAAAGTTTGGACAACTGAAAAACTAGTGAAGAACATTTTGAAGGATGCCAATATCGAAGTATCAGAGCACGACACATTAGTTCAAGGTTTGGATACAGAAGTAGGAGCAGATAACAAAATCGAAATTCAAAAAGCGTTTCAGGTAGCGCTTGTCGATGGCTTAGAGAAAAGACAAGTTTGGTCCACTTCGACTACGGTCGCTAACTTTTTAAAACAACAGGGAGTTCAGTTAAATGAATTCGATCGTGTCGAGAATAACCTGGAGGACGTTATCACTCCAGAGAGTAAAATCGCAATAGTTCGCGTAGAAAAGGTTATCGATGTAGTGGAAGACTCTTTAGATTTCGCAGTTGAAAAGAAGCAGGACGCTTCTTTGCAAAAGGGAAAAGAAAAGGTGGTAACAGCGGGCGAGAAAGGTTCTATTTCTCGAACGTATGAAGTCGTGAAAGAAAATGGAAAGATTGTTACGAAAAATCTACAATCTGAAAAAGTAATAAAAGAGCCAACTAAGAAAGTAGTTTCAGTGGGTACTAAAACTGTTGTAGCGAGTGCAACGACTTTATCACGTGGTTCATCTGAGCCAGCTAGTGGGAAAGAATTTTATGTAACTGCAACAGCTTATACGCCTTATTGTAAAGGTTGTTCGGGAACATCGGCTACAGGCATTAATTTACGATCGGATTCTGGCTTGAAAGTAATTGCAGTAGATCCGTCTGTTATTAAGCTTGGCTCAAAAGTATGGGTTGAGGGCTATGGAACAGCGATTGCTGGGGATACTGGCGGCTCAATTAAGGGTAATAAGATCGACATACTAGTACAATCAGATACCCAAGCACGTAAGTGGGGACGTAAGAAAGTGCGCGTTAAAGTATTAAATTAAAAAATTTGTAAAATATATCAAAATGTTATTCACTTAGCATTGCTTTCCTGTATTGACTGGCAGGAAAGCTTTTTTACGTATATAACCAAAGAGCTGAGTATTTCTGTACAATCCTACAGGGCAGTTGTAAAATGGTCAGAAGATAAGGTAGAAAAGAGGAGCCTTTTTGCAAATACAAGAAATCATTGTCGTTGAAGGAAAAGATGATACAACAGCCATTAAACGAGCTGTTCAAGCAGATACAATTGAGACAAATGGATCTGCAATTTCAGAAGAGACACTGAAACGTATTCAACATGCACAGGATAAACGCGGTGTGATTGTTTTTACTGACCCAGATTATCCAGGACGTCGAATTCGTGCAATTATCGAGCAGCGTATAGAAGGAGTAAAACATGCTTTTTTGCCAAAAGCTAAAACCATTGCGAAAAACGGTAAAGGCTTAGGGATTGAGCATGCCGCAGATGAAGATATTCGCGCGGCTTTACAACTAGTCTATACCCCGAATACTGAAAATCCAATCGCTGATGACATCACACTAGAAGATTTAATGACAGCCTATTTAATTGGCCATCCACGGGCAAAAGCACGCCGTGACCGTCTAGGTGAGATTTTGAACATCGGCGCAACAAACGGCAAACAACTTCATAAAAGATTAAAAATGTTTCAAATAACGGAACAGCAATTTGGTGCGGCTGTCGCACAGTTAGATCAGGAGGAAAATAATGCATAAGGATATAGCAACGCCGGTTCGAACACAGGAAATTTTAAAGAAATATGGATTTTCATTTAAAAAGAGCTTAGGACAAAATTTTTTAATTGATCCAAACATTTTACGAAACATTGTTAGCCATGCAAACTTAACTGAAAATAGTGGTGCCATTGAAGTTGGCCCTGGTATTGGTGCATTAACAGAGCATTTAGCTCGGAGCGCCAAAAAAGTCGTTTCTTTTGAAATCGATCAACGTTTATTACCAGTACTAGAAGATACATTAAGCCCATATAATAATGTGTCGATCATTCATTCGGATATTTTAAAGGCGGATGTGGCAAAGGTAATAGAAGAGGAAATGCCGGGTATTGATGATATCATGGTCGTGGCAAATTTACCTTACTATGTAACAACACCTATTTTATTGAAATTATTAAATGACCGTTTGCCGATTCGAGGCTTTGTGGTAATGATGCAAAAGGAAGTAGCAGACCGTATAACAGCTAAGCCAGGAACGAAGGAATACGGCTCGTTATCGATTGCCATCCAATATTATGTAAAGGCTGAAATTGCCATGACGGTACCGAAAACTGTATTTATGCCACAGCCAAATGTAGACTCTGCTGTTATACGTCTTATTAAACATAATGAACCACCCGTAAAAGTCATTAATGAAGATTTTCTTTTTGTTGTAACACGTGCATCGTTCGTACAGCGTCGTAAAACAATTTTCAATAATTTACAGTCAGGTTTACCAAACGGCAAGGCACATAAAGAAAAAATATTAGAAGCATTAGCAGCTGCAGAAATTGAGCCTACACGTCGTGGTGAAACGCTTTCTATTATTGAGTTTGGAAAATTAGCGGACAACCTTTATCCAACCTTTGCAAAGTAAAAAATTTGTTAACATTTTCATGAAGTATGAAAAAAATATATTTTTTCATTAAAAATAAGTTGACAACAATTATTGTTGACTGATAAAATATTATATTTTGTTGACATTTTTGGGCGTATCGCTTATACTATTTATTAGTGAGGTGTAAGCGAAAATGCCAAAAACTTTAGCGGACATTAAAAAGTCGTTGGATTGTCATTTGGGTAAACGTTTGCAGTTGAAAGCAAACGGTGGTCGCAAGAAAACGGTCGAGTGTGCAGGGATATTGCGTGAAACATATCGTGCAATCTTCGTAGTCGAGCTTGATCAAGAAGACAATACGTGCAAGCGCGTATCGTATAGCTACACAGATATTTTAACTGAAGCAGTAGAGATTACATTTTTAGACGAAGCACAGGCTGCTGTCGCAAAATAGTTTCTAGTACTTATTTCTATATTTTGAAACACTCATGCATGTTAAAAACTGCATGAGTGTTTTTCGTTTTACCGGGCATACTAAATTCGTCAGTTGTAAAAGGAGGAGTTTATATGCCTAGAAAAGGTATCATGTCACCTCGATTAAAAGAAGAGATCGCCAAAGAACTTGGATTTTATGATGTTGTGGAAAGAGAAGGCTGGGGCGGCATAAAAGCTCGAGATGCTGGTAATATGGTGAAACGTGCCATTGAAATGGCAGAACGAGCAAGTAGTGAGCAAGAGCGTAATAAGTAGTTTAATGAATAAAGCTTAGACTATTTATCAAATTTACTTCGTTCTACGACAAGGGGAAAACAACCTTTGTCAACACAACAAAACAACTGACGAAAGAGAACCGTTATGCCGTAGAAGGTAAACGGTTCTTTTTTTCAGTTTTCGTTATCCCATTATGGTAAAATAAAATGAAATAATCTTGCGCCAAAAGTGACGTGGATGTCACGGATTTTGAAAGGAGTTAATTGTGCATGCATAATTCAAAATCCGGACGTAATTACGCCAAGGCGAAATTGATACGTGCTGTTGTTATGAGGGAGGAAGTAAGATGCTTTATGTAAAGGCGCCTGCGAAAATTAATTTAACATTAGATGTGCTATATAAACGACCAGATAATTATCACGAAGTGGAGATGGTCATGACGACTGTCGATTTGGCAGATCGTATTAGCTTAGAGTCTCGAGAAGATGGTGTAATTGAAATTATCTCTACTGATAATTTTGTACCAAATGACCACCGTAATTTTGCTTATCAGGCAGCGCGTCTTATTAAAGATACATACGGCATTGGACAAGGTGTATCCATTACAATTGAAAAAGAAATACCTATTGCGGCAGGTCTTGCAGGTGGTAGTAGTGATGCAGCGGCTACATTGAAGGGCTTAAATGAGCTGTGGAATTTAGATTTATCAATAGATGAATTAGCCGAGTTAGGAGCTAAAATCGGTTCAGATGTTTCATTTTGTGTATACGGGGGCACAGCACTCGCAACAGGGCGCGGGGAAAAAATTCAAGAATTGCCTGCACCACCAAACTGTTGGGTTGTGTTAGCTAAGCCAAAAATAGGCGTATCAACAGCAGAAGTATATGGTGGGTTAAAAGTTGAAGGGTTGGCGCATCCAAATACTAAGCAAATGATTCAAGCAATTGAGACAGAAGATTATGAGCTACTTTGTGCATCATTAGGAAATGTTTTGGAAACTGTAACATTTGAGTTGCATCCAGAGGTTGTTATGTTAAAAGAACAAATGAAGCGCTTTGGAGCAGATGCGACATTAATGAGCGGAAGCGGCCCTACGGTGTTTGGTCTCGTGGATAGTGAAGCTCGTGTAAGCCGTATTTATAATGGTTTACGTGGTTTTTGCGAAGAAGTATATGCTGTGCGTATATTAGGAGAGCGAAATACGCTTGCTTAAAAACGCATAATTGTGTTAATTTTACCTATAAATATTCGTGTTTAGGAGAGGGTCGCATGAAATGGAAACGTAGTGAACGACTAGTTGATATGACGTACTATTTACTAGAACATCCACATCAGCTGATCCCGCTAACTTATTTTTCAGAACTATATCAATCTGCAAAGTCTTCGATTAGTGAAGATTTAACGATTGTAAAAGAAACTTTCGAAGAAAAAGGAATCGGGTTATTGATGACAGTGCCGGGCGCTGCAGGGGGAGTAAAGTATATCCCTAAAATGTCCGAAGCTGAAGTTCGATTAGTCATACAGGATTTAAAGGCAGAATTAGAGCATTCAGATCGATTATTGCCAGGTGGTTATTTATTTATGACAGATTTACTGGGCAACCCGGATTTAATTAATCGGGTAGGAAAGGTGTTTGCATCTGCATTTGCTGATCAACAAATAGATGTTATTATGACCGTAGCTACAAAAGGAATTTCAATTGCCCATGCTATTGCGAGACATTTGAATGTACCTGTTGTCGTTGTGAGAAGAGATAGTAAGGTTACGGAAGGTTCTACTGTAAGTATAAACTACGTATCTGGTTCTTCCAGAAGAATTCAGACAATGGTATTATCAAAAAGAAGCATGAAGAGTGGCCAACGTGTACTTATCACTGATGACTTTATGAAGGTCGGTGGTACGATGAATGGCATGAAAAATCTATTAGAGGAATTTGACTGCCAATTAGCAGGCATTGCCGTGCTTGTAGAAGCTGAACATGCAGATGAAACGTTAGTAGATGATTATTACTCACTTGTGAAGCTTCATGAAGTAAATGAAAAAGACCGTACAATTGCATTAAGCGAAGGTAATTATTTTTCAAAAAGGGAGAAATGACAAATGAATGTAGTAGCAACAACGAATGCACCAGCAGCAATCGGACCATACGCGCAAGGAATTATCGTGAATGGCATGTTTTATAGTTCAGGTCAAATTCCGCTAACGGCAACAGGTGAATTAGTGGACGGAGATATTGTCGCGCAAACACACCAAGTGTTTGCTAATCTAAAGGCGGTATTAGAAGCTGCAGGATCATCACTAGACAATGTAGTAAAAACAACAGTCTTTATGAAAGATATGAATGATTTTGTTGCGATGAACGAAGTATATGCTAGTCATTTTGGAGAACATAAGCCAGCTCGCTCAGCTGTAGAAGTAGCACGTTTACCAAAGGACGTAAAAGTAGAAATTGAAGTTATTGCCATTGTAAAGTAAAAATAATGAAAACTCTTTGAAAGAATGCAAGTTCTTTCAAAGGGTTTTTTTAGTAACGAGAAGGATAGTTGACAAACAATTGTCAAACTTTCCGTAAATTAGAGAAAATATTATAGCAAATTATAAATGAAGTATTCAAATTTTTTAGAAAATTTGGTAGACTATGAAAAGGAAAATATTCGGTAATGCAGAATATAATATTTTCATTTAGGCATCTAAGAAGAGAGGTGGTGAGAAAATGGAAGTTACTGATGTAAGATTACGTCGTGTACAAACGGATGGCCGCATGCGTGCGATTGCTTCCATTACACTCGACAATGAGTTCGTGGTACATGATATTCGTGTAATTGATGGCAATACAGGCTTGTTCGTCGCTATGCCTAGTAAACGTACACCCGATGGAGAATTTAGGGATATTGCACATCCTATCAATTCTACTACACGCAATAAAATTCAAGAGATTATTTTACATGCGTATCACAATTCTAACGAAGCTGAAGAGACAGAAGAATTAGAAGGAATTGGCGTCTAGTAAAATGATATTTAATGTACACTTAAAGAGCTTTTGACAATTTATCATATTTTTGGTGAAAGCTAATAAAAAGAATTCTTCAGAATGAGGAGTTCTTTTTATTTTGCGAAAAAAACGAAAAAGTGCAAATTTAGGGCATACATAATAACATTCGAGCATAAGGCGTGATTGAATTAGGAATTCATCGATTTGTCAAGTCAACATGCCTTGAAATGAGTTGAATTTTGCTATATAGTCATAAGAGAAAATGAGCGTATTGGAGGACTTACAGATGAGCAACATTTTTGCTGTCATTTTGGCTGCAGGTCAAGGTACACGTATGAAGTCCAAATTATATAAAGTACTACATCCAGTTTGTGGGAAACCCATGGTACAACATGTAGTGGATCACATTCAAACCGTAGGTGTTAATCGCATCGTAACGGTTGTTGGACATGGTGCAGAAAAAGTGCAACAACAACTTGGTGACAAAAGTGAGTATGTTTTACAAGCAGAACAGTTAGGCACGGCACATGCTGTTCAACAGGCAGAGGCTATTCTAGGTAATGAAGAAGGTACAACATTAGTTGTATGCGGTGATACACCTCTTATTCGTCCTGAAACAATGAAGGCTTTGTTCGAACATCACCAAGCTAAAAATGCCAAGGCGACAATTTTAACAGCTGTTGCAGAAAATCCTACAGGCTATGGTCGTATTTTACGTGGCGACAATGGACAAGTGGAGCAAATTGTGGAGCAAAAGGATGCTACTACAGAGCAACAACTTGTGAAGGAAATTAATACGGGCACTTATTGCTTCGATAACAAAATGTTATTTGAGACTTTAAAACTTGTAAAAAACGATAACGTACAAGGTGAGTACTACTTACCTGACGTGATCGAACTTTTACAAAAACAAGGTAACATCGTCGAAGCATTTGTAACAGAAGATTTTGAGGAAACACTAGGTGTTAATGATCGTGTTGCTTTGTCACAAGCAGAGACATTAATGCGCGCACGTATTAATGAACGCCATATGCGCAACGGTGTAACAATTACTAACCCTGAGGCTACGTACATTAGCTCAGATGCAGTTATTGGTTGTGATACGGTAATTCAACCGGGCTGTATGATAGAAGGCGCAACTGTAATTGGTGAAGATTGTATCATTGGACCGAACACGCAAATCATAGATAGCCGTGTCGGTGATCGAACTTCTGTGCATTCATCTGTTGTGCGTGAAAGCGCTATAGCGGAAGATACAGCTATTGGGCCGTTTGCCAACATCCGCCCACTTTCTGATATAGGTAGCCATGTAAAAATAGGCAACTTTGTAGAAGTGAAGAAAAGTAAGCTAGGGAATGACACGAAAGTATCGCATTTAAGCTATATTGGTGATGCTGAAATAGGAAGTAACGTCAATATTGGCTGTGGTTCCATTACAGTGAATTATGATGGGAAAAATAAGTTCCAAACAATTATTGAAGATGATGTATTTGTAGGATGTAATACTAATCTAGTTGCACCAGTAAAGATTGGTAAAGGTTCATTTATTGCAGCGGGATCTACAATTACAAAAGAAGTTCCTGAAGATGCATTGGCAATCGCCCGTGCAAGACAAGAAAACAAACCGAATTATGTAAGCAAATTAAATTCAAAATAATTATCAACTAAACAGGAGGCCATCATGCCGTATCAATATGCAAACTCACAATTAAAAATATTCTCACTTAACTCTAACAATCCGCTTGCTCAAGAAATTGCGCAAGAAATGGGTGTTGAATTAGGTAAATCTTCTGTGAAACACTTCAGCGATGGAGAGATTCAAATTAGTATTGAAGAAAGTATTCGTGGTTGTGACGTGTTTATCGTGCAGTCAACTTCTGCACCTGTAAACGAACATTTAATGGAGCTTTTAATAATGGTAGATGCGGTTAAACGTGCATCTGCTCGTACAGTTAACGTTGTAATGCCTTACTATGGTTATGCTCGTCAAGACCGTAAAGCAAAAGCACGTGAGCCAATTACAGCTAAATTAGTGGCAAACTTACTTGAAACGGCTGGTGCAACGCGTGTCATCGTATTAGATTTACATGCACCACAAATCCAAGGGTTCTTCGATATTTTAATCGACCACTTAATGGCAGTACCTTTACTTTCTGATTACTTCAAATCTAAAGGTATCCCTACAGAAGAAATTGTTATTGTTTCTCCTGACCATGGCGGTGTAACTCGTGCTCGTAAAATGGCAGAACGCTTAAAAGCACCAATTGCTATTATTGATAAGCGCCGTCCTAAACCAAATGTTGCAGAAGTGATGAACATCGTAGGTAATGTTGACGGTAAAGTGGCAATCTTGATTGATGATATTATCGATACTGCAGGAACAATTACTATCGGTGCAGATGCATTGCGTGCTGCTGGTGCAAAAGAAGTTTATGCTTGCTGCTCACACCCTGTACTATCAGGTCCAGCAATCGAACGTATCGAAAACTCAGCAATTAAGGAACTCGTTGTAACGAATACAATTCAGCTTTCTGATGAGAAAAAATCTCCGAAAATTACAGAGCTTTCAGTAGCTAAATTAATGGCAGATGCAATTTCTCGTGTTTACGAAAATAAATCAGTGAGTACTTTATTTGATTAATATTAATCATATCTAATTATTCTTATTAAATTGTACATGCATGCTATAACTGTTTCTATACGTTAATAGCTTATTCAATGGCTAAACAATCGAAGAACTTAGCATAATGTGTGACAAATTAAGGACAAATCTACGTTTTTTAGTAGATTTGTCCTTTTTGTGTGGCTGTTAAGTGTGAAAACTTCTATGAAAGGGTATACTAGTAATTATTACTAATTATATTTGCATTAAGATTTAGTAATTGATGTAAATATTGTTAGAGCCCTTTGCAGATAGTACTGTTTTGACAGGTGCATTTTTGCATAGGCGTAATTTTTCTTGGAAGGGGAAGGTATAGATATGAGTACAGTCTTAAGTGTAAGAAAACGCGAAGCTGGGCATCGTTCGACATTAACCCAACTTAGAAAAGGGGGAGCTATTCCAGCGGTAATTTATGGCTACAAATTAGATTCAACCCCAATTTCTATTTCTGCGAAAGAATTTAAAAAGTTCGTTCAAAAAAATGGACGTAACGGTGTATTTCCAATGGAGTTAGATGGGACAAGAGTAAATGTTGTCGTATCTGAAGTACAACAATGTAGTTTAAAGGATGAAGTGAATCACATTGATTTTTTAGCTATTAATATGTCTGAGGAATTAGAAGTTGATGCAGCCGTATCGCTTGTTGGTGAGTCTGTTGGTGTAAGTGAAGGTGGCATATTAATGCAACCAAACTTGGAAATTAAAATAAAAGTGAAACCGACGGAAATCCCGGAAACAATTGAAATTAATATTACTAAACTTGCCATTGGAGATTCTATTATGGTAGCGGATATTCGCGAGCAAGTAGATTTTGATATTATTAGTGAAGATGATTATACATTGGTGACTATTATGGCACCAGTTGCCTCTATAGGGGAAGAAGAAGTAGAAAAGAACGAAGAATAAATAAGACTAAAAGTATGTCTTAGGGAAATGCTATCAAGATGGTCGTCAGTGACTGTCTTGATAGCATTTTTTGTTGTAAAAAAGTAAAATTTTTGAATTTCTCAGTAGTTAGACGTAAAATAAATTTAGGGATTAACTGGAATTTTTAAAATTATTACTAGTAGGTTATCATACATTTCTTCATGAAGAAATGTATCGAAATGTTTTCTTAGAGCTCGATATGGTAAAATAATGACTATTAGATTGAGAAGAGAGGTACTTATGAAAATTATCGTTGGTTTAGGGAATCCAGGTAAACCTTATGAGCATACACGCCATAATATTGGCTTTGATGTTATTGATGCATTAGCGAAAAAGTGGGATGCACCTTTAACAAATTCAAAATTTAATGGTATGTATGCAACTATACATCGTCCTGAAGGAAAGGTTCTACTTGTTAAGCCTTTAACATATATGAATTTATCGGGTGAATGTGTTGGCCCACTCATGGATTATTTTGATATTGATGTAGAAGATTTAATTGTTATTTACGATGATTTAGATTTAGAGACAGGAAAGCTTCGTTTACGTCAAAAAGGTAGTGCAGGAGGGCATAATGGTATTAAATCATTAATACAGCATTTAGGAACACAAGAGTTTAATCGTATACGTATTGGTGTTAATCGTCCTCCGGCGGGCATGAAGGTAGCGGATTATGTGCTGTCAAAATTTGTTAAAGAAGATCAGGGTGTTATTGAGGATGCGATTGACAAGAGTGTAAATGCCGTAGAAGCAGCGCTTTCAAAACCATTCCTTGATGTGATGAATCATTTTAACAGCTAGTCGTGCTTTTAAATCAAACTTTATTTAAGCTTTCTTGCAAATGTCGCAAATGTTTTCTCGGCGAACATACAATGCAGTTTTGAACGTTTGAACTCAATAGCGTCATTGAATAGTGCATAATCCTTTTCGGGAATGTCTATACTTTAAGTAGTAAGTTGCTTAAAGGGAGGATGATTTGGAGATGTCAGTTCGTTATCGATGTCGGCATTGTGAAGTAGAAATAGGGACACTACCGTTTGATGCAGATGATACAATTCGGAAGTTGCATATTTTCGAGATGGGTGAAGCGGATGATTATGTTGAAAAAGATCAGCATGGACAAACGACTGTGCACTGCATTTGTGAGCAATGTGAGGACTCGCTTAAACAATATCCAGATTATCATGCACTCAATAAATGGATACAATAATAGGAAGGATGCTTTGGCGCACATTGTGTGCGTCCAAAGCTTTTTCCGTTTTAGTTTTATAAAGTTTAGTACAGTTTGTGTTAAATTATTGTGCCATTTATCGTGCATAATCTAGACGCGTCGTTTTTTTAAAACAATCGTAAATAGACAGTGAAGTACATTGGCAGATTTATTGTAAAAGGCACATGATTGATATATTTGCGCCGAGATGTGATTGATAATTAGACAATAATAATGCATATAATTATAGTAGATTGATAGTATAGGCGAATATGGATAAATAGAATTTTTGCGCTGAAAGGAGCTTTTGACTGTGGAAGTTTTACGAAAGCTTGTGTCGCAGGACAAACACATCACATCATTTATACAGGAAATTCAGAGTGGTCTTACTGCGTCGCAGCTTATAACAGGATTAACAGGGAGCGCACGCCCAGTACTGGTCGATGCGTTGTTTAACTATATACAAAAGCCTATTTATATTGTGTCACCCAATTTATTGCAGGCACAAAAGATGGTCGATGAACTTGTTGGCTTATTAGGTGAGGAGCATGTCCATTACTATCCCGCAGATGAATTTATTGCTGCCGACTTATCTGTTGCATCGCCAGAATTGCGTGCAGAGCGCATAGCAACACTGGACTGTCTAGCGAGGGGTGAGAAAGCTGTTTATATCATCCCTGTTGCGGGTTTACGTAAAATAATGCCACCTAAGGAACATTGGCTACAATATTTTTTACAGACAGCTATTGGTGAGGATATTCAGATTGAGGAATGGCTACAAACACTAGTAGCGATGGGGTATGTGCGCAATTCAATGGTGACATCACCAGGTGAATTTGCCTTGCGTGGAGGAATCTTAGATATTTATCCACCCTATCTAGAAGCACCTATTCGTATTGAGCTATTTGATACGGAAGTAGACTCCATTCGTACGTTCTCTGCCGATGATCAGCGTTCCATCGATAAATTGCAAAAGGTTCGTATTCTACCAGCGTCAGAGGTAATTTTGACAAAGGAAGAGAGAACATCGTTAGCAAGTCGCTTGGGAGCAGCATTAGCGGTTAGCTTGAAAAAAGTAAAAAAACAGGAAACAAAAGAACTGCTTTATCAAAACATACAATATGATATTGAATTGCTTCAACAAGGGAATTTACCGGATTATGTGAACAAATTTGGTTCGCTATTGTATGAAAAAACTGCTTTCTTAGGTGATTATTTTGCACGGGATGGCATGGTATTATTTGATGAACTTGGTCGTATCCAGGAAGTTATGGATGCTTGGGAGCGTGAAGAAGAAGAGTGGTTTTTATCGCTGATTGAAGAAGGAAAGATGGTGCATGATGTAAAGCCAGCCTTTTCTTTAAAGGAAATTTTAGCAATGCTTTCACAGCAGAAACTATTTTTATCGTTATTTTCTCGTACATTTGCGGGCATCTCATTTAATAAAGCGACTAATTTTTCTTGTAAGCCAATGCAGCAATTCCATGGCCAGATGGCGTTGTTACAAAGTGAAATTGAACGATGGCTGATGGGTAAATTTACTGTACTGATAGTTGCTAGAGATAAAGATCGTGTTAAACGTGTACAGCAGATGCTAGATGAATATGATATCCATGCCACAATTGGGGAACCAAATGAGCCTGGGATTTATATTACAGATGGCGTGTTGTCGAGTGGTTTTGAATTACCTTTACAGCGTTTGGCGATTGTAACGGAGGATGAATTATTTAAACAACAGGCAAAGAAAAAAGCACGTGCTCAAAAAATGACGAACGCTGAACGTATTAAAAGCTATACAGAAATTAAACCAGGCGATTATGTCGTGCATGTACATCACGGTATAGGGAAATATATTGGTGTGGAAACGTTAGAGGTTAATGGGACACATAAGGATTACTTGCATATTCGTTACCGCGCTGACGATAAATTGTATGTACCAGTAGAGCAAATAGATTTAATCCAAAAATATGTGGCATCTGAAGACCGTGAACCAAAGCTACATAAATTAGGTGGGGCAGAGTGGAAAAAGGCCAAAGCAAAGGTATCCTCTGCCGTTCAAGATATTGCCGATGATCTCATTAAGTTGTATGCCAAGCGAGAAGCGGAAAAGGGCCATGCATTTGCGCCTGATAATGACGATCAGCGTACGTTTGAAGCATCGTTCCCTTATGAAGAAACAGAAGATCAGCTGCGTTCAATTATTGAAGTGAAGCGTGATATGGAGCGTGAACGACCAATGGATCGCCTTGTCTGTGGAGATGTTGGTTACGGTAAAACGGAAGTTGCGATTCGTGCAGCATTTAAAGCCATTCAGGATGGCAAACAGGTTGCTTTCCTTGTACCGACAACAATTCTTGCTCAACAACATTATGAGACGATCCGAGAGCGATTCCAAGACTTTGCCATCAATGTAGGATTACTATCTCGATTCCGTACGAAAAAAGAGCAAACAGCAACGTTAAAAGGTCTAAAAGAAGGACAAGTGGATATTGTCGTTGGGACACACCGGATTTTATCGAAAGATTTAACATTTCAAGACCTCGGTCTGCTTATTGTGGATGAAGAGCAGCGCTTTGGTGTTACCCATAAGGAAAAAATTAAGCAACTAAAAACCAATGTCGATGTTTTAACATTAACGGCAACACCAATTCCACGAACACTCCATATGTCCATGGTTGGTGTACGTGATTTATCAGTTATTGAGACGCCACCAGCAAATCGCTTCCCTGTCCAAACATATGTTATGGAGCATAGTGGGGCATTAGTGCGTGAAGCAATTGAGCGAGAAATGGCACGTGGTGGTCAAGTGTTTTATTTATATAACCGAGTGGAGGATATGGCCCGTAAGGTCGATGAAATCCAAATGCTTGTCCCTGAGGCGCGTATTGGGCATGCACATGGGAAAATGACCGAAACAGAGTTAGAATCTGTGATTTTAGCCTTTTTAGAAGGTGATTACGATGTGCTTGTTACGACAACCATTATTGAAACAGGTGTGGATATTCCAAATGTAAATACGCTTATAGTACACGATGCTGATCGAATGGGTTTAGCACAGCTTTATCAATTGCGAGGTCGGGTTGGACGTTCGAATCGAGTAGCATATGCGTACTTTATGTATCAACGTGACAAGGTACTAACAGATGTTGCTGAGCAACGGTTGCAGGCCATTAAAGAATTTACGGAGCTAGGATCTGGCTTTAAGATTGCGATGCGCGATTTATCGATTCGTGGTGCAGGAAACTTGCTTGGCGCGCAACAGCATGGCTTTATTGATTCTGTTGGCTTTGACTTGTATTCGCAAATGCTTGAAGAGGCCATTGCTGAACGCCAGACAGGTGTGAAAAAAGAGGATAAGCCTGAAATAGAAATTTTATTAAATGTTGACGCCTATATACCGGATGCCTATATACCAGATGGCTATCAAAAGATTCAAATGTATAAGCGTATTAAGGCAATGGATCAAATCGAGGATTTTGAAGAGATCACGGAGGAGTTAGAGGATCGTTTTGGAGATCTTCCGGTTGAAACAGAGCGTTTACTGCGTATTGCTCGTATGAAGGTCTGGGGCTTAGGAGCAGGCGTAATGTCAGTAAAGGAAAAGCAGAAGGTTATTTCAATTTTATTTTCTGAGGAAGGTACAGCAAAAGTCAATGGAAGCAAAATTGTTTCAGAGTCAATGAAGTTTGAGCGAGCTGTTGGTTTTGGTATGGACGGCATGCAATTAAAATTAACGATTGATGAACGAAAGTGCGGAAAATATCAATCGTTTGATATTTTAGAAGAAATGATGCAAATTATTGACAATGCGAAAAAAGAGCAATAAACAAAGGCTGGTCATTATCATAGGTGATAATGACCAGTTTTTATTTATTTCTTGTTATTCTATTGCCATTTATAACTGGTATGAAAAATATTGTTGGCTTTGAAATCCTTTTTCTTCAGTTTTTGCATAGATTGTTTATTTAAAATCCATACTATTGTTGAATACAAATTTGATTGTAGCGAAAGCGAGGCATTGAGATGAAAGCAACAGGGATTGTTCGTCGTATTGATGATTTAGGGCGTGTGGTTATTCCAAAAGAAATTCGTAGGACGCTACGTATTCGGGAAGGTGACCCGTTAGAAATTTACACGGATCGTGAAGGAGAAGTCATTTTAAAAAAATATTCTCCGATTAATGATTTAGGGGAATTTGCGAGAGAATATGTAGAAACGTTATATGAAACGTTGGGCACGCCAGCATTTGTAACAGATCGAGATGAAGTGATTGCGGTTTCCGGTATCGGTAAAAAAGAGTATATTAATCGTCGCATTACATCTTTTGCGGAAGGTTTTATGGACGAACGCTCAACGAAGATTGAAAAAATGGAAACAACAATTGAGATTGTTCCTGGTCAATATGAGCAGGTAAAATCTTATTGTGCAACACCAATTATGGTCAATGGAGATCCGATTGGTTGTATCATTGTTCTATCCAAAGTCCATTTTGTCGGTGAAGTAGAAGTAAAAGTTGTGGAAACAGCTGCAAACTTCTTAGCGAAGCAAATGGAATAATTAATAAATATTTAAAGTTATTGTGATGACCTTCTAGGCGAAACAATAACTTTTTTTTGCGTACATAGTTGTAAGCGCCAATCATCGAGACGTAATCGGGCGCGTCAAACTTTTGAGTTATGCTATACTATTGGCATTGTTAAAGAAGGAAAGAGGATAGATTATGTCGGAACGTTTTGGCATGAAAAGTTACATGAAAGGCGCTGCTCTATTAACCATTGCGGCCTTGATTGTAAAAGTATTAAGTGCAATCTATCGTGTACCTTTTCAAAATCTAGTTGGTGATGAAGGCTTCTATATTTACCAACAGGTATATCCAGTTATCTCTATTTTTGTTGTTTGGACATCGAGTGGTTTTGCAGTAGCGATTTCTAAGATGCTTGCCGATAATGATTGTATAGCCGACCCTATAGAAAGAAACTTGAAAAGAAGCGGCATTATGCGTATTGTTTTTCGCTATTTAACATTGCTGTCGTTCCTATTCTTTTCTGTATTATTTGTCGGTGCGGACATGCTAGCCAATTTGATGGGTGATACTAAACTTGCACCATTGCTGCGTACAGGTTCCTTTATAGTACTTGTCATGCCTGCTCTGGCTGTTTTAAAGGGCGGTTTTCAATCAAGAGGCATTATGGAGCCGATTGCTTATGCACAAGTACTAGAGCAAACTGTAAGGGTATGTGCCATCTTGACGGGTACATACATTGTTATGACAACGACAAAGTCGCTTTATGGTGCCGGACAAATGGCAATTACCGGAACGGTCATTGGAGAATTTTTTGGTTTTATCCTGCTTGCACATATCTTTACAAAACACTTTGGATCATTTAAAGGTAGGCAACGACAACAATTAGCCAGCCTACCAATTGTGAAAGAAGTAACTTTGCTAAGTTTAAGTGTAAGTATGAGTAGCTTGTTATTACTGGGTTATCAGTTAGTAGATTCCTTTACCATTTATTCACTACTAATTGACAATGGGGTAGACCAGACTTTAGCAAAAGAAACGAAGGGTATCTATGATCGTGGACAACCATTAGTACAGTTAGGTATTGTCATTGCTTCTTCGTTATCCCTTGCCATTGTACCGCTCGTTGCGCATATGTCTAAAAAGCAAGAGGGGCGCAGTGCTATCCCGTTTATTCAATTAACCTATAGATCATCTGTATTATTTGGTTGGGCAGCATCTCTAGGCTTAATATTAGTAATGCCCTATATTAACACGATGCTCTTTAAAACAGATGCACTTTCGGATGTACTAATGTTATATGTGCTACAAATTGTTCCATTGTCGATTATTTTAACATTCACTGCCATTTTGCAAGGCTACGGAAAATTAAAAAAACCGGCGCTTTTGTTATTTATAGGTTTTATCATAAAGATATTGTTGAATGTGTTGACGGTTGGTTCGATTGGTGTACTAGGTGCAGCTATAGCTAATAATGTCGGGCTGTTATTTTCGGCGCTAGCCCTTGCTTTCTACTTAAAGAAAATGACGGGTATTGAATTAGCACCTGCAAATTTTTATAAAAAGGTTAGCGGGGCATCGCTAAGTATGACTGTGGTAGTAGTACTCTGGCTACAATTTGTACCAACACTTTTAAGCAGTTTTTTATCGGCGCGTTTTGTCGCTATGGTAGCAGGCCTTAGTGCAGTTTGTTTAGGGGCGTTTGTAATGATTACAGTCATAGCAAAGCTACGTGTACTTGCAGAAAAAGAGTGGTATTTATTGCCGTTTGGTAGAAGAATGGCTGTATATCAACTATGGTTAAATCGAAAGAAGTAGGTGGATTTATTGCATACATTAACAGTAATTGGCCTTGGGGCTGGTGACTTTGAGCAATTACAAATGGGCGTTTATAAAAAATTGAAGGCTGCAACACAATTATTCGTTCGTACAGTCGATCATCCAGTACTAAATGCATTATCTGAGGAAGGCTTGCAATTTGCAAGCTTTGACACAGTATATGAAAAACATGGTACATTCCAACCTGTATATGAGGAAATTGCAGAAAAGCTTATCGAAGCAACTGTCATTGCGGACGTGATGTATGCTGTACCGGGACATCCACTTGTGGCAGAGCAAACGGTGCAGCTTCTAATTGCTGCAGCTGATGAGGGAAAGGTAAATTTAGTCATTGAAGGCGGACAAAGCTTTCTGGATCCAATTTTCGGTGCATTAAAAATTGACCCGATTGAGGGCTTTCAGTTACTTGATGGTACTAGTTTTTCCATGAATGATATCAATATGCGCCAGCATGTTTTAATAGCACAAGTATATGATACATTCAGCGCTTCTGAAGTGAAGTTGACATTGATGGAGAAGTATGATGACGAATATCCAGTAACTGTTGTTACCGCTGCAGGTTCTTCGCAAGAAAAGTTAGTGACAGTCCCGCTTTATGAGCTCGATCAAAGTGTTGAGGTCAATAATTTAACAACGGTCTATGTACCACCGGTGAAATCGCAGGAGGAAGCGTTGCGAGACTGGACAACCTTCCGCGAAATTATTGCCACTTTACGCGGGCCAGATGGCTGTCCATGGGATCAACAGCAAACACATGAGTCACTAAAAAAATATCTACTTGAAGAAGCACATGAATATTTGGCTGCTGTAGATGCCGAAGATGACTTTGCGATGATTGAAGAGCTTGGGGATGTATTATTACAAGTATTTTTACATGCTCAAATAGGAGAAGACCAAGGGTATTTCTCACTAGAAGATGTTTTAGCTTCAATCAGTGAAAAAATGATTCGTCGCCATCCACATGTCTTTGGAGATGTCTCAATAGAGAATGCAGAAGGTGTCATTGCAAATTGGGAGGCTATTAAAGCTGAAGAAAAAGGAATTAGGGAGAAGCCTTTGTTGGATGAGGAATATCGTGCATCATCGTCACTACAAACTGCTTATAATTATCAAAAACGGGCAGCTAAAGTTGGCTTCGATTGGCCTGATGTGAACGGTGCTTGGGACAAGTTTGCAGAGGAATGGCAGGAATTCCGCATAGAGGTGACGAAAGGTTCTAATACAACACGTCTCGATGAGTTTGGGGATGTTTTGTTTACACTTGTTAACTTAGCACGTTTTTATAAGTTGTCACCGGAGGAAGCCATGCTACATGCTAATGAGAAGTTTGCAAGACGCTTTGGGTATGTAGAGGAAAAGGTGAAAGCAAGTGGCAAGCCATTTACAGAATATACGTTAGAACAATTAGACGCTTTTTGGGATGAAGCGAAACAGCTAGAAAGGAAGTAAAAAATGCGATTAGATAAATTTTTAAAGGTTTCACGATTAATTAAAAGACGTACTTTAGCAAAAGAGGTGGCCGATCAAGGCCGAATTACAATTAATAGTAAGGTAGCAAAAGCGAGTAGTAGCGTAAAAGCTGGTGATGAGTTAGCCATCCGCTTTGGGCAAAAAATTGTGACTGCGCGTGTAGAAGAATTACGTGATACTGTGAAAAAAGAAGATGCTGCAAAGATGTTTACAATTTTAAAAGAAGAGCGACTTGAAAAGGTTGAGCCTGAGTTTATCGACGATGAGGATTGAATTTTTCTTAACTTTAGTCTGTTAAATCTCTCAATATAGGGGACGTAATTTATTAAAAGTATGGCAACTTTGATAAAGTTGTCATGCTTTTTAGGTTGTCCGCATAAATTGAACAGAAGCTAGGACGACTAAAGGAGGAAAAAAATGACGCTACATCAAGAAAGTAATCGTTACACAATTCCATCTGGTGAGCATATTTTAACGATTCGTAATCGTAAAAGAATGGACATGACTTCTGTAAAATCAATTGAACGCTTTGATCAGGAAGAGTTTTTCATCAAGACGTCCCAAGGGCATTTGTTAATTCGTGGAGAAGAACTGCATATCGTTCATTTAGATGTAGACAAAGGGTTATTAACACTTGAAGGAACTGTAAAAACTTTACAGTATGACGAGGAGGAAAGTGGCTTCTCGAAAGGTTTCCTTCATAAGTTATTTGGATGATTGTTAGCGAGCAATTTGTTCAGCTATTAGTCATGGTAGTGAGCGGTATAGCAGTTGGATTTATTATTGATAGCGTGAGGCTAATTGTTTTTTCAACTCCAAAAAGGTCAAGCCTTCGAAAGTGGATGATGTTATTCGAGTTACTAACGTGGATTCTACTTGGGGCACTGACATATTATTTATTATTTTGGCTAAAAGATGGCGCATGGCGGGCTTATGACCCGCTAGCGCAAATTGCAGGTATTTTTTTATATCAAACAATTTTTCAAACGTTTTTACGTTTCGTTGCCCGCATTTTGGTGAATATAACATGGAGACCCTTGTGGTTCATTATCCGATTAATAATAGCCTTTATTCGACAAATTCTGCAGCTACTTATCAATATTGCTGCGTTTGTCATAAGACCTTTTGTCAAAATTTATTCGTATTTGTCCTACACTTTATTAAAAAAATTTCGATATATCAAGTATAATAAAAGACAACAATAACTTCGGAGGTGCGGGCATGACTAAACGTCATTCATCAAAAGAGGAACAGCAAAACTATACGAAGCTTGATAATGACTATGTCCGTAACACGGATAAAGCTATAAATCGCAAAGCACAATCACGGAAACGAAAATTGCGCCGTATTGTCTTTTTTGCGATTGCGCCAGTCGTCATTATTGCTTTTCTCTTAAATATACTTTCGAATCAATCCGAGACGTTAGAGGCAAAAGAGAAGAAAAAGGTAGAAGTAGAACAGCATTTAACAGAATTAAAAGAAGAACAAGAGATATTAAATCTTAAAATTAAACAATTAGAAGATGATGAATACATTGCAAAGATTTTGCGCAAAGAATATTTCTTAACTAAGGACGGCGAAATTAATTTCGTTATTCCAGAAGAGGAAGATAAAAAAGACGACTGAAAAGCTATGTATTGTTGACACTCTTTTTTAGTCATATATAATGAAAAGAGAAACTTATTGCAGTAAAAAGTTTGATTAAATTGATTACATGGCTCAAAAGAGTCGCTTAATTTTTAAGGAGGAGCATTTTTTTTATGTCAATTGAAGTAGGCAGCAAGGTACAAGGTAAAGTAACAGGAATTACAAATTTTGGAGCATTCGTTGAGCTGCCAGATGGCAAAACAGGCTTAGTACACATCAGTGAAGTTGCTGATAATTATGTAAAAGATATCAATGAGCATCTAAAAGTTGGAGATGAAGTTGAAGTAAAAGTGATGAATGTTGAAGCGGATGGAAAGATTGGTCTTTCAATCCGTAAAGCAAAGCCTCAAGTTGAGAGACCTGAGCGTCCTCAACGTCCACGTCGTGACAATCGCTCTAACGATCGTAACGAACGCCACCAGCCAAAAGAAAACTTTGAGCAAAAAATGGCACGTTTCTTAAAAGATAGTGATGAGCGATTAACAACACTAAAACGTGCAACAGAGTCAAAACGCGGTGGTCGCGGAGCTAGACGAGGGTAGTTTGCTGACTGTTTTAATCGTAGAAAAAGTGTATTAGATACTGTGGGGATTGGTTTTTGTTTAGGACAAAGGCTGATCCCTTTTTGTTTTGGTTTTTCAAAAAGTAGCTGACGGGTTGTTGACTCGTGAACATGAGCTTTTTAAGGCACGATAAAAAAACACGTAATTCAATTTACTTATAAATTGAAGTTACGTGACTTGTAGTACATATTATGTTGCCGTTGTACGACACTTTATCGTGTGGATGTTGGCCCTTTTTTCTTTTTAGGTGCTGGCCCAGTTGGTTGTTCGATAGAATCTTTTGCCAGTTTCTCAGGTGGATGGACAACCATTTTTGCAAGTAAAAATACGCCATATATGCTTATAACTAGACCAGTGAGCAATAAAAATATTTGTACAACAAATGGCAAATTAATGAGGATTGATACAAGAATAATCATCGAGCCACTCCCACAAATTAAAGCGGCTTTTGTTAATGAACTCAACGAAAGTTAACCTCCCAAGCAAGTGCATTTTATTCTAAGTATGCCATAATGTTTGCCTAATAGCATAACAAAAAATGAAGTAATCTGATTGTCATTTTTATTTGTCGAGCCAGCTTCGCAACAGATGATGGTCATACTTAGTTGACAACATACGCTGTATTTTCATAGAAAAAGCGTCTCAGAAGTACTCCTGAGACGCTTTTTTTGCATATGATGACCCCTACGGGATTCGAACCCGTGTTACCGCCGTGAAAGGGCGGTGTCTTAACCGCTTGACCAAGGGGCCTACTTATGGTGGCGGCCGAGGGGATCGAACCCCCGACCTTACGGGTATGAACCGTACGCTCTAGCCAGCTGAGCTAGGCCGCCAAAATATTGATGGAGCGGAAGACGAGGTTCGAACTCGCGACCCCCACCTTGGCAAGGTGGTGTTCTACCACTGAACTACTTCCGCATACCTCTTTAGAGGACAAGTTAAATAATACAAACAATTATTATAAGTGTCAAGAAGATTTGTAAAAGAAGTTAATAAAAATAAGCGATATATGAAAAATAAATAAATTCATTTAGAACTATGCGATGATAAATGATGAAACAGATTTACATAATGAAAAAAAGATTGTATTGCACCAGATGGGAAGATAAGTAATATGGTTGTTATTTGAACACTTTAAATTTATAAAATTTGCTCAATTTTTGTAGGTATTTGTTTTTATCTCGTAAATTTTCTAGCCCTTGCGGCGCAGAAAGCTACTGATAGTATGAATCTAACAGTTTTTATAGTAGTTGCTGCCAATTCTCGTATTTATGCACATGTATTCGTCGAAATTTTTATATTTTTTTCTGTCATCGTCAGACAATCTTTCCACACATAATTTCTTATAATAACCAAAAGTGTAGAAAGGGGATATAGAAATGACAAGTGTTGAATGGTATGAAACAGAGAATGTAGAAGACCAAAAATTAGGGGCGAAAAAAAGACAATTACTAATAGGCTCTCTATTTTTTTTAACATCCTTTTTTTTAGCTCAGTCTGTTGTGTTTGAAGCAGCTGTACCTTTCTCCGTTCCTTTTTGGGCAATTATTCGTGGTAAGTATAAAGAATATGCCAAGTTTGTGTTAGTTGGAAGCTTAATAGGTTGTTTTTTTCTTGGTTTTGGACAGGTTGTCATTTTGGCACTGCAAATCGTTATGTATGAATGCATCATGCGTTTTCGCTATTGGCGATTGCCACAGAGTATTGCCGTTTCACTGGCCGTAGTACTTGTCCAAATTCTGTGGCAGGGGGTCATGCATCAAGGCTTACCACCAGTACTTGTCCAGTTTTATGTGGGGTGTGAAGCAGCCTTAGCCCTTATTATGACGTTATTTATGCAGGTTTTATTTGTAAACTCCTATGAGTGGTTTACAAGCCATTGGACATATGAAAAGCTTGGCTCAGGGTTAGTGGTATTTGCCGCCATGCTTACAGGGATGCAGGCAGTGGTTATAAGCTATTTTTCATTGCCAATCTTTTTATTGCAGCTACTTATTTGCTTTGGGGCCCTGGTTGGAAGTGTGCCATTAGCGACGGTAATCGGCGCGGTACTTGGAACACTAATAGGTGTTGCGAAGCTTTCGTTTACAGGTATGCTATCTGTTGCAACATTAACCGGACTATGCGCAGGTATGGGAGCAAGAGCAGGGCGATTTGGTGTGACCATTGGCAGTATTATGCCGAGTGTGTTTTTTTTATTTTACGATGCAACATTGCCGTTAGATAGCGTGTATTTTACATCAATTGTTATCGGCAGTATTGTTTTCTTAGTCATTCCGAAAAGCTATTCGGATAAGGTGAGGGACAAGCTGTTTCCACAACGTGAAGAAATATTGTTGGCACGTCAGCATTGGTTGACAGAGCATGTTACGTTTAAGTTAGAGCATTTCCAACACTTTGTGCATTTCATGAAAGAACTGGTATTTGAGCGGTTTATGACGGCACCTGTGGCTACGAAAGAAGAGGTTGCACCGATGAATACATGTTTAAGCTGTTTTCGTTATGATAGGTGCTGGGGAGCACAAAATAATGGTATGGACAAGCTTATGACAGATTGGTTTCATATGAAGGGTGTGGGAAAGGAATCCTCCATTCACCGTGTAGAAGACCAAATACGTTATAGATGTGTGAAATCGACGAAAATTTTCGAAGAGCTAGATACAGAGTTGTACAGAGAACGTATAAATGGACAGTATTTTCACGGCAAGAAGATGATTGCACTGCAATTACGGGATATGAGCAATCATCTAAATCAACTAATTGCGGAAATGAAGGAGGAAACTATTTCTTTCGTAAGTGTGGAAAAGGATATAGTTCAGCGTTTGAAGGATGCACATATCGAGTGTTTTCAGTTAGATGTGTTAAGTAATAAGGCGGGTGCGCGAAAAATTGTTTGTGCGCTAGCTCCTGCGCGAGTCAATTGGGAGGATGATACGACATTAGCGGAAAGGATGATTTTGCCAATATTATATGAAATTTTCGATGAACCTTTTGAAATTGAGAAAGTAGTCGCGTGTGATGTACCATTTCGCCACATTCAAGTTAGCTTTAGGTCTGCTATTAGCTTCGAAGTAGAGTATGATATATATAGTATGTCAAAAGATGCGACATTGTATTCTGGCGACTCTCATGCCCTATTTCAATTACACCCTGGGCTCTTTGCCATTTTATTGTCGGATGGTATGGGACAGAGTAAAGAAGCTCAACATGAGAGTAGGAAACTGATTCACATGATGCGAGAGTGCTTGAATTTCAATATGAACCCAGAGACGGCTATGCATACTTTGCACTATGTAATGTCACTGAAGCAGCAAAACGATATGTATGCAACTCTTGATTTTGCTCTGGTTGACTTGCAACATGGTGATTTATGGTCATGGAAGGCTGGCGGGATGTCTACGTATATCTTACGTGGCAAAGAGGTGTTGAAGGTTGAAAGTAATGCTGCACCAGTCGGATTCTTGTCTATATCAGCGGTCGAAGCTGAAAAAAGAAAGCTGAAGGCGGGGGATGTTATTCTCATGCATTCAGATGGCTTGTTTTCAAGTGTTGCTGATTGGGATGAACAGGAAGAGGCATTTTTAGCGCAAGCACAACAGGTAGCTGGCACAAATAAATCGATACAAGAAAAGTTAACAACAATCATGCAGTCTTTCCAAGCTTATTATGAGATAGAGGATGATTGTACAGTTTTGATGTTAGAAGTGACACATGTTGTTCCAACTTGGGCGGTGTTTAGACCAGTTCAATACTCCATGAGTAAGTCATCATAAAAAACGAAAAGGGGAGGAGAAGCGTTTGTCATTTGAATTAAAGGTCAAACAATTTATTGAAGAAGAGCAATTATTACAGCAAGACGACCATCTTCTCGTCGCCGTTTCGGGCGGAGTAGACTCAATGGCATTGCTCCATTATTTTGTAACAACAAAAGATCAATGGGGAATTCGGATAGAAGCTGTGCATGTCGATCACATGCTGAGAGGAGAGGCATCCGCGGAGGATAGAGCTTTTGTACAGCGATATTGCAACAAATATGGCATTAACTTGCACGCAACTGCCATCCCGATTCCCGAAATAAAGGCTTTGGAAAATGGCAACTCACAACTTATTTGTCGCAGAGAGCGATATCGTTATTTTGGAGAAATCATGCAAAAAACGATGGCAACCAAGCTTGTAACTGCACATCATGCGGACGACCAACTGGAATCAGTATTAATGGGCCTGACGAAAAATGCAACGATGAATAGTATGCAAGGTATTCGCCCACAGCGTTTTTTTGAGGGAAAATCATTAATTCGTCCGTTTTTAACGGTTACAAAGACCGAAATAAGGGAATATTTACAGAAGCTAGGCTTAGATTATAGGGAAGATGCTAGCAACAATAAAGACGATTATGTACGAAATCGTTTTAGACACCACGTTGTACCCTTATTGGAACTGGAAAATCCACGAGTAGCAGAGCAGGTGAGCCGTTTTACACAGCATTTACAAGAAGATGATGCATTCTTAATGACACTGGCACAAGACACATTTTCAAAGATTATGACAAGAAACAACAGAAATTTGTATAGTATGGAAATTGAAGAATTTCAATTGGTACCAGTTGCTTTACAAAGGAGACTCATTTTAATACTATTAAACTATCTTTACAAAGATTCAAATACAATACAAAGTTATGCTTTATTAACTTCGCTTTTAAAGCTATGTGATGCGACAGCGGGTTATGCTGAAGTTCACTTGCCAGAAGGTTTAATAGCAGTTCGCAGTTACGGAAAATTGACGATTCACAAGAAAGAATTATGCGAAGGTCCAACATCTGCTGAGAATCCAATAATTTCAACTGCCAATGGATGGATAACAGTGACAAAGGGTGTGCGCCTTCGCTTAGTTAAGCTGACTGAACTATCAACTGAATTGTTGACGGATACTGCCCAACTTTTTTATTTTGACGCTAGCAAACTTACACTTCCGCTCTATATTAGGGCACGTAAGGAAGGAGACCGAATGCTGTTAAAAGGAATGGATCAGCCAAAACGCTTATCTCGCCTTTTTATAGATGAAAAGATTCCTTTAAATGAGCGAAATAGCTGGCCGTTACTGATTACTCAATCTGATGAGGTCGTAGCGGTAATTGGTGTGCGTATGGGGATTTTCTTTTCCACCACTGCACGGCCAAACGATGATACAGTGCTCATCGTAGACTAATGGTCTTTGTAAAATATTTCACCTTTATCTTTAAGGTTGAAAATTTTTGATACACACGAGGAGGAATCGATATGTTACAAAATGACATTGAAAAAATTATGATTACAGAAGAACAATTGCAAGAAAGAATTGCTGAGTTAGGTGCTCAATTGACAGAGGAATACCAAGATTCATTCCCGTTAGCTGTTGGTGTACTTAAAGGTGCGATGCCATTTATGACTGACTTGATGAAGCGCTTCGATTCGTTCATCGAGCTAGATTTTATGGATGTCTCAAGTTATGGTAATGCTACGGTGTCATCTGGTGAAGTGAAAATCTTAAAGGACTTAAATACAAGCGTTGAGGGACGTGATGTATTAATTATCGAAGACATTATTGATAGCGGTTTAACTTTGAGTTACCTAGTTGACTTATTTAAGTACCGTAAGGCAAAATCCATTAAAATCGTAACACTGCTAGATAAACCATCGGGTCGTAAAGTGAACTTATCTGCTGATTATGTTGGTTTTAAGGTCCCAGATGGATTTGTTGTTGGTTATGGTTTAGACTATGCAGAGAAGTATCGAAACTTACCGTATATCGGTATTTTAAAGCCAGCAGTCTACTCTTTTTAATATCAACTGCTAGCTGTATAAAATTAAAGCCTCCAGCGGATGTTATAGGTTTTGAGTTGTGCAAGTACAGTCAATTCGAAATCTGGACACATTGTTTAACTGTACCGAATGAAAAGTGCTAGGTACAATTAAGCTGGAACGTAATTTGCTACAAATAAATATGTTTAGATTTTGACAAAAATCGAACGAAACTTTTTTTAAGTAAGGCTTTTCGTTGTATGATGAAATCATGATATGTTAAGATTTTACTTATAATTTTTCTGTTTGTAATGAGGAGGCTGGAGATGAATCGAATATTTCGATATACCATATTTTATTTACTGATTTTCTTAGTGATTATCGGTATATTTGGTACTTTCAATGGTGGAAAATCACCTACGAAAGAAATTACTTATCCAGAGTTTTTAGAGGCTCTTGATAAGAATGAAATTACAGAAGCAAAAATTCAACCTGATAAATCAGTTTATATCGTTGAAGGTTCAATGAAAGGCTATGAAAAAGGCGACAGTTTTACAGTGAACCTACCACGTGAAAATCAATCGTTAATGGATCGAATCGATGCTGCTGCGAAAGATAAAAATAGCAATATTGAATTTTTAAAAGCGCCAGAAACTAGCGGATGGGTACAGTTTTTCACAGGAATTATCCCATTCATCATCATCATCTTCTTATTCTTCTTCCTAATGAGTCAATCTCAAGGTGGAGGCAATAAAGTAATGAGCTTTGGTAAAAGTAAAGCTAAACTTTATGATGATCAAAAGAAAAAAGTTCGTTTTACAGATGTAGCGGGTGCAGATGAAGAGAAAGCGGAACTTGTAGAGGTTGTTGATTTCTTAAAGGATCACCGCAAATTCACTGAAATCGGCGCACGTATTCCAAAAGGTATCTTACTCGTAGGTCCTCCAGGTACAGGTAAAACATTACTTGCTCGTGCGGTAGCGGGCGAAGCGGGTGTTCCATTCTTCTCGATTTCAGGTTCTGACTTCGTAGAAATGTTTGTCGGTGTCGGTGCATCACGTGTTCGTGACTTATTTGAAAACGCGAAGAAAAATGCACCATGTATCATTTTCATCGATGAAATTGATGCGGTTGGTCGCCAACGTGGCGCAGGTCTAGGTGGCGGTCACGATGAACGTGAACAAACATTGAACCAATTGTTAGTTGAAATGGATGGCTTCGGTGCAAATGAAGGTATTATTATTATCGCTGCAACAAACCGTCCAGATATTTTAGATAAAGCCTTATTACGTCCTGGTCGTTTTGACCGTCAAATTACAGTAGGACACCCTGATGTAAAAGGTCGTGAAGCGATTCTAAAAGTGCATGCACGCAATAAACCTTTAGCAGATTCAGTTGATTTAGGTGCTGTAGCACAACGTACACCTGGTTTCTCAGGTGCGGACTTAGAAAACTTATTGAACGAAGCGGCGCTTGTAGCGGCACGTAAAAGTAAACGTTCCATAAATATGGCAGATATCGATGAGGCGTCTGACCGCGTAATCGCGGGTCCAGCGAAAGCGAGCCGTGTGTACTCTGCTAAAGAGAAAAAACTTGTTTCCTTCCATGAAGCGGGGCATGTTGTTGTTGGTCTAGAACTTGATGAAGCGGATACAGTACACAAAGTAACAATTGTTCCTCGTGGTCAAGCGGGTGGTTATGCAATTATGTTACCGAAGGAAGAACGTTTCTTCACGACAAAACAAGAGCTATTAGATCGTATTGCTGGGCTTCTTGGTGGTCGAGTAGCTGAGGAAATTGTGCTTGGCGAAGTATCTACTGGTGCACATAATGACTTCCAAAAAGTAACAAGCATAGCACGTGCTATGGTTACTGAATATGGTATGAGTGAGAATCTTGGCGCAATGCAATTTGGTTCAAGTCAGGGTGGCAATGTATTCTTAGGTCGTGACTTTAATTCTGATCAAAACTATTCAGATTCGGTTGCCTATGAAATTGATAAAGAAATGCAAAAAATAATCGATACGCAGTATGAGCGTACAAAACGTATTTTAACGGAAAATCGTAATTTACTTGATTTAATTGCGACAACATTGATGGACAAAGAAACATTGAACGCGCAAGAAATTGAGCATTTACGTGACCACGGCGTTTTACCAGAACCAGAGGTTGTAGAGAAACTTGACGCACCAAAAGCTGAGGCTCAGCCGATGCTAGAAAAGGTTGGTCAACAACCAATTCTTAAAAAAGAGTTGTTAAGTGATGAGCCAAGTCCAACAACGGCTGATTTACCAAAAGATGATGGTGAGCAACAAGATACACCAAAAGGTTTCGATGAAAAGCGTGATTAATGACGTAGTGGACTGTTTACGAATTTCGTAAACAGTCTTTTTCTTTGCCTTTTTTTAGCATAAAGCATTAGGATATAGATAATGTATTATGCATTTTGCATAATACATTGGATAGGAGTGTTAAACATGGGAAACGTAACATTGAATAATGGCCTTGAAATGCCGTTAATTGGCTATGGAGTATTTCGTGTGCCTGAAGGTGAGGATTTGGCGGAGGCCGTGAAAACAGCCATTGCTAGAGGATACCGTAGCATTGATACGGCGCAAATTTATCGCAACGAAGAAAGTGTTGGGCAAGGAATTCGCGCAGCGATTGCTGAAGGATTAGTAACACGCGAAGAACTATTTGTAACATCAAAGGTATGGAATGACAAGCTTTCCTATGAAGAGACTCTTACAGCCTATAATCGTAGTCTTGAAAAATTAGGGTTAGAATATTTGGACCTTTATTTAATCCATTGGCCAGGTATAGATAAAAACCATGTCGAAGCATATAAGGCGCTAGAAAAAATATATCAAGATGGCCGTGTGCGCTCAATTGGTGTAAGTAACTTTCATGTGCATCATCTAGAAAATTTATTGCAAGAGACAACGGTTATCCCTGTTATCAATCAAATTGAATTCCATCCGCATTTAACGCAAGAAGAAGTGCGATCGTATTGTAAGGAACACGGTATTCAAGTTGAGGCATGGTCACCGCTGATGAATGGTGCCTTGTTAGAAGAGGCTTTGATTCAAGCGTTAGCTGCAAAATATAGTAAAACACCTGCGCAAATTGTTTTACGCTATGATATTCAACATGGTATCGTGACAATTCCAAAAACAATGACACCTAGCCGTATGACAGAAAATTTAAGTGTCTTTGATTTTGCACTTACTGATGAAGAAATGGCGAAGCTGGATGCATTGAACGACGGCTTACGCTGTGGTCCAGACCCAGAAAAATTTGATTTTAAATAATGTTCAAGGAGCAACCTTCCATTCATGTAGGTTTGCTCCTTTTAACATGAGCATGAATGCTATTTCCTTCGTTTAAAATTATGGTATCATTTTCTAAAGAGTTGTAACTTTATTCAGTAGAAATCTCGCTTTTCAATTGTGCCGAGATATTTCAACTTTTTGTTATTTGTCTATGCAATAGACATTCTGGCGGATGTGGCAGATTTTGAATAGCATTGATTGTCTTTGCGCATAACAATGTCCAAACAAGCTGTTTATTTGGACTGAATGCAGACAGGGAATTCTCATCGAGGTGTAGTAGATATGGAGGCTTCAGGCATGATTTTAGTATTAGATGCAGGAAATTCAAATATAGTATTAGGTGTCTATGATACCAACGAACAACTAGCATTCCATTGGCGAATGGTTACTGATCTTCATAAAACTGAAGATGAGTACGCAATGCAAGTACAGGCCTTTTTTAATCATGCAGGCATTTCATTTGAACAAATTACGGGCATTATTATATCCTCGGTCGTGCCGCCTATTATGTTTTCATTAGAAGCGATGTGTAAAAAGTACTTTCAAAAAAAACCACTTGTTGTTGGCCCAGGTGTAAAAACAGGCTTAAATATTAAGTACGAAAATCCACGAGAGGTTGGCTCAGATCGCATTGTTAATGCAATTGCAGCACTGGATACTTATCAGACACCGCTCATTATTGTTGATTTCGGTACGGCGACAACTTTTTGTTATTTGAATGAAAAAGGTGACTATATGGGTGGCGCGATAGCCCCAGGTATTACTATTTCCACAGAAGCGTTGTATACGCAGGCAGCAAGATTACCACGTATTGAAATAATGCAGCCTACACATATTGTTGGGAAAACTACTGTTTCTGCCATGCAAGCCGGAATTTTTTATGGCTTTGTTGGGCAAGTTGAGGGCATCGTTAACCGCATGAAGACACAAAGTAAGGAAGAGCCGCTTGTTATTGCGACGGGTGGTTTAGCAAATTTAATTGCTGGGGAGACGCAAGCTATCGATGTAGTCGATCCGTTTTTAACATTAAAAGGTTTATATAAGCTATATAAACGCAATTACTAAGAAATGAGGGACTATCATCTATGAAAGATTATTTAGTTAGAGGTTTAGGGTTTAATGGGCAGGTGCGTGTCTTTGCAGCCTGTACAACAGCAACAGTGGGCGAGGCACAACGTCGTCATAATACATGGCCGGTCGTATCTGCCGCTCTTGGTCGTTCCATGACGGCTGGTGTAATGATGGGAGCTATGCTAAAAGGTGAAGAAAAAATCACCATTAAAATTGAAGGTGATGGTCCAATCGGTCCTATAGTAATTGATAGTAACGCCAAGGGTGAAGTTCGCGGTTTTGTGACAAATCCTCATGTGCATTTTGATTTGAACGAACAAGGAAAGTTAGATGTACGTGCAGGTGTTGGGACAGAGGGTGCATTAACGGTCGTAAAAGATCTTGGCCTACGTGATATGTTTTCTGGACAAACCCCTATCGTTTCAGGTGAAATTGCTGAAGACTTTACTTACTATTTCGCTACTTCTGAACAGGTGCCTTCATCAGTAGGCTTGGGTGTATTAGTTAATCCAGATAACACGATTCTTGCAGCAGGTGGTTTTATTCTTCAGCTAATGCCAGGCTGTGAAGAAGAAACGATTAATGAAATTGAGCAGCATCTAGCGACTATAGAGCCTGTTTCAAAAATGATTGAAAAAGGCTACTCACCCGAACAAATTTTAGAAGCTGTTTTAGGGAAAGATCATGTCCAAATTTTAGATTCAATGCCGGTTGAATTTAAGTGTCAATGTTCAAAAGAGCGATTTGGTGCAGCAATTTTAGGATTAGGGTCAGCGGAAATTCGAGAAATGATTGATGAAGATGGCGAGGCAGAAGCACAATGTCATTTCTGTTTAGAAACATATCATTTTTCAAAAGAAGAGTTAGAAGGGTTCATCGATGAGCTCAACGCGTAATCGACGTCCTCTTGCATCTACAACAACCAACCAAACGCCCTTATCGCAACGTCGTTTAAAGACGAAACCGGTTTTAATAGTATTAGCTATTTTGTTATTTGGAAATATTATATGGTTTATTGCATGGATGATTCCCAATAAAGCTCAGGAAATTGGTAGCGACGAACAAGTCGCTACCATTGATGGTGATGTTATAACACGCCAAGAGTGGATGATTGCTATGGAAGAACGTTATGGCAAGGAGACATTACAAAATTTAGTCAATGAATCCGTCATGGAAAAGGCAGCGAAAAAATTTAAAATTAAGGTATCTGATAAAGAAATTGATTTAGAGCTTGCTTTAATGCGTTCAGCTCAAGATAAATTCGATACGGCCATGCAAAACCTCTCAGCGGAACAACTACGACAAAAAATACGTTCACAGCTTATTTTAGATAAAGTACTTACAAAAGATGTGGTCGTTAAAGATGATAGTATAGAAAAATACTATGAGGAAAATAAGGCCCTTTACAATATTGACACAAGCTATCGTACAAATTTTATCGAAGTAGAGTCCAAGAAAGCAGCTGAGGAAGCCTTAAGTGAACTGAAAAGTGGTTCTGACTTTTCAGTGCTAGCCCGTGAAATTTCAGTTGATAGTGCATCCGCAAGTTTAGGTGGAGATATTGGCTTTTTAACAGACAAACAGGACAATATCGAGCCTGCAATACTGAAGGCGGCTAAAGCATTATCAGCTAAAGAGGTTAGTAAGGTATTTAAGCTAGATAATGGTCACTATGGGATTGTGCAAGTGCAGGAAGTAATAGAGGGTCAATCCTTTACATATGACGATGTGAAAGAACATATTGAACGTGAGCTTGCACTAGAGCAATTACCACAGTCTATGACACCAGAAGCATTTTGGTCAGAATTTAAAGCAACTTGGTATTATGGAGAAGAAAAGAAATGATGAGAAGCCAGAAAGAGCATACTTTCTGGCTTCTAACAAATTTTCTGAAAATATAAGTTTTATTTATTGACAATCGAATGGAAAACTTGATAAAATACAAAATAAGTAAAACCTATAAAAGTAGTAGGGATTGGGAGTGGAATAATTAATGAGTAAATTAGCAAACTCAATAGCTGAATTAGTTGGTAAAACGCCAATCGTAAAATTAAATCATGCAACAAGTGAAAATGAAGGTACAGTATACGTAAAATTAGAATATTTTAACCCAGGTAGTTCAGTAAAAGACCGTTTAGCTTTAGCAATGATCGAAGCTGCTGAAAAAGATGGTACTTTAAAAGCTGGTGGCACGATTATTGAACCAACTTCAGGTAATACAGGGATTGGTTTAGCAATGATCGCTGCGGCAAAAGGCTATAAAGCGATTCTAGTTATGCCAGAGACTATGAGTTTAGAGCGTCGTAATTTATTGCGTGCTTATGGTGCAGACCTTGTGTTAACACCAGGGCCAGCAGGAATGAAAGGGGCAATTGCAAAAGCAGAAGAATTATCAGCTGAGCATGGCTACTTCCTCCCACAACAATTCACAAACCCAGCAAATGCTGTTGTTCACCGTTTAACAACAGGTCCTGAAATCGTAGAAGCATTCGAAGGTTTAAAATTGGATGCATTTGTAGCGGGTGTTGGTACAGGTGGTACAATCACAGGTGCTGGCGACGTATTAAAAGAAAAATACCCAGACATCGAAATTATTGCCGTTGAACCAAAGGATTCTCCAGTGCTATCAGGCGGACAACCGGGTCCACACAAAATCCAAGGAATTGGTGCTGGCTTCGTACCTGAAGTATTAGATACAGATGTTTATTCTTCAGTATTTCCTGTAGAAAACGAAATTGCTTTTGATGTAGCTCGCAAAGTAGCTCGTGAAGAAGGTATCTTATGTGGTATATCTTCAGGTGCAGCTATCTACGCTGCTGTTGAAACGGCTAAACGTTTAGGAAAAGGTTCAAACGTCCTTGCAATCGTTCCTTCAAACGGTGAACGTTACTTATCAACTCCTTTATATCAATTCGAAGACTAATCTCACTTTTTATCACGAGACTCCATTAATTGGAGTCTCGTTTTTCATTTAGCAAAAAAAATTAGCTTCTCTTGCATATTTCACGTTAAGATGGAATCACATCATATGATTTAAAGGGGAGTTGCAACGTGAGTACATTACATACGACAACATTGACGATGGATGCAGACGCATTTTTTTATAGCTATAAAAAGCAAACGGAAGAACAGCAGGCACATGTTTTTTTAGAGAGTGGGCGTGGAGGACATTTTAGCATCGCTGCTTGGCAACCATTAGCAACAGTACAGTCGATTGAAAATGGCTTGCAAGTAAGATGGAGAAATGGAAATAACGAAGTTTTATACGGTGAACCTCTTACTTTACTAGAAGAATTAGTAGCTAGCTATCAAATTCCTTATAATGTTAAGCTCCCTGTTTTTCAGGGGGGAGCAATTGGTTTCGTTTCTTATGATTATGCACGCAAAATCGAAGTGTTGCCTGATATAGCGGCAGATGATTTGGCTGTGCCAGACATATACTTTTATATTTTTGATTGCTGGGCAGTACATGATGTAACTACAAACAGTGTTACCCTTATGCAGCTAGAAGGTAGTGATGTGAATTTGGAGGAGCGTGCACATGCATGGCAGGTAGCGGCACAAGAAGGTTTTGCTGCACGCAAGTTTGAAAAGGCCGGTGCAGTAGAGGTTGTGAACGATGAGAGTGAACTACTGGTGTCTTTTGCAGGGACTGATTTTGAAACGGCAGTAAGCAAAATCCAAACATACATCGCACAGGGCGATGTATTTCAGGTGAATTTGTCTGTACGTCAATCAAAAAAATTAAATGCTACAGCTATGGATGTATATGAGGCATTACGTGCATTTAATCCTTCACCTTATATGGCTTACATTGCAGGGGCTGATTTTGCTGTTGTATCCGGTTCACCAGAGCTGCTAGTGAAACGCCACGGAAAAGAATTATCAACGCGCCCAATCGCAGGAACGCGCCCAAGAGGTAAATCACAAGAGCAAGACTTAGCATTGGCACAGGAATTAATTGATAACGAGAAGGAACGCGCTGAGCATGTGATGCTTGTCGATTTAGAACGTAATGATTTAGGACGAGTAGCAGCCTATGGAACTGTTGAGGTAGATGAGTTCATGGTTATTGAACGCTATTCACATGTTATGCATATTGTTTCTAATGTTCGGGGTGAAATAGCTGATGGCAAAACTAATGCTGATGTAGTTCGTGCCATGTTCCCGGGTGGCACCATTACAGGGGCACCTAAAATACGTACGATGGAAATAATTGAGGAATTAGAGCCGGTGCGTCGAGGATTATATACAGGGTCGATTGGCTGGCTAGGCTATACAGGTGATATGGAGTTTAATATTGTGATACGAACAGCCTTTATCCAAGACGGTGTAGCCCATATTCAAGCAGGTGCGGGTATAGTAATTGATTCTATCCCAGAAAGGGAGTACCAAGAGTCTTTAAATAAGGCGAAAGCGATGTGGCAGGCAAAGGCGATGGCAGAGGAGCGAGCAAAATGATTTTAATGATTGATAACTATGATTCTTTTACGTATAACCTTGTACAGTATTTTGGAGAGTTTGGGCATGAACTAATCGTCAAGCGAAATGATGTGTTAACGGTGGAAGAGATTGAACAGCTTGCCCCTGATATGATTGTTATTTCCCCGGGACCAGGTAGTCCAGATGAAGCTGGAGAAAGCTTAAATATCATCAAATATTTCGCGGGAAATATCCCGATTTTAGGGGTTTGTCTGGGTCATCAAGCAATTGCACAAGTTTTTGGTGGCAATGTTATCGGTGCTGAGCGATTAATGCATGGCAAAACGTCTCCTGTATTGCATGCTGAGCTTGGCCTTCATACAGGTATGCCGAATCCATTTCAAGCAACTCGTTATCACTCGCTTATTGTAGAGAAGGAAACATTACCAGAATGCTTTGAAGTGACGGCGTGGACAACAGAAGGTGAAATTATGGGTATTCGTCATAAGGAGTATGCAATTGAAGGGGTTCAATATCATCCTGAATCTATTATGACTGAGCAGGGAAAAAAACTGCTACGCCATTTTATAGCACTGTACGTAGAGGGAGTAAAATAGATGCTGTGTTGGATGAATGGAGACTATATTGCTGCAAAGGACTTACGAATTTCCCCACTTGATCACGGATTTTTATATGGGCTTGGTTTTTTTGAGACGTTTCGCACATACAACGGGAAAGTATTTTGTTGGGAGGCACATTTAAAAAGGTTACAGGCAACTCTTGCGCAATACCGTATTTATATGTCCTATACAGAGGACGATTTACTCACAGTAATTGAGCAATTGAATTTGCAGGCTGGTGGACAAGATGGTTATTTTCGTATAAATGTGTCAGCTGGAGATCATGGAATTGGTTTACAGCCGACGGAGTATAGGAAGCCGAACGTAATCGTCTTTCGTAAGGAGTTACAGGATACCTCACGTGGAACGGAAAAAATAGCCCAGTGGTTAGAAACACGTCGTAATACACCCGAATGTGGTATTCGTGTGAAGTCACATCATTATGGCAATAACATTTTAGGGCGCTTTGAAATGCCATCTTTGGCTGACCAAGAAGGTTTTTTTTTAACGGATGCTGGCTATGTGGCTGAAGGTGTAACGTCAAATATTTTTTGGGTAAAAGATGATATACTATATACGCCTTCCTTAGAGACAGGCATTTTACCTGGGATTACACGGACATGGGTAATAGAGCGAGCACAGTCTCTTGGTATAGAAGTGCAGGTAGGGCTTTTTACGAAAGAGGAGCTAGTGCAAGGAACTGAATGCTTTGTTACAAATTCCGTGCAAGAGCTTGTTCCAATTCGTGCAATAGAGAACGCACAGCTACTTGGTAACAAAGGACCTATTTATTTGCGTTTACATGAAGCGTTCGTAAAGGAATTGGAACAGGGATAAAAGGAGTATCGATATGCTAGAAAAATATAAAAGTCCATTAACGATTAACGGAATTACTTTAGACTATACTAGGGAAACGTTTGTTATGGGGATTTTAAATGTCACGCCTGATTCTTTTTCAGATGGAGGCATGTACAATAACGTCGCATCAGCTGTCGCCCAAGCGAAGAAAATGGTAGCTGAAGGAGCTAAAATTATTGATGTGGGTGGTGAATCCACAAGGCCTGGATATGAGCGTATTTCCGATGAAGATGAAATTGCACGCATTGTACCGGTTATTCAAGCATTGCTTGCGGAAGTACCAGCAATTATTTCAGTGGATACGTATAAAGCGAATGTAGCACGCGCAGCGATTGAAGCAGGTGCACATATCATTAACGATATTTGGGGTGCTAAGGCAGAGCCTGAGATCGCCCAAGTGGCAGCACAACTAAACGTGCCTATCATTTTAATGCATAATCGTGAAAACCAGAACTATGGCACAGATTTTTGGGCAACAGCCAAGGCGGACTTAGAGGAAAGTATTACGATTGCCAAGAAGGCTGGTGTACCTGACGCCCACATTATTTTAGATCCAGGCATTGGCTTTGCCAAAACGACGACTCAAAATATTAAAATGATGCAACATTTAGCGGATTTAGTGGCAATGGGTTATCCTGTGTTACTGGCTACATCGCGTAAGTCAATGATTGGTAATGTGTTGAAGCTTCCAGTTGAGCAGCGTTTAGAAGGTACCGGTGCAACAGTTGTTTACGGCATTGAAAAGGGTTGTCATATGATCCGTGTGCACGATGTGAAGGAAATGGCGCGTGCTACGTATATGGCTGACGTGTTAGTTGGTAAACGATTATACGAGGAGGAAGCTTAATGGATTATATTCATTTAAAGGACATGCAGTTTTACGGCTATCATGGTGTGTTAGCGGCGGAAACAACGCTTGGTCAACGCTTCCGTGCTAATGTCTCACTCGCGGTTGATATGACAAGAGCTGGTGAAACGGATGATTTAGTATATACAGTGAATTATGCGGAGGTATATGCGATTTGTCGGGATATTGTAGAGGGTGAACCTTTTAAGTTAATTGAAGCGCTTGTCTCAAAAATTGCAAACACTATACTACAGGCATACCCAGATAAAGTAAAAGGTGTTCGCGTTGAACTTATTAAGCCGGATCCGCCGATACATGGCTATTATAAAGAGGTATCTGTTGAAGTGACGCGAGGTGATTTTCGATGAATCATGTCTATTTATCAATTGGTACCAATATTGGTGAACGTTATGAAAATCTTCAACATGCAGTTCAGCTTTTAATGGATAAAAAGGAAATTGAGCTTGTCCGTATTTCTTCTATTTATGAAACAGCAGCTGTAGGGTTTACAGATCAAGCAGATTTTTTAAATATTGCTGTGTATATTAAAACGAGTTATTCTTCTTCTGAAATGTTGGAAGTTTGCCAGTCAGTTGAAAACGAACTAGGGCGTGTTCGGGAATTTCGTTGGGGTCCTCGAATCATTGACCTTGACATCTTACTCTATAATCACGAAAATATTGAAACAGAGAGCTTAATTGTTCCACATCCAAGAATGTATGAACGAGCTTTCGTGTTAGTACCACTGATAGAAATCACGCCTACACCAATCGGTGAGCAATTACAGCTAGCACATGAAGCGTTGAGTCAGTTGAATTGTGAAAAAGAATGCGTAACTTTATGGAAAGAATCACTAGAGCACAATATCATGTATTCCGTTAAGTAGATCCCATAACCTACTAGATAAACTTGTTATAAACGGTGTGATAACAATGGTGAACCTTAGGATAAACGGAACCATCAGTGGATTTAAAGCATAATGACATAAGCATTAATAATAGATAGTTTAGGAATTGTAGGGCGAGAACCCACTGAAGGAGGAAATCAACGTTGAGTCAGACAACTGAGAAGCCATTCCAAATCGGCGATATTGTCATGGACAACCGCGTCGTTTTAGCACCAATGGCCGGAATTTGTAACTCTGCTTTCCGATTAACAGTTAAGGAATTTGGAGCAGGGCTTGTATATGCTGAAATGATTAGTGATAAAGGAATTGTCCAAAAGAACGAAAAAACATTGGGCATGCTATATATCGATGAACGTGAAAACCCCCTATCTTTGCAAATCTTTGGTGGAGATAAAGCAACATTAGTAGAAGCGGCAAAGTATGTAGACGAGAATACAACAGCGGATATTATTGATATTAATATGGGATGCCCTGTTAATAAAATCATTAAATGTGAAGCGGGTGCTCGATTACTTTTAGATCCAAATAAAATATACGAGATGGTAGCAGCTGTTGTAGATGCGGTAAAAAAACCGGTTAGTGTAAAAATGCGAATTGGTTGGGATGACCAACATATATTTGCTGTTGAAAACGCACAAGCTGCAGAACGTGCTGGTGCATCAGCCATAGCAGTGCATGGTCGTACACGTGTTCAAATGTACGAAGGTAAAGCGAATTGGGACATTATTCGCCAGGTAAAAGAAAACGTCTCGATTCCCGTGCTAGGAAATGGCGATGTGGAAACACCGCAAGATGCGAAGCGTATGCTTGAAACTACTGGAGTAGACGCAGTAATGATTGGTCGTGCTGCTTTAGGAAATCCATGGATGATTTATCGTACAGTGCAGTATCTGGAATCAGGTGAATTAAAAGAAGAGCCAGGTGTACGAGAAAAAATTGATGTGTGTCTACTGCACTTCGAACGTCTTATGCAATTAAAAGGTGAAAGTGTAGCCGTACGTGAAATGCGCAAGCATGCATCATGGTACTTGAAAGGTATTCGTGGTAACGGTAAAGCACGTAATGCTATTAACCAAACAGAAACAGCTGTAGCACTTCGTGCCCTATTAAACGAACTGGTGCAGGAATATGAGGAACGCGAGTCTAATCTTCTAATACCAACAGCGAAAGAAATGATTCTATAAAAGTAAAAGGAGGCACCTCTATTTGAGATGCCTCCTTTTTAAATGACAGTGATAAAAGAAGACTGATATGTGCTTCTTTCAAAAAATTAATGTAAACTTTTAGAGTTAAGCTCACTAGACTTATCGAGAATATCAATTATTTGAATTATTAAATCATTTAGGCTCTTATAGAAATTAAACCGAAACAGATGAATACAGCATTAAAATTGTGTACAATAGAAATATTATGGACGTAAACGCGGACAATTTAATAAGGAGTGAAACAAGTGTCAAACATAGAAGAATTAAATGATCAGCTTTTGGTGAGACGCCAAAAAATGACGACTATTCGTGAAAATGGTCAAGATCCGTTTGGTAGCCGTTATGAACGAACACATTTATCAACAGAAGTAATAGAACAATTTGCAGATCAAACAAAAGAACAGCTAGAAGAAAACCTTCAAGAGGTTATTATCGCAGGTCGTATTATGACTAAGCGCGGTAAAGGGAAAGCTGGCTTTGCACATATTCAAGATTTAGGTGGACAAATTCAAATTTATGTACGGCAAGATCACGTTGGCGAAGAGGCTTACGAATTATTTAAACAAGCTGACTTAGGCGATATCGTAGGTATTCGTGGTAACGTCTTCCGAACACAAGTAGGGGAGCTTTCAGTAAAAGCGGAAGGATTTACATTCCTTACGAAGGCATTACGTCCAATGCCAGAGAAGTTCCACGGCTTACAGGATGTAGAGCAACGTTACCGTCAACGTTACTTAGACTTAATGACAAATGAAGATAGCAAAAATACGTTTATTACACGTTCTAAAATCATTCGCGCTATTCGAAACTATTTAGATACTGCAGGGTATTTGGAAGTTGAAACGCCAATGCTTCATACAATTGCTGGTGGTGCAGCGGCTCGTCCATTCATTACACACCATAATGCGCTTGATATGGAACTATATATGCGTATCGCTATTGAATTACACCTAAAACGTTTAATCGTTGGTGGACTTGAAAAAGTATATGAAATTGGTCGTGTTTTCCGTAACGAAGGAATTTCAACACGTCACAATCCTGAATTCACAATGATTGAACTATACGAAGCATATGCAGATTACAAAGATATTATGTCTTTAACAGAAAACTTAATTGCCCATGTGGCACAAGAAGTGCTTGGCACGACGACAGTTCAATATGGAGAAGATCAAATCAATCTGGCTGCAGGTTGGAAACGTGTCCATATGGTAGATGCCGTTAAAGAGGCCACTGGTGTAGACTTCTGGCAAGCTATGACAAAAGAACAAGCACAGTCACTTGCTCATGAACACGGAGTAGAAGTTAAACCATCACATGAGGTGGGTCATATTATTAATGAGTTTTTCGAGCAAAAAGTAGAAGAGACACTTGTACAGCCAACATTTGTATTCGGTCACCCAGTGGAAATTTCTCCTCTAGCTAAGAAGAATCCAGAGGACGAGCGTTTCACGGACCGTTTCGAGCTCTTTATCGTTCGTCGTGAGCACGCCAATGCTTTCACAGAGCTAAACGATCCAATCGATCAACGTGAACGTTTTGAAGCGCAATTGGCTGAAAAAGAAGCTGGTAACGATGAAGCACACGAAATGGATAATGATTTCGTAGAAGCGTTGGAATATGGCATGCCGCCAACAGGTGGTTTAGGTATTGGTATCGACCGTTTAATCATGCTTCTAACAAACTCACCATCAATCCGTGATGTACTATTATTCCCAACAATGCGTCACATCACGAAATAATGTCTAATTAAAAGGAGGCCGAAATAAAAAAGGTCTCCTTTTTTTATTGAGATTTATAAGAAACAGATGTATAGTAAAAAAACAATGTCGCAGATAACACGAAAGCAAGAAGTCTGGGCGCTCGAAAAGTATATAAATAGCTTACTAATGACGGATTTATCACAAAAGATATTTTTATAGTAAAAATACTTGCGCTGGTTGATGATTCGTGATAAATTATTACTTGTCGTTAAGACGACGTGAGAAAAACATAACAAACTACTTAAAATCACATCACAAAAAAGAGGTTGACAACAACGTCTTGTGATGATAGAATATAAGAGTTGTCACTTTTTGAGAGGTTGAAAAACTTTTGAAAAAAGTTCTTGACAACAAAAACTAGAAATGTTATGATATAAGAGTTGCTGAAAACGAACGGCAACAACATGAACCTTGAAAACTGAACAAGCAAAACGTAATCAATAACGTTTTTAGTAGCTAACTTTCAGTTAGTGAACGAAACAAAATTTTGGACATCAAAATTGATGCCAGCAAAACAATTTGAGCTAATCAAATTTCTTTTATGGAGAGTTTGATCCTGGCTCAGGACGAACGCTGGCGGCGT
>NZ_PYWI01000026.1 GCF_003049575.1 Lysinibacillus parviboronicapiens | reverse complement strand
CATTGAAGAAGGAAATTTCAGCACTCGCTGTTTTGATGACACAGCTCGGACCAGGGGTATTTTTTGTTGGCATGATAGGTGAAGATTCATCAGTGATAGGATTTAGTGTCACGGGGACAATTGTTAGTTTGGTAATCGGCATAAGAAAGCATCTCCTTCATTTGATACGTCTATCGTACCGGAGGTGCTTGAATGATTATATGCGTTATTTGATTACGGGCTTACGTTTAGTTCAATAAAAAAATGTTATAATATGGATATTTATAAAGGGAGATCGTTAAAAGGAGATGTATTTGTGTGTTTACAATTATGATTATAGCTTATTGTATATTTGCGGCAATCAATCTTATACACAAAAACAGAGAATCAATAAAACAATTAACGGCTAAACAATTAATTCTCGCTTCTTTTGCCTATCTTTCCACGGTTTTTTTGGGGGTTATTTGCATTTATTATGGAGGTAATTGGATTGCTGGACAATTTTCAAGTCGTTTTCTGCAATCATTTGTTTTCATTTTGATAATTATCATCACAATATCTTTATGCCAATGGCCATTAAGAAAAATATTAAAAAGAGTTACATCAGGTATTTTTCCTAAGACTTGAAGTAATAAATCATCTATTAACATAAAAAAACAGTCGCTTCTTGTGCTAACGTTTTTCAAGGAATGTCAGTCGGCTATAATCAAATCAACTCTTAAGATAAAAGGAGAGATGAAAGATGAAATTTTCGATTACGCAAGAAATAAATAACAAGGATAAACAGAAAATTGAAGAGGCGCTTTATCAATTTAATTTAAAGCATTTTCCGGAAGATTTAAGCGGCAGATACGAAGAAATTAATTTATTTCTTAAAGATGACAAGGGCATTGTCCGTGGTGGCATACTTGCTGAAGTATGTTGGAACTGGTTGGAAATTCATACGTTTATGATTGATGAAGAATTACGAAAATCAGGATTGGGAACGACATTATTAGTAGAGCTTGAGAACATCGCTGTAGAAAAAGACTGTGATTTCATAAAGGTGGATACGTTAAGTTTTCAAGCGTTAGGTTTTTATGAAAAACATGGCTATAAAGTGTTTGGCAGTTTAGATAATGTCGGTAGAGTTTTTCAGCATTACTATTTAAAAAAAGATTTGAAGATTTTTTAATTTTATCGAGCTATAGGGGATGGAGAGATGAACAATTTATTTACAATAGACTGAGGTGAAATATTACTGAGAGAGTTTAGTATGGAAGATGTTGATGCTCTTTATGAACTGACTTCACAACCGGAAGTTTATGAATTTTTGCCGGACTGGCGTTCCACGAGAGCACAACGATTAGACTGGGTGACAAATTATGAGATACCTGAAAATAAAGAGTTTTTGTCAGCCGTCCCTCATATCAGTGGTCACAATTATTTGAGGTTGGGCATGATCTTAAAGGATACGGGCGAATTCATAGGCTTTTGCAACACAGGTATGAAAGAAGAGCTAAGGGAACCAAACCGGGAAATTGCCTATGCAATATCAAAACATTACAGAAATCGTGGCTACACCACAAGAGCAGTAAAAGGCTTGCTGTAATATTTGTTTGACCAGACAGATGTAGAACACCTTAATGCAGTGGTTGTGCCCCGCAATGTAAGTTCAAATAAAGTGATTGAAAAATGCGGCTTTCGTTTAAATGGAGAAATTGAAATTGACGACCAAACACATTATCATTACACGTTTCACAAAGGAGAGTGGAGAAGGAAAAATAGCTACTATTACAAGTGTTGGGCTGTACTGAGACGGTAAGGACCATCTCCTTTTGAAACTAGAAAATGATCGATAACAAGGTTTTTGGGCATATTTGTAGAATTTATCATGTATGAAATTGCCTTGTTAAGAAAGGGCTCGTATTTGGACAGAAAGGGAGTCGATGGAAATGGGATATGTTCGTGAAAAATTAATGATAACGACAGAAAGACTGGTCCTTAGATTGTTTCAAACATCTGATGCCGAAGCGGTTGCGGCGCTATGCAATAACTATCAAATTTACAAAAATACTTTGTATTTACCTTATCCATATAGTTTAAACGATGCTTTATTATGGATGGAGCATCATTATGATAATTTTATGGCAGATAAATCATATGAGTTTGCGGTAACAGACAAAGACAGTGGTGAAGTATTGGGCGCTATTGCGTTATCGAACAATCCACGCTTTAACCAAGGAGAACTAGCCTATTGGATCGGCGAACAATATTGGGGCAATGGCTATGCAACTGAGGCAGCGCAGTCAATATTACAATTTGCTTTTGAAGAAAAGAAGCTGCACAAAGTGTTTGCACGTTATTTTGCATCGAACCCTGCTTCAGGAAAAGTAATGGAGAAGATTGGCATGGAAAAGGAAGGGACTTTAAAAGACCATGTTATGAAAGATGGTAAATATGAGGATTTGGTGTATTACGGCATTGTTAAAGAACTGGCTTAACATGTCAATATGTCGGCGATTTGCTTCATTTCGCTGAAAGCGTATTCGAATACTTTTTTCGAATAGGCTTTTTTTATTGGGAGAAAATCGACAATCCAAAATCACATAAATCGGTGTAGATGCCGCTCATTGCAAGGACAAACAAAAGGGTTCTTGGGAATTATAGGATGATTTTTACGTTAAAGCGATTGAAATAGCGGGTTTTTACTATAAAAAAGCGACCGAATAAAAAATTATAGTAAAAATATATTGAATTTTCTTTCTTTTTTAAATATAATTTACCTAATTCTAAATGGAACAGTGTTCCTATAATCGGAACAGAAGGGGATGAGGATTTGAAAATAGCAACAGATATTGGTGGAACTTTTACCGATTTAGTATTCACAGATGAACAGGGGAATCTTCATTTTGATAAGGGGCATACAACGCCAGGCCATTTTGAGGATGGGATTTTACATGTCTTACGTCGACATGTAACGGAACAATCGTTGGTCGAGTCATTTATTCATGGTTCGACCGTTATTATTAACACGTTAACGGAAAGAAAAGGGGGAGTAGTTGGGTTAATTACGACAAAAGGTTTCCGTGATGTCTTAGAAATTGCTCGGGGGAATCGACCAGATTTGTACAATTTTAAATATAACAAGCCGGTACCTTTTGTAGAGCGCTATTTAAGACAAGAAATCGATGAAAGAATCGATTTTAAAGGAAATATCATGAAAGCGCTTAACATTGATGACGTAGCTCCGTTAGTCAATAAATTTAAAGCCTTGGGTGTCGAAGCCATTGCCATTTCATTCATTCACGGCTATAAAAACCCAACGCATGAAAGACAACTAAAAGAAGAAATTTTAAAGATTTGGCCAGAGGTCTATATAACACTTTCGAGTGAAACCATTAAAGAATATCGAGAATATGAAAGAACCAATACAACCGTCTTAAATTCATATGTAAAACCAATTGCTCATGCTTATTTAAAAAGTTTACAAGAAAAATTAGGGACAATTGGTATTACAGAACATTTAAAAATTATGCAATCCAATGGGGGGACGACCAGTTTTGATAAAGCAATGGAGTTGCCAATCAACCTCGTTGAATCTGGCCCTGTTGCAGGCATGTTCGGCGCTGCTAAATTAGGTCAGCTGCTCAATGAATCCAATATTATCGCTTTTGATGTTGGCGGAACGACGGCGAAATGTTCGCTGATTACCGATGGCAAAGTGAATGTCACAACAGATTACTATATCGAAAAAAACGACAAGTTTGCAGGATATCCCATTAAAACACCTGTTGTCGATATTGTGGAGATTGGCAATGGTGGGGGTTCCATTGCAAGAGTCGACCAATTTGGCTCATTAAAAGTAGGTCCAGATTCTGCTGGAGCTAATCCGGGCCCTGTAGCGTATGGCTTAGGCAATACGCAACCAACCATTACAGATGCGAATGTCTATTTGGGAAGATTATCATTAGCAAATTTTGATCATCCAGTAGCTATGAACAAAATTGAAGAGGCGCTTATGCAATCGATTGCCAAACCATTTAATGTTACGGCTGAAGAGGCGGCCCAAGGAATTTTAGATATAGCCAATTCGAATATGTTAAATGCACTTAAGTTAATCTCTATTCGTAAAGGTTATGACCCAGCGGAGTTTACAATGGTGGCCTTTGGTGGCGGTGGTCCCCTACATGCTATTCATTTAGCACAAGAATTAGGCATGAAAAAAGTCATTATTCCATATGGTTCATCCGTTTTTTCAGCTTTAGGTATGATGATGACCGAATACCGACAAGATTATATCCAAACCAATTTATTGAACTTCCATAAAGATCATTTAGCGGAAATTCAACGAAATATGGCAGAAGTGATGCAAAAAGCTTATGCTGAAGCGCCATTCGCACAAGAGCATTATCATGTTGAAATGAATTACGATTTACGTTATAAAGGCCAGGAGCACACTGTAAAGTTAAACTCATCCAATGATTGTCTCGATGAGGCGGAACTACAGTGCTTAACAACAGCCTTCCATATTAAACATCAACAAGAATTTTCTTTTGAGTTACCTCAAACACCGATTGAGCTCGTGAATCTTCATCTCACGATTTATGGTAAAGATGAAGCGATTCAATTTAAGGAATTAGATTTCTCGCACATTGATAGTACCACTTGCATGAAATCGACACGTCGATTATATGTAAAACATACAGGTTGGGTAGATGTAAATGTTTATGATCAGCAAAAGTTAGTGCCCGGCTATGTGATTCAAGGCCCAGCCATTGTCGAAAGTCCTAGCTCTACGGTAGTCATCTATGACAAGCAATCCATTGCAATGGATAAATACGGCAACCTAATTGTAGAGATGGAGGGGAAGTAAAGCATGAATAAAGATGTTTTTGCGTTAGAAATTATTCAGGATTCGTTGCTGGCCATCGGAGATGAAATGTTTGTCGCTTTAGCCCGTTCTTCAATGAGTCCTGTTATCTATGAGGTTTTAGATTATGCATGTGGCTTAACAGATGCAAAAGGTAATTTGATTAGCCAAGGAAACGGTGTGACCAGCTTTATCGGTATGTTAAGTCCAATGGTCCAGCATGTTATTGACAAGTTTAATGGCGGTGAGGATTTACACGAAGGTGATGTCATTATTATTAATGACCCCTATGTTGGGGGTGGCTCGCATTTATCCGATGTTGGCTTAGTACTACCTATCTTCTACAAGGGAGAAATAATCGCTTATTCGGCCAATAAAGCGCACTGGACAGAAGTTGGCGGAATGGACCCAGGTTCATTTACTAGCAATTCAAATGAAATCTATCAAGAAGGCTTACAGTTACCAGGGGTTAAGCTCTATCAAAAAGGTGAACTGAGTGCAGCGGTCTATGAAATCATTGCGACCAATGTGCGTTTACCAGAACTATCCATCGGCGATATGTTGGCACAAGTTGCCGCATTGAAAACAGGCGAAAAACGCATACGTGAACTTTGTCAGAAATTCGGTGCGGATGCTGTAAAATTGTCCACCCAAAAGTTATTGGATAAGGGTGAAAAAATAGCACAACTCGAACTGCAACATTTACCAAAGGGTGAGTTTTATGCCGAAGACTTTATTGAGGGTGATCCATTAAAAGGTGGACCATATCCTATAAAAGTAAAGGTGACCATTAGTGACCAACAATTTATTTGTGACTTCAGAGGGTCACATCCGGCGGTGCATGTACCTGTCAACTGTTCACAATTTGGATTAATGGCCAGTGTGAGGGTGATGTTTTTAGCGTTACTGGGTGATATTGATGTCATCAATGAAGGGGTATTTCATCGTTTGAAAATCATAACAGATGAAAATTCAATCGTCTCTGCCAAACGACCACATCCCGTTTCTATGAACTTTGAGGCGCGTATTGGCGCAGCCGATTTAATATGGAAAGCACTTGCGCAGCACCTGCCAGACAGACTTTCAGCAGGCCATTTACAGTCAGTTTGTACATTTATTTTAACGGGCAAAAACCCACACAATGACGATTCATTCCTAATTGTTGAGCCTTCTGTTGGTGGTTGGGGTGCTTCCAATGATGTCGATGGGCAAAGCGGGCAATATTGTATGGGGGATGGGGAAACCTATAACCTCCCTGTAGAGATAGCGGAGACAAAATATGGTATCCATATCGATGAATATAGCTTAAACTGTGATGGTGCAGGAGCAGGGAAATTTAGAGGTGGTTTAGGGGTGCGTCGAGTTTATAGCATAAATAATGATGGGCAAAAGGTTTCAGTCAACTTAGGTAGACATCAATTTTCACCTTTTGGCTTAAATGGCGGACATGAAGGCTCACATAACTATCTGATTATTCATAAACAAGATGGCACAAAGGTTGGGCCAATTGGTGTACTCGCAAATTATGAACTGCACAAAGGAGATCAACTAGAGCTTGTTACGGCAACAGGGGGCGGTTATGGCAGCCCCGAGGAGAGAAGCATAGACGCAATCGAAAAGGACTTGTTAAATGAATACATTTCTTTGGACATGGCACACAAGTTCTATCGCTATAAAAACACATAGAGAAGGAGCAGGTAATGACTGTCAAGACGTTAAAAAACTCATTGGCTATACTAGAATGTTTTGCATCAACAGAAAACGCATTAGGAGTGCGTGAAATTTCACGCATGACAAACATGCATACAAGCGTTGTACAAAGAACAATCAATACATTTACAGAAGCAGGGTACCTAATACAAGATGAAAGTACTAAAAAATATAAAATGGGCTACAAAATGTTTATATTTTATGACGTCCTTTCGCATTCAAGTGACCCGCATTCGGCCATTTATGAATTGATGCAAAATCTCGCGAGTGAAATCAATGAATCAGTATTTCTAACTTATATGGATAATGAATATGGTGTCACAACCAAAATAGCTGAAAGTAGTAAGAATATAAAATATGCGGTGTCATTAGGAACGAAAACACCGCTTTATATCGGTGCTTCCTGTAAAGTAATGTTTGCCTATTTAGAGGAAGAACAACAGCTTGAATTGTTAGCGTATTTTCATGAAAAACAGTCTGAAGAAGAACATAAACAGCTTCTTGCGCACTTGAAAAATGAGCTGCAAACCATTCGACAACATAATTGGTGTATGACAGTAGGTGAGTACAATGAACATGCTTTTGGTATAAGTGTTCCATTATTCAATAACAAGAAAGAGATTATGGCGTCTCTTACGATTTCTGGTTTGATATATGACATGGATGAACAGAGAGAGAAATATATGCTTGAACAGCTATTACAAGTTTCTCATCAAATTCAATCTCACATTACTAAACTATAAAACAAGATAGGAGCTGATTTCATGAATAATAAAGTACTACATCCTAGAGCCTTAGAACCTATGACTCTACTGATGATCGTGTTTACATCTGTTGTTGGTGCCATCATTGGGATGCAACTGATTACTTCTTTAGGGATTTCTGCAAATACGTCGATTGTCGGTGCTATCTTCGCCATGATTTTAGGAAGAATTCCGATTGGAAAATTCATAGCGTTCAAATCAGTGCATAGACAAAATATTATTCAAACGGCGATATCCGCGGCAACGTTTAGTGCAGCGAGTAGTTTAATGTTGCCTATTGGAATTCCTTATGTTTTAGGTTATGAATCTTTAGTTCTACCATTATTTATTGGTGTGATTTTAGCGATGTTTGTGGATGCTTTATTATTATATAAATTTTTTGATACGAAGATTTTCCCGGCGGCTGGTACTTGGCCACCGGGGATTGCCACTGCTGAAGCGATCAAAGCTGGAGATAAGGGCGGTAAGAATGCAAAAGTTTTAATCGGTGGTGTGTTAGTCGGTATTGTGGGCTCCGTACTAAAAATTCCAATGTCAGCTTTTGGTGTCGCGTTTATCGGCAATATTTGGGCGCTGACCATGTTTGGAATCGGTCTTTTACTTAGAGGCTATTCGGTTCAATTATTTAATGTAGATTTAAATCAATACTATATTCCGCATGGCATTATGATTGGTGCAGGGATTGTGGCGCTGTTCCAAGTAGCTTTTGCATTATTAACAAAGAAGTCTGCTAAAAAGACAGAAGAATGGCAATATTCAAAAGATGAAAAAGAAATCAGACAGGCCTTTGGTGCCGGATTTATCGCATATTTAATGATTTCATTATTAATCGCATTATTAGGTGGAATCATTTCTCACATGTCTTTTGGTATGTTAATAGCCTTTATCGTGTTCGCAACCATTGCGGCTTTTGTACATGAGCTTATTGTGGGGATTGCCGCCATGCATGCTGGTTGGTTCCCAGCATTTGCTGTTGCGTTTATTACACTGATTGTCGGCATTTTGATTGGTTTTCCGCCGCCAGCCCTTGCGTTATTAGCTGGCTATAGTGCAGCAACAGGTGTGGCATTTGCGGATATGGGCTATGATTTGAAAACGGGTTATATTTTACGTGGACATGGTAGTGATCCAGCATTAGAAAAAGAAGGACGCAAACAGCAAATGATCGCTGGGATAGTAGCCTTTTCTATTTCTGCCATTGTAGTTTTACTATCGTACAAATCTTATTTTGCACAAGATTTAGTAGCGCCAGTCAACCATGTTTATGCGGCAACTATTCAATCGGGTGTTACAGGCGACGTGGCGAAACAGTTAATGATTTGGGCCATTCCAGGCGCCTTGATTCAACTTCTTGGTGGGTCAAAGAGACAAATGGGTATCTTGTTTGCGACAGGTTTATTGCTTGTTAATCCCCTTGCCGGCTGGGCAGTATTAATCGGTATTTTACTGCGTATTATTTTCACGAAAGTCACGAAAGGAAAGAAAGAGTCTGAAATGACGGTGTTTGCAGCGGGTGTCATTGCTGGAGATGCTTTATATAGTTTCTTCTCTTCCATTTTCAAAATGGGGAAATAGCAAGGGGGTATCTTGATGGTAAAAGTGTTAACGTATGAAGATGGTATTGCAGCTGTCTATGGCGGTACGATTCTAGGAGGCGGTGGGGGTGGCCTACTTGAGGAAGGCTTAAAGCTTGTGGAGGAAATTTTCGCGGTGGGGGCACCTCAGTTAATGGATATATCCGAATTGAGCGAGGATGATTTAATCGCTTGTGTGGCCATGGTGGGTGCTCCGTCAGCAGCCAATCAATATATATCAAATGAACAGCTATGCTGGAGCTTTAGTAAAATGAATAGCTATATGGCTAATCGACTAAAAGGCATCATTACGAACGAAAACGGGGCGATTACGACAATTAATGGCTGGCTGCAATCGGTGTTATTACATGTACCAGTCGTGGATGCCCCTTGTAATGGGCGAGCACATCCAACAGGCATCATGGGTTCCTTGAATTTACACGAACAACCACATTATCAATCCGTGCAATTTTATGCTGGTGGAAAAAATAAATGGGCATTACAAGGTTTTGTAGAAGGGGATTTGCAAAATACGGCCAAAAGCGTTCGTCATGCTTCGGTGTTAGCTGGTGGTATGGTGGGGGTAACGCGAAACCCAGTAACCATTGGCTATTTAAAAGAACATGGCGCACCATATGCCATTTCTGATGCCATTGCGCTAGGCTATAGCTACCTTAAGGGACAAACAATGGATGAAAAATTGCAAAATGTCTTGCGTCACTTGCATGGCGTACACATTGTCTCTGGAAAAGTAACAAACTATTCTCTAACAAAGGAAAATGGCTTTGACGTAGGCAAGTTAATGGTGGAGGACTTCTCCTTAACATTCTGGAACGAGTATATGACATTAGCAAAAGCAGGAACTATCCAATCTAAATTTCCCGACTTACTCATGACATTCGATACGGAAAGCATGATGCCTGTCCCAAGTGCAAGCTTGAAGGAGGGCATGCATGTAGCCGTTATGCAAGTCGATCAAAGCTACTTGAAATTAAGCACAACGATGAAAAATGCGGCACTACTTGCGGAAATTGATGAAGTCATTGGTGCTGTTCGCTAGTCATTTGACAGTGCGCTGGTGTCGTTGGGTATGCAGGCGTAAAACGCTTAGGACCGGGTGCAAATTGGGGATATTGCGGCAACACGGATAGGCAAAATATAAAAGCTGCCAACATCTATTATCAAGATGGGCAGCTTTTATTGTTCCTTCAGCGGGAAGGTATTACATAACATCACTTTAGTTCCTACTTCCTTCAAGCTTAGTGCTTCGTTATTACTGATGGCTTAAATGTTCCGTACTTCGGAAAAATCGTTGCCTAAAACGATCATTCTATTTGTTGTTAACGCGACTCAGATGAACAGCATTTCACAAATTGTAAGCAGTTACGAGGTGATTCATTTCCCATTAAAGGGAGGAGTTACGTTCACACATATCCAACACTCTGAATAGAAGAAGGTAACATCAATTAATGAAAAAATCCATCACACTGCTGCTAGCAATGGGTGTACGCCTACTTGGCCGTGAAAACAAAACTAACTGTGGGTTCACTTATTTTGTATTGTACATTCACTATGCGGGTTAACAAAATCTAATTTCTAAGGGAAAGTGTTCACTTTTATTTGTTTCTCTCACATGCTTATGTCAAAAGATAATCGGTGACGCGATACGCCCGTTAATCTTTCGAAAATTTTGTTCAAACAATATCAATATTCAATTGTAAGCCCGCTGAAGTCGTTTAAGTTTGTAAAAAACATAGCGCCTGTACATTACGCAAATAGTGAGATACAGAACAATAGAGGTTGTTCTGTACAATCATTATATTATATTCTGAAAAGTTAGTCAATTGAAACCCTGTTCTTGTTCTTGTGGTTTATCCCAACAGTTTCCTCAATGTGACATGGATTGATATAGTTGAAGCCTTGATCCGAGTTGATAAATGTACCTGTCGTTCGTTTGATACCATTCTTCTTCAGATTCCTTATTGTATTCAGGGTGATATCCAGCGATAGGTGTAGGGGCTCTATTTTAGTTGAGTGATGAAGAAATGCAAAAATAGAAGGTTTTATGTTACGAAAATCAAAAAAATGAAAAAGTGGGTTTGAATTTAAGTATTTCGTCCGATAAAAGCTTAGGGTGAAATTTAAACGATAAAATAAGGGAAGATTGTAAGAGTAGGGGGCGGCATTCTTTAAAAAGAAACTAACAACACATTTTAAAAACTAAATGAAGACAAAAGGAGAGCTGTTTTTGAAAAAATTATTTGGAACCTTTAAGGGTAAACTGTACACATTATTTGCTCTTATCTTACTAATCCCAGTTATTTCTGTAGGAAGCTTATCGTATCTTTCAGCAAAAAATTCGATAAAAGAAGAAATACTTTTTAGTGCAGATGTAAGTGTGGAAATTTTAAATTCGTTAATTGATAAAACCATTAGCGAAAAAATAAACGAAATCACTATTTTTAGCAATGAAATAACGTCTTCTCAGTACGATCAGAAGGAATCGACAATACTAGAAAATTTTCAACAATATATGAAGCTGAGTCCAGATGTTTTAAGTATTTATGTTGGAACAAATGAGGGAGCATTTATTCAAGAACCAAAAATAAATAGTGCAGATTATAATCCGTTGGAAAGGGATTGGTATAAAAAGGCCAATGAATTAAAGGGCGAAACTTTAATTACAAATCCTTACATTGATGCAGGTACTGGAGATATGGTCGTTACAGTTGCTCGTCAGGTAAAGGATCAATCTGGGGTAGTGGCAATTGATATAAAATTGACAGACATTCAAAAAGTCTCGGACTCTATTAGTATCGGAAAAAATGGATATCCTTCTATTTTTGGTGATAATAATTTGGTCATTTCACATCCTACTTTAGAAGCAGGTAAGAAATTAAACGAGAACTTCCTTAATCAAATGTACGACAGCAAATCTGGCACGTATGATTATGTCTTTGACGGCGATGACCGAATTTTGTTCTTTACAACGAATGAACTGACAAATTGGAAAATTACTGGAACAATTTTTGCGGAGGAAATTGACCAATCAGCATCCTCTATTTTGTATAAAACGTTTCTCGTACTAATCGCTGCAATTGTAATCAGTGCGATTGTATTCTTCTTTGTCATGAAGGCGATTATAAAACCGATTAAATCGCTCAAGGATAGTGCAGTAACCATAAGTAAGGGTGATTTAACTGAGAAAGTGGCGGTAAAATCTCATGATGAGATTGGACAGCTAGGGCAAGCCTTTAACGATATGCAAGACAGTTTAAGAACTCTTATTCAAAAAATTGAACAAAATGCTGAAGAGGTAGCCTCGTCGGCAGAAGAGCTAACAGCCAATGCCAATCAAACAAGCATTGCTACAGAAAAGGTGGCTATATCGATTCAAGATGTCGCTTCGAGTGCAGACACACAAACAACGAGTGCCAATAAGAATGCAGAATCGTTACAGGAGCTTTCTAAGGCTATTCTTCATATCGCAGAGATATCTTCTATTGTGACGGACCTTTCACAGCATGCAACGCTACAGGCTGATGAGGGTGGAAAGGCAGTCCAAAATACAAAAGATCAAATGCATTCTATCCATTTATCAGTAACAGATTCTAACACGAAAATTCAAACATTACATGAACGCTCTCAACAAATTACGTCCATTTTAGATGTCATTACAAGCATCGCAGATCAAACTAACTTACTGGCTCTCAATGCAGCAATTGAGGCAGCAAGAGCAGGGGAGCATGGAAAAGGCTTTGCGGTTGTTGCTGATGAAGTAAGAAAGCTGGCGGAGCAATCACAGGAATCTGCACAACAAATTTTCGAGCTAATCCATGGCATTCAGTTAGAAACAGAACAATCCGTAAATATCATGGCAAAAGTTACAGAGGATGTTCAAAATGGACTACATGTATCGGATGAAGCAATCGCGAAATTCCAAGTGATTAAAACAAGCATGGTTAAAATTACTCCTAAAATGGAAGAGGTATCATCTGCGTCTGAACAGATGTCAGCAAGTGTACAAGAGGTGACGGCTATTACGGAGAATTTGGCATTCTCCGCAAAAGGAAATGCAGCTGCTTCAGAGGACGTTGCAGCGTCTACAGAGGAACAATTAGCTTCGATGGAAGAGATTAATGCTTCTGCACAAGCTCTTGCGCATATGGCAGACGTATTAAAACAGCTCATTAGCCAATTTAAATATTAACAGAATCAGATATAACATTCTTTTTTACATTTTCTAATGTTTCGTATATCAAAAAAAGTACCCAATAAGTAAACTTTTTAGTGTCTATCTTATGGGGTACTCTTAATCAAAAATCGTGGGTGACAAAATTAGCGACCTGTTTCCAAAACTAAACGAAGGTATTCTTTGGTATGACATTACGTTTTTGTAGTATATCATTTTGTCAGTGCTGGTCATTTTTCTAGTTGCTTTGTTACTGGTATTTTATCAATGGCGATTTCAACGATCGTGTCTAACACGATTGGACTTATTGGGGGCAAGTTGTGACTACTTTTATTATGATAGCCGGTGTGACAATATTTTTGAGTGGGGAAATGGTGAGTGTTTGGCATCCAATTTGGTTTGTTCCTTTAGGATATTCATTGTTTTTTCGGAGTAGTGATTTTTTTAATGTTAACAATACCACCTGTTGCTGGAGTTCTTGCAGGAATAACCTTTGGTTCAACAGAAATCGAGCCAGTGCCTGTCTCCACTGGTGATCGTTTGTTACTGGTATTTTATATTTCATCAGTAATAAATCCTCCTGCACTAAATTTCGCAATTGAAGGTACTGCAAGTGCAGGAATTAATATTGAATAAAAGAATTCCTTCTACTTTTAAGATAACCATTAATAAGTGGTTTTATATAGTACGTTCTTAGCTCAAATAAAGTAAGAGAATACTAAACGAAAAAAGGCCAGGTACTCACTTAAAAATGAGCGCCTGGTCGATTGCTTACTATCAAAGTGTTTGGAACTTCTTCAAAATATTAATGATAACTTCTTGTTTCTACTAATTCATGTTTTGATGGATTTGTAACATCTAAAATATCTACATCTATTTTACTACCCATTATACCTTCGACTTTACCAGTTCCTTGTGCTTTTATTTTAACTCCACCAGTATTTGGATAGTAAATGAATTCGATTCCATTTAAATCCTTTTTCTGAGCATCAGTTAGTTCCTTCCAAAAAAGAGCAGTATATTTATTCCAAGTGTATTCTTTCCAAGCACCCATACCATTTGGAGCCCAATATGTTGCAGTTCCCTTTATTGTAGTCATCGGATTAATTCCTTCACCGGTAAACGAAACATCACCCCAAAAATTTAATTGTTCAAATACAACGACTGCTCTATATTTTTTACCCGGTGGCACTTTTATATTTTGTGAAGGTAATGTTATTGTTTTTGTCTCGGACGTTGTTTGTGTTTTTGTAGTAGAAGAATTAAATTCTGCATTTATTTTTATATTATCTAAGAGTAGTGGAACTTTTAATAATAAGTCACCAGCCCCTCCAAATTTAAAACCATTTTGCGTCGCTGTCGATACTGTTTCTTGTACACTCTTGGTATAACTAGATGTTGTAAGCGTCTGTTCCATAGGAGTTTTTGTATTATCAAGTTCACCTATTGTTACGTAGTCGACCGTTGTAGTATCATAGTTCAATTTATTTAAAGTACCCGTAATACTAAAGTCAAGCTTTGTCTCAACACTATCTGGTTTTGCCTTAAAAGTCAGTGTAGGCCATGACTCGATTTTTGTACCTGCAATTTCGTTAGTATAATAGTATGTTCCAATTTTATTCAATTCGGATTGAACATCTGTAATACCAACAGCATTTTTATTAATACTAGTTGGAGTATTTTCTTCTATTAGTATACCACTAGGTACTCCAGAAGTATTAATTTGATCCGCACTAGCCAAACTTGGTGATGCTAAAGCAAATGTTGTCCCCATAGATGCAATAGCAGCTATCGTTAGAGTTTTTTGTACTAATTTCCCTCTAATTCTCATCCTATATTCCCCTTTGAGTAAATTTTGTTACACCAAAAAGAATAGTTTTTTTCACATAATTAAGCAAATATAGTATAAAATACGTATAATTCAGTAATGAATCAGTATTTTATTACCGTATAATCTAAATTTATACATAATTATATAGGTAATTTATGGGGGATTATACGATTATTTTTCCACCTAAGAGATTATGAGACATATTATTTGTCACAAAAAAGTTATAAAGAAATATAAACATATTGATAAATGAGGAAGAGTGACCCCTTTAACAAGAGCTTTCGTTCGTGTTTTAGTAAAAATTGAGGTGTACCGGGACTTCTCTATTAAGCGTGTTCGTTCAGAATAATACTATCTGCTTTTACGTTGCTAAATTGTAATATACAAACCAATCACACGATCAGTTGTCATTGTTCCATACTGTAACTCCTTCAAGTGTGGAGCCCGATCAGAGATTTCTCATTTTTTAAATAAAGAGCATAGAGATTTTTTCTTCAAAATTTCGGAAGAACTATTTTTTTATAAAGTTGAACGGTAATATAGTAGTATATTGTGTAAATAGCTACAAATATATTAATTGGCAGCCAAACACGGAAATAAGGTTCAGCTAAAATTGTTGAAAATAGGTTCATGCCAACCAATACATGTAAAATACCAACTATCGCAGGGAATAGAAAAACTAAGAATATTTCTTTATAAATAGACTTTGTTAACACTTCATATCGGACACCGATTTTGAACAGCATTTGATATCAAATAATATCCTTTGAAGCGCCCGTTAGGATTTTAAACATTAAACAACTAGCCATCATTGCTAGGAAGAATCCCATAAATATAGTCCCACTAAGATGATTTGTAAAAGGAAATAAAAATAGGTACGCCCAGCAGTTATGACAGCGTTTCAATTTTTTACATATAACATAACGCTGTTTTTATTGTCTAAATTAGAAGGGAATCATTTCCTTTTTATAGAATATTGGGATAGATGGACGGTGGGGTTAGTTTGTCTCTGTTTGACATAGATGTTCGAGACATATTTATGATCATTAATACCCGATAATCAACACTTGTTTTTATAGACTTTACAATATAGCTGATTATCTCTCATTGTCATCAAAGACTAGCAAATGAGTCAATATCGACACACCTTAAAAGAACTTGGACTACACAAGATATGTCTCGCAAAGGAAACAGGTTACGGTAATGTTGTAATCGAGAGTTTTTATGGGATTATGCTGAATTGCTTTTCTACAGCTTTACGAACTTCATCAATAATGATTAGGAGGAAAACAATGTGAAAAAATTGGGTTCGTTATTAATAATGGTCACAATTATACTTTTTTCTACTTCAGATGTTTTTGCCTCAAATCTGATTGAACCTTATGGATTGAAGCCACCAGGTGAAAGCTATACCCCTGGAGAGTGGTTTCTAGGAGAAACTCCATCTAATGTTGATCCGAATAAACCACCTATTGTTTTCGTTCAAGGGAAAAACGGTAACGCTACAAGTTGGTATAGTCAAACAGAATATCACGGTCTTAATGACATGTATACAAAAGCTTATGAAGCAGGGTATCAAACTGTATTTCTTCAATTATACGATGCGGCAGGTAAAGGTTCTTATAGTCAATACGATAATGGAAAATTATTAGCCTCTATGTTAAAAGAAATCAGTCAACATTTTAACGGAAAAAAATTAAATATCATTGCCCATAGCAAGGGTGGGCCCGATACCCAAGCAGCATTAGTTCTTAATGATGCTCATTCGTACGTTGGTAGGGTCTTTACTTTAGGTTCCCCTCATTATGGATCAGAGTTAGCTGATCTTGCCTATAGCTGGTGGGCAGGTTGGCTAGCTACATTACTCGGTGAAAAAGATGATGGCACTTATTCACTTCAAGTTGGGGAAATGGAACACTTTCGCTCATTAATAGACAATCACCCCAACGTAAGCAAGAACCACTATTATACAATTGCTGGTACTAATACAGGACCATTTCTATCTGCACTCTGGATGGGGGGGCTATATCTTTCCGATCCAAACGATGGATTAGTCAAAGAGACAAGCACTAAATTATCTTACGGAACGCATTTATTTACCGATACCTCACTTGACCATGACCGTATTCGCATGGGATCTGCAGTATTTTCTAGATTGGAACAGTATTTACAGTCTGCTTCTACTGCTCATATCGTTGAAAACAATGAATACTTTTCTCAATCTGATACGTTTCAAGAGTTGGATGCTTCTCATTATTTTTATGGAGGAAAGTTACAACCGTCAAATGATGTGACACATTCTTTTTATGTGGATGCTACATTCGGTAATGTTAAATTATGGACAGGATTAACTAGTGATAAGATAGAGTTGTTATCTCCTTTAGGAAAAAAATATACCAACCAGACAATCAAATCAATGGAAGAAGCCTCCTTCTTTAATGGCGGAGTACCCCATACGTTTACTGACGTTATTTCTGAGAAGGGGGAATGGAAGCTAAATATTAGCACGCAGGCAGGAGATAATGCGTATTTACTGGCAGTTCAACACGGGGGTCCATCTTTGATTAAGGTGAGTATTCCAACAGTAGCATTAGAAACGAATAATATCATCACAATGCAAGCTAACCACCAGTTACAAAAACTTACTTTCGATTTACGTGTATTAGATCCAACAGGTAAAGATATTGCTTCCTCTCTACAAATACAAAAGGTTAATGAACAAAACTTTATGGTAAATTTTCCAGCGAATAAAAAGTCTGGTGTCTATAATATAACTTTAAATATTGCTGGTGAAACGATACAAGGTGAGCCATATAAAAGGACCATTGTTCGTTCTAAGTATATAAAATAGAATATAATTTTTAAAATAGTTTATAAGTGTAAATGACACTTATAAACTATTTTTGTACTTGTAAGGGCGAATTCTCTCTATTTATCAAACCAATTTAAAGCTTCCACAATGTATAAACGGGCACGTTATATCCTTCGAAAGCTCAAGAAAGCCCTCTTCAGTGAATAGCTCCTTCACAGTTTGTTTAAGATTTAGAATTAGTACAATATTACATTTGTATTAAATATTTACAAATTTGTTATTTTAGTATAAAATGTAAGGTGAAATAAAATTTAGGGGGTAGTATATTGAAAAAATTAATTAGTATTTTATCTATCTTTTCTATTTTTTCTTTACTTGTGTTATTAATCCCAACGCAAGCTGATGCTGCATCAACTGGTACGGGACCATACAGAAAGGTATTATCAAATTCAGGTTATTCGTGGATGTCTACAAATGTTTACATACCTGGTGGGAATGACGTAAGTTATGGTAATTCAACGGATACAGGTTATATTTATTTAGGTGGACATAGTGGTTCGGTAGAAGTAGATGCGGGATTACAACATAGTCCAACACTAGATAATTGGGCACCTTTTATTTCTGTGAATGGGACTCGCCCTTCCAGTGGTACGTCAACAACTCGTTTTAAAAGTGGACAAACTGTTTTTATGAAGTTTTATGTAACCTCTGATAATACTGTGGAGCTTAGTGTAAGTGGGATTGCTACAGATGGGGTCAAGCGTACAGTTGTGGTAAATGCTACTGCAAATGGATGGAAAAAAAGTGGAACAGGCAATTCATTAAAACGTGTAACGTCAATTGCTCAAGTTGGTGGCGATAATTTTGCTTCTAAATCTTATCTGAAAAATGTGTATTGGTCAGACGCTACAATAGGAACAAGTTCTACTTCAAATGCAGTTTGGTCTGGAGAACATACGAATGCGTTCACTAGCTACCAAGCACCTTATGTATCAGTTCAATATGTAAATCAAAGTACAGAAACTGTAAACATAAATTTAAATTAGAAAATTATTAATCAGGCTAATGAAATGGGTATTCCACATCACATGTAGGGTAGATTGACATCGTTAGAACTTCCAATGCGGACGCAACGCTATCATTAAAGACTATTAAGGCGTTTCAATCGAAAGACTTACAAAGTTGGAACCGGAACAATTTATCAATGCTTAAACGTGTTGGAACAAAACGATCAATGAACGAATTAAACTTCGTTTGTTGGTCGTTGTTTTATGCGTTGAAAGTGCGTAACCCCAAAGCCTCTATTCTGATAAGTGCTTTCTGGTGTTCGGAATTTGCGCACAACTTTTTTGTGGGTTTGATTTTCTAAAAGATTGTTACTAGTCAACTAACGGTAGGTTAGTACGTAAGAAAGTTATTAAAAAGTGTGAGGTTTATATTGGAAGTATCGCTTGATTTTAACCGGAAAAGGAAATGATTACATTCTTATGATAGTTTCATGTGTGAAACTTTGCTATAATAGACACAAGAATAGGAAGGGAGGAAATAGGACATTGTACCTCAAGAAAATTAGTCTTATGTTATGCATCTTACTCATATCAGCTTCTATATTTACCATACATAATGCAAGTGCAAGTGGTGGTTTTGAAGATATTGCTTCCAACCATGAAGCTTATGAACAAATCAATTATTTAGTTAATTTAGGTGTTATTAAAGGATATACAGAAAAAGGGAAAATATATTACAAGCCTAATAATAACGTAACGCGTGGGCAAGTTGCCAAGATGGTCGTTGTTGCTTCAGAGAACAAACCACTAGTCGTCAAAAAATCAAGCTTTTCAGATGTAACAGTCGGTACTGAGCTTTCGGGCTATGTAGAACGTGCCATACAGCTTGGTTACTTTGCGACAAATACTAAGGGGAAGTTCTTGCCGAATATGCCTTTAACTCGTGATGAAATGAGTTATGTATTAACAAAAGCATTTAAGCTTGATTCAAGTGCATATGAAAAAGTAGATTCACCTTTTGTTGATGTAGATGTGACACATCCTTATATGCAATATGTCAATACGATTTACTACAACGGTATTACAAGGGGAAGCGGTCAAACTTATAAACCAAATGGCCAAGTGACACGTGCGCAGTTCGCGTTATTTGTAGCGCGTGCAAAAAGTGAAAAGTATCGTTTAGAGTTACCTGTAAAAGATGTGGATGTACCTGATGCATCACAGATTATTGGGTCAGTTCAAGTAACGACTGACGGATTAAATATTCGTAATACTAAAGATTCTTCATCTAAAGCTAACATTGTGGGTACAGTGAATAAAGGTGATAGACTATCAGTCTATGCAGTCGAAGGAGACTGGTTAAAAGTCTCGTCAAAAGATGCCTATACTTATATTTACAAAACGTATGCTCAGTTTTTAGATGCAGATGGTAATACTTTAGGGAATGTTCAAAAGCAAGTAACAACAACACAAACTATTAATGTTTACGTTAAAGCAAGCTCCTCTTCAAAGATTATTTCGACTGTGAATAGTAAAGTGAAATTACCCGTTTATAAGACGGTTAATGGCTACTATTTAACAGAAGTGGACGATGTACCAGGCTATATCGTAGCGAATAGTACAGAGGATGTTGCAGTAGAACAGCCTGCTGCTCCAGATCCAGCCCAAAAGCCAGACCCAGATCCAATCACGCCACCAGTTACAGGTGACTTACTTGGTCGAGTGACAGTTGACAATTTAAATATCCGTAAAGAGGCTAACTCTACGTCTACGGTTTTAGGTAAGCTTAGTAAGGGTGAATATGTTCAAGTGAACAGTATTTATGATTACTGGGCACAAGTTACTTTTGAAGATCAAACGGGCTACGTGCATAAGTCTTACTTAAAGCTATTAAATCAAAGTGGTAATCCGTTAAAAGATCGAATTATTATTATTGATCCAGGTCATGGTGGCAAGGATCCAGGAACCTCTTTCGAATCTTTTTCCGAAAAAAACATTACATTAAAAGTTGGTACTCTTGTTAAGAATAAATTGGAGGCTGCAGGTGCAAAGGTATTGATGCCTCGAACAGGGGATACATTTCCTACACCACAAGATCGTGTTGACTTTACACATGCTAATTACGGTGAAATCTTCGTAAGTATCCATGTTAACTCAGCAGCGAATACTGCTGCACAAGGTACCGAAACATATTACGCAAAAACACCAGGTGATATGTATGAAGAAGACATTGATCTTGCGACATTTGTAAACAATCAAATAGTAAATAACTTAAATATGAAAAATCGTAAGGTCCAAGAAGAAAAACACATTGTGAGCGCTAATACGAATATTCCAGCCATCTTAGTTGAGCTAGGCTTCCTAACAAATAGTGAAGACCGTGCTAAAATGACAGATGATCAATATGTTGAGCAATTTGCTGAATCCATCTATAAAGGGATTTTGCAATATTACGAAAAACAATAAAAAAAGAACTACATTGGTGTCAATTGAACTGAACCCCGCATAGTGGATACTTTAAAAAAGTGAACCTATTCGGGGTTTTTCTATACTCAATTACATTAAATCCCGTTATACTCAATTTTTAATTTTACGTTAGTCATCACGCGCTTATTACAGGACAGACATTTTAGTTATTTACGTATACTGAATGACATGAAGCTGATCTTCGTATTGGTTCAACTCTTCGTTTAAAAATGGCCGGAGGATCCATTTAGCTGTACACAAACGCCGCTATGCTTTAATCGCATAGAATGGATATCCAGTTAATGAAGAAAGAAGTTAAGGAGTGAAATGGATTGAAGAAATCACTTTTAGTGTTTTTGTTAGTATTTTTTTAACTGCATGTAATTCATCAGCGTTAAGTATTAGTGAAATTGAGATTGTTCCAAATAAAGTACAAGGGGTAATTGATGACAACAATACACTTCAAATAATCAATGAAGGGAAGAATATTTCTTATATCGTTTTTCGGTCAAAAGGAATAGTTACAACAGACCTTGAAACGCAAGGTGACACATTAATAATCAAGTTAGATGTTACCAATCAACACGATAATGCAGTAAAACAGCATGTCTATAAATTAACGTTAGAACCTAACCTTGATACGATTGATATTCGTATTAATGGCAAATCTACAGTTATTGATAGTGTAACAGGTATATGAGGAGTAATTAGCCTCTTTTCTGAAACAATAACCATAAGGCTTGTGTAAAAATTCCACACAAGTCCTTTTTTATGCTCATAGAAAGCTCCTGTAGTTTTATAAATTCTTTGTAGCTACGATTAGTTAAGGGTACTGGTACTGAATATTAGAACGACAAGCTGATATTAATGGGAATTAGGAATGGAGAGTAGATTGGGGGCGGTATAGCGGAGGAAGGGAAAATTGGAAGTAATGTAGAATGTAAGGAATACTCAGAGTCAACAGTTTTGCCCCTGCAGGTATTGGGACACAATATTGAGGATGTTTTATATTGATTGGCAGAGATGAGCCACTTTTCTTAGACAGCACATTAACGTGTTGCCCTGCATTTATCCATCACTCCTGTATATTTCCTTTCATTCAAATGTTATGAAGCTAAAAACTAGCACAAATGTTCTCGTTTGGTTATAATTGTTTTATCTTAAAACAAAAGGAGTCTTGCCTAATGAGTCAAAGAGTTGCCTACTACGATGTTGCACCTGACGCTATGAAAATCATGATGGATATGGAAGCATACACGAAGAAATCTACGATTAATCGAGCAACTAGGGAACTTATTAAAATTAGAGTCTCTCAAATGAATGGGTGTGCGTTCTGCATAGACATGCACACATCTGATGCTCGTAAGATGGGGGAAACTGAACAGCGTATTTATTGTTTAAATGCTTGGCATGAATGTACTTTTTATACTCTTGAAGAGAAAGTGGCGCTAGAACTAGCTGAGCATATTACTTTCATTCCTACAAAAAGAGTGCCAGATGACCTCTATAAGCGAGTACGTGCATACTATGACGAGCAACAATATGTTGATCTTGTTCTAATTATCAATCAAATCAACAGTTGGAATAGAATTTCGATTGCAATGGGGAATACAGCAAGTGAAAAATAATAACAGGACTTTGTTTATGATTATTTTACAACTGCGGAAGTGGAAGCCTCGACACTACAAGAGGTGAGGTAACATTTGTTGGAAGACTGACAAGTAAACAGCTTAAACTTGCCGATGTGCCGACTGTGCATTTTAGTGAGGTTATGCGCGACTTAGACCTAGTTGTGAGCGTTGCTCATGCTGGAGAAGTGGATCCAGAGGCTTCCCATTCTACAGTGGAAATGCGCGCAGTCATTATCCAGGAACTCGTTATCTTATTTGGCTTGAAAAATGTGCGTGTCAAGGCTCCGCATATATTTGTAGTTGGTAAGTTCGGACAATATAGTATTCATCTTGGTAGTGGGAACGTGCATCAACTGGGAGGTACGATGATTCCAGTGCTCGCGGTGCCATCGCAGCATCGAGGTCGAGTATTCTTGCCGTTTGTGGATGAAGATCCAAAAACGGCGGAAATTAGTTCGAAAGTATTATTATTTGCAGATGATGAAAATATTACGGACCCACAAATCAGGCTGTATATTATGACTTGAAGCGCTTGAGGTGCAATGGAAAAAATAATGCTGAATATTGTGAATGAATGTCAGTTAATTTCTCCTATGCATAAAACAAAATGGCGTAAATTGACAGAGGGAATCGCTTCATTGCCTTTGCCACCTGCGTTCCAGATGAAGCTTCTAACGGAACCGGAACCCTTTCCGCCATAGTTTTATGAACACATAACATAGCATGGCGATTGGCAGCATTTAGAGAATGAATCATATAGTTTTTCACATAACGAGTGGTTAAAAATTCGACCGTATGATTATAAAAAGCAAGGTCAATTACTGTCTGCTCAAAAACTCGACTGTCATTTTGCGCTAGAGGGGTTGTTAAAAAATTCCAAAAAGAAAAGGAAGATTATATTGTACTTGGCTATGTAACGACTACGGAAGGATTTTTAAAGGGTGGATAGCATTTTACATTTGACAGTCAACTAGATGTCAATATCCTATAGTAATTGTGAGCAAAAAAGCCAGCTATCTGACAAAAATTTCAGATAGCTGGCTATTCGTCGTGCGTATCGTAAAGGTCGCTCTTTTTTTATGTTATCCTACGATATAGAAAGTTATCAGACTGCTCTACAATCATAGTAATCTTTTTCTTTGGCTCATTGCGCACATAGCACCCGGCCTTCTAATCACATTGCTTCCCATAGCTTTTGGCGGTTTTCCAATAGCTCAAGTAGCTCAGTCAAAGTCGGAGCTAAATCTTTTCGCATAGTGGCGATATTTTGGAATAAGGGAATCGCCTCACGCATTTGATATTCACTGTAAACATAGTAGCTCATAAAAGCACATTCTTCGTAGCCGCGTGGTTCCTCTTCTTCCCATTCCTCCTCATCTTCCTCTTCAACTTCTGGCCAAAGCCTTTTTTCCTGCAGCAGTTCATCCATATGTTGCACGGGGCTAGATGTCAATTCATCCCAAGTAAAAGCGCAAGCAACCACAAGATATACCTGTATTTCTTCCTTCTTTACACTTGTTACAGGTCGATTCGGCAATGTCTGTAAAAGCTGTTGAATAGCCCATGGTGTAACTTGCCATAGCGTGCCTTGATGTTCAATTAATTGTGCAAGCTTATCATATTGCTCCATTTCGATTAATGCTGGAATTTTTGTACCTCTTCCATAGGCGGTTGTTAAACGATGCCAAGGTATCGTTAACATTTCTTGATAGGCAATTTGCATGCAAATACTCCTTATATAAGTTCGTTAATAATTGGCTCAAAGCGTGTACGATATGGTTCTGGAATGCGCATAAATGCTGAACTAGTAAAGTCATTTAAATGGATGATGCCAAAGCATGTATATAAAAGCTGCGCTACAGCCATATCCTTATATTGCTCCATTTCTTCGTGTTGTTCCAGAGGAATATATGGACAAAGCTCTAGTAGTGGTGTCGTCATAAATTTTTCAAACCATTGCAAGTTGTCATCGGTGCTCATAGCTTGTTCAAAGAAAGCATCATACGGAACTTCTTGTACAGATAGTACCGTACATACAAAGACGGGCAATGTTTCCGGTGTTAGCCCAAATGTTTCAACATAGGCTTTCGCAAAGTATTCAGGCATTGGTGAATGGTCACCATCGCATTCATACATATAGTCGATGACAAGCTTGCCGTAGCTTTTATCGTATAGACCAAGACCAAAAACGGCGAATGTACTTGGCATCGCAGCCTGTTCGTCATCGACATCTTGATAAAAATGATATTGTGCCATTGCTTTATAGCTATACTCGACTAGTGCAGCATGTAGATTAGGGTAGCTGACAGCTGTCGCGAAGAAGTGATGTGATGATGTAACAGGTAAATGCTCGATTGGTAGCACTAAGTTACTCTTGCCTTCATAATGAATGCTATAGCTTTTAGGAAAATCTTCTTCTAATAAAGCATTTAAGTAGGCTAATGCTTGGCGATAAGCCTCTTCGCTTTCCTCTTTAATTTGAATCGTAATCTTTGCCAGTATATCATTTGCTTGGCAAAAAATTAGGTCGGATTCCAGTTGTTGTTTATGTGCTGGCAACGTGCCAGAGCCTATTGTAAGCAATGAGTTGTAAGTTTCTATATCTAATTTTTTAATGGTTGCTAATAATTCTTGCACTGTTAAATATTCAAAACTTGCACCATACTTACTTAAATTTATTGCATAGTAGCTCAGCAAGGGTAAGTAGGCTAATGATTGGTGCTTGTTAGTGAAACGAGAAAGACAGTAGCGCTGTGTCTCAAAGTTAAGCTCTTGTCGAAATGCATCTAACAATGCAAGCTGTTGATAGTGACAGAGTACTTCATGTAGCGTGATGTCGTCTAGTGAAAACGAAGGGGTGATGAATTTAGCCGGATAGTCGTCTGTTTCGATTTTATATTGTTTAGAAAATAGTTCTTGCTCAAGTTGGAGCCATAATGTTTCATTTTTGGTAAATTGCTCAGTTTTCATGGTAGTGCCTCCCACTGTAAATGTGAATATATTAATGCCTGATGAAACATCACGAATGAATGAAAGCCATTGAAATCGTCACGTACAAATAGTCAATAGCACTGTAAAATCGTCCATGCTTTATCGAATTTTTTATTTTTGCAGTCTTCCTTGCGAATCCAGAAGTATAGTTTACCGCTATCGCCCCACATATAGCCGAGATCTTCTTCCGAATCAAGCTGTAATAGGAGATGCCAATCTTTTCCGTGTGCTTCAAGCTCCTTGCGTAACGGGTGATTATAGGCTGTTGCATCGCCGCAATATAAACCATTTGTGACAAGCTGACATTGTAAATACATATCCCCTTGAATCATATCAGGATGTCCATCTATACGATGTGTCGTTTGTTCTGTTGTCTCCTTATCGCCCCAATCATATAAAAAGTCATTGTAGGTATCCTGTTGCTCCGCTGTTAAAATGTCTTCTAAATTTTCTGCATAGGGAGACTCCCAGGAGGGGAGTGTCCATTCATTTCTAAAGTGTAACACCGCGCTATCAATATGGTCATCCAATGCTGCGGGTTGCTGCATTCGATGGTAACGGTCAGGTGTTTGTGTGAAATGGAAAATGTGAAAGCCATCACCATCATTTGGATCATAGCCCCAGGGTTGTCCCACAGCATCATAGAAAAAGGATAACAACCCCTCATGTGGCAATAAATTGTCTGAATCATATGGCTGTACTTCCGTTAAATTGAGCTGACATAGGAAGTATAATGGTTGGTCATTATTGGTAGTGGGCCATACAAAATCTGTCGGTACATCGGGCATACCGCCAATTTTAGATTGTCCGATTTGAATGGCATCATCTGCTGTTGGTGTTGTCGTAGCACGAATTGAATTTTTTGCGAACTGCAAAATTTGCTCTGCTACCTGTCCAAGCTTAACAGCATGCAATGCAGCACGTAGGTTTTCCATGTGTATTCCTCCTCGTTTTTGTCTAATTTTAATTTATGTCAGTACCTGTGAAACTTTTCGCACGATTAATAATGGATTCAGGTAGACCAAGTCTGCTTGAAATTTCGAAGGCATTCGAGCGACCCGGGCCCCCTATAAGCAAGCGATAAGTCGGGCTCAGTGTTTCAATATCGAACTCTACACTTGCATTGGCAGCCCCAGGACGATTTTAGCCGTACGCTTTTAATTCAGGATAATGCGACCTTACCCGAGCGGTTTTGTTGAATCAATGCTCGCGTCAACTCTCGCTCATAAACATCAAATCATCACTCAGGTTTCTAGGATGTCAGAGGGTAAGCTTTTGTCATGACCTACAGTGAAATAGTTAGCATGTAATATCTATCTATCATCACTCGGTATAATAAAGTATAAATAAGTAAGACAAAAATTGGAAGGACAAAGCAAAGTAAAGGATTTGTTGAATCTTTATTTAAGTGTGATAAATGAATAAAAATCTTGTATTATTGAGTAAGTCACATAGCGGCTGTGGAGATAGTTTTGGTATCCATTTATGTGGGATTTGCAAAGAGAAAGGATTGAGTAGACTTGATGAATAATTTAATGGACAAGGTGCGTAGCATTTATGAGCAATTTGATGCGAGCCACGATTTTCAACATATTGAGCGCGTTTATCACAATGCGTTAGCGATATTACATACAGAGCCTGAGGCAGATGCAGAGGTTGTAAAAATTGCAGTGCTTTTGCATGATGTTAGCGATAAAAAGTATACCGATAGTAAAGAACAGGAAGAGCAGCTCATTACCGAACTGCCAATGAGTGAGGAAAAAAAGCAACATATTCGAGATTGCATTGCACAAGTATCGTTTAATGGTGGCAATGAATTGGAGGCCACTTCGATTGAAGCGAAAATTGTGCGTGATGCGGATCGACTAGATGCAATTGGTGCAATAGGGATTGCCCGTACATTTGCCTACGGTGGCGCGAAGGGGCGGAAGCTGTACGATAAGGCAGAAGAAGCGCGCACAGCAATGTCTGAGGAAGAATATCGCAGTAAAAATACCTCATCCGTGACACATTTCTACGAGAAGCTTTTATCGTTAAAGGATTTAATGACAACGGATAAAGGCAAGCAAATGGCTAAAGAACGCCATCAATTTATGGAAAGCTTTTTACAGCAATTACAAAATGAAATAGGGAAATAAAAACAAACATTCCTAAAAAGATACTGTGAGTAGCAGGGGGGAGGTACTCCTACAGTCTAATCGCAGTAAGCAGAGAGGTGGTCTTTTTGAAGACTACCTCTCTTTTTAATACCCGCACCGTTGACGTAAATTCATAATCGTCCTTTCGAGTAATGCGGTTTTGCAAGAGCTTGTCGTATTGGCTGTCAGAAGTCTAGGCAATGATGATGTATTTGTCGATGAAACCAAGCTTAACAACAACAGATAACCAGGACTTATAAGTAATGAGCACCTGGCTTTTTTGTGTGAAAAACCAAGGGGTTAATGTATATAAAACAATACTTTTTTATTGTTTTGCGATAAAAAAGTATTGACTTGTAGTTATTATCTATATTATAAAAATAGTACATGCTAAAAAGAAATAGGATTTGCACAAGGAAGGAGTAGCTGTCCGATGGTGACCCGCTCATACGCAGATACCAATTTTCTTCAAGCGTGCATTAGCTAGCATACAATTTTTAGTAGACACATTGTCATTTCGGAGGAAGTTTACATGGTTACAAAACGAAGCAGGGGTTTGTCGAGGGACAAAACGAAGCATGCTGAGGCAGATATGAAAATGAAAAAAATCAAAGATTTATTTTATTTTGCTTACCATCAATCTCTATCGTGCATTTTTCCAGTGGTGATTTTTATAACACTGGCGCTGTCAAAAACTATTAATATACCTGGGTTAGCACGTTACGACTTTATTCTAGTTATTTGTCTAATCGCTCAATTTTTAATGTATAAATTCAAATTTGAAACAAAAGATGAGATGAAAGTTATATTATTATTTCATATTATTGGACTTGTGTTAGAAATATATAAAGTTAATTTTAATTCATGGTCCTATCCAGAAGAAGCCATGACTAAAGTTTTTGGCGTGCCATTATATAGCGGTTTTATGTATGCCAGTGTTGCTAGTTATATATGTCAAGCATGGCGACGTTTTAACTTAAAGATGTATTGTTGGCCAACAAGTTATTTTACCATCCCACTAGGGTTAATGATTTATGGCAATTTTTTCACCCATCATTTTATTTATGACTTTCGCTGGGTGTTAACGATATTACTTTTCATTGTATTTGCTCGCACATATGTAAAATTTACAGTGCGCAAAACGACATATAGGATGCCAATTATTTTCTCATTTTTCTTGATTGGCTTTTTTATATGGATTGCCGAAAATATTGCGACATTCTTTGGCGCATGGCACTATCCAAATCAAGCTGTGACTTGGCAACTTGTGCATGTTAGTAAAATCAGTTCTTGGTTTTTACTTGTCGTCATCAGCATCATGATTGTTGCACAACTCAAACAAATATATCGCAACACGTAAGGCTTTTTTAGAACTATTACAATGGCTTGAGCGATGTAGAAAATGTCAGGAACAGGGATTTAACATGATAAAACAACATGGGAGTAAAACATAAAGGAAGGATATAGGATGAATAAACGTCAAACAAAGAAACAAATAAAAAAGCGCAGACTGAATTGGCTGAACATGTTCAAACTACAGGGCAGAAGGCACATGGACAGCAGAGGGGAAAGGGGATTAATGGCAGTGAATAAGGGGTAATCAGCCGATAAGGGGGAGTTCGGTATTCTACCGGACTTTTTTATTTTGCCTTAATTCGTTTGGCTAGTCTTCTTTGAGATAACCGACTTTTCTCTATCTTAGAATACTGCCATTCTTGGGTGACAATAGAAAGACAAAAATTTATATAAGGGAGTAAATCCAATGAAGGAAAAAATATTGAAGTATATAGATAGCAATTTCCCGAACCTAACTAGTGAATTGCATTTAAGGTTTGAACTAGGTGAGCCATATGAAAATGGAACTGAAGATAGAATAAATCAAGTTGTTACAAGAGTTACTGCATTGTTTGAAGAAGTATTCAAACCCGATGATTCTATTTATATTTATCTAAAAGATGGGGAAGTTACAGAAGATATTATGTTTGGCAATACTACTCCACAATATCTGTATGATTTATTAAGTGATCAAAATATAGAAGAGGAAACTTTATTCGATATACATGAAGATGATGATAAGGTAACGGGTCAAACGATAGAAGTTAAAAATGAATACAAAGTGAAATTAGTATACTCACAATTAATGTCTGTTCCCTACCAGAAAATACTTGAAGGTATAGGGAATTATGAACAAGGAAGAGAACCTGCCATTGGACAATCTGTGTACTTTATTAGTACGGATAAGGACATAATATTTCAAATGTATGATGATAGAGATTGTTTAATACATGCTAAGGATGTTGAGAAATTGCTGCCTTTGTATCATAGCTACAATAATTGGCTTGTTGATTATTGGCGTGATTACTTTGATGGCATTTTCAAAAAGGTATAATCTCTTTTATTCGATAAACGAAGTGCGATTGTTTTCAATTAGAGCAATCACTTCTTCAAGTATTACATTCTCACAGGGGAAAGGATCCCAAACAATATAGTTAGTTTAATAGCAAGAAAGACATATCCATTTCATAAGAGGTGGTCTTTTTTTATTACTTAGGTAATTCTTTGTTGAGTACATTCACCAGCAGTGGGTTGTGCCGGTGGATATAGTGGATGGTAACGAAAGATAGTAATACATTCCTATTAGTAATGATTTTAATCGGTACAATTCAGTTAGTCGGTCTGGTGAAGATTGGCGACAACAAAATCCTACTAAAAATCAATTCCTCTCATTTTTACATTAATTTCACTTTTACTCAGCTTTTTTCATAAGAGATATGCTCATATTATTCATCATCAAAAATTCAAAAAAATATAAAATGTATTTCGAATAATTGAAATAGATATTAAATTACAAATTTTCAAAATTATCTTTATTTTCCCTTGTGTTTCCAGTAAACTGTAAGAAGTAAACCAAAAGGAGGAATAGAATGAAAAAAAATACTTTTAAGTTTTTCTTTATGTTTATCTTTTTATTAGTTCCAATGCATGTTTTTGCGGAAGGGTCTTTAGGGAATTTTTCTTTTGATGCTAGTCAAGTGTCCCATCCGTATGACATGATAAACTCAAAAGGTGAGGTAATTAAGTACGAAGAATACAGTAACGATAATGCACAATTTAACAATGAAATACCAAGTGTTGAAGGTACAGGAGAAATTTCACCCGTTCAGATTGATTCCCTCATAGAAAATCATTCCTATATCGATATTACACCGCCACCAGTTATTATTAATGACGACTCTATTGCGAGTGCCCCAATATTAATCACACCGCGTATTGTCATTGGTGACGATAGTAGAGAAAAAGTAGAGAATACGAAAGAATTTCCGTATAGTGCAATTACGTATATTGAATTAGAGTGGCCTGATGGGACAAGTGGTTCTTGTACGGGTACTTTAATTGGCAAAAATAAGGTTCTAACAAATGGACATTGTGTAATAGATTCAAAAACAAAAGACAGTATAACTAGTGCAAAGGTTTACCCTGGCGTAAATAATAGTGTTGGATTGTTTGGTTCTTATAATGTCAATGATTATGCTGTAGCTGCGAATTGGGCCACTACTGGTTCGAGTTCCGAAGACTTCGCTGTTCTTGTTTTAGACGTCTCAAAAGACAATAAACAGGCGGGAGATGTTGCAGGTACTCTTGGCATCAGACAAGTAAATACTCTTCTTAATCAAAATATCGATATTTTTGGTTATCCGGGAGATTTAATGCAGGCGAGTGGTGAAATTTCCCAATTCGGTATGGGGGGTTATATTACGCGAGAGGATGCATCTGTAGCCTTTTATACAATTGATACTGCACCAGGACAATCTGGTTCAGCATTGATAAACAGGGACAATCAAATTGTAGGTGTTCATAGAGGTTCATTCGTTATTAATGGTAACCCTATGAATGGTGGTCCTAAGATGAACACTTATATGTTTAATTTTGTTACCAAAGCTTTGGAGTAAAAGGTAGCATTAATTTTATCTAAACTTATCTTATAGACAAACTGAAACTTTCGGTTTGTCTATAAAATTTTGTTGAAAATACCTACTATAATTATTGCAACAAATGGACTTTTGTTAGCACATTTTTTTAAGGGAGACTTACACATGAAAATTAAAACACTAGTAATATTAATGACATTATTGTTAGCATTTACATTCAAATTTGATGTAGCTGACGCAAACACTTTCAAAGAAGTTAAAAATATAAATTCTTCTACTAAGGTATATGAAAAACCAGATTCTAATTCAAACGTGTTAGGTACTGTAGAGAAAGGTACATTCGTTACTTTAATTAGCGAGAATCAAAACGTTTCATTTGCTCGTATAACATATTTAAATAGCGGTGATAAAATCGTAGATGGTTATATCTCTAATTCTGTACTAGAAGATGCTCAATATTCTATTAAAATAGCTAGCTCTAAAAGTGGTTTAGTTGTAAAAGAAACTCCTTCATTAAAAGGGAAAACAGTGGCCACATTGCAACATAAGATGGTCGTAAAAGACTTTGGATCAGTAAGAGACGGATTGTCATTAGTACAGTATGGAAATGTGATTGGGTATGCAGCTACTAATTTTATGAGTAATTCGAAACCAACAACTAAATACGTTGTTTCGAGTAACCTTGTTGTGAGAAATATTGCAAGTCCTTCAGGAATTAATGTAGGAGAGCTTTATAAAAATGAAGAAGTAGCAGTTCACTCTACAATCGCTGGGTGGTCATACGTTACCACTTCTTCTTCTGAGGGTTATGTCGTAGATTCAAATTTAAGTTCAAAAAATCCGAATGCGACAACAAGTAGTAAACCAGGCAGCTCGAATACGTCAAACGGAAGTAAATCAACATATAAAAATTGCACAGAACTTCGTAAGGATTATCCAAATGGAGTAGATTCTTCGCACCCAGCCTATGCTAAAAAACATGATCGTGATGGTGATGGTTGGGCATGTGAGAGATAAATGTGTCTGCTTATTGTGAAAAAATTTTTTATAGGGATGCTATTTAAAACGGTTTTGAAGTAAATCAGCATATAAAAATTGTACAGAAAAAAGGCTGGGACAAAACTTAAAATTTTAAGAAAGAGGAGCAAAGGTATTATTAAATTGTTGCTATCTAAAATGAAGAAAAATTTAGACGTTCTTCCTTTTGGCATCAATAAAATTTAGAAGAGTGCACTAGTTGATGGTAGCGAAGGCGGCGACTCCTGGGGGATTAGCGTGACGCCTGAGACTAACAGGTTCAGGCCACGCCCCCCCCCCGGAAAGCGTCCGCCGTAGCGGACATCAACGTTCACAGCAAAAAAAGTGTTAGATTGACTGATGTCGATCTAACACTTTTTCTCTTTTGTTCCAGCCTCTTTGAATTGAAATATTTCATTGAAGAAGTTGCAAGATTCCTTCTGGCTGTTTTAGCTTGAGCAAGCATTGATTGAGTAGTTTGTAATAGAATATTATTTTTAGTGTCATCGTTGAGGTTACTATAGCAAGAAGATTTCTAGTAGCAGCAATGAATTTATTACGATCATAGATGATTTCCTCAAAATCATGAGTCATCGTATTCATTCCACTATTTTGTTGTCCAATTTACACCATCGTGAGAAGTCAAAATTGTTGCCCTGTTTCCAAGGGCGGTGACTGAAGTCATACCCGTGAATAGGGATAATCAAAAATTAGTGCTTTAAAGTGACAAAGTATGTCAACGTAGGAACGAGGCGAAACAGGGATAATGGCTGTTTCTATGAATCCTCAACCTTTGAGGTCAAAGGGTTCTCTATTTAATAAAAATAGCGTAACGAAGAGCGTATATGCGTATATGCCTGAAGTCCATCTACTTTACACATGAGGAAAAGTTTGTTGTCCTTTGTTTACCTTTTGTTTGATGTTATGATAAACAAGGATATCAATAAAAATATAGATAGAGATGTTTACATGTAAAAGTAGTGTGGGCACTAACAACACTTAAAACGAAAGAGATGGAAAAACGGAATGAGTCATTTAATCGTACAAAATTTAACGAAAACGGTGGGCGATAAAACGCTCTTTCAAAATATTGAGTTTACCCTTTATGAAGGGGAGCGTGCAGGTTTAATCGGCATTAATGGTACGGGGAAATCGACATTGTTTTCTATTCTAGCTGGTCAAATCGAAGCGGATGCGATGGACATTGACCGACCAAATAAATACCGCGTAGCCTATTTACCACAGGAGCCGACTTTTAATAGCGGGGAAACAGTACTACAAGCAGTGTTTTCAGGAGATTCGCCTATCCTAAAACTCAACCGTGAATATGAAGAGACGGTTGCGGCACTTGCATTAAATCCAACATCTGAAAGTCTGCAAAAAACGTTGTTTAGCTTACAGCATCGTATGGATGAGGAGCAGGCATGGGATGTCAATGCGCTTGCCAAAACGGCGTTAACAAAGCTTGGCATTGAAATGTTTGATAAAGATGTATTGACACTATCAGGGGGTCAACAAAAACGTGTCGCGTTAGCGAAAGTATTAATAGAACCGGCTGACCTTTATTTACTGGACGAGCCGACCAACCATTTAGATGTACAGTCTACGGAATGGCTACAGGAAATGGTTTTACGTTTAAAGGGTGCTGTCATTTTCATTACCCATGATCGTTATTTCTTAGATGAACTGTCGACACATATTTATGAGTTAGCCAATCAGACCTTGTATCGTCATACTGGGAATTACGGTGACTTTTTAGAGGCCCGTGCTATTCGTGAAGAAATGGCTGCGGCATCTGCTCAAAAGGACCGCAACCGCTACCGTTCGGAATTAAAATGGATTCGTCGTGGGGCTAAGGCGCGCTCAACAAAGCAAAAGGCCCGTATTCAACGATTCGAACAGTTAGAGGATAATCTAGAACGTAAGACAGATGACGTGTCCCTTGAAATGGGCTTAGCAACGACTCGTCTGGGCCGTAAAGTATTAGAGGCTGAAAACATTTCAAAAGCGTATGGCGCACAAAAAATTCTAGAGAACTTCGCCTTTTTACTGCAACAGGGTGATCGTATCGGTATTATTGGGGCCAACGGTGTTGGTAAATCAACATTACTAAATATGCTGGCGGGTGAGATTACACCAGATGCTGGCGAGATTCACGTCGGCTCAACAGTGAAACTAGCACATTTCAAGCAAACTTTACCGAAAATGAATGAAAACGAGCGCATGATTGAATATATTCGTGAAGCTTCCAATGATATAACGGATGCAGAGGGGGTACGCTATTCGGCTGCCCAAATGCTTGAGCGCTTCTTATTCCCACTGCATGCGCATGGTACGCCAATCGGCAAGCTATCTGGTGGGGAACGAAAACGCCTGCATTTATTAAAGTTACTAATGGAACAACCTAACGTGTTGTTACTGGATGAGCCTACAAATGATTTAGATATTGAAACACTAGGGGTATTAGAGGATTTCATTGAGCATTTCCCTGGCGTTGTTATCACCATTTCCCATGATCGCTTCTTCCTTGATCGGATTGCTAAGAAATTATGGATTTTAGATGGCCAAGGTCATGTAGAAGAGTCACTCGATATTTATAGTGAATACTTACAGAAGCGTGAGCAGCAAGCCACGGTTAAGGTGGATGCTCCGAAAATCGAGAAACCGAAGGCCGAAAAGCCAAAGTCTGAGAAGAAAAAATTATCATTTAAAGAGCAAAAAGAATGGGAAACCATTGCAGTTGATATCGAAAAGACAGAGACCGCTATTATGGAAGCGGAGGAAGGTATCGCAAACGCAGGTGCTGATTTTACGAAACTACAGGATTTAACGGCTAAACTAGAGGAGTTAAATGCACACTATGAGCATCTGATTGAAAGATGGTCGTACTTAGATGAAATCGTAATAAGGAGCATAGTATATGAAGATTATAACAATTGAACCGACACCCAGTCCTAACTCTATGAAAATTATCGTGGATACGGAGTTACCGTTTGGTAAAAGCTATAACTTTACAAAAGACAATAAAGACCAAGCCACTGGCGAGGCGGCCGCGATTTTAGCGATTGAAGGCGTTAAAGGCGTTTATCATGTAGCTGATTTCTTTGCGGTCGAACGCAATGCGAAGTACGCCTGGGAAGGTATTTTATCGAGCATTCGCCAAGTGTTAGGTGAAGATGTACAGGAAACAAATGACATACAGGTCGCCAATGAGTTTTATGGAGAGGTTTACGTCCATGTACAGTTTTACAAACAAGTGCCATTGCAGGTGAAGGTCTTTGATAATCAGCGTGAACACCGTGCGAGCTGTGGAGAGCGTTTTGTCGAAACCTTTAATAAAATTAACGAAACGGATGTAGATGAAAATTATATTTTCCAACGTAAGTGGATTGACTATGGCGTGCGCTATGGGGAGCTTGAGGAAATTGCCGAAGCAGTGAAGCAGGAAATCGATGTGACCTATTCAGTGGAACGTTTAGCTGACATTGTGGCAACAGTGAATGATGCAGAGAAAACGAACCAAAAACCAGCTAAGTTAAAAATTTCTGTGGAGCAGTTCCAACAACCAGAATGGGAAAAGCGTTTCCAATTACTCGACCAAATGGCTGATCCAGAACTAGATGACTTACCACTTTTAGATGTAGCCTTACAAGATGAACAAATGTCCATTCGTCGCCTAGCAACGGTTTATTTAGGCATGATTGAAGATGTTGCGGTTGTACCGTATTTGGAAAAAGCTTTGCAGGATAAAAGTGCCGCGGTGCGTCGTACTGCAGGGGATTGTATGAGTGACCTAGGTTTAGTCGAATTTGAAGAGGCCATGCAACAAGCGTTACAGGACAAAAATAAGCTTGTTCGTTGGCGCGCAGCGATGTACTTATATGAAGTGGGCACTGAGAAATCGTTACAAGCATTAAAGGCAGCCCAAGACGATAAAGAGTTTGAAGTAAAACTCCAAGTGAAGATGGCCATTGCTCGTATAGAACAGGGTGAAGAAGCAAAAGGCTCTGTGTGGAAGCAAATGACAGAATCGCGTCAACAATAATTTTATTAAGCATCGAACGAAAGCATTGATGCTCCAAGTTTCGATAATACTGTGAAGTATGTACCAAGCGTTAATATTTATGGCTACCAACTTGATTAAGCAGAAAAGAGCATCTACACAGTAAAAGTAACTGCCAGATGCTCTTTTTACTGTCTTTTAGGATATTTCAAGGCTACAAGTAGCTTCCAAAGTGGACCGACAACACATTGAAGACATGACTAGATTGCTACACGATGACGAACCAGTGACACGTGCACAATTTATGAATCGAGCGTATTCAGTTCGAGTTATAAAATAAAAGAGGCATCTAGATGTAGTAATAGCCTCTAAATGCTCTTTTATTTTGCACTGTAAAAATTGCCTGTTCTATCGCTTAAATAGTCGGCGAAGCTGAACAATAAAAGTGAATAGGTGACAGTTCATGCGCAGTGTCTATTAAGTTGATTTTTCGGCTTATAGACACTGTTTTTTATGGCAGAGGCTATTGTTTATGATACTATTGAGTGATTATTTCTGAAATATTGTCTCTTGTGGAAAATTTTGTGAAACTTTTATCGTAATATTCCGTAAAGTATAGAAAGGACATTGTGAAGGGGGCTACGAGATGTTATCTAAACGAGTGACACTATTACTTGTTACAATCGTGCTACTTATCATCGCTATAATGATATTTGCTAAATTTAGCACAAAGAATTTTGTCGATGAATTTATTCCAAGTAATGATTTTGAAGGAATTTTGGAGAGAATTACTATTTGGGAAAAGAATGATAACTTAAATGAAAGTATCGCAATTTTAAATCAACAGGATGCACGTTTAGATGAAGTGCGTCTGGCTTTAAATAGTTGGCAGATAAAAAGAACGCTCTTTAAAGACATACCCTTTGAAGTTGACTATCAACTGGATATATTTTTTTATGACCATAATCTAGAAGTCAAAATTACGCAAGATGGATTTCTATTTATCAACGGCTATAGCTATGAACTGGTGAGTGGTTCGTTTGAAGAATTGCTTGAAATCGTGGAGTAAACGGATGTCCAACAGTAATGCGAGCGTGGCTTCAGTCTCCTTGTCACTATGCTCCTGCGGCCTCAACGCATGTTTTCGCTCTGTAGCGAAAGGCGAATGCCGTCAGCTACACCCGCCGCCTGCGCGCATAATTGGGGAGAGGTATTGCTGATAAAATTTTAAAAGGTATTCGGAGTGACCACGTTCCGAATACCTTTTGTCGTTTTATCTAATATTGAAAATACCTTTAACCTTTATGGGATCACTAAAACAAATATTAATTACACTAGGCTAGAAATGACCCTAAACAAACAAATTGGGAGATGCCAAGCTAAGCAAAATTAGCTTAACACTACTATTTATAATTGGATTACTTGGTTTGTATAGTTTATTGCAAAATAAAATACCCTTAAGGAACATTAGGAGGAAGTATCAGGTTCTCAAGGATTAATAGGTGGAACATCTAAAACATCTTGACAGAACACTTTCATTTTATGTATTAAAATAGAGAATTATGTTAGGCATTAAACCATTTTATTATTTAAAAAGCTACAGCGAGTGAAATCACTGCAGCCCCTAAATAGTGTAGGGACACTATAATCTTATTTTGTATGCTTTTTCTTTCTTTATACATCTAAAAGAGTCATAACCAAAAATGGACAATTTAATATTTATTGGTGGTGAGTATTTTGACAAAAGAAAAGCAAAAGAATGAATTAGAACAAGAAGAAGTAGGCATGGAAATTAGCCCAGAAGAATTAATTTCCTTACAATAATAAGCTCGGGTCACTTGTATGTATATTCTGAAAACAAGCGTTGGATACTACTAAATTGGTGGTCTCTTTTATGTTTTATTTTTATATTTATAACCATATAATACCAATAACACTTTGATTAGTGTAAGCGGAGGTGAGGAAGATGAATATAAATGCACAAATTAACTTTATTGATTTAGTAAAGAACACAATCAGTAATAACGGACAATCTATCGAAACACGTCTTGAAGAAAAGCACAAAGGCTTTGAGAACGGTTGGAAGATGGAAGGAAATGAAGTCGTGTTTTGGGTTAGTCCGACGCTGAGACTTAGTGATTACACAGGAAGCTTAATGAATGAATTTAGGTTCACTTTAAGCTTTGACGAAGAAAGCCACAAGTTTGCTGTATCTGGTAAAAATGTTAAGTCTCAAAATTTATTATAAATAATCAAGTCACATCCAAATAGTTAAATAGACTAAACTAATAAGAGGATATAATGTTCAATATAAGAGCATATATCCTCTTATTTTATTTATATTAGATTTATTAATTGGATATCAAAAAAATAGTTTAATATGTCTAATATATTATGGCGAACTTGTATTCCTCTTGAGTGGAAGACATAGTAAACAGCATAAAAGCTTCGTGGATTTTAACCAGCATTAATAAAATTATTGGGGGGAGTGCTTTGAGAGTACAAGAAATTCTCATAGAGAATAACAATAAAAGATACATATTACTGAATCAAGAAGGTTTTCCAGTGATGCCAGTCATGAAGTATATAAAGTATTTAGATAAAACAGGAAAAAGCCCAAATACTCAAAAAACATATTGTTATTCCTTAAAACATTTTTTCACCTATTTAGCTGAAACAAACAAAGACTATAAGTATATAAGGCTAGAAGATCTAGTGGAGTTTGTGGGATGGCTTAGAATGATAATTTATAAAAGTTTGATGAAAAATCCTGTTATATGCAGGATTTTTCCTTATTCAGCAATCGGGCCATTAAATGGAGTAAGGATCGTGGAATGAACGGGGACAATACATCAAATATAGATTACATGCACTATTTTATTTTCAAATTTCCCTCTTGAACCTATAGTTACTTGAGGTTTTATAATGAACTTATACTATTGATGGGAGGAATTTTGATGAATAAGAATAACAAATTCTCCATTGGGGAATTTTCAGAAAAGACAGGAATATCTATTCCTACGTTACATTACTATGATGAAATTGGTTTATTACGACCAGAAAAAAAACCATTTTCAGGCCACCGCATTTACAATTATCAAGATATAATAACCTTACAAAAAATCCTAAGTCTAAAATTTCTAGGGTATAGTCTAGATAAAATCGCTAATTTGCTACATGAATCGAGTTTTACCGTTGAATTAAATGAAGCTTTATCCCTTCACTTACAGGCATTAGAAAAAGAAAAAGAAAGCATTGAACAATCAATGACTGCTATCAAGAGAGTCATTAAGTTACTGGAGGAAGTAGGGGAAGTGGATAGCGCCATATTATTCAGCCTCATTCATGGCATACAAATGGAAAATATCCAAAAAGAATGGATGGAGCAGCCCATGCTGACAGAAGTAGTGGAAGGGTTGTCAAAGAAAACTGAAGAAGAAAAAGCCACATTGGATCAAACCTTTATTCAATTTGCTAAAGAAGTAAAACAACATTATGGTAAACCTGTAGAGGATTTAAAAGTACAAGAAATGATTAAATCGTATCTAGAAGCGTCTTTTATGTTTTTTGGTGAGGATTTGATGAAAAAGCTAGCTGAAGTTGACGTAAAAAAACTAGATATTCAAGATTTTGAAGATATGACACCTTCTCCATTTACAGAAGATGAACAGAAATGGCTTAATCAAGCGATGGAGTATTATATGAAACACACAGAATTGGAGTAGAAATAATAGATTTAACGAGCTATACTTTCTTAATCATATGTGGTTTATTACATCGCTGATTTTCCACAAAAGGGCGCGATTCTGTAACAAGGATCAGCGCTCGTTTTCATTAAAGGGCCAGATTGTTGAGGAACGTTTTCAATGGATGTTATTCTTGAAATATAGAGTTAGATAAAGTTTAACTCCATTTTGATCAATCTTTTTTCAAAATGGAGTTTTTGCATTTGCTGATAAATAAAGTCTGAAGGTAATTTTTTGATCAATCTGTATTCTAAAGCTACATTTACTTGTTTTTTATTTTTTATTTGTAAGTAAATCTTTATTTGGTTGGGAAAATGAAGCAAGGAGGTGAAATAATCCAGGTAAAACAATTAACATACCAACAATCGCATATATTTGACGCGTACTTAAATCTAAAAATGTTGAGGAAGCAAACAATATCCCTAATGGCATGGTAACTCGAATGAATAGTAGTCGAACTGCACTTAGTTGGGTTAAACGATCTCTAGGAGCTTCACGCTGAAAAATTGCTGCACTTTGGGCATTGAATAAAGGAAATACCATTCCCCCAAACAATTCACACACCCATGCAATAGGAACTGAATTTACAAAAAACAAGAGTACGAATGAAAGACCTCCTCCTATTAAACCGAGGTACATAGTTTGATAAGTTTTTGGTAACTTCGTAAGTAGTACCATACCTACAGCATAACCGACTGGGAAAGACCCAGAAAAGATCGCATATTCCCAAGAATGACCATTAAGGTCTCCTCGTATAAAAGGAATACTTAAAACCATCGTTGCTCCAACCGCAAATTGTACCGTGGAAGAAAGAATGGTAAGTCGAAAAAGATTTGGATATTTAAAGAATGTTCGATAGCCTTCCTTCATTTCTGCCCACCAAAATTTCTTTGTCCAAGTCGCCACTTTCTTCTTACTTGATTGAGGGATACGTGAAAGTGCGAGAAAGCTGACGAGGAACATAACAGATGAAAATCCATATATAAAATGTATAGGACTGACCAACAGCAATAATGAAGTTGCTCCAGGAGCGATAAAACTCATAAGTCGAATAGTTCCATCTAGTAATGCATTTGCTTCGACAAGTTCTTCTCTTTACAAATTTCGGGTAGAAGTGAAAAAGATAGACTGGCGTAAATTGGTTGCATCAAGCCTAACAAACATTGTAAAACGACTAATCCTAAAATGGTTCCCACGTCTGTACCAATTAAATAACCAACAAGTGGAAGGATGTAGGCTCCAGCACGAATCAATTGTATGTTTTGAAGCATTTTCTCCTTCACAACATGGTTTAGGAAAGGTGCACTAATGCCTTGCAAAATTAAAGAGGGGATAAAATATACAAGCCAAAGTACACCCATCCATTCCCTTGAACCTGTCAATTCATAAAGTAACAATCCATTAATGATTCCTCCAGCTGCTCCACCAAATTCTGATACAATTTCACCTATCCAAAGTGCTTTAAATGACTTAGAGAACTTGTTCATTTGTGAACCCCCAGGTACTGAGTGAGTCGTCCAGAAAAAGCGTTAATCTGCGTTAGATTTGCTGAATAGATACCTTTATCAACACGAATAAACTTTGCTGCTTTCAATATAGAAAGTTGGTGATGTAGTGTTGTTTTAGATGTATTAAACTGCACGCTCAACTCTTGAAGTGATAAAGGTCCCTTTAGAAGTTGATAAAGCAATTTCAATCGAAGTTCATCCCCTAAGGCCTTATGACCACGAATTAACTCATTCGATGGAACACCAGGCTCTATCAAATATTCTTCCTTTAAAGGATAAAAGAAAAGTTTAGTATCAGGTGTGCGTTTTTCTAAGATCCAAGGACGATAAGATACGTGTGGAATTAATTTGACATTCCAGACAGAAGGTTCAGGGAGATACTTGATTCCACCCGTAATTCGTTCGATTTCCTCAATAGGATTTGTTATATCCAATGATTTGTATTGTTTCTGTTCAAAAGCAAGCGCATGAGTCCATTTTTCCCATTCTTCTTGTCGGCTTACCCACCTGTACCACTCAACCAATGTATTGTTGAATAGGTCACAAATTTCTTGTGGTGAATAATGACTAAGATTACGAACATACCCACCTAAGTAATCATGGTCTTCAAAATATGTCGCATACTTCTCAAATAATTCACCTCGATGATGTTCAGTGGCTGTCGCTTTTCTTATTGGCTCTGTATTCCGATCTTTGTACGGCAAAAGCACGTCATAAAAGCAAGGAATTGGAATTTCTGAAAGTTGATTCGAAAAATCTTGAACAGATAATGCAGATAGTTTATCTTGAAGCATAATCAGTCCATACCAAAAATTGGTCTCCTCAATCACCTTCAAATGTTTTAATAATGATGATGGCATTGAATCTTGCTCTGATATCCACTTTTCATCTAAATCGAATGTATGTCGAAGTTGTCCGTGTGTGTACCCTGCAATACCAAGTATCACTTCCCAAACAGGTGAGGATTCTACTTGTAAGGAAATGCTTTCAGCTGGATACGGAGAATAAAGGTGTTTCATAAAAGAGCCTCCTTATTATGTATTCCCTATATTCTAATATATTAGAATTATTTATTCAATAAATTTAGAATTAAAATTTCTACTTGCTCCCTTGTAACAAAATACTCCTTTTATTGAAATCTTAAAAGGAGGATGTTTACAGTAATAAAAGCCCATATTTTAGTTATTTGAACTGAACCCCGAATAGTGGACACTTTAAAAAGTGACCCTATTCGGGTTTTTTTGTTCATTTCACTAAAAAACCCGTTATACTGAAATATACGAAATTAAGAACGGGAGAAATTATCATGAGTAAAATCATTTTTAACGAATATCAAATACGACAAATAGAAGCAAATCGATTTGTAGCATCTGTATCAGATCGTTCTATTCAATATACACCGGAATTTAAAATTTTTGCAATCAAAGAAAATCTAGCTGGAAAGGGACCAGTACAAATCTTTAAAGAAAACGGATTTGATTTAGAAGTGATTGGTGTGGAAAAAGCAAGATCATCGATTAAACGATGGAGAGCATCTTTTAAAACTCATGGAGAACAAGCATTTTCGGAGGAAAGACGCGGAAAAGGAGGTTCTGGTCGACCAAAGAAAGAAAACCTATCGGCTGAAAAGAAATTAGAAAAAGCAGAGGCACGTATTCGTTTCCTTGAAGCTGAATTAACACTGTTAAAAAAGCTAGACGAGATGGAAAGGCAGGCAAAGAAACGGCGATTTTAATACCAAGGGAAAAGTATCAAGCAATTAATGATACCATTCGACTGTATCAGTTGAAAAATATGACACGTTATTTATGTTATTTGGCAAATGTAAGCCCCAGTGGTTATTATAAATGGCTCCAAAATAGTGAGAAACAAGCGATACGTGAAGAAGCAGATTTTCAGGACTACGTCCTATTAAAAACAATTTATGATGCATCAAAAGGAAAAGCGGGTTATCGAGGACTTTACATGGCACTAGAAGAACTACTAGAAACCCCGATGAATCATAAAAAAATTCTACGATTAATGCGTAAATTCAATCTATATTCGAAAGTAAGACGTGCAAACCCTTATCGAAATCTTGCCAAAGCTACAAAAATCCATCGTCAAGTACCTAATCATCTAAATTGTAATTTTCATCAAACAGAGCCAGGCAGAGTGTTTTTAACAGATATTACGTATTTACAATACCGTGGCGGACAAACAGCGTATCTATCGTGTATAAAGGATGTTGCAACACGAGAAATCGTTGCATATGACGTATCGACAAGTTTACGCATGGAGTTTGTTTATCGTACGCTAAAGAAATTAGAAGAGCATATCAATGACAACTTACACCCAGAAGCGATGATTCATTCAGATTAAGGTTTCCATTATACACACCCAGCATTTCAAAAATGCGTCAAAGAAATGGGATTACTTCAGTCAATGTCTCGCCGTGGAAACTGCCTAGATAATTCGCCAATGGAGTCATTCTTTGGGCATTTTAAAGATGAAATAGACGATAAAGAAGCTGAAAGCTTAGCAGAATTAAAATATATGATAGATGATTATATGGAGCACTACAACAATACAAGAAAGCAATGGACATTAAAAAAAATGACTCCAGCAGCATACCGAAGTCATCTAATCGCTGTTTAATGTAGAGAATGGTCTTTTATTAAACTGTCTACTTTATAGGGTTCAGTTCAATTCCATGAAAGGGCGCTTTTCTGTAACAAGGAACAGCGCTTATTTCCATTAAATGGACATTTTGTAGAATGGTGTATAGAGGGATGAACGACGGAAAGACATTTCTAAATGAAGTTTTTGAAACTTTGTTTTATTATAAACGTATATAAATTATTTCTCTGTCTGTTTTACTACTTGGTTTCGTTGTAAGTTATATCTTAACATCCGCATTCGCTCATTACTGATTTCATTGTTTGAAAAGATTTTTCCTGGGAGATCAGAAGTAGCAAATTAATTACATAATCTAAGGGGGTAGTTATACGAAGAACTGTTCCCTAAGATTTGTTGCACAGTTTGACCACAGTCTTCCGCAATAGGACGCTTTAATGGAGGAAATATCATAGAAATGATCAAACTTTTTTATAAAAGAATGATTCAATAAAATATATTAAGAGCGTGTTTTGATTAATCTTTTTCAAAACACGCTCTTTCTTTTTTCTTGTTTATCAAGGCTATTAGTATTAATTTGATCCATCTTTATTCTAAAGCTACAATTGTAATAAGTATGTAAGTTTTTCACTGATAATACCACAACTTAAAAGTTATGGACTGAGTTCTTCTTCAACTAACGACGAAGGTTTTTTGATGAAGCTTTTTGAAAAATCTAAGGAATCTTTCTATTCCTACATATATTAATGTAAATCTTTAAAGGAAGTACATAAAAACTAGCTCTCATTGATATTCGAGAAACTAGTTTTTATTGTTTGTATTTAAAGAAACTGATTAATCTTTAAAGATGCATTCTTCTTTTACAAGATTTAATTTTTAAAACCAGTAGTCTTAGCTATTTATTTACAGGTTAAAACTATAGAAGATGAACTAAGCAATAACTAATCTTTACATAACTATGTTATTACCTACGATATTTTTGCAAACCTAATCCAGCTATTAGGGCAATAAGTATTGCCCCTGTAGCTGCAAGGAACGCATCTGAGTAGGACATAGCGTCCAATATATAAAATGGATTTATCGGCTCAGTAGTATCACGTCGAGCAGATAATAATGCTCCAATCATGCCTGCTCCAGTTCCTGCTCCAAGGTACAAAGCACCTTGGAAAACCCCCATTCCGACACCAACTTGGTCTGCCTCGAGTGCACTTACCGCGGCGTTATTTGCGGGTGAATTCGTGAATGCAAAAGCAATCCCTATTCCGAGGACCCCAAAAGAAACTAAAAGGGGTGAAGCACCAGATGCATAGGTGGACAAGAATAGGGTAGAAAGTCCCATCAGGGTCATCCCTGTAAGTATCAGACGCTTATCCCCAAATCGATCAGAAAGACGGCCAACAAAGGGTGATAAGATTGCTACAGCTACACCACCTGGCAACAATATCATTCCAGCTTGTCCAGAAGAGAGGCCATTCACCTCTACGACTAGCAATGGAACGAACACAAGAACAGCGAAATAAGCAAACATCGAAAAGAATGCAATAATGACCGTATTGACATAATCCTTATTATTGAACAGAACCGGTGGTACAAATGGATGTTTTGCGGTAACAATTCGCCAAATAAATCCCACCAAAGCTACAATAGAACCAATTAGGCTAGTTAACGATGAGAACGAAGAAAAACCAGAAGTCTCTCCTTGAGTGATGCCAAAAAGAAGTAATCCTACTGTGAGACCGAGCAATAAACCACCAATGAAATCAAAGTTCTTATTGCTTCCTACAGCTACCGCCGGTTTAATTGTCGGTAATGTAAAGTAGGAACCAATGACAATCATAATAGCTAACAAAAATGTGAACCAAAACAGTGCATTCCACCCTAAATATTGACCAACCACTCCGCCAAAAATTGGACCAGCAGCAGTTCCAACACCAATACTTCCTGCGATAATTCCCAAAGCTCCTCCACGTTTTCCTTGAGGGAAAATCTTCGAAATAGCAATGACTGATAGAACAGGAATTGCAGACATCCCAGCACCCTGAATCATTCTTCCCAAAACCAACAATGGAAGGTTCGGGGCAATTGCACATAAAAGACTACCACTTGCCAGAATCATAATGGCAAAGATATACAGCCTCCGCAACTCAAAAAAGTCGGAGATTCGACCATAAATCGGAACTCCAATCGCAAGAACAAGTGCAATACCACTAACTACCCAACTCACTTGAGATTTCGAAGCTTTTAAATCTTTGCTAATAAGTGGAAGTACTGGATTGACTAAATCAACAGTAATTGCAGCTACAAGTACAGACAGGGAGAGTACCATCATTAATAGCTTAGTAGAACCCTTTTTTTCAGATTGAATCATTTCTTTAGATTTACTATCCATTTTCATTTTATTTCCTCCTAAAATATATTGTAATTTTAGGAGGCTAAATCCACTGCTATCACCATAAACCTCACCTCATAATCATTTATATTGTAAAACCAAATCAACGAACTCACCATTTTTTGTATAGCAGGTTTAAAGATTCGGTTCTCCAATCTAACTAACTGATCGAACACAAAAAGGCACCGGTTTAACAACCGGTGCCTAATCATTCGTATGCATTTTTACGAATGTAATAGATTCATAAGTTTTTACCAATTATATAAGGTGGCAAAAAGTCTTCCGGTAGTAATTTTCATTTTCTGTTTTTGTAAAAAAGGGCATACTGGTCCCGTTGTACCTAAATCTTCTGAAACTTTTACATGCTTTCTAAACTCTACTTTGATGAAATCAGTTCCCATTACTTTTTGCCTCCTTTCTCATATTGTGAAAGTAACACAATAATAATTGATGACGAAGCAATAATCAACCCTGCTTTTTGAAAACTAATTTAAAACTTAACTACTTTTGTAATAGTATTCATATACAACACATGTTTAAATCATAATATATCAATAATGAACTAAATTAAAGACAGTCTCGCTTTGGATTCTGTTGAATCATTAATTCAGCTTTTTAATTAATTTATAAGTTATTTATTTTTTTGTTTATAAATGATATTAAATACTTCATTAAATAGTTGTTCATTATTTGATTTAGAAGAGGATAGTATTTTTAATTGTCGAATAGCTCCTTCACAAACACCCCATCTTACATATGAGTTTTGAGTTTCATCCAAAATAAAACTAATTATTTCTTTTTCTTCATCTGGAAATTCATAATCATTTATTGCTTTTTTAAGTAATTTTTGTATTTTATTGGTAGACATTTCTTGATTTTCTACTGAACTAGGCGATTTATATGGAAAGAGAATTTGATTAGATTGTTTTGTTATTTCAATGTTTTTCTCCAAACGTAGAATATTGTAATCTAAAATATCAGAACTATTAAGATTCAGCTTCATTTGATCAGAATATCTAAATTGATAACCTAATCCTCCAATAAAATGGGTGGATAAATCCATTGCGCTTTCTTCTATTTCATTGCCATAAACCTCTATTAAGCGTTTTGCTAGCCAATTCAACTCTTTATAATGGTTCTCCGTCATATATTTCTGTAATGCCTCATCATTTTCCCCCAAAGAAATATTATATAACTCTGAAATTTTCTCGGTGCTATAGAGGGAGTGTTTTACTCGAAGCTGAGAATAAAAAATTTGCTTATCATAAGGATTTCCTTCAATTAGCAACAAGTTTTGCTGTTCTTCGACTTTTGCATCGACTTTTTGAATAATATTAAGAATTAATTGTGATTTCGTAGAGAAGTAATTATAAAATGTGCCTTTGGAAACTCTGGAATGTTCCAAGATATCTTGGATTGCAGTATCGTGATAGCCTTTTGTTCGAAACAACTGTTTTGCTACTTCAATGATTTTCTCTTTTTTACTCATGCATTGTTATCTCCTCAAAATAATTATTGACATCTTTATTATACCATATTATCATAAAAATGAACTTGGGTACAAAAAAATATACATCAGTTTATTTTGTGAGAGGGATGAGAGTAATATGAAAAAAAATCAAACGCAACCAGTTGATATAAATGGAAATCACTTTAAACGAACTGGATTTGTACTTGTTTTAATGGTTGGAACTTTTTTAACTATTATTAATCAAACCTTATTGGTTACCGCTTTACCAAAAATAATGAGTGATTTAGATATCAATGCTATTAATGCACAATGGCTTATCACAGCATTTATGTTAATCAGTGGCATAATGATTCCTACTTCAGCATTTTTGTTAAATACAATAACCAATAGAACCTTATTTTTTGTGGCAATGTGTAGTTTTGCAATAGGTACTGTAATTTGTGCATTAAGTACAACATTTAACACACTACTTTTAGGACGTATCATTCAAGCTGTTGGCTCAGGATTAATGATTCCTTTAATGCAAACGCTAATGTTTTTGGTATATCCAGCTGAACGGCGAGGGGAAGCCATGGGGTTAGTAGGAATTGTTATAGCATTTTCTCCTGCAATCGGTCCAACTCTATCTGGTTGGATTGTTGATTATTATGATTGGCGTTACTTATTTTATATAATTCTTCCAATCGTCGGGGTTAATATATTGCTAGCATTCTTCTATATGAAAAACATAATTAATTTAACTAAACCGAAGGTTGATTTCTTTTCTATTTTCCTTAGTAGCATAGGTTTAGGTTCACTGCTCTATGGGATAAGTGTTGCAGGAAATATAGGGTGGCAAAATATGACTACGTGGATTTATTGCGTAATAGGTATTGTAGTCATAGTAATATTTTCCCGTCGTCAATTTAAATTAGCACAACCATTTTTGGAGTTAAGGGTATTTAAAAGTAGAACTTTTACTTTGTCTACAATTATTGTCGCTATTATTTTTATGACAATGATTGGATCAGAAATTCTCTTACCAATCTATACACAATCAATAAAGGGATTTTCAGCACTTCAATCAGGGCTAATATTACTTCCTGGTGCAATTGTTTTAGGTGTGATTTCACCAATTGCGGGGAAACTATTTGATAAGTATGGTGTCAAAAAAATATCAATGATTGGCATGTTTATTCTAACTGTAGCAACATTTCCTTTCTTATTGCTCACTAAGGATACAGCTACTTGGTGGATTGTTTGTCTTTATTCATTAAGGATGTTAGGTATGGGATTTGTAATGATGCCGTTAGCCACAGCAGGGATAAATGCATTGTCTAATGATTTAATAAGTCACGGTTCTGCAATTAATAATACTGTTCGTCAAGTGTTTGCTTCACTTGGAGCTGCAATAATGGTAGGGGTTATGTCGGCTACAGTTACTAGATATTCAAATAATTATGGGGACATTTCTTTATCCCCATTATTGAAGGGACTTAATAATGGCTTTATGTCTGCTTTCATTCTAATAGTCATAGCATTTATATTGTGTTTTTTTATAAAATCGCAAATAAATACAAAAAAGAATAAATAATACTAAAACACTAGTTTTGATGGAGAATTTATATGTAGAATCAGAGTTCAAAGTTAGATTGAGGCATTCCTAAAAATTATATAATATATGGGGTAAAATATAGTTCTGCCTTCTATGAATCTTTTAGATCAGTTCTCACCTACCTAGATATTATTCTAGATATTAAAAAATATAATTAATTTACCTATTATCGCTTATCAAGTTAGCGGTGAATATTCAATGGTAAAGAAGGCCGCTTTGATCTCTTTAGGTCACAAACCCTATTTAAAGCCGAATGTACAGGAGTGATTTCAAATGGAAAAACAAACAATTCAAGCGTTTTTAACGGTCGCTAACTATCATTTACTTGAACAGCAAATGAATAAAATATTGCAAACACTTGCAACGACAAAAGATAAAAACGTCATCCTTGCCGTACGTGGCATTGTTGATAGTGAAATTACAGCAAAATTAGCGCTGTCTGCTGAGGAAGCCCAGCTAATCGAACAGCTTTTTAATGTTACAGATCGGGCACAGGGTGAAGAGTATTTAGAGCAATTAAAATCATATGTCCTTCCTTTCAAAGCAGTCACTACAAGCACACTGAAGAACCTATTTAAAAAGGAAAAAAAGCTAAAGCTACCGAAGCTTGAAGAAATAGACTTTCAGCAGATTTGTTATTTAGCTTGGGATGATCCTGGAACACATCGGAAATATGTCGTAATTGAGCAAAATGAACAGCTAAAAGCGATTAAAGGTACTTTCTCAAATGAAACAATTAAAGGAATATGTGCTATTTGTAACCGTCTTTCCGATGTTGCCTTATTTACTACTTCTGTAAAAGGGCAAGTCGTTGGAACGTTCACGAATTATAGTAATTACATTTGCGCAGATAGCCAAAAATGCAATAAACATGTAACTGATTTAGAAAAAACAAAAGCCTTTTTCGAGCGCATTACTCAATAAAAATAAGGGACTGTCTAAAAAGCCCCTGAACATATTTAACATCAATGCATTAGTCACTGGATACGAATGATAAAGGTTGGTTAAAAGTAGTTAGGTAAAGAAAAAGCACAACTATGCTGTATACATTCATGAAAATGGTAAGTTATAGTAACCATTGGTATACAATAATGTTAAAGGTTTTAATTATATATAATTTAGTAAGGAGTATCTAATAAATGGATATAAGGAAGAGTATGTTGTTTTTTATATCACCACTATTTTTTTTAGTTTCTTGTAGTGATGATGAACAAATAAATATATCATCAATTCAAAAAAAGGAAATATATGAAATTAAACAACCTGCAAAATCTAATATCTCAAGAGGACTGATACTTAGTAATATAAACAATTCATTAAATGTCAATGAAATTGAAAAAGGACTAATGGATTTATCCGTAAATCACTTTTCTACAAAGAAGTTTTATATGCAGGAAGGTCAATATTTAGATAAAAAGATTATTAATCAATGGTTAGATAGAAAATCAAAAGAAGGTGTTGGTTTAAACCCATCTATAAAAAATAATACAGGAGATGTTTTAGAGGATGAAAAAAATAATCCTAAGATATTATCCCATGTATTAGAACAAAATTTTATTAACAAAGAAAGTGGAAAAATAGAAGGAATGTCTTTAGCTATATCCTTAAATGAATTTTATGACATTAGGGTATCTGATGATAAAGGTCTAGTTTATACAGATCAAGTTAAAGTCGATACTAACGAAGATAACGTTAATGATGTGGAAAATTACGGTAAGGAAATAGCCGGAACTATAATAAAAGATATTAGAAATAACGAAAAAATACCTAATGTCCCTATTTATGTAACTTTGTATCAAGAATCAAATAAAAATGATATAATTCCAGGAATATTTTTAGCTGAAACTTTTATACCTGAAGGAGAGGATAAAATAGATAAATGGATTGATATAGATAGGGAGAATTATACATTCCCTTCAGATTCATTATATAGTTTAGACAAAGATACCTATAATAATAAGTTATTAATTTTCAAAGAAGATATTCAAGAAAGCTTTAAACATTTAAATCTTAAAATAATCGGTAAACTTCGATATGAAAACGGTAAATTAACCGATTTAAAAATAGATATTAATGTACCTTTAATAAAGGATACTGAATTGATTGGTCTTTTACAGTTAACTAGTACTAAATTAAATACTATTTTATTAACTAGTACTAAATTAAATACTATTTCATTTGATTATATACCCGTTACTATTCGTATTATAGATCAAAAACAAGATGTTGGGATTATCATTTGGGATCCAACAGAAAATCAGATTTATGCAACTCCAATTTAATTATAAAATCCTCTTACATTTGTAAGAGGTTTCAGACTGTAGACAAAGTCGATTTTTTCGACTTTGTCTATTATTTTCTAATTAAATTGAGTTTATATAAACTGTTTCATCCTTTATTATTTAAATGTTAGGTGACAATAAAGTTGTTTACTAATGCCGTGATAACTCAGATTCCAGTCGGAGTGAATCCGTTCAGAATAGGGGTCAATCCAAATACTAATCTTATTTAAATATCAAATTTCACTAGTAACACTGTTTCCTTGATTGATGGAGCAACCAATACAGTGATTGCTACTGTTCCTGTCGGGACTACTGCAGGTGAAGTGGCAGTTAATATAGCTATGAATAATATTTACGTACCAAAATCGTGATAGTGATAATGTTTCCGAAATTAGTGGATTAACAAATACTGTGTTTGCTAATATACCTGTTGGAGATAATCCCAATGGTATAGGAGTCATTCCATTAACCAATTTAATTTATGTTACAAACCAAAATGATAATGTATCTTTGTAAAAAAGATTGATCATTAATAATAAAGTCCGATAAAAATTTTTTAATTCCAATAAAGTCCCCCATTTTAAATAATCTTTTTTTTCAAAATACAAGAGTATATACCTATAGTAAATTTTTAATCAGACCAAGTTGCCCGCCATTTAGTATAAATTCTTCAATTAATCCTCTAAACGCTTTGATTAGCTAGCAGACAATGTATCCCATATGCTCATCAATTGAGTTATGGCAGCATCAATTATCTCGTATGGAGCACCGTCCTGAGCTTGTGTTGAAATTCCTTGAAGAAATGTTTCAAATAAGGTTACCAGCATGTGAATATCTGTAGAATCAGGCAACTCTCCATTTGCTACTGCTCGTTCTATACAATCCTTAATCCAATTGCGAACCCTTTCTCGCTCTTTGGCGAGCATATCTCGAATGTGTTTTTGCTCAGGAGAACAGTTTACAGCGGACAAAACCAATAGACAGCCTTGAGGGTGTGACCTCTCTGTCTGCATCCGTGCCGATCGCCGTAAACCCTGCTCGATGGCTGCTTTCGATGTCATCGTCGTATCGCAAAAGCTTTCCGAAACCTGTCCATAAGTAGAGATATACTGTTGCACCACTTCGCGGAATAGTCCTTCCTTGGACTCGAACGCAGCGTAAAAACTTGCGGGAGATATACCTCCCATCGCAGCGCGCAACTGAGCAAGTGAAGTGGATTCAAAGCCGTGTTCCCAGAATAGAAGCATTGCGGCAACAACAGCCTCGTCACGGTTGAATCCGCGGGGGCGTCCAGTTCGTGGCATTAGATGACCTCCTTTATTAATTATATAATAATCGTTCCAGAAGTCCTTGACAAGTGATGTGGTTGAAACTAATATATGGAATGACCGGTCCATAATTAGTTAATCTAAAGGAGGAAATAAATTTGTCCCACTTTTCATCATCTAAGGGTATGGTTCAATCAGCTAACATACCTATACCTGCACGACTTCCCTGGCTTGCACTACTAGCGCTTGCAATGACAGGATTTATCTGTATTCTTACAGAAACGATCCCAGCTGGATTACTACCGTTAATCGGAGAAGGGCTGCATGTTACCAAAGCGATGGCTGGGCAACTAGTTACCCTTTATGCTATTGGCTCACTTGTAGCAGCAATTCCATTCGCAATGTTTACTAGCGGGTATAGACGACGTCTGCTGCTTATCTCCATTATTGTGGGATTCTTAGTATTCAACACAATTACAGCCTTGGCGACCAGCTATGCTTTAACACTTATCGCGCGATTTTTTGCCGGTGTGGCTGCTGGCGCTGCTTGGGGAATGATCGCCGGTTACGCACGGCGTATGGTACCGGATGCCTTAAGAGGCCGTGCTTTAGCTGTCGCAATGGTAGGAACGCCGATTGCTCTTACATTCGGAGTGCCGGTCGGTACCTTGCTCGGTGACTTAATCGGTTGGCGTGCCGTATTCGGACTCATGTCTCTTCTGACTCTTGTTTTAATTGTATGGGTGTTCTGGAAGGTGCCGGATTATCCTAGGCAATCTGCAAAGCAAAGAATGACAGTTGGTCAGGTGTTTGTTTTGCCTGGCATACGTCCGATTCTCATGGTAGTGCTCACTTGGATGTTGGCACACAATATTTTATATACGTATATTTCACCGTTTCTTGAGCCTTACGGACTCGCTGGAAATGTCGACCTAGTCTTGCTGGTTTTTGGATTAACTGCGCTTGTCTCCATCTGGATTGTTGGTCTGTTGGTAGACCGCATGTTGCGACTGCTTGTATTGATCAGTCTGCTCGGCTTTGCGCTGGTAGCCGCAGTACTATGGGTGGGAGCCGAATCGGAATCCATTGTTTATTTTGCAGTGGCTTTATGGGGACTTACTTTCGGAGGTGCAGCCACCCTGTTGCAAACCGCGCTTGCTGATGCAAGCGGTGAAGAAGGTGTTGATGTCGTAATGCCTATCAATACCACTGTATGGAATTTGGCAATTGCTGGCGGAGGCATTGTTGGTGGTGCTTTGCTAGAGATTGTAGGTGTACAGTCATTTCCTGGAGTGCTGTTGATGTTGCAGCTTGTTGCTTTGATTATAGCGTGGAGTGCAAAGAGACACGGTTTTCCACGAAAGTAGTGAAAATCCATTAAAACTATCTCTTCTTCAACGAAACCAGCTCATAGAATGTCAAGAAAAACATTTTTAATCGAAAAACACTTCATATTATACTAAAAATGCGCAAGACAAATAACCCTCCTTATTCAGTGTGGAAGGTTTTTGTTTTATTTGAAAATGCTATTACTAAATAGTTTCTTGGAATGGTGTTTTCGTTTTTAAAATCGCATAAATCCAGTGTAAAAGCTTATTAGCACAAGCAATAATGGCTACTTTATATGGCTTTCCTTCCTCACGTTTTAAATCGTAG
>NZ_PYWI01000025.1 GCF_003049575.1 Lysinibacillus parviboronicapiens | reverse complement strand
AGATGTGTATAAGAGACAGCCCCAAGGATTAGCGGGAGTAGCCGGAGCAACAGGTCCCCAAGGATTAGCGGGAGTAGCCGGAGCAACAGGCCCCCAAGGACTAGGAGGAGCAACAGGGGCAACAGGTCCCCAAGGATTAGCAGGAGCAACAGGAGCAACAGGCCCCCAAGGATTAGCGGGAGTAGCCGGAGCGACAGGTCCCCAAGGATTAGCGGGAGTAGCCGGAGCAACAGGTCCCCAAGGATTAGCGGGAGTAGCCGGAGCAACAGGTCCCCAAGGATTAGCGGGAGTAGCCGGAGCAACAGGCCCCCAAGGACTAGGAGGAGCAACAGGGGCAGCAGGCCCGCGAGGATTAGCAGGAATAGCCGGAGCAACAGGAGCAACAGGTCTACAAGGACTAGCAGGAGTAACGGGAGCAACAGGTCCGCAAGGGGTAACCGGAGTAACGGGAGCAACAGGTTTACAAGGAGTAATAGGAGTAACGGGAGCAACAGGATTCCGAGGAGTAACAGGAGCGACAGGCATACAAGGAGTAACTGGGCCAAGTGGTTCAGGGTTAATGGAAGTTTTCTTATCTACAGATCAATCAGTAGGAAACAATGACTTTCTTGGAACAGGTAATTCTTCTGCTTCATTTGTCAGAAGTTCAATAGTTATACCAGAAAATGCTATTATTAAAAGCCTAACTTTAAATATCCGAGACCATTTACTAAGTGCAGGACAAACAGCGTCAGCTCAAATATATATAAGCACAAATTGCGGATTTACAGCTCCTGTAGCAACTGGAATTATCGCTACAATTACAGGTCCAAATTCATCTGCATCTCCAAATTGTTGCGCCAAAACAACCTCTAATTTTCCGGTTAATAGTTGTACGCTTCTTTCTTTGCAAGTTACCACAACTGGAGGTGCTTTTTCGAATGGTGTTTCAGCAACTATCCTTTTTAATACTGTATGAAATAGGCGCTGAAAAATGTAACAGTTTAGCTATAATGTTACGTTAATGTATGAATTAGCGTACAGAAACTAATAATAAAATCCCCAGTTTTTATACTGGGGAGAGGGTTTGAACAGGGAACGTGATGAATATAGGAAAATGGACTAGAAAAAGAAGTGTTGGGGCTGTTAGGCTCTGATACTTCTTAAATTTTGTCCTTCATCATACTAGGCCTGTCTGAATGTGACAATCTACCATTCATTCAGATCGATGCAATGTTTTGACAGGAAAGTCTCGGCTTCAATCATGTAGTTTAGTAATCCTTCGAAATCATGCAACGATGGATCAAGATTGTGATTTGTAAATTCATAACGCATTCCGAGCTTCTCAATAATACGGATAGATGCCAAGTTTTCTGGATGAACCACCGCAATTATTCGGGGGAGACTGATGACTTTAAATGCATAGTCCATTAAAGCATACGTTGCTTCAGATGTAATGCCTCGCCCTCTATATGCTTCCGAAATACCATAATAAATTTCAACCTCTGTTTGCATTACATCATCTGGGCCAAGTCCACAAAAGCCAATTACAGTTTGGCTTTCTTTATCAACGAGGGCTAAATTAAGTTTATGAATGTGGGTTGGTGTATTTTTTTGATTACAATCCATGGACCATTCAATTATTCGTTGTACACCTTCTCGACTAGGTCTATCCTCTGGAATGAATTGATAAAAGTTTGGCTCAGAAACGACTGCATATAACGCATCCACATCCGTTAATGCATAAGGGCGAATCACTATTCTTTCAGTTTCAATATGTAAGTTTAAAAACATGGTAAACCTCCTTTTTTTTTGTATGGTAATTGTTGTAAAATATACATTATCATAGGTTGATTAACAAAACTAGCATTTTTAGAAAATTAAGTTTCACTTAATTATTATTTGCACTTAAGTAGTCTATTGGCGATTCTTCATACTTCCAGTGATGCTGCATTTCTATCCCCAGCAAGTAACGGGAAAATAAATTTATTTTTTGCAGTACCTTGCCATTTAACTATTTGCAAAACGCCACTAAAAGAAAAGAGATGTAATAACTGAAGGTACTACAACTAAATGATCTTATTAATAATAGAAATATAGGCCACAATCAACAGCAGAAACTTCTTTCAATTTTACCCGTCCAAAGTTAGCATAAAATGACAGGATAATAAAATCCGGATACTTTAATCTATAAACAAGGAGTGAGGGCATGAGTTGGATAGAGTCGATTCAGAAAGCAATTAATTATATGGAAGAAAATTTATTAAATGATTTAACAATGGATCAAATTGCACAAGAGGTAAATTCTTCAGTCTTTCATTTTCAACGGATATTTTCTATATTAACGGACATGTCGATTGCTGATTATATTAGACGCAGAAGATTGACTTTAGCTGCACAAGAGTTAATGAATACAGAACACAAAATTATCGACCTCGCCTACAAATATGGCTATGACTCTCCTGAGGCTTTTACAAAAGCGTTTCGCAAGCAGCATAACGTAACGCCGAGTGAAGCAAGAAAACAGCAAGGACCATTACAATCATACAACCGCCTGATCATTCAGGTGAGCTTGAAGGGAGCAGAACCAATGAAGTATAAAATTGTAGAAAAAGAAAAGTTTCAAGTTGTAGGGGTAAAAAGAACGTATAATTGCCAAAATGGGGAGAATACGCAAGGTATCCCTCTATTCTGGGATGAAATGAACAACAAAGGTATGGACGATGTATTATTTAAATTGAACAATGGGGAAATAAAAGGGGTGCTCGGTGTTTGTGTACCAGATAAGCACTATAAGGAAAACAGTTTAATGGATTATTGGATTGCGACTGAGCATGTGGGAGAGGTACCAGACAATCTGTTAACAATGGAGGTACCAGCAGCAAAATGGGTAGTTTTTGAAGTACATGGCCCAATGCCAGATGCTATGCAAAATACCTGGAAGCAAATTTACTCTGAATGGTTCCCATCTAATCCTTATGAGCCTGCAGGTTCTGCAGAGCTTGAAGTTTATTCAGATGAAGATCCATTTAGTCCAGATTTATATTCAGAAATTTGGATTTCAATTAAATAAAAAATAAGTAAAGGCTCATCAAAAGTGAAAGGACTTTTGATGAGCCTGTTATGGTATTGTAACTATTTTTTAATTATTGAATCCATCACTTCTTAATAATGAATAGCTATTGATGACCTTAAAAACTTCGTTCGATTTTTCGTACTGTCTGAGAGTTCCTTCGAATGTGAAATGAAGCTTTTCTAAAACTTTGATAGAATTCACATTTCCTGGCTCTACTTTTGCTTCAATCCGATTGAAAGCTAATGTCGTGAAAGCGTAATTTACTAATGCCATAATTCCCTCAGGGGCGTAACCTTTTCCCCAATAAGCTTTGGCAATATCATAGCCAATTTCTGCTCTAGCGTTTTCAAAGTCAATGGCATTAAATCCGCAAGAACCAATGATTTCATTTGAAGCGATTTCAATAATAGTGAAGCTAATTGCTTTGTGATCCAGTGCTAATTCATTTAGTAATTCAATCATCTCTTGTGCCTGATCCTCATGTGTAAAGGTAGAAATGTTCATGAATTTCGTAACATCTGGATCTGACCAAATTTTAAATAAATGATGTGCATCCGATTCTTTCATTGTTCTTAACAGCAATCTTTTGGTAGAGAGTTGTTCTATCAATACTTTTACCTCCAAATTTTTTATTGAGTTGGATGAAAAAATATTGCTATCTGCGCATAATTCAGTCCCTTCCAGTTTGTATGTATTTATTATACAAAAAAATAATAAACAATGTACACAATTCCTTAGTGTGTGTACCAGCAAATTGTAGCCTCTGATAAAATACGAAAATTTGCAAATAATGAATGTTTCTTAATTCTTTAAAGTACTGTAATTTAAAGGATGGGGGTGATCAAATGAAAGTAAGATTAACTGCGTATACAGCGAGATGGCAAATGTTGTTCGAGTTGGAGGTACAATTTTTAAAGGCTATTTTTGGTGATAACATTCAGTCATTTGAGCATTTTGGTAGTACTTCAATTCCGGGAATGAAGGCAAAACCTGTAATTGACATGATGTGTATTGTAGATGACATTGAAAAAGTGGATACATATAACGAACAAATGGCATCATTGGGATATGATGTAGGTGGTGATTGGGGCATTGAGGGAAGAAGATTGTTTCGTAAAGGTGGGGACAATAGAACACATCATATTCATTTTTATCAATTTGACAATCCGCACATTGAACGACATTTAGCATTTCGAGAGTATCTGCTTGCAAACCCTGATGAAGCGGCAAGATATAGTGAGTTTAAAGAAGAGTTGGCGAATCAGTATGATTACTCGCGATTATAGCCCTGCTAAAAAAGCATTTGTTTCACAAATGGAGAAAAAAGCACTTGAATGGTGCCAAGAATATGACATTGAATTATGAAATGGGTTCACTAACAAAGTGTAAATAGTACAAGGGAATCCTGTTTACCTGAAAACAGGATTCCCTATAAAAATTAATAAAACTTGTTACGTATTTCGAAAATATTGTAGAACAATCGAGCATCTCTGCCCATTTTGTTATGAGGGTTAATTTTTGGCAATAAACAACTTTGAAATAATTGATCACAATACTTTGTTCTACCATATCGCGAATAACATTCATCATGAAACTTGCAGCAGGCATCGACTGGATTCGTTGGTTCGTCAGGGCCAGAACATCCAGGTCCGCAGTATCTATAGCCAGGATAACAAAAACCTAGTTTGCTACGTCTGTTCTTCATTTTTTTCCTCTTTTCTAAAATGTTCTCGTTACTATAAAATATGTAGTTATGGCTTTTGAAAAGGGATTAAAAACTAGTATAAGCTTAAAAAACTGCAGCATGAGACGAAACTATATGTTAACAGTTGTCCATGCCCTGATAGTGATAAAACTCCTTTCTTTAAAAAGGAGTCTCTGCTAAAGAACGCAAACAGAAGCGTTCTTTTACTACATGCGTGAATGAACAATCTGAGAGTTGGAAAGGTTTTGTAAGTCATATTAAAAAGCCTAAGTCCAGTACATTACCGAACTCAGGCACAACAAGTTGACAAAGGAAATAACGTTGCCCATTTTAAAGTGGACTTTATTTTATTGGCATAGAATGTTTACTACACAGTTTTCACCAAATGTTTTCGTATCAATCGTGAAGTTAAGTAAACGATCGAAATCAGGAATGTCACATTAAGAGTTCATTTACCATCCTGAGTGGTTCGTAAATGAGTAGATGCTAGATTTTGTGAAGAATAATCCGAAATAAACCAATGAAGGTATGACAGTTATTGAGACACTAATCTAAAGTAAATAGCCGTGTTTATTATACTTTTGCCTGATTAAAAATATGACTAACATACTCTGGTGCACTTTGTTCAACTTCTTGATCAGATAATTCACTCTCTGCTCCATAAACAGCAAAAGTGGGAAGAAAGGTCGCTCCAGTATATAGGGCTGTGGCTTTAAATGGTACTGTTATTTCTTCTAATGTAAATTTATATTTTCCTTCTTCGTGGAAATCACGCTTTCTTATTCCTGCTGAAATAGCTAAGCCGATGTTCCTTTCAACTAGTGCTTTTCCTGTGGAACCATAAGCCCAGCCATAGGATAGTACATCGTCAAGCCATTTCTTTAACAAAGGAGGCGTGCTAAACCATTGTAAAGGGAACTGAAAAATTATGGAGCTATGTTCTTCCACTAACGCTTGTTCTCTTGCAACATTTATATTTCCATCTGGATATTCTTTGTAAATATCATGAACTGTAATTTCCTTATTGTATTTATTTAATTCTTCCACCCATCTTTTATTGATTCGCGAATTTAATAAATCTGGATGGCTAACAATTACAAGTGTTTTCATTAATAAAAAACCCCTTTCAAATTAAAAAAGCATGTGGAATGCTTCGATTAATTATGATGGTATACTATACTTTTATGGTTGTTTAGTACCCACTTTAAAGTAACCTAGTTACTATTAAGTAACAATTTATGAAAGCCTTAGATTAGGAGGATTAAAAATGAAAAAATATAATTTCTCGATAGAAGCCACTTTGGATATAATTGGTGGTAAATGGAAAATTGTGATTCTATGTATTCTGATGATGGATCAAAGAAAAAGAACGAGTGAATTGAAAAGAATGATTCCAAATATCACACAAAAAATGCTCATTCAACAGCTTCGTGAACTCGAAAAAGATAATATTATACTTAGAAAAGTATACAATCAAAGTCCTCCAAAAGTTGAATATTCATTAACAGAATATGGTGAAAGTCTAACGCACGTTATTGATCTAATGTGTGATTGGGGTGCAGTTAATATAAAAAAAAGAATAGAAGAGGGAGAAGAAATACAATTATCATTAGAGGAACATGATGGAATCAGAAATTAAATAACTATAAAGAGCCTAGCTACATGTTTATTGTAGCTAGGCTCTTATAGTTTTAATGCAGAATTAAATTTCCATCCATATAAATTCGAGATAACTTTCGCTTTTCAATGCTACTCGTCACAGATAAGTAGGAATTTTCGTATACGCTATTATTGTACTTTAACTGTATATGTCCCGTTTTCATTCTCGAATTTATAAATACATAAATAATACTTTCCAGGTTCCGCTTTGTAGTTAGCTTTTATAATATTTCCATCTTCCTGTCCATAGGATGCGTAATTTTGCATATCAGACTCATGGAAAAGGACCCATGTCATGCCAATTTGATTTTCGTTTACGACAGAAATATCTAGGTCTTTTGGAGACGTAACCTCGAATGTGTATACATCTGTTTCATCACCATCAAACAAACTACCTTTTAGGAGCAGATTAAATGGAATGATATTCGCTTCTTCTGGACGATTATTTGGTTCTATCTCTGTTTGTGCTCCATTCTGTACATTTACTGTATATGTTCCGTTTTTATGATCAAATTTATAAATATATAAATAATACTTTCCAGGTTCCGCTTTATAGTTCGCTTTAATAATATTTCCATCTTCCTGTCCATAGGATGCGTAATTTTGCATATCAGACTCATGGTAAAGCACCCATGTCATGCCAATTTGATTTTCATTTACGACAGAAATATCTATTTCTTCTGGAGACGTAACCTCGAATTGATATACATCTGTATCAACATCAATCAAACTACCTTTTAGGGGCATATTAAATGGAATTATCTTCGCTTCTTCTGGATGAGGAGCTCCCTTTTGTACAGTGACAATTGCTTGATCTTTACTTTCTATTCCCTTATCATTTTTCACTGTTAATGTCACATTGTATGTTCCTTCTTTTTCGTATACATGAGTAGGGTTTGCCTCTTCACTTGTTTTTCCATCACCAAAATCCCAAAGGTAAGAAACGATTTCCCCATCCTCATCTTTTGAACCATCGCTCTTGAACTGGATTTTTTCATTTTCGATTCCAGCATATGGACCATTTATATTGACAAGAGGTGCTTGATTTTCTCCCTTATCCGTTGCAATGCCGTGGAAAACAAGATCATATTCAAACTGGTTTGCAGCATTCACACGATAGTTTACAAAATACGCTGTCACTGTTTTATAGCCGCTCCACTCATTTTGCGACAGTTGCTCCAGTACTTGGTTCACTTGTTTACTCATTGTTTTCCAATCATTAGATTCACCTTTTGTTTCACTACCTACATACGTACTTTCGACTGTAAATGTATTAAAAAATTGAGACGTATGTTTTATGATTTTTGCATCTTTTACGTTAGCAACATCGGCAATTTCTTGCTTCACTTCGCTTAACGCTTTAGGTTCATGCTCCACTAAATAATCTTCTGATACTTGTGGCACCTCGTATTTTTCTTGATTATCAATCAATTGCTGCATATAGGCTTGGTATTCGGTATTGAGTTGTGGATCTTTACTTAAGGCGTTACGATAGGCATCGTAATTTTTCACATCGTTCGCACGAATTAAATCTTGAATCCTATCAAATGTATCAAATTGATGATGATACATATAAGATTGCAGTGCAAATGAATAGTTATAAAAATCCCATGATGCTCCATATTTTGCAAACATAGTTTGTTCCGCTGTATAGCGTTGTGATGGATCATCAGATAATCCACTAATAATACTCTTACGTGGAACAACATCATTTGTACGAGTGGATCCTGCAAAGAATTCTGCATTTCCTTCCTGGAACCATGTTAGTCGTTCATCTTGATACATAGCTCCTGTTCCGAATAAACCAGGAACCTCGTATCTGCCCTGTAAATAATGTGTGAATTCATGGCGGAATAACTCTTCTAAACTATAAATACTTTGCTCCGGTGTACGTTCATATGTAAAGAATGTTCCTTTTTCCTCAATATAAATACCACCATTATTTGTTTCATAGCCATACAATTGACGGTTTAATTGATATTGATCTGGAGAGTCATAAATTACAACTGTTAATACATCGTCAGCATTGCCTTGTTCTAATGCTTTATCATTCCCAATTACACGATGATATTGGGCTTTTACTTCTTTTGCAGCCCAGTACAATCTTTGAATTTTGTCTTCAGTTACTTTATCCCCCGTCTTAAATACAATTGACCCATCATCAAATGTATATGTTTTCGGTAAATATTGCTTCTTACCTTCATCCCGTATTTTCTGTAAATCTACTGTATTTCCACTATAGTCTTTTCCCCCATAATTTGTTGAAATTTGCTCAACAGCTACAAAATAAGCCTCACTTAAATAAGGATACATTTGCATCGCTTGTGTAACAACTTCTAAACCTTTATCTGGATTACTATGGAATCCTCCTAAACGACCTGCATAATAAATGCCATTATTGATTAACCAACCGTTGTCATCTGTTACATTTTGGATAAGCGCAATTTTATTCACTTCATTTATAAAGCTATCAATCTTTCCGTACCACATCGTCGTATTCGCTTCTTTTAGTGTCTCCTGCAAATACGACTGCAAGTCATAATCAATCCCTTGCATTAAATCATATATAGCTGCTCCTTTTAAAGGGTCGCTTTCATATGTAGAGAGATTTTCGTTATACTGTTTTAAAATCTTCGCAGCATACTGAACGGTTTCCGCATCACTAGAAGCATTACCTATTAATTTTCCATAGGCAGATACCACTTTATCTTGCTCATCTGTACCAAGTTTGAAGTTTGGATTATTAGCCATTTCCTTTAATGCCGTTAAACACTTATCATGGAAACTTCTGTCGTTTAAATAACTTAGTTCGTTATTATAAAATGCTACATAAAAAGCAGAACGTAGTAGCTCAACAAATGTTTCAATACCCTTAGAATCTTCTTGCGTAAAAGACCTTCCTCGTTTCCCTAATTCATCGATGATGACTTGCATGCGTTCTTTATTTTGATAAAAAACTTTTGTGTCCTCACTGAATTGGAATAAGTCTGTAATTTGATGCCAGCGAATATTTCCTAGCGTATCAATTAGTTCACTATCGCTCATTCTATTAAGCTCTGCCATCGAGTACTGTTGCTGCAATTGCTTCGTTTCAGCAAGTTTTATAGTTGGAGCTGGGTGTTGCGAAAAATCTCCAATTTTCAAACGTTTTTCAAATGATAATGTTTCATCAGCCTTTGTAGAGAGAACAATGTCATCTTTTGGAGTTTCTATGCCAGCAGGTTTTATTTGTAATACATTATAAGGCGTTTTTTCTGCGGCTGATGCTTCTGCTTGTAACCCACCTAACGACAGTGCTATTGTACTGACCCCAATTAACACTTGATTGAATTTTAATTTCTTTTTCATAAAAAGTCCTCCTTTAGTACTGCATTAACTATTAGGTAATATATTGATTATTTAGCACTATATTACTTATTTAAAAATAACACACTATGTGAATATAGCAATATAAATTGTTATATTTAGTAATATTTCCCTGTATAATTTGAACGTTAAGACACAATTAGAGCATTAATTTTATGTATGGGTAGGAGTGTGAGGAAGCTAAACTTTTCGTTCACATAAAAAAGAACCCGAAATTCGGCTTCTATTTTTAGTGTTAAAGGGAACTTTTATAGTAGTTAATGAAAGCTTTTAAATAAATAACTTGAGGATTATAACAAAGGAAGGTTCGAGGGACTGAATTAAAGGATTCCGGCACAATACCGAAGTCATTTATTGTAGCTTTGATGAAACTGTCCATTTTTAAGGGGGTAGTTCAATTCGAGAGGTTCAAGAATTTCTATTGTTTAAATATATTTATTCATCCATTTGTATGCACATATCCAGAAAAATTCGGTGCTCCAGGTACCCCACCAAAATACTAATATCGCTTTAAAAATAACGAAAGTAAATTCATAGAAAGTAGTGGAGTTGAAAAACCTTTACCTATTTACGACCTTAAAACATCAACATACATGTAAATAATGCAAATCCTTAAGGTTTATGTAAGCTTTAAATTAAACAGCTGTAAGGCTGGAAAGTTAAGATAATCCTAGAGAAATTAAGTATTGAAGATAAGGAGTTTTAAAAATATGAATCCATCTGTTACACAAAAAGAAAGAATCGTTTCCTTAGATATTATTCGAGGATTAGCGCTATTCGGCATATTGTTTATAAATGTCACTGCGTATCAAGTCATAATAGAAGGCGGACCCATGCCTGATTTTAGTGGAATAAATGGTATTATTGATAAATTAATCGATATTTTTGTCGAGAAAAAATTCTTTTCCATTTTTTCATTTTTATTTGGAGTAGGGTTCTATATTTTCGCTTCACGTGCTGAAAGTCGTGGTGACAAGCCACGATGGCGTTTTGCAAGACGTTTATTCGCGCTGTTAGTTATTGGTATCGTTCACGTTTTTGTTTTCTGGGGCTCCATTCTTGCCATTTATGCAGTGATTGGTTTCTTCCTTTTACCGTTCTATCATGCAAAAGTTTCAACTATAAGTAAATGGTTGTTTAGCCTGATAACTGTTCACGTCATTGCGATAGTTATGCAAATTTTTGTGCCGATCACAGGCGTAGTATCAACTGTTTGTGGTCTTCTAGGAAATGATGCAGTTGCCATTTTTATTATGTTTTTATCCGGCTTTTTAGTAGCGAAGGCAGATTGGGTTAGCCATGTACGTGAATTTTCTAAACAAATTAAATGGATACAAATCACTACGTTCCCATTATTCATAGGTTTCTCCATTTGGATCTGGTTTGCTGCACAAGGAAATGACCAAAATCTTCAATCTATTTTGGGATTAGGGGTAATACCGACGACTTATTTTTATTTATGTACTTTGTTTTTATTGTTAGAAAATAACTGGATTGCAAAACTTCTTCAGCCAATCGGTCGTGTTGGCCAAATGGCCTTTACAAATTATTGGGCGCAAAGTTTTATCGGTCTAGGTCTTATTTCATTAATGGGACTAGAAGTTGTTTCACCTCATCATGTCGTTATCATTGCAACCCTAACTTTCTTAATTCAAATCATCTATAGTGTTATTTGGTTTAAGTTCTTTAAAATGGGTCCATTAGAGAAATTATGGAGATTTATGACTTATGGAAGAACAGTAACGACAAAATAAGTATTTCCAATCCCTAACAGCTTGTATATCAGGCTATTAGGGATTTTAGCTATCATTGATTTATTTAAACATAGCCACAGTAATGCATTAATAGTTCAGACATAAGTCTGATGGCAGGAAATGACGATAGAATGTATATTTTATTTATTAGAAGAAATTCTAAACAACCATTTCGTATAATTTAAAAACTACTACGAATACGTTCAATTACATTCATTTGTAAAATACTATACGTGATGTGGTTGTAATGTGGACACGATACAGTTATCAACGATTTTAGGTTTACAGCATCTTGTACACTGTGCGTACGATGCTGTTTTTTTGATGCCATTTTACTGAAGAATAAGCGATGTAATTCATCAGACAGCTATTTTTCGTCAAGTGAAACCTAATCTTATTCAAGAAATCCAATTCGATGTGGAGATGATTTCATGAAAGAAAAATTACATTTTACTATTTTAAGCAACGATTCAAGTGATGGCGACGGCGGCTACGGCGTAGGCACCCTTGATTTGAATAATGTCACGCCGCTTATTATAGATTGTGAAAACCAACACGTATATATCGATTTAGAGGCCTTACATGGGCGAAGTATTATCGAAAAAAAAGTTCGATTTACCGCTGATTTAACCCATGCTAGCGATGATTATCATCGTTATTGGATTGTTTGGGTAGCTATTCAAATTGCTCAAAATGGACCTTATTATGCGGGATGTACTGCAAGTGAAGTGCGCGTGTCAAAAGAAGAACGTCGCATAAAACTAGGCTACAAATCGTTGCCAGAGCAAGTGAATTATTTAGACAAAGCACTTAAAGGTAAAGTTATTTTGAATCACCTCGATGCAAATTCAAAAAGATTACTTCATCAGTTTTTGGCTAATTTTAACGAGCAGTACTGGCAACACTCACCTGAGGAAATCAAACAACAACTTTCTATAATGGGGGATTTATAATGGCTTTTGTAATTACAGAATTATGTAAAGATGAAAAAGCGGCCATCTGTTTAGATGCCTGTCCCGTGAATTGTATTGATTTAACAGATACACAATATGTCATTAACCCTGACTTATGTATTGATTGTGGTGCTTGTGAAGTGGTTTGTCCGGTAGAGGCAATTTTTCACGAGGACGATTTACCCGCTGAATATCATTCAGCAACCTTACTAGCACTTAATCATTATCGAAACTAAAATGATCTGGTTATTGTTGCGATTAACTATGTATGCTAGTTTCAATAGTATTTTTAATACTGAGTTTTTGATGATAGTAGCTATCAGGTATATCCTGCAAATATAAATGATAGGTGGAAAATATATTGAACTATCGAGTGTTACTGTATTACCATTATACAACTATTCAATCACCTGATGACTTCGCAGAGGAGCATTTACAATTATGTAAAAAGATGAACTTAAAAGGTCGCATTTTAGTGGCTTCTGAGGGCATTAACGGTACAGTTTCTGGAACAATTGAAGAAACGAATGCTTATATAGAATGGATGGAAAATAATTCGTTATTTAAAGGCATTGTCTTTAAAATTGATGAGGTAGAGGGTCATGCCTTCAAGAAAATGCATGTGCGTCCAAAACCTGAGCTGGTAAATTTAAACTTAGCGCATGATATTGACCCGCTCGAAATGACAGGTCGTTACGTTGCACCTGCGGATTTTTATGAGCAAATGCAACAAGATGATACTGTTGTTATTGATGCTCGAAACACATATGAATTTGATGTAGGTCATTTTGAAGGTGCGATTCGACCGGAGATTGAAACATTTCGTGAATTACCCAAATGGATTAAAGATAATAAGGAATTATTAGAAGGAAAACGTATTTTAACATACTGTACAGGTGGTGTGCGATGCGAAAAATTTTCTGGCTGGCTAATAAGTGAAGGTTATGATGATGTAGGTCAACTACATGGTGGCATTGTAACGTATGGTAAAGATCCAGTTGCACAAGGCAAGCTTTGGAATGGGCAATGTTACGTCTTTGATGAACGCCTAGTTGTCCCGATAAATCAAGTAAGCCCAACTATTGTTGGCAAAGATCATTTTGATGGCACACCTTGTGAACGTTACATTAATTGTGCCAATCCTGAATGTAATAAACAGATTTTAAGCTCCCAAGAGAATGAGGCAAAACACTTAGGTGGCTGTACAATTGAATGTACAAAGCATAAACGCAACCGCTATATACACATTCATGGTATTTCAAAAGAAGTGACTGCTGAACGAATTGCTATATTGGAGCAATCATTGCGTTAACATAACTAAAAAAGATAACGATCTACTGCGCAACTTAATGGAAAACACTACTTATTAAAATAAAGTGATTTTCTGGCTAATAACCTGTCTTTCTTCATGAAACAATTCATCTTCGTGATAAATTGCCTCTACCGGGCAAACAGAAAACATAAGCAGAAGTTTCGCGTTATTTTATTGACTAAATGGATTAATGTTTTTTTAAAACAAAACACCGAATTGGCAATACTCAAAAAGAAATACCAAGATATACAAGGTTTACTGAAGAAAGAACAAGTGGGAGTATTGAGGTTACTATTTGACCATTTGAGCTCTATAAAACGCGAAAGATGAAAAAGCCTTCCACAACAATTGTGGAGGGCTTTTATTATGCAAAAAAGACGTATGGAAATGGAAAAATGGTACACAAGAAAGTACAGCAAATTCCAGGCAGTTATAATGACCCCAAGACTAGAGGCTAATTAAAAACCTATGTCTCCTTTAAAAATCTCTTTTATAAAATTAAAAGAACTAGTAAAACGTCCATACATAGAGTTGGTTGCTACATATTCTAGCTATATAGAGAACATCTCTAATACTAAAAATGAAATGAGGGAATTTTTTTGAGTGATCAATTAGATAATCAGATGCAACCTTTTCTTCCTTGTCCAGTAACATCAACTGAACAAACACCATTATCTAGTGCGAATACGCCAGTAGTCGCTACACCGCTTTCGACGCCCATTATAAAAATACCGGTTGTACTTTCAGAACCAACACTTCAAATCGTTGTGGAGTCGGATATTACGCTTAGTCCTGCAGCAACTGAAATCAAAAGAGTGAAAAAAAATGTATTCCTAAATCAAGTGAAACTGGTACCAGTTAAGTTTACACGTATTGCGGGCACTGACTTTTTTAGGGTAACACGGGCTAAATTATTTGTAGCAGGACATATTCGTAAAAATATCGAATATGCTTCATCAGCATGTAATGGGGCGCTTCGAGATAGAATTGCCGATGTTCCGTTTTCTGGTTTTGCAGACCTTACTTTCCCACAAGAACCTGGAGGTCCTACACCGATTTTAGGAATTTCCGAGTTTGCTGAAGCGAACTTCCTTAATGATCATACCCAATTGGATGCTCGACTGGATAAGTTTTTCTTCCAAAATCTCGTAAAATACAATGAACAACCTTTTGGCGAGTTAGTAGCTGCAAACTTCTTTGAACTTGATTTCTCACCAACTATGGCAAGACCTGAAGGAACTTTTAGCAAATTGCGTGAAAAAATCGTACTGGACCTTACTGTAAAAGTATTGCAAGTCCAACAAATCCGCTTAGGTGCGGGTAGTGTAGTAACGCCTGTTCTTTCAGGACTTACGCCTCCAGTTAGTCCTGCTATTGAACCTCCTACTGATTATTGTTAATCTCTAGTTTTAGAGGAGCAAAACAAATGAGTTGGCAGTTGAAAGTTCGGTTGAATCGAACTTTCAACTGCTTTTTCGTTATATATTAACGATTGTAAATGCATTAATAGGTGTTATTTGTAGATTTTACGTTATACAGAGTTGAAAACAAAATAATATATAGATAACGATCGGAATGTCACCTATTTATCTAAAGGTATCCTGATTATTTTATTCTTTCGTGTCAATTGCGGTCACTTCAGTTTATTTATGTTAATGTTGTTAACATAAATTTGCCTTCAGAAACTCCTCTTTATAAATTCTCACCTTTGTCTAATCAATTTTTAAAATTTTTGAGGTAACACATAGATCAATTCCTAAACCAACGTCTCCCAAACATTTGTATCTCAATTGCCACTGAGATTTGGAAAGCGCTTTGTGGCAAAAGTAAAAATAAAGCATAAAATAGATTGTGAAACATTTAGTCAAAATAACAGTAGCTCATTAATGATGTCTTATAAAATGTTTCTCTTTTGAACAGTGGAAATCCTTATGAGCCATCAATCGTATCTTCGAGCAAAAATAGAAGAGAAAGAGTGTAGCTGTGATCAGCCGTTAGAAAAAGAAATGACATCACTTTTTACAGATTCATTTTCTGATGGCAACGTGGCGTGGTAGTAATAAGACTGAAAACAGGTTACTTAGTGAGTTTTTCAAGTTGAAAATGAATTTTGATTATGTCTCCCCAGAAGAACTCATAAAGCCTAACATTAAAAGATAAATCGACTAAGAAAATGTCTTGGCCGGAAAAAAGTGCAGGAGTTTTTTCGGAGCAAATGTTGCACTTAATTTGACTAAACATCATTTGGGAGTGAATGAATGAAAACTCCATGGATTAACTATAAAAAGATGAAGGAAGTAAGTTCCAAGCAAATCGATTACACCGAGTGGATGAATCAAATTAAACTTTCAAATAACATAGATCACGTATCTCAACTAAATTCTACTGATTCCGAAAAAAAAGATAAAACCTGCTTTGCAGCCCATTTAGATTCCAATCGTGAACTACTCATACCTTCAGTAAATAATGATGAGGAAGAAATCGTTCATCACCTTGATCCGGAAGAGACAGATGAAACAAATACTGGGGAAGAACAGGATTTTGCAGCCCAATTAAACTCTGATTGTAAAATTGTTAGTCCTTCTGAATCCGATGTGGGGAATAAAGTGAGGCGTCCTATTGATATAGAAGAGATGGCGCAAAACAGTTCTACAGATAGTGGTCATGCATCTTCTGGGACAGTATGTTCCATAACTCAAAAAACCCCATTTTCTACTCACGTGACAATTGATGATTTTCTTCATGCTCCGATCTGTGGTGAGATGGTTCGAAATACATTTGAATTTCTTGACCTAAACAATCACCTTACGCCTCAATTTGAAACCAAACTATTTAATACTACAACGGATTATCCTGAACAGCCTAATTGTCGTTTGGTTCGCTCAAAAATTAATGAAATTATATGTTTAATGAAAACGGATACTAATGATAAAAATAGTCAGAAGAATAATCCTTCTAAATCAGTTGTAGTGCCCTTACATAGCGCACCATCAATTAAAAAAGGTGAAACCAATAATCACGCATACTCTTCCGATGATTTTATGCATATCAGAGTTCCAGTTGTAGTAGGGGAATACAAAATTGAAATAGGTCTAGAAGAAAATATTTTATTTGAAAAAGGAATTGTGGCATTTAAAGAAATCTCGAATGAGGTAATACTAACAGATTGTAGATTCGTACCTCATCAGTTTTCTCAAGCATTAGGAAATGGGACGTGTACAGCATCAAAGGCTAATTTATTTATTGAAGGATATATACATCAGAATATTGAGTATACCTCATCTCATACTCGGAATGCAGTACCTGCACAAAATGAGTCATTAAATGATGCAAATCAATTGTACCAAAACATAGTTTTAGAATTAATCATTCATATACTACAAGTACAGCAAATTCGAGTCAGTTATGATAGCCAAGGGACTAGAGGCTAATTGAAATTTATCTCTCATCTCAAAAATCCCTTTTATTAAAATGAGTAAAAGCATTAGTAAAACGTCCATGCACCGATTTGGTTGCTACATATTCTAACAATATAGAGAGCTCTCTAATACTAAAAATGAAATGAGGGAATTTTTTGAGTGATCAATTAGATAATCAGATCCAACCTTGTCTTCCTTGTCCAGTAACATCAACTGAACAAACACCATTATCTAGTGCGAATACGCCAGTAGTCGCTACACCGCTTTCGACGCCCATTATAAAAATACCGGTTGTACTTTCGGAACCAACACTTCAAATTGTTGTGGAGTCGGATATTACGCTTAGTCCTGCAGCAACTGAAATCAAAAGAGTGAAAAAAAATGTATTCCTAAATCAAGTGAAACTGGTACCGGTTAGATTTACACGTATTGCGGGCACTGACTTTTTTAGGGTAACAAGAGCTAAATTATTCGTAGCGGGCCATATTCGTAAAAATATCGAATATGCTTCATCAGCATGTAATGGGGCACTTCAAGATAGAATTGCCGATGTTCCGTTTTCTGGTTTTGCAGACCTTACTTTCCCACAAGAACCTGGAGGCCCTACGCCAATCCTAGGGATTTCCGAGTTTGCCGAAGTGAACTTCCTTAATGATCATACCCAATTGGATGCTCGATTGGATAAGGCTTTCTTCCAAAACCTCGTAAAATACAATGAACAACCTTTTGGCGAATTAGTAGCTGCAAACTTCTTTGAACTTGACTTTTCACCAACTATGGCAAGACCTGAAGGAACTTTTAGCAAATTGCGTGAAAAAATCGTACTGGAGCTTACTGTAAAAGTACTACAAGTTCAACAAATTCGCCTAGGTGCGGGTAGTGTAGTAACGCCTGTGCTTTCAGGACTTACGCCTCCTGTTAGCCCTGCTACTGAATCTCCTACTAATCATTGGCAATAATCACTATTTTTTAGAGGAGCAAAACAAAGAATAAAGGGTTGTACAATGCAAAAATAAACAGCACTAGAATTTTTAAGAGGCACTGATAAAATCCAATATATGAGTTGCAGTTGAAAGTTCGGTTGAATCGAACTTTCAACTGCCTTTTGTAATAAAAACGAAATTAATTTTGAACTTTGGCTTTTTTTATTTGTATATTAAGTAAATAAAAATAAATTCTTATTAAAGAATGTTTAACATTTACATAATTAGGATTGATGAGATGATTAATTGCTATCAATGAGAGGGCAGATGGAAAATGGTTTATTCATCAAAATATGCTCATAGCAAATGACTCACCATATTTTACAGGGGGGAATATTTTTACTTACTCTTATCTTGTTAGGATGATAAGCACATTAGTATTTATAAGAATTCAATTTCAGTGATTGCAACAGATTCGGGCCTTCTTACATTTCTTTTCTTATCAACGCTCATGTCACTCACAAACATTGCAATAAGTTTTTTCTTTACGTCTCTTTCGAATAGTATCCGATTATACTTTTTCATTCTGAGTAAATTTTAGTAACTCTTGCTTTATCTGTTCTTAGTAGGAGTCTTTTTTATATTTCTGGCTTTTGGAATGGTCATCACTGATTAAATTATTTAGCCAAGCACATTGCCATTTTGAGCGTCTATTAACTACGCCTCACCCTAGCAATACATAATTTTTAGCGCTATTATCTGCTGATGAAAAAGCTACGAGACGAATGAGCCAGTTGGTTCGTCACGGGAAAGCGAGTAAAAAGAACAACAAGCTTGATGCCGCTTGTTGTTCTTTTTCATTAATCGTTCCAGCCTTTACAGACGTCGATCCATTCCTTATAGGGTGTATATCTTTCTAATTCAGCAATAGTCAACTCGATAGCGGAGTTACTGCTACCACAAGCAGGAAATACGGTCGTAAAACGTTTGAGCGATTCATCTAAGTAAACTGCAACTCCCTCATTAATGCCGAATGGACAAACGCCACCGATATCATGTCCTATGCGTTCAAGGACCTCTTCTTTTGCCACCATTTTCGCTTTTGTGCCAAAGATTGATTTGTATTTCGCGTTGTCAATTTTAGCATCACCTGCGGCAACGATTAGAATTGCACCGTCATTGACAAGAAACGATAACGTTTTTGCAATCCGCTCAGGCTCACAGCCAAGCGCTTGTGCGGCCAATTCAACCGTTGCTGAGCTCTCGTTAAGCTCTTGTATTTTGTGTTGTAAATGCCACTGAGCAAAATGTTCGCGTACTTTTTCAATTGCCATATGTACATACCTCCTATCAGTACTAAAATTTATTTTAACATAATTTTCAGAAAATGCAGTTGCCTTTCTACCTGAAATCATCTATCTTAAAAATAGAGAAGTGTAAATTTACACCATTGTATAAAGGAGGAAAGTACATGAAAATTATACAAACCATATTTGTGTTTATCTGTTTACTATTTTTCACAGGAATTGTCGCTTTAATCACATTATTAAATGGTTTGATGCATTATAAGGGCCTTCTCCTTGTTGTTCCAATTAGCCTGTTTTTACTGTTTACTTGTCTGATATTTGAATGGTTTACGACAAAGCAGCGCAAGGCATGGTTTGCTGGAATAATGGGGGTAGCGCTTGTCAGTGCTTCGATTGCTCCCATCCAATATCATTATAAAATGAATATACCAACGGTCGATGCCGAAATTGATGTCTTTGCCTATGAACCCTTTGCAGCACAAAATAAGGTTGTGAAGTCCAAGGCCTCATTACAATTACAGGAGCCTCTGCCTCGTATAGATGGGGCTACGGCAATGTATCCACTGTATGCTGCTTTTGTGGAAGCAACATATCCGAAAAAAAGTTATCCGTCCGATGAAAGTGAAGTAATGGTAAACCGTACACCCGTGGCCTACCATAATTTAATTTATGAAGATGTTGACTTAATTTTTGCAGCAGCTCCGTCAGCGTCACAGCAAAAAAGAGCAGACATGAGAGGGCTGACATTGAATCTGACGCCTATTGGACGCGAGGCTTTTGTCTTTTTTGTCCATCATAAAAATAGTGTCGATAATCTAACGCTTGCACAAGTAAAACAAATGTATGCCGGTGAAATTACGAATTGGCGTGAGGTTGGAGGGGCTGATGATACTATTCGTGCGTTTCAGCGTCCAGCAGATAGTGGAAGTCAAACGTCACTCGAAAAGATTATGGGGGATATGCCTATTATGGAGGCCCCTGCGGAGGATGTGGCGACAGGAATGGGGGGCATCATACATGAAGTTTCAAAATATCGCAATTATAAAAACGCTATTGGCTACACATTCAGATATTATTCGACCGAGATGGTGGGGAGTAAGGAAATAAAATTGCTGTCTATCGATGGTGTTGCACCCACAAAGGAAAATATTCGCAATGGTACATACCCACTAACGTCCGAATTTTATGCGGTGACAGCGGGAACTGACAATCCGAATGTCACAAGATTTGTCGATTGGATTGTATCTGAAGAAGGACAGACATTAGTCGACAAAGTTGGCTACGTTCCAGTGGAAAATTTCTAAGTTATTTGCTATACTAAACTGACAATCAGATATGAAAGTTTTCTAGGGTTCCGTAGCATAAGCTAGCCTGGTCCGAGAGAAAACCACAAAATTATTTTTGTGACACGGAAGGATAAAAGCCTGGGAGATACTGTTTTTAACAGTGTTTCCGCAGGCTTTTTTTGTTTGGCTAAAATGTGGCTATGTTGCCAACGCTAGAGATGAATATTTCGTGGTCTGGTTATTTATAGATTGGATAGGATAGTAGGGGGTTCGCTAAGGTAGAGGGGTTAATCGCTCGGGTCCAAGTGAGTCCCGCTCGGGTAGAGTGGTTTATCGCTCAGGTGCAGGTGAGTTCTGATCAGGTAGAGGGGCTTATCGCTCGGGTCCAAGTGAGTATCGCTCTTGTGCAAGGGACAAACGCTCAGGTAAAGGCCATCACGCTCTGGCGCGAATATTTATTGTGCAATGTTAACTATGATTACAAATGAATGGAGAGATACGAAATGAATAAACAATGGTTTAGTGTTATTGTAGCAGCTGTTTTTGAGGTCGGTTGGGTAATTGGCCTAAAGCATGCAGGAAGTGTGTGGGAATGGATTGGTACAGCTATTGCTATATTTATTAGCTTTTATTTATTAATTAAGGCGGGCGAAACTTTACCAGTTGGCACGGTATATGCGGTGTTCGTGGGTTTAGGAACCGCAGGGACGGTGTGTGCGGATAGCTTGCTATTTGGGGAACCGTGGAAGTTGGCAAAAATCTTATGTATCGTCGTTTTACTAGCTGGAGTCGTAGGCTTAAAGCTTTTAACGGGAGAACCACAAGATAAAGAGGTGAAGGCATAATGGCGTGGCTTGCATTAGTTGTCGCAGGGCTTTGTGAAATGATGGGTGTTTATATGATTAGTAAATATAATGACAGCAAGAGCATGAAAAATTTAACGCTTCTTATTGTTGCGTTCACGCTTAGCTTTGCTGGACTCGCTTATGCGATGGAAACGTTACAGATGGGTACAGCCTACGCAATTTGGACGGGAATTGGGGCAGCTGGTGGCGCACTGTTGGGCATGTTGTTTTTCAATGAATCGAAAGATTGGCGTCGGATTGTCTGTATTGTTTTAGTTTTAGGTGCCGCAATTTCTTTAAAATTGATATCTTAAATAGTGCACAATCGCATTAAAATAGCACTGCCGTTAGCTCATAACGGCAGTGCTGTTTTTACTGTTTATTTTTCAATATCCTTCGTCCATTCAGCAACTTTGTCTGCGTTGTTTTTAACCCAGTCTTTAGCAGCTTCTTTTGGATCTTTACCATCCATAATTTCTAGCATAATACTTTCTAAATCCTCTGATGTCCAGTGGAAGTTATCCAATACTTTATAGACATCAGGTTGATCTTCTTTTAAACCTTTACGTACGAATGTGTTAATCGTTTCTTCTCCGCCAAAGACGCCTTTTGGATCCTCTAGATATTTCAAGTCATATGAAGCGAATTTCCAGTGTGGAGACCAACCTGTCACGATAATTTCTTCTTTATTATCAATCGCTTTAGAAAGAGCCGTTGTCATCGCACCAGAAGAAGAAGTTAATAGGTTCCAATCTGCTAGATTATCATACTCTTCTAATGCTTTTTCAGTTGCAGCTGTAATACCAGCACCTGGTTCAATACCTGTAATCGTGTGGTCTGCTTCATTTTTTAAATCTTCAATGGAGTTGACATTCATATAGCTCGGTACTACTAGTCCGATTTTAGCACCTGCAAGGTTTTCGCCAAGCTCATCTAGATTGTCTTTATATTTTTCATATTGAGAACCATGTGTATGTGGTAGCCAAGCAGCCACCATACCATCCGCTTCTCCTTTTGAAACAGCTTCCCACATAATCGCGTTATCCAGTGGTGTTAACGTAACATCATAGCCTAAGTCCTCCAGAACCTGACCTACGACATGTGTCGAAGCGATTTCTGTATCCCATTCAACATAAGCTAAATTTACTTCTTTTGAATCTCCACTCTTACTAGAATCATCCCCACTGCAGGCAGCAAGCATGAGGCCAAGCCCTAATGCCATTCCTAATTTAGATAAAGTTTTCAGTTTCATCGAATCTTCCTTTCTTCTTTCATGATTTTGCAGTCAACCCACACACTCAAACGGCAATTCTATTCTCTCAGGCGAAAGTTGCTTGTTGCACTATCTGCGCCTTGGATTCATAAGCTCATTGGTATGGGTGGGTGTGAATGCACGTCTTACAGTTCTTTCTTTTTATTAAAGCTTTGAGTTAAGCGATCGATAATAATCGCGAAAATCACGAGTCCTAAACCTGCAACGAAACCATTCCCAACCTGTGTACGTTGCAATGCTGTTAATACTTCACGGCCGAGGCCAGGTGCACCAATCATTGAGGCGATAACGACCATCGAAAGTGATAGCATGACAGTTTGGTTAATACCTGCCATAATAGTTGATTTGGCAAGGGGAATTTCTACTTTAAATAGTTTTTGACTAGACGTACTACCATAGGAATCAGCTGCTTCGGCTAATTCTTTCGGTACTTGGCGAATGCCTAAATTCGTCATACGTACCGTTGGTGGTAAGGCAAAAATAACAGATGCAAATACACCAGGCACGATACCTATACCGAAAAACGCAACAGCTGGGATTAAATAAACGAAACCAGGCATCGTTTGCATGAAATCGAGTATCGGTTTAATAATGCTTTCCGCCACACTCGATTTGGACATAAGGATACCTAATGGAATCCCGATTACAATCGAAATGACACTTGAAAACAGCACGAGTGTAGTTGTTTCCATAAGATGTGTCCATAAGCCTTGATTATAAATAAATAACAGACCTATTAAAGAAAACGCAGCAAGCCCGTACTTTTTGCCAGTTACGAAAAACGCAAAAATGACAACAAGTAATATTAGAATAATGGCAGGAATGCCAATTAATAAATCAGTGACCTGACTCATGAGTAGTTTTCCGGTTTTTTGAATCGCACTAAAGAATACAGAAAAATTACTCGTCAACCAGTCCATAGCTGATTCTACCCAAGGGGCAAGTGGTAATGTTGGTAAATTGTCTAAAAAATTATTCATGTACTTCGGCCTCCTCATTGAACGAAGAAAGTGCTTCAATGACTACGCCTCGGATGAGAACACCGAGTAAACGTTCATCTTTAACTACTGCAATTGGAGTAGGGGAATTATAAATCATTCCTAATATATCCTGTAAAAGCATGTCAGGGGGAACTGTTAAAATTTCTGATTGTACAATGGAATGTACGGTTTGCTCATGTCTTTTAGCAGCGGCTAGTGCATCGTCAGCGGTAATGTAACCCTTTAACTTCCGATTTTTATCTACAGCCATTAGTATACTTACAGTCTCTTCACGCATTCTTTTAAGTGCTACTGTAGGTCCGTCAAGGTCGACATTGACATATACAGGTCGAACCATAGCGTTTTCAGCTGTTAGTACTTTCGAGCGATCGACATCTTCTACGAATGTTCGAACATAGTCATTTGCTGGATTCGTTAGAATTTCTTCACCCGTACCAATTTGAATAATAGAGCCGTCCTTCATAATGGCGATGCGGTCACCAATCCGAAGTGCCTCATTCAAGTCATGGGTGATAAACAAGATTGTTTTTTTCAATGATTGTTGAAGATCGAGTAACTCATCTTGCATTTCTTTTCGAATAAGAGGGTCAAGTGCCGAGAATGCCTCATCCATTAATAATATTTCAGGATCATTTGCAAGTGCGCGGGCTAAACCAACACGTTGTTGCATTCCCCCAGATAATTGATTTGGATACTGGTCTTTATAGGCGAGTAAGCCTGCATTCGCAAGAGCCTGTTCCGCTTTTGTTTTACGTTCTTCTTTTGAAATGCCTCTAATTTCAAGACCGTATTCGGTATTTTGTAGTAGTGTACGGTGAGGAAATAAACCGAAGTTTTGGAATACCATGCTCATTTTATTACGCCGAACGGTTCGTAAAGCGTCTTTGCCCATCTTGGAAATGTTTTCTCCATCGATAAAAATATTTCCGTTTGTCGGTTCAATAAGACGATTGAGTAGTCGAATGAGTGTTGATTTCCCACTGCCAGATAAACCCATGATGACGAAAATTTCACCTTCATTTACGGTGAAGCTAGCATCATAAACACCCACGGTTGCACCTGTTTCTTTTAAAATATCGGTTTTACTTTTCTGTTGCTTGACGAGTTCTAATGCTTGTGGAATATGTTTTCCAAAGACCTTGGAAACATGTTCTACTTTTATTTTTTCCATCGAACCATTCCTTTCATAAATTTATCTCACATTAACAAGCAGTAAGACGCTCGCCTTTTGAAGTAAAGAAGGTAGGCGGTTATCTTCTGCTAATAAGTATGATAAAACGACACCACATGTATACGTGACCTTCACTCTGCCGCTTTTGCCTATACATCGTGAGATAAGAGAAAAATCCTTCCTAAAGGAAGTTTAAATTTATACTATTTGAGGATAATGATATCCAAAAATGAACAAGTAACAACTTAACGTTAACAAAAGGTTGTTACTTTTGTCAAATCGACAAATAAGAAAAAACCCGCTTAAACGCTGTTATATCAGCGCTTAAGTGGATTTTAATTTGGATATAAAAAGCTCTGCACACGAGCTAAACTTTCGTCATTACCGATAAAATAAATAATGTCTCCATCTTCGAATGAAAGATAGGGTCCAGGTGATAGTAATAATTCGTTCCCGCGTCGTATACCAACAATTGTGCCAGAGGTATTTTGCCAAAAATTTAATTCTTGCAGTGTTTGGTGAATGCATGGACTTTCTGCTGTCATTTCAATTTGATAAGGAATAAATGGATTGACGGAGCGGAAATGTTCAGTTCGACTTATAAGCTGTTTTGTTTTTTCCTGTAAATTCAACAGTTCATTTTGTTGCTTATGAATACTCGTTAAAAGCTCATTTTGAAGCTCATGAACGGATTGGACATCATGGAATTGCCGGACAAATCGTGCTGCCTTTTCATATGATTTAATGAAGACACCACTGCCTTTGGATGCTTCGACGATTTCTAAATCTTGTAACACTGCAATCGCTCTTCTAGCGGTTTCAGCAGATACATTATACTGGCTGGCAAGCGAAGATCTTGCATATATTTTATCGCCTATTTGATATTTTTTTTCCACAATTTTTGAGGCAAGATCCACCGCGATTTGCTGGTACTTTGGTTGCTTCACCTGGACATTTTTTTCTAAGTTCATTCTAAACTTCCTTTCGTCATAACAACTTACCTCAGCTTATTATAGACTAGCCTGCACAGAAAAAATAGCACCTCCATAAGCTATTAGTATATGATTGAAACGTCTTCAAACAGTTTTCGGTTCATAGAAAATTTTTTCTTAGAATAGAAGCAGTTATTTGACAGTTTGTAGTTATTATTATAAACTTAGTTACGTTATGTAAGTGACGTGTAAATACAAGCGCTCAGTTAGCAAAATTGGCTAGCTGTTTAGAATAGAAAGTTGGAGAAAAATATGACAATTACTACTAAAGTTATGGATATAGTGAAGGACAAAATGACAATCATAAAGCAATCTGAAACAGAAAATATTTGTCTAATTGGTCCGGTGAAATTACCAATCAAGCAAGGCGACTTTTCAGCAACATTTCAATGGTATAACTGGTTGAAAATTGAAGCAAATCTCTCGAAAGAAGAAGTAATTGATGGTCTAGTAACGGCTAATTTAGCATTTTTGCAGCAATCATCAGTGCTTGTCTTTGGTGATTTTACGAATGCAGAGAATGCTTTAATCCGCATGCACAGTATCTGCCATACAGGTGATATTTTTGGTAGTCAGCGTTGTGATTGTGGCTATCAATTACATGAATCGATGAAAATGATTGTAGAGCATGGCTGCGGTGCGATTTTCTATTTAGCAGATCATGAAGGGCGTGGTATCGGTCTATTCTCAAAATCACTTGCTTATCTATTACAAGAAGAAGGATTAGATACAGTTGAAGCAAACCATGCACTTGGCTTTGCTGATGACACTCGCTCTTATGAGGATGCCATTTCTGTGTTAGCTACACTTCGTACAAAGCCTGTAACGCTTATTACCAATAATCCGAAAAAGCTGGCAGCATTACAGGAGCGTGGTTTAGCTGCTGAAGGACATGTCCCTTTATGGGGTGGTTTAACAGAGACGAATAGCTTTTATTTAAAGACAAAAGTAGAAAAATCAGGCCATATGCGTGAAACAAAGTAAGTGGAGGTTGCGAAGATGACTGCAGATGAAAAATATATGCAATTAGCACTTGATTTAGCAGCGAGTGCGAGAGGAAATACAAATCCGAACCCACTTGTAGGGGCTGTTATTGTGAAAGACGGCGTCATTGTGGGAACTGGTTTACATCGAAAAGCGGGCGAGCCACATGCGGAAGTGCATGCTTTCCGCATGGCCGGCGAACACGCACAAGGAGCAACACTCTATGTAACGCTTGAGCCATGCTCACACTACGGTAAAACACCACCGTGTGCGAATTTAGTGAAAGACTCAGGAGTGAGTCGGGTTGTGGTGGCGATGCAAGATCCTAATCCATCTGTAGCAGGTCGTGGCATACAATTGCTACGGGATGCAGGTATAGAAGTAGAGGTTGGCGTCCTAGAAGAACAATCTCGTCGTTTAAACGAACGTTTTATTCATAATATGCTGACAAAACGCCCATTTGTACTTGCTAAATATGCGATGACCTTGGACGGGAAAATTGCTGCACATACAGGCCATTCCAAATGGGTGACAGGTGAGGTTGCAAGGGAAGATGTCCACCATATTCGTCATGAAGTAGATGGAATCTTAGTGGGTGTTGGCACAGTTATAGCAGATAATCCTTCCTTAACAACGAGACTAAAACAAGGATACGGCAAAAATCCAGTGCGGATTATTATGGATAGTTTGCTTCGAATACCACCACATGCCCATGTATTAAATATAGAACAAGCTAAAACGATAATTGTATGTAGTAAAGGCGTGGAGCAGGAGAAAATCACAGCACTAGAAAAGAAAGGTGTAACCGTTTTACCTGTAAGTCGTGAACGGGAAGGTCTTGTTATTGATGAAATGCTTGAAAAGCTCTATCAGCTAGGCATTACAGACATTTTAGTCGAGGGTGGTAGCGCTGTGAATGCCTCATTTTTACAAAATGGTGCTATCAATAAATATGTCATTTATGTTGCGCCAAAGGTTTTAGGTGGTCGTCTTTCACTTACACCAATTGCTGGTCATAGCCCGACCTCTATGGAGGAAGCATGGGATGTTGAATTTGATTCATTTGACAAAGTAGGTCAAGATTTACGCATTATTGCTTACCCGAAGAAAGGTGAGAAAAAGTGAACTATCAAGCGGATGTTTGTATCGTTGGGGCTGGACCAAGTGGTGCACTACTTTCGCATTTATTAGCGAAAAAGGGTCTTTCTGTCATACTACTGGAACAAAACGCAGCGCTTGGGCAGGCATTTCGTGGGGAGCATTTAAACGAAGAGGGCGAGGCCGTGTTAACAAGTCATCATCTTTTGCAAACCGTCGAAGCGCTTGGCATATTACGGATGAAAAAGTTAGAGTATTATGCAAAAGGTAGAGCATTTAAAACGATTCTTCCAGATACAGCAATTGGTCATTTAGGTATACATGTACCACAAGCACATTTACTAAAAGGGATATTGCAGGAAGCACAACAATTTTCACACTTCACTTGCTTGTTAAATACAAAAGTGACAAAACTCATTACAGATAGATCGGGGCGTTATGTCGGTGTTGTTGCAACACGAGAGGGAGAAACAATTGAAATCGTCAGTCAGCTTATCATTGGAGCGGATGGACGTTACTCTACAATTCGTAAGCAAGCACACATTGACACGCAGAAGCACAAACATGGCTTTGATTTACTATGGGCAAAAATTCCGGCACCACAAGGGTGGGAGCCGTCCATTAAAATGGCATTAGTCGAGGATAAACAATTGTCACTGTTCACGCAGGCAGGAGGCTTTATTCAAATTGGCTGGAATATTGAGCAAGGTAGTTTTCCACAGCTCAGAAAACAAGCGTTTACACCGTTTATTAAACAGCTTACAGATACATTTCCTGAATTAGCTGAAACAGTGACTCACCATATTCAGTCGTGGCAAGATTTTGTGTTGCTTGATGTCTTTAGTAGTCATTGTGACTGCTGGGGAACAGACGGACTTGTATTATTAGGAGATGCCGTCCACACGATGACACCTACAGGAGCATTTGGACTAAACAGTGCCTTAAAGGATGCAGATTGTCTTGCATCGATGCTAGCGAAGGCAACGATTGCCCAATTTAACGTACAAGAGTTTCAACAGATACGAGAGCAGGCTATTGAAAAAGTGTTGGCACAGCAAATTGAAAAAGAACAAAGCTTTGCATCCAATTTTGAAGACTGGGCCTCTTGAAAGGAAAAAGATAAGATGAAATTTGGTTTTGATATAGATGATACACTAATTGATTTACGCGCACATGCTTTCTCGCTTTATAATAAAAAACTAGAGAAAAACATACCTATTGAAACCTTTCAAGCATTGCAAAGAGTTGAAATACATGAGCCTTTTGGGTTAACGGATTCACAAGGTTCAGCGATGTGGAATAGTTCTTTAGAAGAAATTTATTTTACGGATTGCCCAATTTTTGAGCAAGCACTTGAAACACTGCAAGGCTTGAATCAGCAGGGACATGACATTTATTATATTACTTCACGTCCAAAACACTATTGTGCGCAAACACAAGAGTGGATGAGCGCACTAGGTTTCCCAATTAAAGAAGGGCACTTTTTCTGCGGTATGCAAGATGCAGAGAAAGTAGCTATTATAAAAAACCTAGCTTTAGATGTTTATGTTGATGATAAACCTGCTGTGCTTGAAACACTGCAAGACATAGAGACGAAAGTGATTCTAAAAAATCAATCCTACAATGAACATGTGCGATTGCCGCGTTTGCATCATTGGCACGAATTTGACAATATTATTAAAGCATAAAGAGGCTGGAACAAAAGAGAAAGAGTGTTAGATTGACTGATGTCGATTTAACACTTTTTTGCTGTAATTGTCGATGTCCGCTACGGCGGACGCTTTCCGGGGGCGTGGCCTGAGCCTGTAGTCTCAGGCGTCACGCTAATCCCCCAGGAGTCGCCGTCTTCGCTACCATCAACTAGTGCTCTCTTCTAAATTTTATTTATGCCAAAAGGAAGAACGTCTAAATTTTTCTTCATTTTAGATAGCAACAATTTAATAATACCTTTGCTTCTCTTTCTTAAAATTTAAAGTTTTGTCCCAGCCTCGTTTTTAATACAGTTGCTTTTCAATTTCCACTGCGACGTGTTGAATTGTTTCAATTAATTGATATTCATCATAATCACTGTATCGTACTTCTGGAATGACAAGCGTCACCGAAGCGATGATTTGATGTGAAGCATTTAAAATCGGTGCTGACACAGAGCATGCTCCGCGCACACGCTCGCTACTACTTTTTGCAAAACGCTGAGATCGGATTTGCTGTAATTCCTCCAACAGCAGGTCTTTTGAAAGAATTGTCCTATCCGTGATGGGTTCAAGAGAAATATGTTCTACATATTCTTCAACATTTGGCATAAATGCAAGCAATGTTTTAGATGATGCACCAGCATAAAGAGGCGAGGTATCTCCAACATACATTTTCGTTGATAGCGGATATGTTGAATCATAGTTTAAAATACAGCGTCTTTCCAATCCATCGATAATATTCATGGAAACACTTTCACCCATGTCTTCGTTTAGCTTTTTTAAAATGGGTTCTGCAACAATAATTAGACTAGATTCCTGTTTAACTAAGTTTCCTAAGTATAGCAGTGAGTGACCTAATTGGTAGCGTTTCGTACGCTCGTCTTTATGAAGAAATCCCTCGTACACAAAGGTAGAAACAAAACGTTGCAAACTGGAAATACTTATTCCAGTCTTTTTACTTAACTCTGTTAAAGAAAGATTTGGCTCTTCTTTCGTAAAAGCTTTTAACACTTTAATCGCTTTATGGAGCGACGACATTGTATAGTTTTTTTCGAATGTCTCCTGATTCATCTCATCACCTACTTATATAAAAATTACTTTTATTATAGCGTAATTTTATTTTGGTAGAGAGGAATTTTGGAATTCATTTGTATGTTCTCCAAGTGTCGGAGGCGCTAATTTATACTGAATGTTTAAACTTGAGAACTTTAACGGGTTTTTGACGAACTTCATTTTACCGTATTGTTCGTGCTCTATTTCACCAATCATGTCGCGTGCCATAAATTGCGGTTGTTCTAATGCTTCAGCAACCGTATTTACACGGCCACCTGGAATTTTGTATTGATGTAATAATACAATCCATTCATCGCGTGTTTTGGTCATGGTCATGTTAGTAATCATTTTAACAAGTTCAGCTTCATTTTGCTTCCGCATCGTATTTGTCATAAAGCGTGCATCTTTTGCCCATTCCTCGTGTTCCATCATAAGGCAAAATTTTTGAAACTGTCCATCTGTGCCAACACAAATCATGAGAGGACCATCCGCACAGTTAAATACTTGATAGGGCGCTACATTATTATGACGGTTACCTAGACGCTCCGAAGCAAAGCTTGTATTTAAAAAAGCACTTGCCACATTTGCTAAGCTACTCATTTGCACATCTAATAAAGCTAAATCAATAAATTGTCCTTCATTCGTTTGATCTCGCATCCGCAGAGCAGCTAAAATACCAATGACAACATACTGAGAAGTTAAAATATCCGCAATAGGGACACCAACTCTTGTTGCTTCACCTTCAGTTGAACCTGTCACATGCATTAACCCGCTCATTGCTTGAATAACCGGATCAAAGCCTGGTTCGTAAGCGAGGGGGCCTGTTTGGCCGAAGCCAGTTACCGCACAATGTATTATCCTCGGATTCACTTTTTTAAGCTCCTCATAGCTTAGCCCCATTCGAGTCATATCTCCCGTTTTAAAATTTTCGAGTATGATATCTGCATCTTTGACAAGCTCTTTAAATTTCTCCCTGCCTTCATTTGTTTTTAAATCCAATGTAATCGATTTTTTATTACGATTGGCACATAAATAATACGTGCTTTGATCATTCAAAAATGGGCCCCAGTCACGCATGCTATCTGAGCCGTTGGGATGTTCTACGCGAATTACTTCTGCTCCTAAATCTGCCAGCATCATCGAGCCTGCAGGAGCAGCATAGACACGTGACAGATCTAACACTCGAATATTTTCAAGAGGTTGCATCATTTTTCCTCCTATAACCATCATTGATCCCGTACTAACGGGCACTAAGACTCCTATTTCAAAACAAAGAGTAAGCAGGAAGTTTTATGTGAGAGATTAAGCATTCGTGAGTATCAGATAAAAGAACACATTTAAATTTCACCACATCATTCGTGCCTTAACTATTAATCAGTGGGGGATGGAGGACACTAAGAACGTTACGTCCTGTCATAAATGTCTGCACTAGCACGATTTGTGCGTCGCCCCTCACTGAATAAGTTCAATTATAAATAGGCTTGCGTTTTTCTACGACTGCACTTACACCTTCTTTAAAGTCATCGAGCTCTGTTACAATGGCCATTTGTGATGAAATGTAGTCAAGAGAAGTACGCAAATCCATCTTTTGACTTTGATATACTGCGCGTTTAATGAATTGTAAGGTAGTGGTTGGGCGACTCGCTAATTCTTTAGCATAATTTAATGTGTATTCCTCGAGCTCATGGTCTTCCACAACAAATGTGACAACACCTTTGTCTTTTGCTTCATCAGCGGTTAATATGCGAGCTGTCCAGAACATGTCCAATGCTTGGTCGAGGCCTATTAGTTTCGGTAAATAATAAGCGCCACCATCGCCTGGTACAATTGCTACGTTTATATAGCTTTCTGAAATCTTTGTTGATTTCGCGGTAATACGAATATCACACATTAAAGCCATATCCAGGCCTGCACCCATTGCGAAGCCATGAACTTGTGCAATGACGGGCTTATCAATTTCTTCAAGCAGAAGGGGAATCCGTTGAATCTTTTTCCAAAGCGAATTTTTGCGTGCTAAACCTGTAGAAGAGAGGTCTTCTTCACTTTGGAAAAATCCTGCCCCTGCTTGCATCGCTTTAATATCGCCTCCTGCACAAAATGATTTTCCGTTGCCTTTCACGATTACGACACGAATATCATCCGAATCACGGACCGTTTCAAGTGCTTTAATCCACTCCGTAATCATTTCTTCGCTGAAGGCGTTATATGCTTCAGGTCGATTTAACGTAATCGTTGCAATATAATCGTTCACTTCAAATAGTAAATCAGCCATTAAAAATCACTCCTTCTATAGTCGTGGGTATTTTTGTTTCAGTTAAGTACGCCCATAGGCTATCACCACTATTTTCTAGTAGTTGTGTAGCAACAAAATCAGTCCAATACGAGATGTTAGTTCCTTCATCACGCCATGACCAAAGTCTACGCGTATATTGGTGCAGGCTATGTTCATGTGTCGTACCAATGGCAGCGTGCACTTGATGGGAAGTGGTCGCTATGGTTTGAATGATTTCTTCAAAACGAATGCGTGCATAAGCCGTCTCATTATTTTGACAATGCGCAAGAAGGGCATCTGTTACATTATTAAATGCCGCTAAAGCGACAACGGTTTCACCTGCTAATTGTACGATATGCTGCTGAACGAGCTGGAAGCGGTGAATTGGACGTCCAAATTGCTCACGCTCTTTCGTATATTGAACCGTTAAGTCGTTAATTTTGTCGATAGCACCCGTCATCCGTGCTAATTGAAAGGCTGTTTCAAGTGTTTTCATAGTACGAATATGATCAGGGGATAACACAACAGATACTTGTGAAATATCTAGGTTATTAAATTTCACTGTATCACGCGGTTCACTTGCTAAATTTGTACCTGGTGTAATTTCAGCTTGCTTTAAATCTACTTCTACTAGATGAATACCTTCTACGCTTTCCGCAAGTGTCACCAAGTATTTTGAATGACGCGCCCAAGGAATCTGACTCGCTTCACCTGTTAGTTTTCCGTTCACTAGCGTGTAGGCTTGATCAGCAGAGAGCATATACGTCGCCAAATCATCTTTCACCTGTAAGTTTGTCAATTCCAATAAATAATTTGCTAAAGTTGTTTCAGTAAATGGAATCGGAGCAGCATATTTCCCTGTTAATCGAACGATATTTAGTAGATCCTCTAAATCGCCCCCTGCACCGCCATTGTCTTCCGTAATGGCAACCGCTGTTATCTCGTTTTCTTTAAACATATTCCATACTTCAGGTGCCCATCTACCTTGTTCTACGGTATCGACCAAATCTTTATCTACATTTTCTTTTAACATGCGTTCTACAACATCTACAATCATGTCTTTCATGTCACTCATTGTGCTACAACCCCTTTCGCCACCACACCATATAGTACTTCTGAAGTTCCTCCGCGAATTGTAAAGCCTGGCGCATGTAAAATCGATTCCGCCATTAAGCGATCAATTTTACGTTGGGCATCAAGTGTTGGATAGGTTTGCACTAATAAGCGTGTAATTTCAGGAATACTTTGTTCGAACTTCGTCCCAAGAGCTTTTACAAGGGCAGCAGGGATCGACACGTCATCCCCTTCACCGGATTCTAATAGCTGTGCCACACCTATTGAAAGGTTACGCAAGCTCCATAGACGTGCCACAACTTTAGATGCTTGTTTTAATCCTTCTCTATTGTTTTGATATTTCAGTTTTTGAATAAGTTCATCAAGGAGTGGGAAAGTGCTTAAAATACGTTCAGGGCCACTGCGCTCAAAAGCGAGCTCTGCTAATCCCTGAGCCCAGCCATTACCGATTGCCCCTACAACCATATTGTCAGGTACAAAGACATTTTCAAAGAACACTTCATTGTAATGATGTTCCCCTGTCAAAAACTTAATCGGTACAACGGTTATACCATCTGCCTGTAAATCGACAATAAGTTGGCTCATTCCCGCATGTTTATTTTTTCCATCAAATGGACTCGTTCGCACTAAAGTGACCATATAATGACAAAGATGAGCGTTACTCGTCCAAATTTTTTGGCCATTTACAATCCAACCACCTTCTACTTTTTCAGCGCGTGTACTTACAGATGCTAAGTCAGAGCCACTATTTGGTTCGCTTAAACCAATCCCAAAGTAGCATTCCCCATTCACAATTTGTGGTAAGAAAAATTGACGTTGTTCTTCAGTCCCATAACGTAAAAGCAAGGGACCAGTTTGACGATCGGCAAACCAATGCGCTGCAACAGGTGCACCGATAGCTAAAAACTCCTCGGTTAAAATGTAGCGATCGATTGTACTGCGTTCTTGACCGCCATATTTTTTTGGCCAAGTTATACCAATCCATCCTTTTTTCCCGATTAATTTTGAAAACTTAGGGTCATCACCGCTTAACCATGAGTCACACTTTGGTGTGAAGGTGCCATTTGCTAGTTCTTGCTGTAAAAACGCGCGAACTTCTAAACGAAATTGTTCCTGCTCTTCTGTAAATTGCACAGTTGGTAAATGAAACATTTTACGACTCCTCCCTTTACCGTATTGTAATAACTATTACATTATATGTGTATTTTATGGGGTGTTATGAGAATAAGTCAATTGTTTTTTAGAATAATTAGAAAATTCTATCATTATATTTTATTTATTTTGAAGAATATGATTTTTAGTGGAGGGGAAACAGTAACTGTTATTATGCAAGGGTAGAATTCTGAAGTTGAAATAAAATCCCTTTCAAAAACAACAGTGAAAAATATTCAATTTTTGAAAAAATAGAAAATAACAGAATAAACATGTTACGATGTAGAAAATTCTGTTTTGGGGGTGTGTGGTATGCAAATGACTATCAAAACTTCGCAAAAAGTCACACAAGTATTATCTGCACAACTTGTGCAACATTTAGAAATACTGCAATATTCGGCTAATGAGCTAGAGCAATACATTTATGAAAAAGCCAATGAAAATCCACTGATAGTTGTAACTGACGCAGAAGCAAAAAGACAATATGAGGAAATCATGCAGTTAGCAAGCTGTTCCTTTAACACCTTTTCTTTGCCATATGATGTATCAAGAAATGACCAATTTAACATCATTGAGATGAAGCTTGCTGAAAAAGAAAGCTATGAGCAGTTTTTGCTCGAACAAGTGCCTATGCACAAAAACCTATCGTCTGTTGACTTGAGAATTTTAAAGTTTTTAATTCAATCCTTAGATGACCGTTTATTTTTAGATGTAGAGTTAGAGATTGTAGCTCAAAAATATAAAACAACCTTATCGCATGTAGAAGCAATATTGGATTTACTTCAAACTTTTGAGCCAGTTGGAGTAGGCGCACGAAGCTATAAAGAATACTTACTCATTCAATTGGACAATGACCAGTTTGCCCCTATAATAGCTTCACAATTTATAAGTTCAGATTTAGAGTTAGTAGCAGCGCAGGCGTTTAAACAGTTAAGCAAAAAATACAATATACCTCTGCAAGAAGTGAAAAAAGCCGTTCACTATATAAAAAAATTAAAGCCGATAATTGTAGGCGATAAATTGGAAACGATTCCATACGTCAATCCAGATATAGAAGTAAAGAAAATAGAGGAAGAATGGATTATCAAATTGAATCGGCACTATTTACCTTCCGTTTCGATTGATGAAAGCTACGTAACTTTACTCAAAAATGATCTGAATTATAAAACCTACTACCGGGATTCAATAAAAGACGCACTCGCGTTACTACAAGGAATTGAACAGCGAGATAAAACACTTTACGAATTAGCAAGATGGTTTGTTCAACTACAGGAGGATTTTTTTATAGACGGTCTAGAAGCAATAAAGCCTATGCGTTTAAAAGATGTAGCAGGAGTATTAGGTGTTCATGAGTCGACGATTAGTCGAGCTATTCGTGGGAAGTATATACAAGTACCCCATGGCATTTATGCATTACAATCCTTTTTTACAAAAGGTCTCATGAATACTTCCGGGAAAATGGATTCTATTATGTATATTAAGAAACGGCTAAAACAACTTATTGAGAGAGAAGACAAACAAAACCCATTAGCTGATCAACAAATTACAAATATATTATGTACAGAAGGTATACAAATTTCCAGACGTACAGTGGCGAAGTATAGAGAGGAAATGAATATTATGAGCTCATTTAATCGAGCTTATGGATAATATGATGTAAATAAAATATCAATGATGCGATTTCGCATCAAAAATTCGGATTTACCATAGAATGTATCATCAAATTATCCTAATTTACTATTTTCACATCAAACACTCTAGAGATGTAGAATCGTTTCCTCATTTTTTATCTTCATTCAGCAAATGTTTTTTGTATCGAAAGCGTAGCGGTAGATACAGAATACGCCCACCTTTGAAGGTGGTGAGATGAAAGCTGATGTGGTTCCTTTTCAGTGGATGTCTAAACACCTACTGAAATAGAGGAACTCAGTCTAAGAACGCCACGTCCTGTGGCAATTTATCTGTGCGAAAGCGAAGCGACAGCAACACGGTTTTATCTGTGCGAAAGCGAAGCGACAGCAACACGGTTTTATCTGTGCAAAAGCGAAGCGACAGCAACACGGTTTTATCTGTGCGAGAGCGAAGCGACAGCAACACGGTTTTTATCTGTGCGAGAGCGAAGCGACAGCAACACGGTTTTTATCTGTGCGAGAGCGAAGCGACAGCAACACGGTTTTATCTGTGCGAAAGCGAAGCGACAGCAACACGGTTTTTATCTGTGCGAGAGCGAAGCGACAGCAACACGGTTTTATCTGTGCGAAAGCGAAGCGACAGCAACACGGTTTTATCTGTGCGAAAGCAACAACAACAACGACACACGACTGAGTGACCAACATCATGTTTTGCCGCTACGTTAGCACTACACTTTCGCACAAAAAACATCTGTTGGCCTAAAGCCAGCCTACGGTGGATGTTACGGATTTTGAAAGGAGGCCTGCACGAGGGCCGACACGATGTCAGTCATTTCGGTAATGCCATAGGACGTGGCGTTTTTACCGATGCAGGTCAGTTAACCGTTGTCACAGGAAGTGACGGTTTTAGGTGTACTTCCTACAAAGAGCACAATTCAAAATCCGGACGCAATTATGCCAAGGCGAAATTGATGAATTTATTTAGCTTATTTTTTGTGATAAGTAGATTTTGGCATCAAAATTGCTCATTAAACAGAAGACATTGGATTAGAGAGAAGGTGCTAGTAAATGTCTACATAAAAACACTAAGGGGTGGTTTAATGGGAACTTTGCAAAAATCACTAAGGACGCGGCATATTACGATGATTTCTATCGGTGGGGTAATTGGCACAGGGTTATTCGTTGGTACTGGAAAAAATATTTTAAGCACAGGTCCTGCAGCAGTTGTCTCTTACGCGATTGCATGTTTACTCATTGTCTTAGTCATGCAGATGGTTGGTGAAATGGCAGCTGGAGAAATAGTATTAGGAAAGAAATCTGGTGGTTCGGTAGAGTTAGGTTCATTTGCTTCATATGCAGGGAAGTATATTGGTCCATGGGCAGGTTTTACAGTTGGTTGGCTATATTGGGCAAGCTGGGTATTTATTGTAGGATTAGAAGCTGCGTTAATTGGAGGCATGTTGCATAATTGGTTTCCAGTTATACCGATTTGGGTGGGTAGTGTAGGTGTCACATTATTAATGACAATCATTAATATATATTCCGTAAAATCATTTGGGGAGTTTGAATACTGGTTATCATTCATTAAAGTTATGGCTATAATCGTATTCTTAGTTGTTGGAACAGCGATGATATTCGGCATATGGCCCAATTATGAGCCAAAGGGACTTGGCATTTTAACTGGTTACGGCGGCTTTGCACCAAATGGTATTGTACCGATTCTAACGGCGATCGTATTCGTGATTTTCTCCATATGTGGTGCTGAGGTTGCAGCTATCGCAGCGGCAGAGTCTGATAATCCTGCGAAAAATATTGTTCGTGCCATTCGAAATGTCGTATTCCGTTTAGGTTTATTTTTCGTGGGTTCAGTAGCAATTATGATTATGATTTTACCATGGAATGATTCAAAATTGTTGGCAGCGCCTTATGCAAATATTTTAACAATAGCTGGGCTTCCGATTGCTGCTCAAATTATTCAAGTGGTTATTTTCATTTCATTAATCTCTGTATTAAATTCAGCACTTTATACGAGTTCACGTATGTTACTTGAAATGGCGCGCCAAGGCAATGCGCCGAAAATTTTTTCGTACATTAAAAATCGTCGCGGCGCACCTGTACCAGCTATTATCGGTAGTACAGTTGTAGCGTATATTTGTGCGATGCTATACTTCATTTCTCCTGAAGTCATCTTCTATTTTTTAGGTAACTGCGTTGGGGGATTAATGATTGTTGTGTATATTTTCATAGCGATTTCGCAAATTCGATTTCGGCGTTATTATGATAATGTTTCAGGCGAGCGATTATCCATTAAAATGTGGTTATTTCCATATCTATCATATGTCACAATCGGTATTTTAACAGTTGTCTATTTATGCCAAATGATCATTGAATCTTTACGCCCTCAGTTCTACTTAAGCACATTAGTGTTGATTGGTTCTATTGTGCTGTTCTTTATTATGCGGAAAGTCTCTTCAAGACGCCCAGTGGAACAAATAGAGGAAAAATTAATTTCAGAGTAGAATATTATCTTGAAGATGAAGAGGCTGGGACATAACTTTTAATTTTAAGAAAGAGGAGCAAAGGCGTTATTAAATTTTTGCTATCTAAAAATGAAGAAAAATTTAGACGTTCTTCCTTTTGGCATAAATAAAATTCAGAAGTGAGGTAGCGAGGAGGCGACTCCTGGGGGATTAGCGTGACGCCTGAGACTACAGGCTCAGGCCACGCCCCCCGGAAAGCGTCCGCCGTAGCGGACATCAACACTTTTTCTCTTTTGTCCCAGCCTCTTCAAGTTTGGGAGGATGTGGCCTATATGTCGATAACAGAACTTCATAATGCAGAACATTTTTTTATTATGAAAAACCATGAAGTGATTGTAAAAAGTGATATCCAAATAGAGCTCCTTGAAAAAATACTAAAAGAATATTGTAAAGGAAAAGTAACATTTGAGGCAGAAGGTCATTTTGTTCATGTATTAGAAACATCGAATGGCAACTTATTTAATGTAAGGTCATTGAAGCAATTTAGCGATATTGATTTTATGAATCCTCTTTCACATAAAGTATTAAATTCCATTTCAGATGGCATTACGATTTGTGACTGCAACGGCAAAATATTATTTCAAAATGATATTGATATTGAAATTGTCGGCATGAATCTAATGGGAAGATACGCAAAAGACGTAATAGACGAAGGGTTAATGAGTGATTCCATATCGATGAAAGTAATCGAATCAAAAGAAAAAGTAACCATTTTGCAAACGTTCATTAACGGAAAATGCTTTTTAGTTTCTGGTAAGCCAATTTTTGATGAAGACGGCGAGTTGCAATACGTTGTAGCAATTACACGTGATATGACACAGCTAAAATTGTTAGAACAAGAAGTAGAAAAATTAGAAGTTCAAAATGAAACTTTTAAAAATAAACTACAAGCCTTACATAATAAAGAATCAAGAAAAAGTAGTTTAATTACAGTGTCTCCCGCCATGATGCAAGTTGTAAAGCGTGTTATGAGGGTTGCAGAAGTAGATTCTACCGTGTTAATCGGAGGTGAATCGGGTGTTGGTAAAGAAGAAATCACAAAGCTCATTCACGCTTATAGTAGACGTAGCCATAAGCAAATATTAACGATTAACTGTAGTGCCATACCTGAAACATTACTAGAATCGGAGCTTTTTGGCTATGAGGCAGGGTCATTTACAGGGGCAGTCAAAGGAGGGAAAGCTGGATTATTTGAAATTGCATCAGGGGGCACAGTTTTTTTAGATGAAATTGGTGAAATGCCTTTGCTGCTACAGGCGAAATTATTGCGCGTGCTACAAGAATCTGAAGTTCAGCGTATTGGCAGTGGAAAGCCTATTCCTATTGATGTACGCATAATTGCAGCGACAAATCGAAAATTACAGGAAATGGTTAGGGAAGGTGGTTTCCGTGAGGATTTATATTATCGTTTAAACATCATCCCGATTGAAATTCCTCCTTTAAGGCAACGTCGCAAAGATATAATTCCGCTGGTCAATCATTTTTTAGCCTTAATTGGAGAAAAGTATGGTATCCATCGGACGATTGAGTCATCAGCTATGAAAATATTAGAGGGGTATGATTGGCCAGGGAATGTCCGGCAGCTCAAAAATATGGTGGAACGAATTTGTTTATTAGCAACCCAGCCGGAAATAACGGCAAACACTGTACAACAAGAGTTAGATAGTAACCTCATTATTGTGCGAGATACAGAAAATACAGCACAACAGCAAAATAGTCAAGGGAATGTTGTAACTACACCGTTTGCTGGCACATTAAAGGAGCAAGTAGCTGCGTTTGAAAAGCAAATGATTAAGCAAGCATTGTCTGAACATCCAAGCATACGACAAGCAGCAAAAGCACTCGGCTGCGATCAATCTACATTAGTACGGAAAATACAAAAATTTCAATTAACTCGTCATGTTTCCTATAAAGATTAACGATGCGTTTTTACATCAAATTTGTATTTATGCATAAAAGGCTGCAATACAACAACGATTTCTCATGTTGTATTGCAACGGTCATGAAAAAAACAACAATGATTTGCAATGAAATATAAAATCATCTATTGAAACATTTAGGGTGACAGAAGGGGCATTTTCAAAAAGAAAATTGCCTCTTTTTTTAGAGGTTGGCATGGGAATTGCTGTTATATAAGTGTATGAAAAAATAAGGGAAAAGAGGTTGGGATTTATGACAATTCAACTAAAAGAAGAGTTAAAGGCATTAGATCAGAAGCATTTCCTTCATCCAACTACGTCCATCGAACAACAACAAGCACAAGGACCTGCTGCCATTTTCACAGAAGGGAAAGGTATTTATTTGAAAGACATGGAAGGCAATACCTACATTGATGGGATGTCTTCTTTATGGAATGTAAATGTCGGGCATGGTCGTGAAGAAATTGCTGAAGTTGCGAAGGAACAAATGGCTACATTAGCATTTAGTTCTTGCTTTGCTACATTTAGTAATGAACCAGCCATTCGTTTAGCTTCTAAAATTGCTTCATTAGCGCCTGGGAATTTAAATACGGTATTTTTCACTTCAGGTGGTTCGGAATCGAACGATACAGCGATTAAATTAGCGCGCCATTACTGGTTATTAAAGGGGCAGCCAGAACGTCAAAAAATTATTTCACGTACCCTGTCGTACCATGGTGTCGCAATGGGTGCTACAAATGCGACAGGTTTACAAGCTTTCCGCGATTTTACGAACTCACATGCGCCTGATTTTCACTATGTATACAATCAGTCCGTGCGTCATTTACGCGAAATGATTGAAGCACTAGGGCCCGAAACTGTTGCCGCATTTATTTCTGAGCCTGTACAAGGTGCCGGAGGCGTCAATATTCCACAAAAAGATTACTTTAAAGAAGTGAGAAAAATTTGTGATGAGTACGGTATTTTATTCATTGCAGATGAAGTCATTACGGGCTTCGGTCGTACAGGTAAACTTTTTGGTATGGAGCATTATGGCGTAGTACCGGATATGATGTCATTTGCTAAAGGTGTTTCTAGCGGTTATGCGCAGCTTGGAGGTGTGGTGATTTCCGAAAAAATCCATCAAGATTATTGTGAACTTTCCAAAGGCACATTAATGCACGGTTATACGTACAGCGGCCATGCACTCGCTTGTCAAGTTGGGCTTAAAAATATTGAAATACTTGAACGTGAAAAGCTTGTAGAAAACGCAGCACACATGGGTGAAGCGATGTTAGAAGGCTTCAAAGCACTTCAAGAAAAATACAGCTTTATCGGACGCGTTCGTACTATTGGATTACTTGGAGCAATTGAATTAGTAAAAAGCCGTGAGACCGGCGAGCTTTTTCAGTCATATTTGAGCCCGATTTTCGTACAAGAAACAATGAAACGGGGATTAATCTTACGAATGGTTACGTACGATCAAGATACAGTTGTCTTCTCGCCACCCTTGATTTTATCGAAAGCAGAATTAGACGAAATGTTACGTATTTTAGATGAGACATTTGAATATGTACGTAAAACGATCGTTGAGAAAGAAGGGTAAGCGATGATTATTGGGATTCCAAAAGAAAAAAAATAATGAAAATCGTGTAGGGATGACTCCAGGGGGAGTTTTTAATCTGCAAAAAAACGGTCATTTAGTAAAAGTAGAAAAGAGTGCCGGATTAGGCAGTGGATTACAGACGAGGCGTATACAGAGGTAGGTGCGGAGATTGTCCTACGGCGAAAGAAGCATGGGATGTAGACATGGTCATCAAAGTGAAAGAACCATTACCTCAAGAATATGAATATTTTAAGAAAGATTTATTTACATTTAGCAGCTGAACCTACTTTAACGAAACAGCTAGTTGAAAAAGAAGTCTTAGCGATTGCTTATGAGACGGTTCAGCTACAAAATGGTGCACAACCATTATTAACGCCAATGGGTGAAGTTGCAGGACGTATGGCTGTTCAGCTTGGCGCACATTTTCTAGAAAAGCATGAAGGTGGAAAAGGTGTGTTACTTGGAGGTGTTCCAGGTGTTTCACCTGCCAAAGCAGTGATTATTGGTGGTGGAATTGTCGGTACAAATGCAGCAAAAATGGCTGTTGGTGCCGGAGCGGATGTCACTATTTTAGATACGAATGTCGACAGATTACGCCAATTAGATGACCAATTTGCCGGACGTTTAAAAACAAGCTGGTCCACCGCATTTAATATTTCAGCTGATTTATTGATAGGAGCTGTCTTAATTCATGGGGCACGTGCACCACGATTAGTTACCGAAAGCATGGTGGAAGAAATGCCAAAAGGTTCTGTTATTGTCGATGTTGCAGTCGATCAAGGTGGTTCAATTGAAACGATTGATCGCATTACGACACATAGCGAACCAGTATATGAAAAGCATGGGGTATTACATTATGCGGTAGCAAATATCCCAGGAGCGGTAGCAAGAACATCAACGATTGCGCTAACAAATGTGACGTTACCGTATGCATTACAAATTGCTAATAAAGGTTATGAAAAGGCAGTGATTGAAAACGCAGCATTAGCGAAAGGTGTGAATTCAATAAACGGTAGAATAACTTACGAAGCTGTAGCGAATGCCCATAACATTTTGTATACACCGTTAAACGATGTGTTACAAACAGACGTAATTTAAGGAGGGAATTTATGACAACCATCATTCGAGAAATGCGAGAACAATTTAATCCAGCAAAACCGTCTGAATGCATTGGTCAAATTGAGCTTTTCACACTGGATGAAACGAAAGCAGTTGTTGCTGGGGCTCAGAAAGCATTTGAAGGTTGGAAAAATACATCATCAATCGCACGTGGTGAAATTTTACGCGTGACGGCAGACTTACTAGAGCAAAATAGCGAGAAAGTGGCAGAAATGGCTTCTCGTGAAATGGGTAAAACGAAAGGTGAAATGCTTGGTGAAGTGAAACGTGGTGCTTCTATTTTGCGGTATTTTGCACAAGAAGGAATGCGTGCAACAGGTGAAGTATTACCTTCTACCAGTGAAGCGAAAGTATTGTACACAAAACGTGTGCCGCTTGGTGTTGTGGCGGCTATTACACCGTGGAATTTCCCTGTGGCCATCCCTTTGTGGAAAATTGCCCCAGCATTAGTGTATGGTAATACAGTCGTTTGGAAGCCTTCTATTGAAGCGGCTTTAACAGGGAAGTTAATTGGAGAACTATTTGAACAGGCAGGTATGCCAAAAAACGTTTTAAATGTTGTGCAAGGGCGAGGATCAAAAGTAGGGCAAGTTTTACTGGAAGCACCTGAAGTCAGAGCGATTACGTTCACGGGTTCGAATGGCGTGGGGCAAAGCATTTTAAACACAGCTGGTCCTACCAATAAAAAAATCCAACTAGAGCTTGGAGGGAAAAACGCTGCCATTATTTTAGCAGACGCCAATATTAATAAAGCAGCTAGATTGACGATCGAGGGTGCGATGAAACAAACAGGTCAACGTTGTACTGCAACTAGTCGAGTATATGTCGAGGAAGCTGTTTATGAAGAGATTTTAGAACATCTAATCATAGAAGCAAAAAAAATAGAAGTTGGTGTTACGATGGGTCCTGTTTCATCAAAAGGGCAATATGATGCTATTTTATCAGCGATTGAACAAGCAAAGTCTGATGGGGCTGAACTTGTATTAGGTGGTTGTCCGACAAAAGACAAATCTGAAGGGTACTATATTGATCCAACAATTTTTACAAATGTAACACATAATATGGCGATTGCCCGCGAAGAAATTTTTGGTCCTGTTCTGGCAGTAATGAAGGTAAAAGATTATGAAGAAGCGATTCGCTTATCGAACGATTCTGAGTTTGGATTGAGTGCTTCTATTTATACAAATAATATTCAAAAAGCATTTGATTTTATTGAGCGTAGTGAGGTTGGGCTTGTTCAAGTAAATGATGAAACTGGGGGAGCAGAGCCTCAAGCGCCATTCGGAGGAATGAAAAACTCAAGTACAGGCACCCGTGAGCAAGGGCAAGCTGCGAAAGAGTTTTTTACAGTATTTAAGACAATTACTATAGGTACACAAAGTATATAAAGAGCTTAAAGATTTGCGTAAATATTACTGTATAGCATGCATGTGAAAATGTAAGGGCTATCACTTAAAGAAACTTAAGGTTGCTACGGAAGTTAGTAGCCTTAAATACGATATTTCTGATAATTTAATAGATTGTCATGCGTCATTTAATTACTTCTCGGTGTCATTAACGTCCGGATTTTGAATTGTGCTCTTTGTAGGAAGTACACCTAAAACCGTCACTTCCTGTGACAACGGTTAACTGACCTGCATCGGTAAAAACGCCACGTCCTATGGCATTACCGAAATGACCGACATCGTGCTGGCCTCCTTTCAAAATCCGTGACATCCGCCGGAAGCTTAACTTTATTCAGCAGGAGTTGATATTATCCGCTGAAAAACCTTTAGCATTCATCCAACCTTGAGAAGAATGGGATTTCTGTACCTGCCACTGTCGCTGTGCTTTCGCGCAAAAAACATCTGCCGCTGTCGCTATGCTTTCGCGCAAAAAAACATCTGCCGCTGTCGCTGTGCTTTCGCGCAGAAAAACATCTGCTGAATGAAGTTAAAACTATAAAATGAAAGAAGGTATTCTATGGCACAAACTCGCTTAGCAATTGATGTCGGTGGTACGTTTACTGACGTATTTGTCTTTAATGAAGAAACAGGAGAAGTATTTGTTACGAAAACATCGTCTACACCATCGAACCCAGAGCAGGGAATATTACATGGGGTTGAGAAGGCGAAACTGAATGGAAAAGATATTAAGATTTTTTCTCATGGGACAACGGTTGGAACAAATGCATTAATTGAACGGAAATTGCCCAAAACAGCACTCATCACGTCAAAAGGCTTCCGAGATGTAACCGAAATTCGTCGAGGTACGAAGGAAGATATTTGGGATACGTATAAAGATACTGCAAAACCTTATATTCAGCGGCGTGATCGATTTGAAGTAGCAGAACGTATCGATTATGAAGGAAATATTATTGAAGCTATTCAAGAAGAAGAAATTCGCGCACTAGCAAAGAAATTAAAACGTCGTGGGACAGAATCTATTGCCGTTTGTTTCCTCAATTCGTATGTAAATGGCGAAAATGAAGCAATAGTCAAAGGGATTTTGAAAGAGGAGCTACCAGATATATATGTATGTATTTCAAGCGAGGTGCTGCCAGAAATTTTCGAGCATGAACGAATGAGTACAACGATTATTAATGCAGTTCTTGGTCCAATTATGAGTAATTATATTAGCAAATTGAGCGATGAAATGCATAAAAAAGGCTATGAAGAGGAAATTTTAGTTTTACATTCTGGTGGGGGCGTCATGACTTCTAGTACAGTCCCTCGCTATGCTGCCAGGTTAGCGAGTTCGGGAATAGCTGCTGGAGCAATTGCTAGTAAACATATTGCTAAATTATGTGGATTTGAAAATGCAATTGGCTTGGATATGGGTGGTACGAGTACCGATATTTCACTCATGTATGAAGGGGATATTCGTATAACGAAGGATTGGTCGATTGAATATGGTTATCCAATCGGATTCCCAAGTATAGAAATTTTAACGATTGGTGCAGGTGGTGGCAGCTTAGCTTGGAAAGATGAAGGTGGCTCCTTACGTAATGGTCCGCAAAGTGCAGGCGCCTTACCAGGTCCAGCGTGTTATGGTCAGGGTGGCACAGAGCCAACAAACTCGGATGCTAATTTAGTTTTAGGGCGACTAGGTGAAAATTTGTTAGATGGTACGATGCAATTAGATAAAGATGCAGCAGTACAGGCTATAAGAAAAGTTGCAGATGCATTTGATCAGTCCATTGAAGAAGCTGCAAGTGCCATAATAGAAGTTGCCAATGCCAATATGAGTGATGCAGTTCGGTTAATTTCTGTGCGTCGAGGCTACGATCCGCGTGATTTCGCTCTTGTAGCCTTTGGTGGTGCAGGGCCTTTACATGGTGCATATTTAGCCAAAGATTTGAACATCCCTAAAGTCATTATTCCTACTCATCCAGGAGTAGCAGCTGCAATGGGATGTTTACTTGTTGATGTACGACATGATATTTCCAAAACTTATGTGAAAAAAGTTAACGATGTATCTGCTGAGGAACTGACAAGTCAATTTGTTGAGCTACGGAAAGAGGCGGAAATACTCTTAGAAGAAGAAGGGATTTCAGATGATACATCTACATTGATGAATTACGTGGATCTTCGTTATAAGGGACAGTGGCGATCATTAGCTGTTGCAATTCCAGATCAAATAACATCGCTGGAAGATGTATTAGCAGCTTTCCATCGGGAGCATGAACGGGGATTTGCTTTTTCTGATAAGGAACAGGCTGTAGAAATTTATGGATTGCATGTGACAGCAATTGGAACAGTGCCTAAGCCTAATTTCCCGCAATATGTACCTGAAGGTTCGCTGGAAGATGCTTATAAAGAAACACGCCCTGTTTATTTTGGTGGTCAATATGTTGAAACGATAGTATATAATCGTGACAAGATTCCGGTTCACACACAATTAATTGGTCCGGCAATTGTTGACCAATTAGATACGACAACGGTTATTCCACCAGGGTTTACAGCTAAGGTAGATGCATATAAAAATATCATTATTACGGTGAACTAATACATGATAAGGGGGAAGCGATCTATGAGTACAACGAAGTTAGTAGTCAATAGAAATGTACAAAATCTAGATCCTGTAACATTTGAAGTTTTAAAAAACGGCTTTGTGAATTTGGTCGATCAAATGGCCGAGCAAATGTTACGTACATGTTATTCGTTTGTTATTTATAACCGAGATTTTAGCTGTGCGTTATGTGATGCGGAGGGAAATACTATCATGCAAGGAACGCAAGATATTTCCGTTCATGTTGGGACATTGCATTTAACTGCGAAAGCTGTGTTAGAGGATTTTGCAGATGATATTCATCCAGGCGATGTATTTTTAATAAACGATCCATATCGTGGTGGGACACATTTTAGTGACATTCGCGTTATTCTTCCTGTATTCCATGAAGAGAAGCTAATTGCGCTTATGCAAACAAATGGACACTGGGCGGATGTCGGCGGTTCTAACCCAGGATCCTTTGATATTACGGCAAAAGAACATTACGGGGAAGGGTTGCGTATTCCACCTGTACGTATTTATAGTAAAGGTCAATATTTAGCAGATGTCGTGAATATCATTGTGATGAATATGCGTATTTCACAAGAACGTATTGGGGACTTACGTTCACAAGTAGAAGCAGCCAAAGTTGGTGAAAAGCAACTAATAGAGATGATTGAGAAGTATGGTATGGATACAGTGTTATTAGCTTTCGACGAAGTACAAAATTACGTAGAACGTTTAACGAGAGCGAAAATTAAGACATTGCCGCAGGGACAATGGGAAACAGTAGATTATATTGACATGGATCCGCAAATAGGCGATGGTTTGATTCCAATTCGTGTGAAAATGACCATTACAGAGGATGAAATCTTATATGATTTAAGTGGTTCTCATCCTGCTATTAGTTGTTTTTTAAATGCCGGATTCGGTTCAGCACTTTCGGGAACTTATGCAGGGACAAAAACTTTCTTTCCAGAAATCCCATTGAACTCAGGATTCTATCGTGTCGTGAAAATTTATCTTCCAGAAAACTCTGTTGTCAATGCCCCTAGTCCAGTAGCTGTATCGGGCTATTGCTCAGGCTCTTTTGAAAAGATTATGAATGCATGCTTTGAGTTATGGTCGAACCTTATGCCTGAGCGTGCCATTGCATGTTCGTTTAACTTAGAGTACTTACTAATTGGGGGCTACGATCAACGACAAAATAGCAGTGGGTACTTTATGTGGTATGACTGGATGGCAGGGGGGCACGGCGGTCGTATTGATCGTGATGGTGCGAACGCTACTTCACCGGTGTTCGGGGTAGGATTGAGTGTCCAGCCATGTGAAGGTCAAGAACGTTTGTCGCCAGTCATTACGACGAAGCATGAAATCATTACAGATTCTGCAGGTCCTGGTAAATATCGTGGTGGCTGTGGTGTTGAAAAGGGAGGCCTTTTAACAGACGTAGACCAGACAGTTATGTCCTATTGCTGTGATCGCTCTCGTTCCATTACTTGGGGAATCATGGGCGGGTTACCCTCTATTGCACAAGGAGCAATCTTGAATCCAAATCAAGAGGGAGAGAAGTTTTTAGGCACGATTTTCTCAAATATTGAAGTGAAAAAGGGAGATTCCTTTACACGTCCTTCAGCAGGAGGGGGCGGTTTAGGCGATCCATTAGAGCGTGATATAAACGCTGTTTTAGAGGATGTAAAAGATGAATATGTTTCGCTTGAACGTGCGAAGCTTGATTATGGCGTAGTTATCCATGAAATCGATCGCGATATCGATGCATTTGAAATTGATGTTGCTGCTACAGTAAGCGAACGTGATTATATTCGCAAAAATCGTTATCAATGGTTAGAAACAGATCTATTGGAAGTGGAGAAACTGTACAATACAGGCGAAATTAATCAAATGGATGTTGTACGTCGCTATGGTGTTATCATGGATTACAAAACGAATAAAGCATTGCCAATCTCAACGAAGCAATACAGAGAATCGATGAGAAAGCGCTCTTTAGCTTATTGGTCTTAGTCAGAGAAACTAGCCTGGAAAAAGTGTCCATCTGTCAAGAGATGAACACTTTTTTAGATTCAATAAATTGAGCTTAAAACAGCAAGGTTCATCAATTACCATAGCTAAAAAATGATTTTTTTAAAAAAGATGTAAGTATTATTGCCACTCCATTATTAAAAATAATAGTATGTAACAAAAATAATTTGTTCGTCAATATGGAAGTCATTTTGTTGGTTATTTAGCTAAATCGACTGAGCTGAAAGAGTGATAAATCTTGTTTGCTTTTTCCATGAAGGGTAAGGTCCGCTAATACTTCACCAACCGCGCTACTAAATTTAAAGCCATGTCCTGAAAAACCCGCTGCAATCACAATATTTTGATGTTTAGGTAAAAAATCAATAATGAAATCCTCATCTGGTGTCATGGAATATTTACATGTTTTTCCGAATTTAAGTGCACCATGCTTGGGCATAAAGCGATTGATGAAATTTTGTAAATCCACGGTATCCTGTTCGTCGTATGGACGAAGCGGTTCGTTTGGATTAATCGCTTCACCCCCATCATGTCGGCCAAGCTTTAAGCCAGCACCGTTAATGCTTGGGAAGCCATAGTAAGCAGAATCTGCAAATTCAAAACAGTAAGCAGGGAATACATCATCACCATAAAGGGTTTCATCAGCTTCAAACCAAGCAAATGTTTTTCGTGTTGGCGTAACAGGTAAGGAGATATCCATTGTTTGAAGTAGCTCTGTTGCCCATGCACCTGCTGTCACAATCAACTGCTTGGCCTCATAAATGCCTTTTTTCGTATGTACACGCACAATCTCACCGGCATCAATCGACTGTACTTTTTCGTTCGGATGGTATGATGCACCTGCTGCTAAAGCTAACTTTTTATAGGCGTTAATACAAGCTTCCACACGAAGTACACCAGCAGTAGGCTCAAAACAAGCCACGAAGTTTTCCGGTAATGTTAAGCTAGGCCATTTTTCCATTGCTTCAATAGCTGAATATTGTTGTAATGGTAAATCGTAAAGATCGGCACTTGTTAGGACATTTTGAATAAAAGAATGGCTCACTTCACCGACATTCATAACTCCTGTTTGGTAAAATAGTGATGCATTCGTTTGTGCTTCTAGTTCACGCCATAGCTCGCCAGCCCGTTTAACAAAAGGTACATAGCTAGCACCTTCGCCGTAAGCAAAACGAATAATTCTTGTTTCACCATGATGGCTACCTTCTTCATGTGGGGGATCAAAGGTATCAATCATTAATACGTTTTTTCCAGCCTTCGCTAAATAATAGCCCGTTGCCATTCCCATCGAACCAGCACCGATTATAATACAATCATAAGTCATCTAAATCCCTACCTTTTTGCTCAAGTATAACAAAGAATTATAAAACAAAACAGAAATTTCGGAAAAATACATTATTTTATTTGATAAGGAACGTGTGAAAAAAATACAAACTTAGTTCAGTTTGTAGAAAAATTCAAAAGCTTGCGTTTGGTGATAGTCTTTTGTCTTTTATAATGGAAATAGCTGTATAAACCGTTGATTTCCGCTATGGCGGATGCTTTTCGCGGGTATGGCTTCAGACTCCTCATGCGTGATCTTCAGCGTCTGCTATTCCCCAGGAAGCTTTGTTTTGTAGCGAAAGGCGAATGCTGTCAGCGACACTCGTCGCTTGCGCCCCAATCAGCTAGTGTCTGTTTAAATAAGAATTATAAAAATATTAAACATGTATTTTGCGGATACGAAAGAAAGGCAATTTTATGAGGGTTTAAAAAATTGTCCATACAGAGCTAATTAAATATGGAAAAATCCAGGGTATATGTGTAACTAATATTTCTGTTAAAATTTCAAAAGGTATTCTTGAATGTAATCATTCAGAATACCTTTTGTCTACACAAATTTAGATAAAACGAGCAATATTTTCTAATGGCAAACGTGATGAGCCATATGCTGGTGCTGCAGCTTTACCGATAGCGATTAAGACAACAGGGAAGAGATGGTCTGGTAATTCGAATCTTTCAGCAAATTTCACTTTATCAAATCCACCCATTGTCACTGTATCATAACCTTTTTCTTTGGCAATCAGCATGAGTTGCATGGAAATTAAACCTGCATCAAATGTTGCAATGTTTTTTCTAACCTCTAATGGAGCTGCTGGATACGTAGAAAGTGTATTTTGAATCATCAAATTCTTTTGCGCTTCATCCATATGCCCTTCCGCCACATTTTGCGTATAAATTTGCTCAACTTGTTTATACATTTCTGCATTACCTAGAACTGCAATTATTGCAGATGAAGTTTCAACTTGTGCTTGATTGTTAGCAATGGCACGAAGCTCTGTTTTCGTTGCATCATCTTGAATGACAAGAAATCTCCATGCTTGAAGATTGCTAGAAGAAGGTGCAGTTGTGGCTTCTTTTAGGATTTCTTCAAGCTCCACTTGAGGGATTTTGAATGTAGGATCGTATACACGAACAGACTTTCTTTCTTGCATAATTGTATATAGTTGAGATTGTGTATGAGTTGTTGACATAATTTCCTCCTTAAAACTTACTAATTGTAAGTTGATGTTTTAAATCTTACCATTAGTAAGTTTATACGTCAAATAAAAAATAATTTTATGTTACAATAGAAGAAAATAAATTCTCAGGCGGGAGGTTATGATATGACTCAACCGAATTGTTCACATATTTGTAGTAGCTATCATCAGGCGATTGAATTTATAGGGAAACGTTGGGTGGGTATGATTATTTATACCTTGTTAGCAGGGCCGAAAAGGTATTATGAAATTCATGCTGCTATCCCTGGAATTTCCGATCGTTTGTTAACAGAGCGTTTAAATGAGCTTGTAGATGCTGGACTCATCAATAAAAAATTCATTGATTCCTCCATAAAAAAAGTAGAATATGAGCTGACACCCAATGGCTTAGCGTTCCAAGAAGTTATTCAGTCCATTCAAAAATGGATTGATTTATGTGATTTTGAACAGATAACGAAGAAATAATACGAATAAAACTGGTTAGAATGTCTAACCAGTTTTTATTTTGGAATAATGTAAATTATTCACCAGGGAACCTTTCGATTGTTTATAAACGAGAGTGCTTTTTCTATTCTTGTCTATATTTATCTACCTAACGATTTTTGTTAGCTTAATGCATATTGATTCTTTACACATTTGGTTTGAAAATTTGGATTTTTACTATGATTAGTAAGAAGGCAAGCAGTGAAAATATAATCCCAATCCAAATTAAATTATGTATGCCAAAATAAGAGATAAACCAACCACTGACAGCGGCTCCAATGGCAATACCAAGATTGGAAAATGACACAAACAAGCTATTTCCGAATTCTGGTGCTTCACTTGCCTCAGTTGTTAACCATACCTGACTGACAATAAGTCCCCCAGAATGCACAGCACCCCAAATAAATACGATAACAATCATCGGGATGAAATACGAACCCAGATAATAAATAAATAAGTACACGAGTGCAAATAGTAGAGGAAACATGATAACGGTCTTTGTTACACTTTTGTGTAACAAACCTCCAAATAAAAAGTTTCCGAAAATCATGATTGTACCAAAAGCCATCAACATGACACTAATCCATGACCCATTCATATTAGTCACTTGACTTAGATATTCAGCAAAATAACTGTACACAGAAAACATTGCCGCAAAAATAAAAATAACGGTCAGGATATTTAGCCACAACTGTGGTTTACGTAATATTCCAAGCTGTTTACCATAAGATAATTTTTCAGTAACAGGCAAAGAGGGCAGCCAAGCGAGTATGCCTAAAAAGGCTATTGCACTAACAACAGCTCCAAACAGAAAACCTGCTTCTAATGAAATCTTTTCAGCCAGATACGAAGTCACTGGGACGCCAAAAGCAAATCCTACTGTTATACCGGAGAAAACTTTCGTTACTGCCTTGCTACTCTTTTCCGGAGAGACAAGTTTAGCCGCTGTCACGAGGGCAACTGAAAAAAAGACAGGATGAAAAATAGCAGGGATGATACGGAAAACTAACATTACGTCAAACTTAGTTGTATAGGCATAAACAATATTTGAAATCCCAAAAATAAGAACAGCCGTTAATAGAATGACTTTACGGTTAATACCAGAAGCGAGCAATGTCAGGAATGGACCTGAAATGGCGACGACTAAAGAAAATATACTTACTAGCAATCCGGCCTGTGAAGTTGTTATATTAAATTTTTCAGTAACCTGTGGTAGAACACCTATAATACCCATTTCTGTGGTAATAATGCCGAATACGCCTAGCGCTAGAATACTGATAAGTAACGGGTTAATTTTTTTCATGTTAAATTTTCCTCCAATCATATATACATATCTATAATTATAGATATGTTAAAACAAAAAAAGCCTCCCTTCCTTTTATCCCGCATTAATGGTCAGTAAGACGTCCATTTCAAGTAGAAAGATGACAACGATCAGCTCGGTGGGGCGATAAACTGACCATAAAAGCCCGATTGGTTCAACTAACACTCAGTGGGGATGAAGAAAACCCCTCTGAGTGAAGTTTCACTTTATCCCGCATTAATGGTCAGTAAGACGTCCATTTCAAGTTGAAAGATGACAACGAGTCAGCTCGGTGGGGCGATAAACTGACCATAAAAGCCCGATTGGTTCAACTAACACTCAGTGGGGATGAAGAAAACCCCCCCCTGAGTGAAGTTTCACTTTATCCCGCATTAATGGTCAGTAAGACGTCCATTTCAAGTTGAAAGATGACAACGATCAGCTCGGTGGGGCGATAAACTGACCATAAAAGCCCGATTGGTTCAACTAACACTCAGTGGGGATGAAGAAAATCCCCCTGAGTGAAGTTTCACTTTATAGTTTCTTTTTGATGTACTCAGAAAATTCTTGTATGGTCTTTTCATTTCGACGATAGTACGTCCACTTACCAATTCGTTCAGATTCCAATAAACCAGCTTTTTGCATCGTCAACAAATAACCGGAAATAACAGACTGGGCAAGTCCTGCTTTCGCTTGAATATCGCCTACGCATACACCAATTTTAAAATTGAGGTTTTGTTCTAAATACGGTTTTTCATCGAAGTATTCACTAGGATTTTTTAACCATGACATGATTTGACTTCGAGTTTCGTTTGACAATGCTTTATAAATCAATAAAGGTTCCATGTGCATATTATATCTAATTTTCTAGATTTGTAAATATAAAAAAAGAAAATGGAAGAAAGCTCTGAGGGGGAGGCTAGATGGCTCGTCCGTGGAAAGAAAGAAGCATTTTCCTGACTTGCAAGTTGTTCATGTAATAAAAAATTGATAGCTACAGTATAAAACCACTGCAAAATTTTATTGTAAGCAGAGGTTTTATACGTTCTTTTTATCGTATTAAATATTTTGTATTATTTAACACTTGGTAATACTTTATTTAATAATATGGCGACTATAGCAGCCGTTGCCACTGGTGAGCCGAATAAATATTGCACAGTTGTTGGTAAAGAATATAAGAAATCATCAGGAAGTAATGTTAAGGCTAGAGTTAAAATCATAGGCACAGCAATGACGTACATTTCCTTTTCACCAATTTTCTCATTTTTCATGACTTGTAAACCACTGATCGCAATGATGCCGCAAACGATGACAAATACACCGCCGATTACTGCTGATGGAATGGCTGAAATTAAAGCAGCTAATTTCCCAGAAAATCCGAATAAAATAAACCAAGCACCCGCAACAATAAAGACACGGCGGCTGGCAATACCTGTGATAGAAATAACACCTGCATTTGTTGAGTACCCCGTTACAGGAGTTGAACCTAATAACGAAGCGATGAAACAGCCGATGCCTTCGCCAATAACGCCACGGTTAATTTGTTTATCTGTTAATGGTTTGTCGATGACATTACTCACTGCAAACCAAGTACCAGTTGTTTCAGCCATTAACACAATATAAATTATAACCATTGTAATAATTGCAGAAAGATTAAACGAGAAACCGAAGTCTACAAAAGGAAGTTGTGGCATGCTAAACCATTTTGCTTGTGAAACAGGTGATAAATCTAAAACGCCCATAAAGTTTGCCGAAATACTGCCTACGATTAAAGCAAGAATGACAGAGGTGATACGGAATACACGACCTTTTTTACGGAAGACCGAACCAAGCATCACACAGATAATTAACACAGTTGCTGAAATAAGCGCTAAGTAGATGTTTTGTTTAATCGTAGCACCAGCACCGTTATAAATATTAGAACTTAAACCAACGGGCATGAGCGAAAGGCCAACGACGAAGATAATTGTCCCGCCGACAACTGGTGGGATGAAGGTCTTCACAATTTTATTGAAAACACCAGTATAGCCTAGAATAATTACTAAAATAGCACCGATTAAGCTGGCGCCTAATACTGAGCTCCAACCAAGTTCCCCACTCCCGCTAGCGGCGTAGATGCCTACAATGGCACCTAGAGGTACATAAGAAGGACCTTGTGCTATCGGAAGTTTCATGCAGAAATGAGTTTGCACGATTGTCGCAATGCCTGCTGCAATAAAGGTTGACTGAATCAAAGCGGTTGATTGCTCTGATTGTAGACCTATTAGCATTGCAATTAGGAATGGTACGACATAGACATCCATAGCCATGACATGTTGTAAACCGAGTAGGGCTGATTGACCAAATGGTACTTTTTCATCGGGTAAAACGGTTAAATGATGCGTATTATTTTTATCGTTACTTTGCTTGTTAATTTGCGTTTCCACTAAGATGCACACCTCGAAATGTTAAGTTATTAATCAAAGATTTCATTGTTCCATATAAATTCATGGTCAATCGTTTATTTAGCTCTTTCATGAACTTTACTACCTTGAACCCAGACTTCACGAATGTTTTCTGGGCGAACAAGATACATGATTTTTTGAAAGATATCGCTTAAATCTTCATGATCATTAAAAATTGGTAGTTTGGCAGATGATAATTTCGTATCGATAATTTGTACATCCCATGTGAAGTTTTCTTGTAAACGTCCAATGGGCAGGCTTAAACTTTCGCCACCACCAGCTGTAGCTAAATAAAATGCTTCATTGATAGTAATTCGAGCATTTGGTACGCCTCGTTGTTCTGCCGGGAGGGTGGCATCCACACCGTCCTCTAGCATTCTAGATGACATGACAGCTTGTCTTACATTATCGAAAAGGCTAGGAGAAAAACCACCAGAAACATCTGATCCTAGACCGATATCCACGCCCTTTGAATGGAACTGCGCAATTGGAATAACACTGTTGGCAAAATAAGCATTGGAGATTGGACAATGGCCAATGGCAGTGCCTGTCTCAGCAAATAAATTTGCATCTTCCTCGTTTAAAAAATTACAATGTGCCATCACGGCTTTATCGCCTAACAGACCGAAATCATGTAACGCAAAGGCATCATTTTTCTTGAATCGCTGTTGTACGTAACCATGCTCCCAATCACTTTCACTGCAATGAGACTGGATATGCGTATCGTACTTAGCAGCTAATTCTCCTAAACCTTGCAAAGCGCCATTCGTACAGCTTGGTATAAAACGTGGCGTGACTACCGGATAGACCCCTTGTTTAGTCGATTTCGCTAATGCTTTCACAGCTAAGATAAATTCCTCTGTATCAGCTAACGCAGTTTGGGTATCGGCATCACGGTAAAATGCTGGGTTTTGTTCAGGGTCATCCATCACGACTTTACCAACTAGGCCGCGTTGTCCTTTTTCAGCACATATTTTCGCTAGCAATAAGCTTGCCTCTTTATGAACAGTCGCAAAATAGAGAGAGGTAGTTGTGCCATTTGCAAGTAGCGTGCTAACTAAATCTTCATAGACCTCTTGGGCAAACTGTAAATCAGAGAATTTGGCTTCAATTGGGAAGGTGTATGTGTTCAGCCAGTCATAAAGTGGAATGTCTAATGCAGTTCCGGCTTGTGCCCATTGTGGTGCATGGACATGTAGATCGACAAAGCCAGGTAAAAAATATTGTCCATCTGCTAAATGGTGAAAGTTTTCTTTTCCTTGATATGTATGTAGTAATTTTTGATAATCAGTATGGTCTGGTGCTACAGTTTTTGCGATCATACCGTCAGCGTTGATACAGAATAAATAACCTTTTAAGATTTGTACTTCTTGTGATGACTTACTTGAAAAAGCAGTCCCTTTAAATATTTGCGTATATTCAGACATGGAATCCACCTTAATGTTCGTATTTTGATAATTTCATGGATTATTATAGGGCATTTTAACTGCTAAGTCTATAAAAAAACGAATATATATATGGAGGCTATATGTTGGTCAGCGACATGAAAGGTCCATTACACAGCGCAAAAATACGATATACACCATCCTAAAAACTTCGTAAAATATCAGCAATTTTCCCTTTGTACTCGCTTGGTCATCTAGAAATAGAGATATTATAGGACAGACCGCTGTCTAGCGAGAGGAATTTAATGAAAGACAATTTCTCACTCAATTACTGCTAGATGACACATGAAAAAAACTACATTTTTCTTTGTTACGAAAATTTTCATGGTGGCAAATTCATCGTAAAATTAAATCCAAATGTAGTGTGAAAATATTTTATGAAATTGATTGATTGATAAATTCAATAAAGGTATTGAAAGTTGAAGGTGTATTATGTTCATTTTTTCTTGTGCATAGATAAATAGGGCGTTGAATATTCAAATCTTTTACATGCACACGAGCAATCTGTTGTCGTTCCATAAAACTTGAGGCGGCTATAGAAGGTGCAAGCATTGCGCCATAACCAGCTGCAATGGCATGAATGGATTCATTGATGCCATCTAGTTGCAGACCTACTTTTGGTGGAGGTGTCTTATGAACTTTACATAAAGCATTTAAAAATTCTTTCGTGGAACTGCCATCCTCCCTTGAAACAAATGGCTCCTGCATTAATTCGGCTAATGATACTTTTTGTTTAGCAAATGGATGTCCATAAGGCACGATAAACCAATAATCTAAATTCATTAGAAATTTGTAATCGATATCCGGATGGTGGCCATCTTCTTTAACGATAAAAGCCATATCCACTTGATAATGGAGCAACTCTTCAATAACTTGTTGTGAATTGGCGGTTTTTAAATGGATATTTGTAGCAGGGTTTGCCTGCTTATAGGTCGCTAACCATTTAGGTAATAAAAAATGGGATGGAACATGTGTTGAAGCAATTTGTAATTCCTCAATACCCATACATTTTAATTGCTCTAGCTTACTTTCAATATTTGTTTCTAAATCAAATAATCGCTGTGCCTGCGTAAATAAAAATTCTCCATTTTGGGTTAAGGTAATTCCTCTTCCTTTCGATTCAAGCAGTATCATACCTACTTCTTTTTCTAAATTTCTGATTTGGATTGTGACAGCTGGCTGACTAATCCTAAGTATTTGTGCAGCTTTTGACACGCTTTTAAGCTCGGCAACTTTTGTGAATAGTCGGAGTGCATGTAAATTCAAAATATCCCTCCTCATATAAAAAAAATTTATAGATTTATATAAATTATATATTAGATTTATTAATTTACACTAAGTATCCTTTTAGTAACTGTCTCTTATACACATCTGACGCTGCCGACGAG
>NZ_PYWI01000024.1 GCF_003049575.1 Lysinibacillus parviboronicapiens | reverse complement strand
CATTGAAGAAGGAAATTTCAGCACTCGCTGTTTTGATGACACAGCTCGGACCAGGGGTATTTTTTGTTGGCATGATAGGTGAAGATTCATCAGTGATAGGATTTAGTGTCACGGGGACAATTGTTAGTTTGGTAATCGGCATAAGAAAGCATCTCCTTCATTTGATACGTCTATCGTACCGGAGGTGCTTGAATGATTATATGCGTTATTTGATTACGGGCTTACAATTCACTTGATACAGAATCTCAGGTATTCGGCAAACTAAAGAAACACTCATTCAAAAGCTTTTCAGAACAATTCATGAGTGATTATGTAGAGGTTGAACTAAAAGTAAAATCCCGAAATACTTATGAAAACTACTTATAACAAGGATTACTAGATTTCTTTGGGATATGTTGCTTCACAAAATAACACCAACACAAATTAATTTTTTTCGTGGAACAGAAAAAGCAAAAGCAAGCTCGCTGATAGAAATGTTTGTACTAATGAATACCATGTTTAATAAAGCGATTGAATGGGGTTGCCTTGAGGTGAACCTATGTACAATGACGAACAAACCTAAGCGTGCTAAAACGAAGCGTATAAATTACTACACAGAGTCGTACATGCCCCTAAAAATCTTATGACCGAGTTTCAAGAATACATTGAGCTCAAGAAAAAGAAGTTAGAAAAAGCTTGGGGATAAATTTAATCCTATTTTAGATAAACCAGGGAAGCCCATTTATTTCGTGTTCTCTAAGGACAATAGTCACCCTAACTATCATGACCGCATGTAAACAATGGAGCAATATTGTTAAACAACACAATCTTCCTTCAATTACCTTTCATAGTTTGCGACATACTTTCGCCTCGTACATGCTCTCTAAGATTATAAATATCAAAGTCTTTCAAGAACAGCTTGGACACGTAATCATTCATGAAACACACAATAAGTACTCTCATGTAGCTCAAGAGCAGAAGGAAGAAGCTAGGTTCGAAATACTAAAAATAAAAAATACCCAACAAGCTCCGATATTTTCGGTCACTCATTGAGTATTTTTCAAATGTTATATTTTAGTTTGGGCACTTATGGGTACTTTGAAATATATTGCAATTCATAAACCCTTGATATACTTAGTCTTGAATAGCTGCGTCTAACGCTACCACAATCATATCATTGAACGTCGTTTGGCGTTCTTCTGAAGTTGTTACTTCTCCAGTAATGATGTGGTCACTTACTGTTAAGACAGAAAGTGCTTTACGGCCAAACTTCGCCGCTAGCGTGTAAAGCGCTGCTGATTCCATTTCAACTGCTAATACGCCGTATTTAGCTAGCTTTTCATTTTGGTGTTCATCAGAGTAGAATAAATCTGCAGTGAAGATATTCCCTACCTGTAATTTTAGGCCAGCTTCTTTACCTGCATTATACGCTTTTAATAATAAATCAAAATCTGCGATTGGTGCAAAATCGATAGCGCCACCCCAGATGATTTGATTCATACGCGTATCAGATGTAGCTGCCTGAGCTAAAATTACGTCGCGAACTTTTACGTCTTTTTGAATTGCACCACAAGTACCTACGCGAATTAATTTTTGAACATCATATTCTTGCATTAACTCAGTTGCATAAATCGAAATAGATGGCACACCCATACCAGTACCTTGTACAGAAATACGTTTACCTTTATACGTACCTGTATAACCAAACATATTACGAACTTCGTTATAACAAGTAACATCCTCTAAAAAAGTTTCTGCGATGTATTTTGCACGCAGCGGATCCCCTGGAAGTAAAATTGTGTCAGCGATTTCGCCTTTTTTTGCATTAATATGAATACTCATACTGCAATCCCTCTTTTCTGTCAGTTATCACTTTAAATGATACTTTGTTTCTCATATTTACGCAATGATAGACGTCTAGCAACTTAAAAAGAAAGAGTAATCAAAGTATTCCGATTTATTGTTCATGACCCACATATAAATCCCATAATTCATCAAATACTTCCGTAGTTAAATTATCTGTTGCATATGTTTCGATATATGTAGACAGCTCATCAAAATCCGCACTTTGCTTTGGAAAATTATGCTCATGAAACATCTCTTCTGCAAAACGTACCTTTCTATCTGACCAATCTCCCCCTCGAAATGTTAATACATATAAATAAAAGCTTTTTTTCATATCCGAAAAGTACCTCCTGATCCCACATTTTTCTTTTCGCTAGTTTATCAAAAAAATTACAATTCGTCATAAAAAATTTTTTATTTTCTTTTAAGTATTTTTTCCTATTAGGTATAATAGAATATTTTAAGTTCATTTGTTATGACTATCCTCACAGAAAGATAACTTGCTTTTTTATCAGAAAAATGAAAATTTTATGAAAATATAATAGAAATATTTAGCATAATGCGATAAAATTGAAATCGACTATACAAATTTAGGAAGGTGATGGCGATGCAAAACTCTAATAATCGAAGTAATTCAACGAAAAAACGCCCTTCTCTCTTTGAATCTGGCTTTTTCAAAAGAAAAAGTCCAAATTCAAAGGGTAGTAGGCCTAATCTCCCTCCTACTAAAGAAAAACGACAACGTTTTTATCATTTAATCCGCGGGAAAGTGTTGATTATTTTCACACTACTTATCCTTATTAATGCTGTAATGGGTATATTATCGTACGTCAACATTACAAATCTGCAACAACAAATGAAAGATTTCACAGAGAAAAATGTACAAGAACAATTAACGGTCAACCAACTTGCCTATGAAATCGCTAGATTAACCAATCTTGAACAAGCCTATTTAATCACCGGAAACGGCAGTTATTCAACTTCCTATAATATGAAAATTGATGCTATCAATAAAAAAATTGGCGCTTTACAAGAAAAATTTGCAGATCGTGAACTCGAACTGGGCCATATGCAAGCAATCGGTCAATACTACAAAAACTACCTTGAGTACTCTAAAAAAGTAATGACAATGCGTGATGAAATTGGACTCGAACAAGCTCGTAAGCTCATGATGAACGGTACCGGTGAAACTATGAAAATCCATATTGATAATAATATTGAATCAATCAACTCTGTTATGGATGAATCCAATAAAGCAAAACTAAGTAAACTCAATCAACAAATCAGAGTTTCAAATATGACATTTTTTATCATATCGATGGTCGGCCTAATTGCGATGCTTACGTTTGGCTATATGTTATTTAAATCATTAAAAAACAATACATCAGCTATTAACCACTCGATTCTAGATATTGCACAAGCTGGTGGTGATCTAACACGACGCGTCCATGTACGGAACAATGATGAATTCTCAGTCATTGCTGCATCGACAAATACACTAATTATCTCTATTTCGAACCTCATTAAACGCGTGAGTCAGCTTGCTGATCACGTTTCAAGCAGTAGTCAGGAACTCATGGCATTGGCAGAGGATAATGCACGGACGATTCAAAATATTGCAGATACGACAGCAGATATTGCAAGTGATAGTGAAAATACGATTCATAGTATGACCAGTGCACAACAGAAAATGAGTGATTTGGAACATTCTATGCATCAGTTAACTGAGCTAACGACTGGGGTACAGCAAGCTTCACTTGCCATGCAACAAGCCGCCGACGAAGGCAGTCGTTCAGTCCAGCAATCCTCTATGGTTATGCAGTCTATTGAAGAAACTATGGCATCTACTACTACAACCGTCGAGGCACTGGGTCGCAAATCTACAGATATAACATCAATTATCAGTACAATAACTGCTATTTCCGAGCAAACTAATCTCCTTGCATTAAATGCAGCAATTGAAGCTGCTCGTGCAGGTGATCATGGGAGAGGCTTTGCTGTTGTTGCAGATGAAGTTCGGAAGTTAGCTGAGCAGTCTCAATCAGCTGCGAAAGAAGTGACCTCTATTGTAACGTCTATTCAAGATGAAGTGACATCGATTATTTCGCAAAACCATGAAGGGGTTATCTCTGTCATTCGAGGAGTTGAAGTAACCAATGAAACAAATCAATCGCTGTCGAATATTTTAGCGCATACCAAAGAAACAACGACAATTATTACCGAAATGGTAGAGAAAATTGCGTTAACACTTGATTATAGTAATGCCGTTGCAAGCGATTTTGTACATATGAATGCGTTCACTGAGCAAACAGCTAGTAATACCGTTACATCAGCTGCTGCCGCAACACAGGGTTCTGCATCTATGCAAGAAATCAACGCAGCAGCGGCAGAGCTGGCTCACCAGGCAGATAGCCTACGTAATGTCGTGAGTGAATTTAAAGTGTAACACCTATAAGAATGTCTCTTTCAGGGACATTCTTTTTTGTGTCACCGACAAGAATTAGGCAGTATGCCGAGTGTTTATAGACCTTGATAATGTATTTCAAGGTTAGCATGGACACCACCAATATGAAGCACACCTCCACTTGCCCCTAAGTAATTCTAGAAAAGTCGTAGAAAGTTCATAAAAAAACCTAGTACGGTTTTCGTTCGGCTATAAGCAAATACCGCTCGGGTCTCCTGTCGTTTCGCTCGGCTATAAGCAACTTTCGCTCAGGTCTCCTGCCTTTTCGCTAGGCTACTCGCAACTTTCGCTCGGGTCGGAGCGTAGCAACAAGGAGTCTGAAGTCTTTCCCGCGAAAAGCGCGGGCTGTAGCGGAAATGATGGTTTCTTACTATTTATTCTCAAAAGAAAATGTAGCCAAACTCAAATTTCGTTGAGTTTGACTACATTCTGAAGTGCCTAGTACTAGGAGCTTTTATTATTTAAACAATGAAATATACTCAGCATAGCCTTCTTTTTCAAGATTCTCTTTAGGGATGAAACGCAGAGCTGCAGAGTTAATGCAATAACGCAAGCCCCCTAGTTCCATTGGGCCATCTGGGAAGACATGTCCTAAATGTGAATCAGCCTCTTTACTACGCACTTCTACACGACGCATCCCATGTGTTGTATCAAATTTCTCTGTCACTTCTTCCTTAACAATCGGTTTAGCAAATGCTGGCCAGCCACAACCTGCGTCGAACTTATCGAGTGAGCTAAACAATGGCTTGCCCGAAACAATATCGACATAAATGCCATCTTCAAAATGCTGATCATACTCATTGCGAAACGGTGGTTCTGTCCCATTTTCCTGTGTCACATAGTACTGCATATCTGTTAGTTCTTTTAAACGTTGTTCTTTGGTCATTTTCTGTGCCCCCAGTGTTGCTCTTGAAACGCTTTGCGACCAGAACCGACTGCATAACGTTCATAGTGCATTGGATTTTTTTTATAATAATATTGATGGTAATTTTCTGCTGCATAAAATGTACTTGCCGGTAAAATTCTCACAGCAATCGGTTTATTAAATTTCCCTGATGCTGCTAAATCAGCCTTTGAGCGTTCTGCCAATTCACGTTGTTCTTCATCATGATAAAAAATCGCCGTTGTGTAAGACTCTCCACGATCATAAAATTGCCCCCCAGCATCTGTAGGGTCGATTAATGCCCAAAATGTTGACAGTAGTTGCTCGTACGAATAAAGCTCATCATCGAACATAATCTGAACAGCTTCTAGATGACCTGTTGTTTCAGAGCACACTTGTTCATATGTTGGGTTTTCAACATGTCCCCCTGTGTAGCCAGAAATCACGGATTCTATACCTAGTGTCTCATCGAATGGCTTGACCATGCACCAAAAACAGCCACCCGCAAACGTTGCATATTGCATTGCCATTGTTTTCACTCCTTATTGACCAGGAACGATAATTTCCAGTAAAATCTTATCGTTTGGTAAGTCTAATTCCTTTGCGCGAACACGTGATCCAGTAGCAATATTTACACGTGATAAATCAATGTAAATTTCCGCTTTATTTGGATTCACTGTTATCCATGAAGGGAATTCCACCGAATCACGCATAATTTTCATCGTCGTCTCCGGTGGAATATTCAATAGGCCGACATTCATCTCTGTTTGCTTTAATATAATATTGCCTTTCTCATCCACAATCGGCTCAAAATTCATCGTAATTGGGATTTCTGTATAAAATACAGTCAATTTACTCTTTAGTTGAATGTCATCGCCAATTGTGAAATCAATTGGTAACGGTGAACCCATAGCCGTATCTTTTAAATACTTCTTCGATATCGACTCAAATTCTTTGGTTGTGGTTTGAACGACTAGTACATTCCCTTTTATTTCTTCACTTTCTGAACTCTTCGCTAAATTTACTCCATCTACTGGTTTCGTAGCTAAATAAACGACGAGGAGGATCGCAAAAAGTACCGTTCCCGCTAACGCGAAAAATGCGAATTTCCATTTATTCATTTTGTCACTCCTCGAAGCCTATTTCCTTGTTAATCTTCTTTTCCATTTTGCATTGCCCCATTGCTTCTAAAATTCGCTCTTTCATTTTTTCATAACCTTTTGCGTTCGGATGAAAGAAATCCGTATGATATACGAGTTCTTCGTTCGAATCGAACAAATCTTCCACTGATACATAGCATGCATTTGAATCCTTACTAGCTACCCTTTCAATTACGTTATTCCACTCCGTAATAATTGTATCAAACTCATTGGCCTCATTTGTGACAATAGAGAATGGATTATAAAAGCCAACAAGTAGTAAAGGTACTGTTGGGTTTTTTGCACGAATACCATCAATAATTTTACTATAACGTTTTTCATAGGCCTGTAATTCAGCATCAAACGCATCTCGTTTTAAATTAAATAGATCCTGTTTGACAACCTTCATCACATCATTGCCACCCATTGTCAGTGAAATGAGTTGTGCTTGTTGCAACTCTTCATCATAATGCCCTTTTTTCACTAATTTTAATAGCTGATCACTACGTCTTCCCCTTTTTCCTCGATTATCAACTTCAACTTCTGAAATCGAAGGCCAAGTGAGTAAGGAATCTGCTAATCTTCCAACATAACCGTCTTGACTATACTCATCACCAACACCATCTGTTAAAGAATCACCTAGTGCCAAGTAATGTAGTTGCTTTGCATTTTCATCATCAATTTGCCGTAAATCCTCTGGTGAAGGTTCAAAAAAATGTTCAAAAATTTGCGTCAACATATTGCTAGAGGGTTCAGCCTCGTCTTCTGTTTGTTGCTCATCCTGTCTCATATCTTGCTCCGTCGCTGCCTGATCACCTACTGGTTCAGTCTGCGGATTCGGTTCATCTATTGAAATAGCACAACCACTTAGTACTAAGACGATCAAACATGACAAAATTACTCGCCAGATGTCCATTTGACCACCTTCCATCTTTTACTGTTACTACTATTATAGATAGTTCACGCTGCAATGAAAAGCGACTATGCTTCGCTTTAGAAATAAATTCATCTGTTTCATCCCACTAAAACCACATTTTTCCCCTTATCTTCCGTTTTAGAACTCCAAGTTTTTGCTTATTCGTCTTTTAAAAAATTTGCCTCAGATAACAGACTGTCATCACCGCACAAATTTCCTATTCACCCTATAACTACTATGACGCCCTCTCCATATTTCTGTAGGCATTGGCATACTTCTTGAAAGTAAATAAAAAGCCACTACAATTATTTATGTAGCAGCTCTTGACTATTATTCTGAAAAATAAATAAATCCAATCGCACCTGGACCAGTATGTGTAGAAATAATTGGTGATGTAAAAGCAATTTCTACTTCATCAAAACCTGTGCTTTCTATTAATTCTTTTAATGGTCCACCCATAGTTGTCAAACCATCAGCATGGGAAATCCCAACCGCCTTCACGGTTTTACCAGCTGTATCTGCTTGGAATTGCTTAAATAAGAAATTCACTACTTGTTTATGACTACGTACTTTTGACACAGGGTTATAGGCCCCACCTTCTAAGTTCGCAATAACTTTAATATTGAGCAGCGAACCAATAAAGCCTGTTCCTTTACCGATACGTCCACCTTTAATAAGATTTTCGAGCGTATCAACAATTACATATAAATGAGTATTGTCTCGTACTTGGTCAAGGCGTGCGACGATTTGTTCAACTGTAGCTCCCGCATCGCGCATTTTTATCGCTTCTCTTAATTGAATGGCAAGTCCAATTGCGATAAAGCGTGAATCGATAACTGTGACATTTGCATCTGTCATTTGAGCAGCTTGTCGAGCAGACTCTACAGTACCACTCATGCCACCTGTCATATGAATTGAAATGATTTGATCGCCATCTTTACCCAGATCATCATATAATTCTTTAAATTTCCCTGGTGCAGGTTGCGAGCTTTTTGGTAAATCTTTGGCTTCCTTCATTAAGCCTAAAAATGGTTGTGGCTCTAAATTTACGCCGTCTATATACGTTTTCCCATCAATTTGGATCGTTAACGGCACAATATGTATACCGTGTTGTGCTACTTCTTCTTTAGTTAAATCGCAAGTTGAGTCCGTTACAATATGAATTCGTCCCACTTTGACACATCCTTTTACTTCATTAAAATTATTATATAGACTAATGTTTCAATATGTAAACATGACATTTGTCATTTGACATGTCAATTCCTAGTCTTTTTCGAGGACTTTACCTTTGATACTATAGCTTTTTTTAGTTGAATTTGTCTAATAATTGCCTCTTAAAAAGTTAGAAAATCGGTATGACACTTTTGACATGAAAGATATGACAAATGTAAATAGTCGAACGTAAGTTATCGGGGTATAGTAATAGTAACGAAAGGACGTGTTCACAATGATGAATTCATTTGACTATAAAACGTGGAAAGAAGAGCTCTGGAACGCTATTACCCACGGCGTCGGTTTTATAGCTAGTATTCCTGCCCTCATTGTCCTGATTTTAGCAGGTGTTCGACATGGCAGTGCCATGCATATTGTAACTTTTAGTGTATTTGGTGCTTCCGTCATCATCTTATTTTTAATGTCGACTCTACTCCATAGTATGCCTGAAAAATACAAGTACTTTTTTGCCATCCTCGACCATTCTTCTATCTATATTTTAATCGCAGGCACCTATACACCTTTTCTATTACTCGCTATTGGTGGCAGCTTAGGCGTTACGTTACTTTGTATTATATGGACACTTGCCATTCTGGGCGTACTCTTTAAATGCTTTTTTATCAATCGCTTTGAAATTTTGTCTCTACTGTTTTACATCGGTATGGGCTGGCTCATTATATTTGCCATAAAGCCCCTTTATTTGTACTTAGGGAATCATGGCTTCTCCCTATTATTAGCTGGTGGTCTTTTTTATACAGTTGGTGCTATTTTTTACGCATGGCGCTCCCTTCCCTACAACCATACAATCTGGCACCTCTTTGTTTTAGCAGGTTGTGGTTCCATGTATGCCTGTATCTATTTTTACCTATAGTAAAATGGGCTGTCCCAAAAGTAAAAACAACTTGCTTAGCTATATCCAAGTAGGCAGTTTTTTGGATGTAAACGTAAAAATCCGCGTAGACCCCTGCGTATCGTATTTGCAACGAAAACGTGATTGAAACGTAGTACAGGAGTAGGAAAAAGCAAGAGCATGAGACCAGCAGGGAGCGTTAGTGGCTCATGCATTGCTTGTGGGAAAGCGAAGCGGATTTTTACCATATACGAAGGTCATATTTTATTGTTTTAAAGGACATTTTAGACAGCCCCACCTTGATTATGACTGACTAGCACTGTATACGAATGATTAATGAATTTGAGCTTTTCGTTCAAAAATCTGATATTGAAACGTGTATCCTTCTGGTGCTGTCTCCGGTTGTTGTGACGAAACTTCCATAAAGTCCTCTTCATATTTCGGGAAGTATGTATCCCCATTAAACGTATGATTAATTTTTGTGACGTATATTCGATCTGTTATTGGCATGGATAAGCGGAAAATTTGTTCGCCACCAATGATCATAATTTCTGGTACATCCCCTGCAAGATCGATAGCTGCCTGTAAACTTGTTACTGTTTCAATACCGTCAGCATGATAACTTTCGTCACGGCTGATGACAATATTGCGACGCCCCGGAAGCGGTCTGCCTATGGATTCAAACGTTTTGCGTCCCATGATCATAGGCTTGCCCATTGTTTTTTCCTTAAAGTATTGTAAATCGCCTGGGAGATGCCACGGCATACCATTTTCGTAACCAATTACGTACTTTTCATCATGTGCTACAATTAAAGAAATCATTTTGTTCCCTCCTAGTTAACTAGTTCATTATATTATAAACATATTTTTGCTATACAACCGCATTATTTCAGCTCAATAATAAATTTATTTTCTTTTTCGTTATTAAATCCTAGTAAAATTATACGAATAGTTTATAATAAGATTAACAAACGTAAAGATAAAGGACTGATAAGCATGACATGGTTAACGAATGAAGCTGTAAGCTATATCAATGCAACTGATTCGGGTAAGCATTATTATGAAATAACGCCCCAACAAGCAAGAGCTATTCGAGCTGTCCCCAAATGGCAATCTACTCGCGTCCCACAACTTGCTTCGATTATCGATAAACGAATAACGGTGCGTGATGGAGCAGAAATTAATGTACGTATTTATACACCTGTTGTTGGCAAATTATTACCCGTTATTGTGTATTACCACGGTGGAGGCTGGGTATTTGGTGATTTAGAGTCCGCTGATGCAGGTTGCCAATTACTCGCTGAAAAAGCACAAGCAATCGTCGTATCAGTAGATTACCGTTTAGCCCCTGAATATTCCTTTCCAACACCACTGCTTGATGCTTATGATGGCTTACTTTGGGTATATGAACACATAGTAACTTTTGGTGGGGATGCATCGCGTATGACAGTTGCAGGAGATAGCGCTGGTGGTAATTTAGCAACGGTTGTCGCCTATTTAGCTGCCGTCTTAAATGGACCCAAAATTTCAGCCCAGGCACTTATTTATCCAGTCACAAATATTGATTTTACTACTACTTCTTACGCTACTTTTGGTGAACACTTTGGCTTAGACAAATTAGGAATGAAATGGTTTGCTAGTCATTATACAGAGGTTGATAACTATACAAATCCACTTGTATCTCCACTGCTTCTTGAAGATGTGAGCGTCTTACCTAAGACAATCATCATAGCGGCAGAAGCAGATGTACTCTTTGATGAAGGCCTTGCCTATGCACAAAAATTAGCCGCTGCGGGTGTAATTGTCAAACATGTAAAAATGGCTGGACTGATCCATAGTTACTTCAGCAAAATGGAGTTTTTCGAAGTAGCTACTATTGATACTGTTGAAAAAATCGCTGCATTTATGAAATAAGTTTGTCTAACACTACCAAACAATGAGATAATAGAGCAAAATGTTTTTAAAGGATGACAACATGACACAAACTATTGCATTACAAATTAACAATCAATTTGCTGGACCATTAAAAAAAGGCTATCCGCTTATTTCAAAAGAAGCGGTTGACGTACGTAAACTTCCTCAAGAAGAAGGAGCCCTATTGCGAATCACTGATATCCATAACCGTTTTATTGGTACAGGCTATTATGGTATACAAAATAAAGGTATCGGCTGGATATTAACGCCTGACGCTAATGAAGAAATAGATATAGCGTTTTTTGTCAAAAAAATTAAAAAAGCCATTCAAAATCGTGAAGCTTTCTTTAATAATGGAAATACTACTGCCTTCAGGGTCTTTAATGGTGAAGGTGATGGTATTGGTGGACTAACAATTGACTTTTTTGATGGCTATTATCTGGTGAGTTGGTACAGTGCAGGCATCTATTCATTTAAAGAAGCGGTCTACGAGGCACTTACAGAGACAGTAAACTATAAAGCCGTATATGAGAAAAAGCGTTTTGATAGTAAAGGGCAATATATGGAACAGGACGATTTCGTGATGGGTACGCCTGGCGAGTTTCCAATCATTGTGAAGGAAAACGGCATGAATTACGCTGTTAATTTAAATGATGGTGCAATGACAGGTATTTTCCTCGATCAACGTGAAGTGCGACTTACTATTCGTGAGCGTTATTCTCAACATAAAAGTATGTTGAATACATTCTCATATACAGGGGCATTCTCAGTTGCAGCGGCTCTTGGAGGAGCAATGAAAACAACTAGTGTAGACGTAGCCAAACGTAGTGTAGCGAAAACAATAGAGCAATTTAGTGTCAATAACATTGACTACGAGGCACAAGACATTAAAGTGATGGATGTATTTCAATATTTTAAATATGCACAGCGCCATCATTTAAAATTTGATCTTGTTGTTTTAGATCCACCTAGCTTTGCACGTACGAAGCAAATAACCTTTTCAACTGCCAAAGACTATCCTAAATTACTAATGGATGCCATCGCTATTACAGAGAAAAATGGTATCATTGTCGCATCAACGAATAATGCAAGCTTTGGCATGAAAAAATTTAAAGGCTTTATTGACCTAGCTTTCAAAGAAACAAATACTCGCTATAAAATTGTGGAAGAATTCGGCCTACCAAAGGATTTCCGCGTACCACGTGAATTTCCTGAGTTCAATTATTTAAAGGTTGTATTTATTCAAAAACTTACTTAAAAAAACGGGTGGCTCTTTTGAGTCACTCGTTTTTTAGTGCTTGCCAAAATACAGCGGTTTTTGTTCTACGGTAAAATTTAAAAAACGGTTCTTCCTGGCGTCCATGTTCTTTATACAAAGTAATAATTTGATGTAGAAAGCCTGTTATATGTTGCATCGGTACTCGTTTAGCAAATAATGCACCCGCCTGTGCATGAGCACCCATTGGTACTGCACCTAAATAGATGTCAAAACTGTCCTTCTGATAAACGACTCCAATATCGTCATAAACCGCATTATAGCAAGCAGATGCACAACCATTTACATTTAAGCGTATTCTTTTAGGAACGTCTATACCTTCCAATGCATTGTATAATTGTTCCGTAGTTGCAGCAGCCTCCATTTTATCACCATCACAAAAATCACAGGCCTTCATCGCAACTACCGAACCTTGTTTTGCAATATACAAGCCAACTTCTTGTAATGACTTTATTGCCTGCTCTACTCCATTGCTAGGTACGGACAAAAGGATACTGTACGAGGCTGAATATTTAATGGTTCCATGCTCACCAACAACTTCTGCAATTTTTTGAAATTGCGCTGGTGTATAGTGTTTATTAATAATACCAGGACTTACGGCTAGACGTGTAAATTCCCCGTTCTCATTGAGTGTTGCAAATGTTTTTTCAGGAATATTATTACGAAATGCGTTCACTAATCTCTTCCCCTTTGAAAAAGAGCTAGCAAATTGCTAGCCCTTTGTTATTACGAATTACTTTAGATTTACATTTCCATTTACGTGTATATGATGCACAAGAGTTAGAAATTCTCTGGATAGAACCCTTGCGCTAAAATATGAATCGCTTCTGCAGCACGTACCCCTTCTGATGCTGCCGATAGCGGTAAAATTACAAAACGCGCATTCCTTACAGCGGCTGTTTCTTTTAACGCTGGATCATTTTTTAGGAAGTTGATTTTCTCCTCGGCTGTTGTAGCACCGTAATCAATAACAACAATGACTTCAGGATTACGTTCTACTGCATCTTCTTTTGATACAGTTGTCCAACCGGATGCCACATCGCCAAAGATATTCTGACCACCGGCAACTGTAACAAGCTCATTCATAAAGTTTTGTGCAGCTGTAAAGACTTCCTTTTCTCCACTATCATAAACAAGGACACGTAGCGCTTCCTGATCCTGTGGTAATTTTTCTCGTACAGACTTTACCTCTTTCGTCATTTGCGCAATTAAAGCTTCCCCACGATCCACTACTCGAAAAATGGATGCGATATTACGAATATCGGTAAAAATATCGTCCAGTGTTGGATTCGTTATACTTGAGGATGTATGTAAATATGTATGAATACCAAGTGTCTCTAATTCTTCTGGTGTTCCAACACCTTTCTCTCCAAAACCGCTTTTCCATCCTGCATATAAAAAATCGGCTTCTGTATCAATTACTTGTTCTTTTGACGGATATTGTTCTGCTAATACTGGTACCTTATCATATGCAGCTTGTAACGGTTCATAAATTTTATCATCTAAATAAGCTGTACCTACCATTGAATCTTCTAGGCCTAGAGCCAGCATTATTTCAGTGACATGCTGATTTAAAGTAATCGCCTTTTTAGGTGCTTCCGTATAAACTTGCGTCGTATCATTATTGTCAATCGTAATTTCCGTAGTCTCGGCTTGTGCTGGTACTACCTTTTCACTTTGCGCAGCCGATTCTTGTTGATCTTTACTGCTGCAAGCACCCAAAATGCTTAACAACGCAATTGTAAGAATAAGCCATATGCCTTTCCACTTGTTCATGTTTAGTTTTCTCCTTTGTGTGTCATTTGTTATAGTAAGAAATCAGGGACTTCTTGGCTATTTAGTGTCCTGCGCATGTTGGAAGGCAATTTAGATAAAAGAATATAAAAAAACCCTCTTGTTTCCAAGAGGATATCATAGTGAATTAACCAAGGTTCTTCAACCAATCACTACAACCATCCTCGTGGTCCTATGTAAATTTTGTACATATTGGCAGGTATCCTGGCTTAGGCTCATCATCTATACACCTTCCCATAGTTTCCTACAGTGGCATGTTGTCTAGACTCCCCATTTACAGTTGCGGGACAGCATCGGATTTGCACCGATTTCCCTTTTAAGCAAATGACTTAAGCCATTTGCACCATTACATATTTTTTATTTTATTCTACTTGAAAGACTAGCAGAAGTGAAATTTGATAGCAATCACACAAAAATAGCCAATAATAAAAATAGTTAATAATCTAGCACTATTCAAACATAAACACTAACTATTTTACATGAAATCTTTTTATATTAATTCTGTTACAATAAAGAGAAATGAACGATGGAAATGAGGATTTTTATGTACAAAACAATTGGCGTACTAGCTCATGTGGATGCAGGGAAAACGACATTCTCGGAGCAGTTACTTTATCATACAAATAGCATTCAAGCTCGTGGACGTGTCGATCACCAGGATACTTTTTTAGATAATCATGCGATTGAACGTGCTCGGGGCATTACTATATTTGCTGAACAAGCCCGCATGCAAATTGGCCAAGATACATACACACTTATCGATACACCCGGGCATGTTGATTTCTCCCCTGAAATGGAACGTGCGATTCGAGTCATGGACTATGCCATTATTGTCGTTAGTGCTGTCGAGGGGGTTCAGGGCCATACTGAAACAGTGTGGCAGTTACTACGCCAATACCATGTACCAACTATGTTCTTTATCAATAAAATTGATCGTGATGGTGCCGACGTCGAAGCAGTCATGGCGCAACTTCAAAAGGAATGCTCTACTGACGTTTTGTTAATAGAGCAACCGCTTCACATAGATACTATATCAACTCCTGTTAAGGAATGGCTCGCTGAACGCGATGAACAGTTACTCGATGCTTTCCTTGCTGAAACGCTGGAAAACCACACTTGTCTAACTCGATTGCAAACAATGATTCAGGAAGAGTTAGCCTTCCCATGCTTTAGCGGGTCCGCCTTAAAAGATATTGGCATCAAGGAATTTTTGATGCAACTTTCCCTCCTGACTGAAACTTATTATAAAAAAGAAGAGGCGTTTCAAGGAGAGGTCTTTAAAATTCGTCATGACGGGCAACAGCGCTTAACATTTATGAAAGCAATACAAGGCACGCTGCATGTGCGTGATGAATTTACATTTGGTGAGGCGTCTGAAAAAGTGACGGAAATACGCTTATATAATGGACATCGCTTTGAAACGGTGCAAGTAGTAAGTGCTGGGGAAATATTTGCAGTAAAGGGGCTTAATCAGGCAAATGTTGGGGATATACTGGGCAGTTCGTTAAGACCCCAACCATATGAACTCATACCAACATTACAAGCGAAGGTGCAATATGTAGGACAACAACATATTAAGGAAGTGCTGAAAATCTTCCGTTTACTTGAAGCGGAGGAGCCCTCGTTACGTGTTGTATGGCACGAGAAATTTCAGGAAATACACGTACATATAATGGGCGTTATTCAGCTTGAGGTTTTGAGTGAAGTGCTAAAAGATCGCTTTTCACTGACAATTACATTTGGTGAACCACAAATTTTATACATGGAAACAATTGCATCAACAGTAACTGGCTATGGTCATTTTGAACCTTTAAAGCATTATGCTGAGGTGCATTTACGTATGGCACCAACTACACGCGGAGTTGGCAATACGTTTGTCAATGCTTGTCACGCTGATGATTTATCTGTCGGTCATCAACGACTTATTGAAAAGCACCTATTCGAGCGTGAACATCATGGACTTTTAACAGGCTTCCCTGTCACAGATATTCAGTTCACCCTTCTAACAGGAAGAGCCCATATTAAGCATACCGATGGCGGCGATTTCCGAGAAGCGACATTCCGCGCACTGCGTCAAGGCCTTGAACAAGCTGAAAATCTATTACTTGAACCCTATTACCGCTTCAAGCTAAAGGCGCCTAACGATTTTATTGGCCGTATGATGACCGATATTCAACAAGCTGCCGGCACATTCGATGCACCAATTTTGACTGAACAACAGGTAATATTAACGGGGCGTGCACCTGTTGCTACATTTATGGGCTATAGTACAGTCTTTGCTGCGTATACAAATGGCAAAGGCTCATTGTCGCTACAATTTGATGGCTATGATGTTTGCCATAATACAGCGGAAATTATTACTCAAATCGGCTACGATAAACAGGCCGATCCTGAATATACATCCTCTAGTATATTTTGCGCTAAAGGGAAAGGCTACTCTGTTCCCTGGCAGGAAGCACAAGCTGCCATGCATTGCATAAAATAAAGTGAAACCCAATAAAAAGGCTTCATGCCCCAGTATGCCAATAGCTACAATGATTCTAATAAACTTTTTTATAAACAATTCAGCGGATTATAAAGCTTTTTAAATTTTCTACAAAAATAAGTCCTCCACAATAAATGGAGGACTGGCGATTATAAAGCATGCGCTGTACTCGTTGACTGTTCAACGAGTACATACGCAGGTTCCACAATGACATAGCCATGATTATTCGAAAAATCAATGAGCACTGTACCTGGCTTACTCTTTAATAATTGTAAATTATCGATAGTTTGGAGCAATAATTCATGACCATTGCCACGCGGGTGCCAATTTAAATGGTAATCATTCAGTGCTTTTACAGCTTGCATAAATTGCGCATATTCGTGCTCTACGTATTTTTTTAGATTCGTTAATTTAGTAGACTCTCTTTTTGTCGCAACGACTAACGCTAAATCTGCCAAATACGTCTCATAAAAACGCATGACCATCGAGCACAATAGATCATTTACACGTGCCGCGCTTAAAATGGGCTTCGGGTTCAAGTGAAGCCTTTCTAAATTTGGTTTTGCACGAACCGAATCGATACGTGTAATTAAATGATATGCTTCTCCGTTCACTTCATAAACAATTGGATTGGTCGGCATATACATCATAAAGCCATTCTTTCTTGTTTTTAACTCTTCTGCCACACTCGCCTTGGCAAATAGATGTCCATCATAGTCTTCATTTTGAATCCAAATAATTTCTTTGTTATATAAAATTCGATCAAACAGTTGTTCGTTGCGAATAAGTCCTGTTGCTAAAAACTGATCGACAAGTGATTCGATAACGATTCTTGTCTTCGTCTGCTTTCCTACTTCTGTGCGTGGATGCTTACAAATTTTCATCGTTGATTGCTGCTTTTCCTGTGCTGTACATACATGAATATTCGTCATACGTGCATTCCTCTTTTCGTACATATTTTCAAAACGACAGGTATACGACCACTAAAAAAACGAATTTCTTCTTAATATTTAAGAGGAAATCCGTCGCAATGGCTCTAACACCTTATACATATCATTCATCACGCAGCATCAAACATCGCCCATATAGAAAAAAATCGGTTCGATACCGAATACTTTCTTTTACTATGGGCGTTTGACGTACTGTGACGAACAGAACATTCTGTTTTGTCAACATGCCACCTCCTATTCCTCGTAGGGTTTTGGTGTGTACTCGTAATAGGCAGGTCTCCTGACTTATGGTCAACGCATCTTTCCCCTTCCCGTCTATAGACAGTGGTATTCAAAAAAGACGCTCACATTTACAGTTGCGGGACAGTGTCGGACTTACACCGACTTCCCTTTTAGTAAATTGATTTTCAATTTACACCTATTACTACACGCTATTCAGTTGTGAAGGAAAATGGACTAAGTCACATTCCTTATAGATTACTAATATTAATTGTAAAGAAGTGTATTTCTAATGTCAATTATAACAAAATATTCCAAATTATTTTTTTGTGTCGTAGAGTGTAGAGTTAACATTGCCCCAGTTCGTTAAAAAAATAGCTTTGCAGCAAAAACAATATCCTCTAGTTTGATTAATGATATTTTCTATCAAATGAACTAATCATTTAATCCCTTTCCATCGAGAATTTGCTGTATATATTTTTCAACCCTTGCCACTCGAGTTTTGGATTGTTTGGGTTGAGAAAAATAAAGAATGTATGTCCTTTGCCGACCCGGTGTCAATGCTTCAAAGGCTGTTTCCAGTGCAGGGAACTCATTGAATTTATTTTGAAGCTCTTCAGGAAAGATAATTTCGGTATTCTGTTTATAATTCACTTCCAAACCGGCCTTTTCTACTTCAATGGCTTCAAGAATATAGTCTTTCAAGATGGCTTCCATTTCAACGATTTCCCGCACATTGGTAAACCGAATCTGGCGTGCCGCCTGTACATTTTCTGTTTGTTGAATGAGAATGCCATGGGAATTCTTTAACAAGGCACCTTTATGAAACAAAAGTGCACAATAGTCTTTAAATCCATGTATTAGAACTATGTTTTTATTGTCAAACATGTAACAAGGATGTTTCCACTTTATTTCTTCGATCAGCTCACACGCTAGAACGATATCTCTCAACGTCTCAAATTCTTCCCTCCACTTTTTTGCTTGACTTATAAATTCATCAACTTTCGGATTCATTCTATTATTTGTCATCAAGGAACACCTCGCATTAATTTTGTTCAGCTGCAATCAATTATTCATGAAGTAACCCAGCGCGAATCATCTCAATACGACTATCAACACCTAGCTGTTCAAGGTTTTCTAGTTGAGCCCGCGTCATATAGTACATACTAATACTTCCATCCATACTAAGGCGAACTTCGAATAAAGTATCATCTATCTGCGTTATTTCAATCGAGTTATTGTGGTCAAGTTGTATGTTTACGCTTTTCAAACGCTATCACCCCATTCAATTATAACGTCAATACCTTGGCGCTAAAGCTACTCCATTAATTTAGCCTTTTGTAGATGCAAAAACGGTCAAGCTATCGAAGCTAATCGTTGATTGTTTAATGCGCTATACAATAATTTAGCTAAAGTGGAAATAAACATGAAGTAACTACTCTTTAAGGAAGAACGCTTTGTCCAATCATAGCTTGTCCCCTGCAAAAATCTATCATCCCATCGCTTGAAACAGCTTTTGGGCATAGCTGTTGGTCAATTGAAAAACACCCTGCTCTTTTTTACCTTCATCGACTATTTTTCCATCCTTCATGACATACAAGCGTTCGCATAAATAGGAAACAGCCTTTAAATCATGGGAAATAAATAAAATAGCCATGTGCTGTTCTTTATTTAGTGTGATTAATAAATCAATGATTTCCCGTTGCGTTAATCGGTCTAAGCTGGAAACAATTTCGTCGCACACTAACAATTTGGGCTCTACTAACAGGGATCTTAACAAATTAACTCTTTGCCTTTCTCCACCACTTAGCTCATTTGGCAAACAATTTAACACAGCGACTGGTAGCTTTACCTTATCGAGCATGGCATGCAAATCGTTGTTGGTCACTGTTTTTTTATACTGTAATGGCTCCAATAATGATTCTTTTACAGTCCACATTGGGTTTAAAGCGGCAGTCGCGTTTTGGAAGATCAACTGACAGTGTTCATAAAATGACGAACAATTTTTCTTTGTAATCTCCACGTCATTAAAATAAATGTGACCTTGGTTGGCCCTTTCCAACTGCATTATGATTTTAGCAAGTGTACTTTTCCCGCTTCCACTTTCACCAACCAGTCCAACGATTTCACCATGTCCAACATAAACGTTCACGTGCTGTAGTACTTGCTGCCCCTTATGAAAGCTTTTACTAACATTTTCAACTTGCAGCAACAATGACATTTCCCCCTAAAAATGATTTTCTAACAGTAACTTTGTATATGGATGTTGCGGCTTATCAAATACATCGCTTACCTGACCCGTTTCAACGACCTCACCTTTTTTCATGACCACTACTGCATGCGCGACCGAAGCAGCGATGTCCAAATCGTGTGTGATGAGTAATATAGTAGTCCCTTTTTCGTCATTGAGTTTTTTCAGCAAATCTATAAAATCCTTTTGAATGAGCATATCAAGGGCAGATGTTGGTTCATCAGCAATTAATAAAGTGGGCTCAGTATATAATGCACAAGCAAGCATACACCGCTGCAGCATGCCACCCGAGAGCTCGAAGGGATAGCGTTCCATAATGTCATCCGTTAAATCTAAATCCTGTAAAATCACACGCATTTTTTGATAAAATTCCATTTTCGAATGTCCTTGTTTATGCCCTGTAAAGATAAATAATTGGTGCTTCATTTTTGTAGAGGGGGAAAAGCTATTTGCAGCATCTTGAAAGACCGTAAAGAAATGCATTTTGCGTAGCTCCACTTTGTCTTTTGGGGACATTTCGACTAAATTTTTGTCATTTAAAGAAATAGCTCCCGACGTCTGTGCATGCACAGGTAATAAGCCAAGGATGGCAGATACCGTCATACTTTTCCCACTACCACTCTCCCCAATAATTGACGTAATACGGCCTTTAGGTACTGTAAACGTTACATTATTGATAAGTTGTCTTCCGTTCAATGAAACAGATAACCCATCAATGCTAAGCATGAGAACGCTCACCTCCTTGCTTCTTCAATGCCTCCCCGATAAATTGAAGACATAAGATTGTGAAGAAAATTATAAGCCCCGGAAATAGTCCAATCCACCATGCACCAACAAGTAAATCTGTTTGGGCTGAATATAACATGGTCCCCCAAGACGGCGTTGCTGGAGGCACTCCGATTCCTAAAAAACTAAGCGATACTTCCGTGAAAATAGCACCAGCAAAGTTAAATAACGTCACGACAAAAATAGCCGGGAAACTATTGCGCAACAAATGGCCGAACAATATTTTCCACATAGGTGTACGGAACATCACAGCCATGTGGACAAATTCTGAATCCTTTAGTCGCATAAATTCAGAGCGAACAATACGTGCCGTGACAAACCATCCTGTCAAGCCCATAATGACTGCCATATTCCACACACTCCCTCGCATGATAGCTTGAAACGCAAGCACGATGACAAGTGATGGGATGGTTAAAAACGCTTCTAGTAATCGCATCATGACTATGTCTAGCACTCCCCCGAAATATCCACTAATTCCGCCAAATATAAACCCAATGATGGTGGAAATCACAACAGATACTACCGCTATCAAAAGGGTCACTTTCCCTCCTACAAGTAAGCGCGAAAGTACATCACGACCTAGCTGATCCGTACCTAGCAAATGATCACCACTTGGGGCTGCATAAATACTATTCATATCCATCGAATTTGGCTCGTATGGCGCTAAAAATGATGAAAAAGCAGTCGAAACAAAAATAATAGCAAGTATTATAAGCCAGAAAAAGAGCATTTTTCGCGATTTCAACAGCGCAGCACACCCCTTCTTAACTTAGGATTAATAACAACCATTAAGACATCAATAATAAAAAGACTAACAACAACGACCACACCGATAATTAGCACTCCACCCATTAATAATGGGAAATCTTTCACCATCACCGATTTGACGAGTAGCTGTCCTAAACCAGACCAGCCAAATAGTGACTCTACAACGATTGAACCGCCAAAAAATGACGGAATCGTAACCCCTACATAATTTACATATGGGATAAATGCATTACGCAAAATATTTTTTCTAATTTCTTGTTCTGCAACACCATTAGCACGAGCAACCTGAACATAATAGCTCTTACTTTCACTCTTAACGCAGTCCTGTAAAAATCGCGCGAATATGCCGACATGAGAAAGTACAAGAACTGCTACTGGTAGGAAGATATGGTGTAATCTATCGGCAATACCCCCTCCCCCTCGTACATCACTCATGCCGGAGGAGGGGAACCAACCTAACTGCACTGAAAAGATCATCATTAATAATATGCCTAACCAAAAAGAAGGAACAGCCGAGCTAGCAATACTAAAAATAGACAATCCTCGATCTAGTAGAGAACCTTCTTTCATTCCAGCCAATAAACCAAACCACGTAGATATGATTGCTAATATCATTAAAGTGATGCCAACAAGCTGTAACGTATTTGGCAACTTCTCGAGTAAAATGGTTGAAACCGCTCTTCCTTCTTTTGCAGAATAACCTAAATTTCCTGTGATAGCCTCTCTGAGCCAAATAGCGTATTGAGCCAGCACAGGTTTATCTAAACCGAAAGCTTGTGCAATTCTTTCCTTTTCAGCAGTCGTTAAAGTTTGTAAATTTCCACCATAGTAAGCAGCAGCTGGATCTCCTGGCGCAGCATGCAAGATGAAAAAAGATAGGAAGCTCACGACAATGAGGACAATTGTCCCCATTATCACGCGCTTCCCAATCCACTTAGCGATCATGCCATTTCCACTCCTCGACATTCCATAAGAAGCCTGCGCCATGATGGCCCAATATACGTTCTTTCACGCCACTAATATTTTTATTGATACCATACACTGCATCAACATATGCAAAATAAGCAAACGGTGGATCTTCTGCTAATTCCTCTTGTAAATCCATATAAATGGCTTTGCGTTCAGTAGGGTCAACCGTTACACGACCCTGTTCTAATAGCGCATCCACTTTTGCGTTTGAATAGCTCCCATAATTGTAGCCAGCACTGGTTAAGCTTGATTGATTGGTATGAAACAAGCTATACGTATGATGGTCTGCATCATATGGACTGCCCCAACCAACCATAAACGTATCTGTTTCCTCAATCACAATATTACTCCAATCTAATGCAGCTACTTCAACATCAGCACCTACTGCTTTATAACTCTCGGCAACATAGTTAGCCATATTGACACGTACACTATCTGTTACAGGCACGGTAATGGTAAAACCAAGCTTTTGACCATCTTTATAGCGGAAACCATCATTATTTAAATTCCAACCTGATTGTTCAAGTAAATCAATTGCTTTGTCTAAATTGTATGCATATTGCTCAATATTTTCATTGGCGAATGCATGCTTTTGTAGTGGCGAATATGCCTCTGTACCAAAACCTTGTAAAATACCCTTTACAATTCCTGCGCGATCTGTCGCATAACTAATAGCCTTTCGGATATTTACATCTTTCCAAAGCTCTGATTGCATATTAAATAAAATTCCACGGTAATCCGCTGAATCTACTTCATACATTTTTAAATGCTCAACTTGCGATAGCTCGGCAATTTGTGTAGGATCCAGTAAAGCGATATCGACTTCTCCGGATTTAAGTTGTAACGCTCGAACATTGCTATCTGGGATAAATTTAAAGATCACTTTTTCTAGAGAAGCTTTTGTACCAAAGAAGGAAGAATAGGCTTTCAATGTTAAACTCGTTCCACGTTCCCATTTGTCGAACATAAATGGACCAGCTCCTATTGGTTCTTCATTGAAGGAAGCTGTGCGCATATCTTGTCCCTCAAATGCGTGTTTCGGTAATATCGGAACTGTTAACTTATCCAACATCGGTGTGAATGGCTCATCTAACATTATTTTCATTGTCGTTTCATCCACTTTCTCCATTGCTACCACGTGAATAAAATCAGATTTTAAAAACGAGGCATTGTGATCGTCTACAATACTTTCTATTGTAAAAATGACATCATCCACCGTTAAAACTTGACCATCATGGAATGTCACATCATTTTTTATGTTCACTGTATATGTCAACTGATCATCGGAGATTTGCACATTTTCTGCAATGTCATTGACTGGTAAATTATTTTCATCAAAACGCAGTAATCCACGAAATAAAAAAGCATCTAAATTTGTTTCTTCTAAAATTGGGTTTAAGCCTGCAAACTCAGACTCCGAGGCATAAATAAGTTCATTCGCTTGTGATGATGACGCAGCAGACTTTTGTTTTTCTCCAGCTTGCGTAGACTCTTTTCCACAGCCAACAAGATTTAAAACAAGAGCTGTTAACATTATAAATAATGAAAACTTTTTCAATTCTCTCTATCTCCTTTAAAAATCAACATACGTATTTACATTAAATTTGAAACATGTGAAAACATGCGGTTTATCTCTTTATGTAGTGTCCGTTGCTCTTTCGAAAGCCATCTACAATGAATAGCATGATCATTAAGCTTCGTCACACTTGCCTGCATATCACTTTCCGCATATATCACTTCCTGTAAATCTCTTACATTAAGTTTGTCAACATTCGGGGATACAATCCATAATGAACCAACGTACAAAGCTTTTTCAAGTAAGCCAATTGATGAAAAATCCATCTCCTTTGGTTTTAAATGCAACGTATCAAAGGCTATTAAAGAATCTTCTACATATAATTTGTATTGCGAACGAAACGACTGAAAATCAAAAATTTCTCCTCGCATTTCTCGGCCAGGGGCGATTATTTCTCCCCAAATTAACGTAGAACTAGCCATCATTCGAATTGATGTATCTACCTGAAATTTTGCTCGTTCGAAAGGAATAGTCACTTCTGGCATCCATTCTAAACGCGCACCTTCTCCCAATTTAACATGAATGGACTGTGTACAAAGTTCCCCTGTATGAGAAGGATAAATTTTTAAAGCTGATTGTTGCTTTAGTCGAACTTGACTGTTTGGAGCTAGTTTTATATCAATTTCATTCCTATCCCCTGCTACCATGCCGCCTGAAGATTCCATGATAAAAACGGTTGCTGTCGGATTTTGACCTTCATATAATTCTCGACTTGCCTTCAAGGGAGGTTGTTGGTACACATGAACAAGTCGTGTGTACCCTCTTCTAGGCTCAAATGCCATGTCTAATTTTCCAAAATGATTTACTTTTACTTCCTTAGACATTTGCGTCAACTGCTTCAGCACCCTCTAATAACATCTGGTGCTGTATCCACGCTACAACTTTATCTACATTTGTTTGTGAGCGAACATCCGCAAAAATGTACGGTCGTCCGGCTCTCATTTTTTTTACATCTACATCCATCACATCTAAATCCACGCCAACATGAGGAGCAAGTGATGTTTTATTGATAAGCAATAAATCTGAACGTGTTAAGGCAGGTCCACCTTTACGTGGGATATCTTGACCTTCTGCTACATCAATTACATAAATATAACCATCAACAAGTTCAGGACTAAATGTAGCCGATAAATTATCGCCTCCACTTTCTAAGAAAATAATATCTAAATCTGGGAAACGTTTATTTAGTTCATCAATTGCTGCAAAGTTCATCGATGCATCTTCTCTGATTGCTGTATGTGGACATCCACCTGTTTCAACACCAACGATGCGTTCCTCATTTAGTACACCATGCGTTATTAAATATTGCGCGTCTTCTCGAGTATAAATATCGTTGGTAATGACAGCCACATTATATTGCTCATGCATAGCGCGCGTTAATTGGTCAACTAACGATGTTTTTCCTGACCCTACTGGTCCACCAATGCCAATTCGTATTGGTTTCATAAAATTCCAACTCCCTACTTAAGAAATAAATAATCTTGAAAATAAAAATTCATGCTTCATAGATGCAAGTTCAATTCCTAATGCATTATTAGATAAATCATCTATCGTCAAATCCATCACTTTTTGTGCTGCTTGCTCTACATAAATAAGCAGTTCATTTAAAGCTTGTACGCCCGTGTTTTGTCCAAAAGGCACTGCACGCACTGCATTTTGAACTAATCCACTCAACGACGCATACATAAATGTCATGACTGCGTGATATACATCGACACCAAGTGCTTCACTATAAATGCCATAAAGGACTGCATAATGGCCCTTGACATCTTCTTTGTCTATCTTGTGCTTCCACTGCTCTAATAAAGGACTGTCAATTAAAGGAGCTACAGTTCGAATAAATTGTTTGCCTACGTTCACACTAGCATCTCTTGATTCCTTTGCTAGTTTAATTGCCCCACAAAGCTCATCTAGCTCAGCAAGACGCACTTTATTGCTAGATTTTGTTGCATGGAACGCATCTTGAATAATTAATGCATCTCCATAAACCAAGTTGTGGAATAAATAGGTTCTACAAAATTCAATTAACTGTTCTTTCGTTCGAATCAAATCTTCCTGAATATACGTTTCCATTCCATATGAGTGTGTATATGAGCCGATTGGAAAGGCGGAATCATGAATTTGTAATAAACGCAGCAAAGAGAAATCAGTGAGCGTGTCCACGGTATTTGAACGGTTGTTGGAAGCGTCTCTCTGTCGTTTCATATTTGACACCTACTTCGTCTAATAACGGATTAATTGTATGGTCGGCACGTACAATAATTTCATCGTTTTCAATTAAACATGGTGTATGACGATTACCTAATTCAAACGCAGCTTTGCCCATTTCCACCATATTATCTGGATAGATGACAATGACAGGTTCTAATTTTGTCCGGATAGCAATACGTCGATGCCCGTCTTCGAATAATAAATCCCCATATTTTAACGGTTCTTCACCGCTTAAACGCAAAGCGATATCCGTCCCTTTATCTGTTTCTGTACGAAGAATACGTTTGCTTAACTCTTCCCAGTCAAGTTCGATCCATTCTGTTAACTTGCTTTCAATTTCTTCTTCTTGAGCGATATTTCCGATAATTTTCTCGATTAACATGCTGTTTGCACCCCTTATTTAATGATAAATTTCTAAAAAGTAAACTGAAACTATATTTCCTGCAATATTCTAACAATTCACATTGCAAAATGTTTAGAATAAGAAATATCTTTGGGCCATCGGCAATACATCTACTGGCTCACAAGTTGCTAATTCCCCATCGATTTTCACTTCATATGTCTCTGGGTTGACATCAATTTGCGGTGTAGCGTTGTTAAGTTTCATATCTGCTTTACTAATATTTCGACAATTTTTTACTGTACCGATTTGTCGTTTTAAGCCTAGTTTCTCTGGTAAACCTTCTTCCACAGCAATCTTTGGCAAAAATGTCATCGCACAATTTTGAGGACCTTGTCCATAGAAGCCAAACGTCTGACGACCTTTCATAGGCTGTGGCGTAGGAATAGATGCATTGGGATCACCTGTAATCGCATAAACTGCAATGCCACCTTTAAGTACAACTTCTGCTTTTACGCCGAAAAATGCCGGTTCCCACAGCACGATATCTGCTAGTTTACCTTCTTCCAATGAACCAACCTCATGACTAATACCGTGCGCAATCGCTGGGTTTATGTTTAGTTTGGCCATATAACGTTTCACACGGTAATTATCGTTATCTTTGCCTTCATCCTGTGGCAACGGACCACGTTGTTTTTTCATTTTGTCTGCCGTTTGGAATGTACGTAATGTAACTTCTCCAACACGCCCCATCGCTTGAGAATCAGAGGACATAATACTTAAAATACCTAAATCCTGCATAATATCCTCAGCCGCAATTGTTTCTGGACGAATACGAGAATCCGCAAAAGCCACATCTTCCGGAACATCATGCTTTAAGTGATGACATACCATGAGCATATCTAAATGTTCATCAATTGTATTTGTAGTAAACGGTTTCGTTGGATTAGTCGATGCTGGCAAAATATTAGGTAATGATGCCATCACTAATTGGTCTGGCGCATGTCCGCCACCAGCACCCTCTGTATGGAAAATATGAATAACACGACCATCTATTGCGTTAATCGTATCTTCTACAAAGCCTGCCTCATTCAATGTATCTGAGTGTAGTGCCACTTGAATATCATACTCGTCCGCAACAGTTAAGCTTTGGTCAAGAGCTGCAGGTGTAGCACCCCAATCTTCATGTATTTTCATACCAATTGCCCCGGCACGAACCTGTTCAACAATTGGTTCAGGGTCAGAGGCACTACCCTTTCCGAGTAGTCCAACGTTTATTGGTAAACTTTCGACAGCTTGTAGCATTCTATGTAAATGCCATTCACCAGCAGTTAAGCTTGTCGCTTTAGAGCCAGCAGCTGGTCCTGTTCCACCACCAATAAATGTTGTTGTACCGGCTAATAAAGCCGTTTCTACCTGATCTGGACTAATGAAATGAATATGTGTGTCAATAGTACCAGCAGTTGCGATTAAGCCCTCTCCTGCATAAACCTCCGTACCAACCCCAATAATCATATCCTGATCAACACCGTCCATCCCATTTGGATTTCCAGCTTTGCCGATACCGATAATTCGACCGTCTTTAATGCCGATATCTGCCTTCACAATACCCGTATGATCGATAATCACTACATTTGTAATGACCGTGTCTAGCACACCGTCACTTCTCTTGTTTTTACCATTTTGCCCCATTGATACACGAAGTGATTTTCCACCTCCGAAAACTCCCTCGTCACCATAAGTTGTATAGTCTTTCTCTATTTCAATCCACAGTTCAGTATCTGCTAAGCGAACCTTATCACCAACAGTAGGTCCAAACATTTTTGCATATGCTTCGTGCGTTACCTTCATTTTTCTTCAGCTCCTTTAAAGCCACCTTCAATTGCTTTGTCTAAAATCTCGTCCTTATTATGTGTTGAGCCTTCTGTTAATTTATTCAATCCAAAAATATGACGTTTGCCACCAAACTCAACAAGTTCAACTTCTTTTTCCTCACCTGGTTCAAAACGAACAGCTGTTCCGGAAGGAATATTTAAATGCATGCCAATTGCTTCTTGTCTATCAAACTCTAAGAATCTATTCACTTCAATAAAATGAAAATGTGAACCTACCTGAATCGGACGATCGCCTGTATTCGCTACAATCACTGTTTTAGTAGCGCGTCCTACATTCATGTCAATCTCACCTTGTGCTGGTCTAATTTCTCCAGGAATCATTCACAAATCCCCCTTTACAGTATTGGACGGTGAACTGTTACAAGTTTTGTACCATCTGGGAATGTACACTCCACTTGAACATCCGAAATCATGTCACCGACGCCTTCCATTACATCTTCCGCCGTGAGCACTTGTTTCGCATCACTCATTAACTGAGCAACGGTTTTGCCATCTCTAGCACCCTCCATAATATAACTACTAATAAGGGCTACAGATTCAGGGTAATTTAATTTTAATCCACGTGCTTTTCTTTTCAGCGCCAGTTCTCCTGCTAAATGGAGAAGTAGCTTTTCTTGTTCCACAGGTGATAGCTTCAATCCAATCTCTCTCTTTCTTAAAATCTGAATTTTTCCGCAGTTTTTTCTGTATAAAAATAAAACTACTTCCAGCTTTCTTACTTTATTTACTTTTTTAGTTTGGTCAAACAATTTATGATTTCGCAAGGACAAGCGAATAAGACAAAGAAATGACGATTTGACCCGGCAGACGCGGGTTGCAAAGTGTGAGGTGCATTATGAGAGGTAACAGCTAACCTATTATAAGAAACTAATTCAAAAAATTCAACATTTATATTACTCTGTCAATTTATAAGTATTGCGAATAAAAAATAAAAAAGAGGCTATTTTGCAGAAGAATTGACTTCTTTCAAAATAGTCCCTATTTTAACTGTAACAAAATTCCTCTAAAATTAACTTTTTATGGAAACTAAAAAAATGTATATTAACAAGCATTTTCGCTGCCAACTCTACCTTTATTTGTAACTCTAGCAAACCTAACAATATGCAATAGTTCGTTCATCTTTTGCCTTTTAGCTGAATTGCTGTGTAAGAGTTTGTAAATTTTCTGCCTGCACACTTAAATCTTTGATTACTGTATTAACCGCCTGCATGGAAGCACTTTGCTCATCCACAGAATGTAAGATTATGCTAGTATAATCGGATAATTTGTCCATACCACTTGCAATAATCATTACTAAATCTGTTACGCCTTTCGCACTACCAGATAGTTCCTCTGCTGTTGCTGAAATATCCTCAAGTTGATTCGTCATTTTACTTACATGTTGTAAAATTGTGCCAAAAGATTGAGTCGCTTCATCAATGACGTAAACACCCTGCTGTACATTTTTTAAGTCTTCTTCAACCGAAGTAGCTACTTGTTTTGTATCGTTTTCAATCGCTACAACTAACTCGACAATTTGGCTTGCCGATTGCTTCGATTGCTCAGCCAATTTACGAACCTCTTCTGCAACTACCGCAAAGCCTTTCCCGTGCTCTCCTGCTCTCGCTGCTTCAATAGCTGCGTTTAATGCAAGTAAATTTGTTTGGTCTGTTATATCGGTATTCATAGCTGTCATGGATTTAATATCTAGCATTTTTTCCGTTAATTGCTGCATTAAACCACTCGTTTTTTCAGTAGAATTTGAGATAAACTGCATTTGATCTTTCGCAATATGTAAGATGTGCACACCATTATCGGCAATTTCGTTAGCTCCTTTTGCATGGTCAAATACATCCTGAGTTGCTTCAGTAATACGTTCCACACCTTTAGCAGTTTCCTGCATAGAAATAGCACTTTCATTGGCAGACTGTGCAACTCGTTTTAAGGCATCTGTCGTTTTTTCCATTTGTTTGTCTACTTCATCTGCTGCAATCGTAATTTCATTTGTACTTGCTGCAAGTTCTTCCATGCTAGCAGATAGATTTGTAGAACTTTTAGCAACTTTCTGTGTCATTGTAAATATCTGATCTTTCATCATAAAAAATGCTTGTGCTAAATCTGCAATTTCATCATTGGATTTCACTTGAAATGGCTTTACTTGTAAGTTCCCCTCTGCTATCGCTTGAGCGGCAGTAGACAATTGTTTAAGTGGTGTAATAATTTTCTGTTTTACATAAAGAATATAGGACAATGTTATTGCTATTCCTACAAAAGTTAATAATGTAGATAGCCAATCTAATGAAGTTAAATTTGTTAAATCCATGATTAAAAGTACAATCATAACGACATTTAACACAGAAAAACCAAGAATACTTTTTTTGCCTAAACTCATCCTAAATTCCTCCAATAATTTATATTTCCAATGTAGTCATTATATTAATATTCCTAAAAAACACAGTAAAAAGCACGACTTTTGAATGACAATCAATATCTGACACCATAATAAAAAGGGACCTTGTTGTTACAAATAAGGTCCCTTTTCAGTGGTTCACTACATAGTAGGCTTTATATAGATAATGCGCTTTCAACAGGATTTATGGCGTTCTCAAACACTGGCCTAGTAATGCCATTTATTAATTGCATGAACTCATTGAAAATACGATAAACTTCTTTTAGTGTAAACAAAACGCTAAGTCATACAGAAGTTATTTATAGTCTAAAATTGGATAATTTATACAAAACAAAACCCTTTTCAGTACAGCGAATTTAAATATATTTTTCGTTCATTGCAATACCGAAGTTCCAAACGAATCCATGACCTTACTAACTTTAGATTGAGTCTCTTTTACCATTTTTTGTGAATTTTCAGTAACTTCACTAACTTTTATAACTCCTTCAGAAATGTTTTTAACATTTTCGTTAACTTTTATGATAGCTTCATCAGAATTAACGGCTAATCGTCGAACTTCGTCAGCTACCACTGCAAATCCTCTTCCATGATCGCCAGCCCTCGCTGCCTCTATAGCCGCATTTAATGCCAATAAATTTGTTTGAGAGGCAATATATTTTATTGTTTGAGAGATATCGCTTATTAAAGCTGTCTGCTCTATCAATGATTGTAGTGCCTCCATATTTACTTTAGAGTTCGCAACAACTATATCACCTAATTCCACGGACATATCTTGCAGTTTAGAGACTGTTTCAATCGTACGATTCTCGCGTTCAGTAATATCAGTTGCAATCTTTAAAATGGCTGTCACCTTATCCTCGGTATTGACGATTGGAATATACGTTGCTTCAAGCCAAATTTTATTTTTTCTTTTTCCTATTCTTTGTATTTTTTCTTGAAACTTCGTTCCTTTAATTAAGTTTCTCCATAGCTCATTATATTTTATGCTTGTTCGAAATTCATCTGCACATAATTCTTTATGATGCATTTTCTGTAGTTCTTTAATGGAGTAACCTACTGCACTTGCAAAATGCTCATTTACCCAAAGAATATTCCCGTCCGTATCAAATTCAATCATGGCTAGATTAAAATCCAAAGCATATAATACATCGTTTGGATCCAACACTTGTGTACTTATTTTATTAACCATTTAATAACTCCTTATCTTTTAGTACTCATTTTTTCATAAATTTCATAGTACCATGTATTACATGGTTTTCTTTTTCACTTTATGTAAGGATTTTAGAAAAATAATATAATCGTGAATAGCAAAAATATTTATTAAAAAAGGATATTGTCGTCTTACTTTAACGCTGTTTTCTTAAGATTGTTGCTTTTTAGTTAATTACAACAATGTATCTTATAATAGAAATAGGTACTATAAAAAAGGAGAACGATGACGATGAAGATGACGAAATTATCTTATAGTGGTTTAAAATATGGTGAAAGTGATTTGGAAGTAAAATGATTGGTGGATATACAAAATGATTGGCTTAAGATAACACATACCAAGGAAGTGTCTCAAGTAATGAATAAATCAACAGGTGAATATATCGTAGTAACTCGAAACACCTTGAAATTGGAGGTTGTTTCATAATACGAGACAACTATGAAACACAAAAACTATTAATAATGTAGCTGATACTAGCAGTTACATTTAATTATACAGGGTGAAATAATAACGTTGTTTCTCTTATACGAAAAAGCACCTCCAAAAGAACAATACTAAAGTTCTTTTAAAGATGCTTTTTATGTTATCTAACTGGAATCAATTACAGTGATTATTTTAATTTCATAATGCTTGCACCTGCAATACCAGGATGCGTCATTTCATATGGGTCTAAAATTAAATCCAACTGGTCCGTCGTTAAAACACCTGACTCAATGCAAAGCTCACGAATCGAACGTCCAGATAAAATCGCTTCACGTGCAAGACGCGCCGCTATTTCATAGCCAATATGAGGGTTCACTGCTGTTAGCACACCCACGCTCTTTTCTACATATTCCTTCATACGCTCTTCGTTCGCTTCAATATCCTTCAAGCAGTTTTCCGTAAATGCACGGAAAACATTATTCATAATACTAATAGATTGAATAAGATTAAAGACAAGTACAGGCTCCATAACATTTAATTCTAATTGACCCGCTTCAGACGCCAGACAAATCGTATGGTCATTCCCAATAACTTGGAACGCAACCTGATTAAGTACCTCTGGCATAACTGGGTTTACCTTACCAGGCATAATGGAAGACCCCGGTTGACGAGCTGGTAAAATAATTTCACCTAAACCGGCACGTGGTCCAGATGCCATTAAACGAAGGTCATTGGAGATTTTAGACATATTAATCATACAAATTTTTAATGCTCCTGACACTTCTGTGTAGGCATCTGTATTTTGCGTAGCATCCACTAAATGTGTTGCACCTTGCAGGGGTAAACCAGAAATTTCAGCAAGATGTTGGTCTACTGATTTAATATAATCAGGGAATGCATTTAAGCCTGTTCCTACAGCAGTTGCCCCCATATTCACATCATAAAGATTTGGACGTGTTTGACGAATTCGTTGAATATCACGATTGATAACACGGCAATATGCTTCAAATTCTTGTCCTAAACGGATTGGTACAGCATCTTGTAAATGCGTGCGGCCCATTTTAATAACATGTGCAAATTGCTCAGCCTTTTGATGGAACACGGCTTGCATGTTTTCCATTGTCACTAAAAGCTCATCCACTAAATGTAATACGGCAATATGGATGGCTGTTGGGAATGCATCATTTGTCGATTGTGACATATTGACATGACTGTTCGGGCTAATCGATTGATAGTCCCCTTTTTCTTTCCCCATAATCTCTAATGCACGATTCGCAATCACTTCATTGGCATTCATATTAATCGAAGTACCCGCACCACCTTGGATTGGATCTACGATAAATTCACTATTCCATTTCCCATCAATTACTTCTTGTGCTGCATCGACAATTGCTTCACCAATGTCCTTTGATAGCAGGTGGACCTCCATATTTCCTAATGCAGCAGCTTTTTTCACAATTCCCATTGCTTTAATCAATGCTGGATGAATTGTATAGCCTGTTATCGGGAAGTTTTCTGTTGCTCGAAGTGTTTGAATCCCGTAATAGACACCGCTTGGTAAGGTACGTTCACCTAAAAAATCTTTTTCAATACGTACTGTGGACATTATTGTCGTCTCCTTTTATGTATACTCACACTGATAGTAGCTAATTAATGACGGAATGTAAACAGTCAATTTTCTGTAAAAACAAGATTTTTTTGCTGAGGGGTAAAAAAACCTAAAAAACCGAGCGCAATTCACACGCTCGGTTTTTAGGTTTATTTATTTGAAGTAACAGTAAAGCGACTATTTATATGTTGTGGATTTTCGATTTCATCCACTAACGCAATCGCATAATCGCCATAACTAACATAGCTTTCTCCAGCGGCATTTACCAATAGATGGTCAATACCTACTGTATAGCTACCAGTACGTGGACCTTGTGGGTCGAAAAATGCAGATGGACTTAAGAATGTCCAAGTAATATTTGAGGCTTGTAAATCCTTTAAGTTCTCCCCTTGATTTTTTGCAGTTGCATAAAACATTTCTGGGAAGTCTGGTGTATCCATTACACGTACTGTTTTCTCTGGATCTACGAAGAGGCTTCCTGCACCACCGACCACAAATAATTTTGTAGCAACGCCAGAAAAAATACTAATTAAATGACGGCCCACTTTCACATGTAATTCCTCTTCGCCAAAAGGGGCACCAAACGCATTCACGACTACATCAAAGCCCTTTACATCTTCTTGTGTTAGCTCAAAAATATCCTTTTCCATGACAGGGATATTAGCTGTCACTTTTGAAGCAGAACGTACAATAGCAGTTACCTCATGACCGCGTTGTAATGCCTCCTCAACTATTATTTGTCCTGCTTTCCCAGTTGCTCCAATTACAGCAATTTTCATACGTAAATTCCTCCTAATATTAGTTGTAACATAATCGGTTACAGGTTAGATACAGTAAGATCGACCTCGTTTATATTAACGAAGCTGATCTAGTACATCCTGTAAAGTCTGTGCTTGTAACTGTTCTTCCATTGCATCCCAAACAGATGTATAAACGCCCTCCAACGTACGTTGAATTTTACGACCAACAGTACAATCTGGATTCGGCTCATCGTGAATAGCAAAAAGCTGCTCAGGTCCATCAATCGCATGGTAAATTGTTAATAATGACAAATCCTTGGGTTCAACTAGAAGTTCGTAGCCTGCTAAACCTGATTGTGATGTGAGTAGTCCTGCTTTTTTCAAGAGGCCAATCATACGACGTACGACAACTGGATTTGTATTAACACTACCTGCGATAAAATCGGATGAAAGCTGACTTTTATCTGAAGTTGTTGCAATGAGCGAAAGTATATGGATCGCTACCGAAAAACGACTGTTCACCATACTTATCACCACCTGTTGTAACTATTATAGTTACAGGTTTAGAAAATAGCAAATACTTTGCTTCCTAAGCCTGTACAAAATTAAACTTTTATATACTGTCAACTAGCACATACCTTGTGACCTTGCGGAAATTTTAGGTTTGCTGCATTTATATTTTCGAAACGTAAATAACTAGTTCTTGTCTTATTTCACCGTTTTCTTCATAAAAATCTAGATTATGAAATTCATATTTAAAATGCCCCAACGGAAACGTCACGCTCTCTCCTTGTGCCGCAGCCAATAGTCCAGCCATATCATGTGACACCATCTGTAAAAGCTCTGTGCCTGATAACGTTTCAACAAATACCACATTCATCAAAAAAACACCTCCATAGCTATTATAGCTTAGAAGGTGCCTATTTTTATAGCGTTTATTTTAGGCGGTGAAGGCGAATCTCCTCAACTACCTGCATCATTTTTTGTACCTGCTCTTGCGATAGTTTCGTTGAAATGTGTGGTAAGTTAGATTGTTTGTGTGAAATATCCAATTTTTCGTAGGGAGGTTCTTCAGCTGTCTTTTCCCTCAGTTTCTGTCCCCCTCCCCTCTTTTCTTTGGGGCACTTTAAAATTTTTCTCACCACAATCACCTCTGCACATTTAGTTGGAAAAATAACCTATAAATACCACATCTAATATTAAGGTCAATCATTTTGCATAACATCGGCCAACTAGCCTATTTTAGAAAAGGATAATTTTGACCTAGTATTTCTTTATGTAATACTTTAAAACAGAAAAATTCTGTTTACAAAAAAGCAGCAACCTTCAGGGCTGCTGCTTTTAGTTATACGGCAATTGGTGCTTTAATTGCTGGATGTGGATCATAGCCCTCGATAGAAAGATCTTCAAGTTCTATATCAAAAATTGACGTTTTATTTGAATTTATATTTAAGGTTGGTAGGTCCTTTGGCTCACGTGACAGCTGTTCTTTCACTTGCTCCACATGATTTGCATAAATATGTGCATCGCCAATACTATGAATAAATTCGCCAACTTCAAGCCCACATTCATGAGCAATTAAATGCGTAAGTAATGCGTAGGAAGCAATATTGAACGGACAGCCTAGCAATGTATCAAGACTACGTTGCATTAACTGACAACTCAACTTCCCATTTGCGACATAAAATTGGAACATGACATGACAAGGAGGCAACGCAGCTTTACTCCCCTTAGTTCCAGCATTAATAACATCCTCTGGATTCCAAGCATTCACAATAATACGACGTGAATCTGGATTATGCTTAATCTGATGAATCACATCCTGCAGTTGGTCTAAGTCTTCTCCAGTTGACGTTGTCCAATGACGCCACTGCTTGCCATAAACATTGCCAAGTTCCCCGTATTTACTAGCAAAATCATCATCAGTTAGTACTCGTTCACAAAATGATGCTAGTTCAGCTTGATAACTAGCGTTAAACGCCTCATCAACTAAGCAACGACGACCGAAATCTGTCATATCAGGGCCCGAGTATTCATCTGATTGTACCCATTTTTTAAAAGCCCATTCATCCCAAATGTGATTGTTATGTTGTAATAGATAGCGGATATTAGTATCCCCTTTAATGAACCACAGTAGCTCACTTGCAACAAGTTTAAACGGCACACGCTTTGTCGTTAAAAGTGGAAAGCCTTTACTTAAATCAAAGCGCATTTGATAGCCAAATACACTGTATGTACCGGTTCCCGTACGATCTTCCTTTGTTACACCATTCTCTAATATATGTTGTAATAAATCTAAATACGCAGTTTCTGGATGCGTCATGATTGTCAACAGCTCCTTCAAATATGCTGTTGACCATTATACCATCAAAAACTTCATTTGAACGCCAAAAAAGGAAAATCGGTGTGCAACTTTCACCTGTTAGAATTGGAAAAGTCAGGTGCATCCAACTGCATTTTTTTTTTGCCATAATAACTTGTGTTAAAATTTTTTCATTACATACCCGTGCCTACCGAATTATTGCGCAGTTCCTTGGAAATTTCACGCTCTGTCGTCACAAAAAACATAGGTAACACAATAATATTAAGTAAAACTGGTCCAACAATAAATAACAAATCAATTCCTGGGTTAAAGTAGAGCCCAAACGCTGTCAATAATCCAGACATTAGAAGAAATACAATTTGCGCAGTTATGATCATCAACGGTATTATCTGGTACATATAATTAAGCTTTCTAAAATGCTGAATCTCCTCGGGAAACTGAAGGATTCGATTTTTTAAGCGTCTTGCTAAAAACAGACAACTTGCCACTTGCACAAGAATGAAACTAAAATAGATAACACTATAGAGTATCATTTGTCCTTTCGCGAAGGACCCATCTAAATGACCCACTCGCTGTTGTAATAGCTCGTTGACGGCACCTTCAAAGACATATTCACGTTCACTTAAAAATGTAAATGGTTGAACAAAACCGAGCGAAGTCCATTCTTTTGCATTGACCTTCCAATTTGTTAATTTACTTGCCATAATGCGTAATTGGATGCCTTCATCTTCACCAAACATTCCCACTAAGATACTGTATGGTATCGATATCTTTAGTTGACCATTTTGTCTCTCTTGAAATAAATCCTCAATAAAAAATGTATATGCCACATTCGATTGATTTGTTTCATAATGGGCATCCTCAACCTTCCAATGGCTGGATAAGGAGGTTTCTATGTAATCCTTCATTTCAAAATAAGTCGTATCATTATGTAAATGCTTGGGAATCTTGTAGACAAAATGATTGTCACCACCAATAATGCAAATATCCACTTCTACAGCATCTATTTTCTTTGTTTCGGCTGTTGTCATCGTAGGATACGCTAGTAAAGCAACGAGGAAAAACAGAATAAATGACATTCGATATTTTTTCACACTACGCCCCCTTCCCGTCACGTTTGCTATGTACACACTAGCATATACTTGACCGAAAACACCATTTCGCTTTTCCGAAAAACTGTTAGTGGTTTTCCGAAAATCGCCTTTTCGGTCTTCCATAATTATCAAAAATTACGCATAATATATAGCATACAATTTTAGAGAAATGAGAAATGAACATGAATTTATTAAACATTAAAGAGAGATGTACATGAGCAAATTAACCTGCAGTATTTTTATCACCTACTTACTCCTTGGTATCTATGTGCTTGTAATTGCTATCCAAACCCCCTTCATCGGAATTTTAGTAGATACAGCAAACGGTCAACCAGTCATTGTAAAATCTTATTATACGGATTGGGCACAGCAACAAAATATTGAAAAAGGGGACATCTTACTTACCATCGATGGCCAACTTGCTGAAGAAAAAATAATGGAGGGAAAACCACATATTTTTAGAAGCGCAAAAGAATTATCCATTAAAAAGGCAAATGGAGTCATCCATTCCATTAAAATCAAGCATACAGATATACCAGAAGAGCTGTTTGTACATATTGTTTTTCCCCTGTTATATTTTTTGCTGTCCTTTGGCGTGGCCATCTTTTTATGGAAACGTCCTAAAGAAAATCAAATCACTAACCTACTTACACTATTTTTATTAACGTGTTCTTTAGCTTACACAAGTATTGGTGCCTCTAGCAGAGGAGATATAATTGGCAAGATGGTCATAGGCTATTGCATCGTATTTTGCTTAGTGCTGTTCATTCATTTTTTGCAACATTATTTCTACTATCTCCATATAAAATGGCCCTCTTTCCATTCGAAATGGCTCTATTTACTACCCATATTACTAACATGCTGTTATCTTATGGAATTCGTTGATTCTCGTTTTAATCAAATCACACCAATTGTGATTCTAGGTTTGTTTGGTATACTTGTTCTTTATGCACTTGCTATATTAATCACTAGCTATATCCGAACACAATCAGTAAAAATACGATTAATAGCCATCGCATTAATCATTCCTTTCCTACCGTTTTTACTGTTATTTGTAGTTCCAGAAATTTTACACTATCCGCCGATTTTACCAGCAGAATTCACTGCATTATTTTTACTATTCATACCTTTTTCTTTTATTTTCATTCAAGTAAATGAGCGTTTATTTGATATTGAGTACCAATTATCCCGATTCAGATATTACTGTGCACTGGCATTTTTTAGTGCGCTTATCTTGACACTTGGCATCTCTATTTTCTTAGTGGAACAACTTTCATTCACTTTGCTAACGGCGATTTTTGCCCTCATTTTTTTAGTAAATCTTGCAAGCTTCTATGTAAAAGAGCAACTTGATTTTAAACATCGAAAAGTTATATTTTCATCCAATGGCGATTATGTACATAATTTATATGCCGCGGTGAACAGAATGGGCAAGGCGAAAAATCAGCAGGAATTACTGGCCCGCTTCACATATGAAATAACTGAAAAACTTGGCACAACAGCATTTTCCATTGAAACTATTTCACAACATGTTCCTTTATCACGCGGTGAAATTAATACAAGGAATCAGACGACACAGCTACTTTTATATGATACAGCGGATGAAAAAATTGTGTTATTGATTAGCCATACATTGCAAAAAGAAGAGCTGCTTTGGTTAGAATTACTCGCTCTTTACGTTTCTATGTTTATGGATAGTTTGAAGCTGATCGAGGATTTAGTGCTTGATATTCAACATATGAAAGTGACCAATGAAACACAGTTACCTTGGTTAGATAAATTATTATGGAATATTATCGAAAAAGAAAAGAGCATTTTAGCACAGGAATTACACGACACTATTTTACAAGAGCAACTCCATTTGGCCCGAGAGCTTGATGTACTCGCAGGTTCATCAACCATTCAAGGAGAGAAGGTGCGAGCTATTCGAGAGCAACTTCTGAATGCGACCAAAGATTTACGAGAGTATTGTGAAAATTTAAGCCCTCCCCTACTCGATACTTTTGGTTTACAAATTGCGCTAAAAAAACTTGTACAAAAGGTAAATATTCGGGCAAACTTTTTACTGAGTACACAGATAGAACGTGTCCATTTTCAAGATTTATCATTACACTTAGTCGTCTATCGTCTTGTTCAAGAACTACTCAATAACGCTATTAAACATGCGGAAGCTACAGAAGTTTCCCTGAGACTTGTTGCAATAGAGCATGGCTTTGAACTGCACTATGATGATAACGGCATAGGCTGTGATATCGAAGATTTAATGAAATCTTCAGCTTCCATGGGTATCAACGGTATTCGTGAACGTGTTCGCGCCTTTAACGGTCACATATCCATAACCTCCAAACCAAATGAAGGCATGCATATAAATATCAAAATACAAGAGGAAGGCGAAAAAATAAATGATTAACATCCTAATTGTAGATGATCATCCTGTTGTTTTAGATGGCACAAAAACATTATTACAGGATTTAGTAAATGTACAAATCGAAACAGAACAAGACAGTGCTGCCGTGCTTTCAAGAATGGACATGCAAACATTCCAGCTCTTTTTAATTGATATTAATATGAAGCCTCTCAATGGCATCCACCTTTCAGAGATGATTAAAAAAAAGCAACCCGAAGCGATAATTTTGCTCTATACAGGTTACGAACTGACTGATTATTACGAGCTACTCGTCGAAAAAAAAGTGGATGGACTTTTATCGAAACTTGCTACAAAAGAACAAGTTATTCAAACCATTCAAGCTGCACTTCGAGGGGAAATTTTACTGTCAGCTGACTTTTTAGACTTTGTGCAGCGTCGCTCACACCAACCAAATAGGCGGCAGGAAGTTTTACTGAGTGACAAAGAACAAGAGATTTTACAGCTTGTGGCACAAGGATACACCAATAAAGCTATTGCCTCCGCACTAGGTGTCACACAACGGACGGTTGAAAATTATTTATCGAAACTGTTTGTAAGACTTCATGTTGAATCACGAGCTGAAGCCGTAATTGTCGCTAAGGAAAAGGCGTGGATTGACTAATGACATGAAAACAATGTTATCTTTTACTAGCTCGAAAGAAGGAAAACGTAACAATAATACCCTGTTTTTCAGGATGTTTTATCAATATTATACTTGTAAACAATCCCATGTAAATTTTTCTTACTAAAAAACGGAATATGCTGGATAAATGTATAAATCTGTTATATAATAAAAGCAATAATTAAATTGCTTCATCGTAAACAATGAAATCATGCAGGCGAAAGTGACGTTTTCATGCGATCTTTGGTTATGTGTTTTTTTTACAGTGTGAAGGAATATGATTGTTGAATTTATTTTTGGAGGTTTTTCAAATGACACAAGGTACAGTAAAATGGTTTAACGCAGAAAAAGGTTTTGGCTTCATCGAAGTAGAAGGTGGAAACGATGTATTCGTACACTTCTCTGCTATCCAATCTGAAGGTTTCAAAACACTAGAAGAAGGTCAAAAAGTAGAATTCGGCGTTGAAGAAGGCAACCGTGGCCCTCAAGCTACTAACGTTGTGAAACTTTAATTCTCCTTAAAGAATTAACAGTTTAAAATCCAAGAGACATCCAAATATGGATGTCTCTTTTAACTTTTTTCTCCCTGTACTACATCAGTCTTAGAACCATCACTCAGAATATTCAAAATATACAAATATAGACAGGGTAGCATATGAGTTGAGCCATTACTAATAGTCCTTGTACAGGTGCTGGCCTATCTCTCTGATCTGTTATCTTGAAAAGCAGTGACGAATAGGATGATTAATAATAGTGAATAAGGTAACCAAAGAATCATTGTCCAATCATTCGCTTTCCTATCCCCTAGCCATTTACATGTCTATACATACAAGTAGCAAGCTTACAGCAGCTAGACCCATGATGTGAACGATCACCAAGAGGGTGTCTACATTTTTGCTGTCCCAGCCTTGTTAATCGTAATATACGATAATAATTCAATTGTAATTCTATTGACGTACAGAACAAAAAACCTAAGAGAGCTTACCACATTCAGCTTTTAAAAATAGCGCATCCCTATACCTCCTGCAACTTTTACGCATAGGAATGCAAACCAGCGATAACTAAATTAACAAACACTTGGTTAAAGACTATAATGCCAAAGCCGATAATCGCAAGCCAAGCCGTTTTTTCTCCTTCCCAACCCTTCGAGAGTCGGAAATGTAGAAAGGCTGCGTAGTATAAAAATGTGATGAGTGCCCAAACCTCTTTCGGGTCCCAGCCCCAGTATCGACTCCAAGCGATTTGTGCCCAAATCATGGCAAATAATAGTCCCCCAAGAGCAAACAAGGGAAATCCAATGACAACCGCTCTATATGAAATTTCATCCATCAAATTCGGCTGCACACGGTTTGTTAATGGTTTGATTAATACCGAAATTGGTTTTCTCGAGACGAGTCGAATAATACTATATAAAATAGTACCTACAATAAATGCCCAGACGATGGAATTCAGCTTTTTCGCATCAACAGTATTTGTGATCTTAAACATGCCGATTGATTCCCCGCTTTCTGTCGTAGCACCTTTACTGACGATAAGCGGCATCATTGTATAAATTGCTTTTTCACCGTCCCCTTGCGCATTTTCAAAGTGAATATTGACTGCATCAGTCGTTAAGTTGAACACCGTGGAGACGCCAATAAAGCCAATCACAACAACTAAACAATACATCACAAATTCTAATGCATAGGTACTGATTGATTTCTTGGTAACATCCAACGTTCTCAATAAGTAAATGATGCCTGTTGCAAAGGAGATAGATAAAATCGCACTAGAAAATGCAACGGTCATAACATGAATTGTTAACCAGTGACTTTGAAGTGAAGGTACAAGTGGTGTCACCTCTTTGGCAAACACACTCCCATAGCCAATAATGATTAACGAAACTGGAATGGTAAACAAACCTACAACGCTTTGTTTATACAAATAATGAATGATTAAGAAACTACCAGTAAGCATAATGCCAAAAAACGTCATAAACTCATACATATTACTGACTGGTGCATGCTCGACAGCATTCCACCTTAAAATGAAATAGCTTAATTGTAAAGCAAAAGCGATATATGTAAGAACAAGTCCTAGACGCTTAAACATTTTACCCTTCGATTTCACAGCAAGCCCTAACGGTAAAATAGCAATTAATAGCAAGATAAATGCAAGAAACAACGCATTGCTACTTAAACTTAAAATCTGTTCTGTACTCAATTAAATTCCCCCAACATTCTTTTTATAGGAGAAGCTGTCAATCACTTCGCCTATAACAGGAACGTCGACCAGCTAAAACAGGTGCCATTTTTTAACTATAATTCCTTATATTTATTGTTAATTGTGACATATTTATGGCGTACAAAGTAACTACATACTAGTAGAGCCAACAATAGTCCAGTAGCTTTTAACACTTCTTGGCTATCCATGGACAAGGACAATTGCCCTGCACTTAAATAAAATACATTCATCATGCCGTGCATGATTGCTACCGGAACAATTGATTTTCCATATTCTCTTATCAGCGTTAGTAGCGTGCCAAGCAGGCTTCACTGATGCTTTTTGCATCTGTGGGGCTTGCGGTTGCCACTTAAGGTTAAAACCTACTCTAGATGAAGCATTATTATTGATAACTCTACACTACCTTAATTTGAAGTAGATAATTTCCGGGTCATCTTCATCTAAATTTTCTACATAGCCACTCCTAATAAATCCTGCTGTTGCAAATACTTTTTGCATAGTCGTATTCGATTGATTTGTGGAAGAAAATACTTTTTGCGTTGATGCCCTCTCGACGTAATACGCTAATAAAGAGGTTGCTATGCCTTTTCGCCGCTCAGTGGGTTTTACAATCACTAAATTAATAAAACTACAGTCAAAAAAATCAGTGGAGAAAATTAGAAAACCAACTATCGCACGTTGCGTCTTTTGAATGATGCATCGTCCTTCTGCAATCGCTTTTTGTATGAAATCACGTCTACTAGTACTACCAATGACCTGTTGATCAATGGTGACTAATTCGTCTAAATCCTCCATAGTCGCATACATCAGATGTCTCATTGTCTATCACTTCCAATCCTACTAATACTTACTCACTTTGGACAATTTAAAAGCTAAAAATATTCTGTTCCAGCTAACATGGCTCCTACTTAATAGCCGAAACCAAACGACTGATGTTTTATCAGCATAACAGCCAAAAGAAGTCCTGCACATAACATCCTCATGTTTAGTCAACTTTGTTTTTCGCCAAGGTTGTAGCTCATTACTATAAGCTCGTCATCGAAACTCTTGGTGCGTACACCCTCATCCACAAAACCACATTTTTTATACAATTCCTGTGCCGCAATGTTCGGCAAGTCTACGCCTAATACAAGCTCATTTATAGCAGGAAAATACTTTCGTACAAAAGTAGGTAATAATTGTAATGCCTCTTTGGCGTAGCCCTTCCCCTGTTCATGAAAGTCTGTCGAAAATGAGCGGATTAAAATAGCACCTGTATTTGCCGAATACGGTACTACCCCTTCCTTTTCATGGAGCACCAAAAAGGTAACGAGCTTTCCTTCTTTCATCGCTAAAACTGCATGACGGCTTGTTTCGTTTTTTGCTAGTTCAATGCTAGCTTGAGGGGACTTCGTATAACGAAGCTGTTGTTCGGTAATCGTGTACTGTTCTATCATTTGCTTATCCGTGTCTTCATAAAATTTCAGTTGCATTATAGCCCTTCTTTCTAAGAATAAATTGCATCTATTTTTCAATCAGATACTGTAATTCATTTTAATTTTTGTTCAACACAGAACATTTACTCAAAGCTCGTCCTCATAAAAAGCAGTGAATTCGTATGCCCCATCCATGAGTTGCTGTAGATAAACGTCAAAAGAAGGTGCGATGACCTCATAACTATCAGGGTCATGTACATAGCGAATTATTTGCCCCACTTTTCCGCCTTCATTTGGAGTAAAGTCGATGTATAAACTCGACGTACCGCCATTATTCATACAATCTGAAAAACATAATCGCTCTCTTAAAGGCACATGAATATTGATACGTTCATCAACTTCAATCTGATCTATAAACTCACTATAACGATCTAAAATACTATCCTGATTGTCTACTTGGTAATCATTCATAATTTGCTCTATTGACTTTAAATAATAAGGATATTCATATAAATCGGAGCCCAAGACTAGTACACAAATCGTATGCTCGCCATGCTTACAGTAATACGTTCCGTTCACATCATTTAATAGACTGATAAGCGCCTGTGGACATTGTGGAAATACTTCAAGTAAGGTGCTAATTTGTTTTTCATTTGCTCCTGTCGTGTGTTGTAATTGAAGCTGTTCATTTTCTGGTAAATAATGCATTAATTCACTAAAATATCGATTAAACTGTCGCATTTTATATCCCCTTCTTTATGTTGTAACAAACAGTAATTTCTATTAAAAATACCATCCAGTGTTTATCACATTCATTGATCATTCGAATGCCAAAGTTCATCATGTTTCTCACAAAATCTATTTCAAACCCTCCTTTTTCTGGTGAATCCCTTTCAATGGTTTTTACATAAAAATTCCTTCTTATTTGTTATACGCAATAAACTTAAAATAGTTCCCTATTTTATTAGCTTCTATTTCAACTATAATAATATTTTCAAAAAATTCTATATATGCTAGTATTTGTTTATGCTATTTTAAGGAGTTGTGAATATGATTGTGAAAAGTGCAGTAGATGTTTGTTTTGTCAATCAAATTATCCAAGGGATGTAATTTTACTGCAACCCTTGAACAAGGGAAAATATACAATGGAACAATATTTAAAGGATTTTCTTGAAGGTCAATTGATTACTTTAAAGCAAATGACTTCGTCTGACCTTGAGACATTTGTAAAAATCGAGAGCGAAAATAGCACTTTGTTACTTGCTAACGATGAGATGCCATTTCCAAATACATTTGAAGACCATGCTTCATTCTTTCAAAGCATTAGTGGCAAAAAAGAAGAATTCATCTTTGGTATTTTTGAAAAAACTTCTCAACAGCTTATTGGTTCCTGCGGTGTCTATGCAATTAATTGGAAAAACAGTACTTGTTTTGTGGGGATTTCAATAGGTGAAGGATGGCAAGGAAAAGGATTTGGGACAGATGCTATGCGGACCCTTATCACATTTATCTTTGATTACATCGCGATAAACAAAATTAAACTCCAAGTATTCAGCTTTAACGGATCAGCCATACGCTCCTACGAAAAATGCGGCTTTACAAAAGAAGGCGTCCTACGTCATGAGCTTTTCCGCTTCGGCAAATTTCATGATATTGTGTTATTTGGTCTATTACGTGAAGAGTGGTCTGAATTAAGTAGATGAAACAACAGCGCACGCATTCAAAACTAATTGAATGCGTGCGTTATCTATGTAAAAATTATAAGCTCACGTATGCAACATCCCTAGTTTTATTTTTATATCATTCCCTAGCATTTTCGAACAGCCAAATGGAACTTCTTAAAATTTTTTACCATTTGCAATTGTCTTCGTACCATAGGTGGAATGGATAATATTCGGTGCTAATTGTATAACAGTAAAATCTGTAATTAAATACAGTAATTTATGTAAGCCTGATTTTCATCTAAAAAAGCCTTATCATACTTCATACCTGAACTACCAAACTCCACATAATAATCGGACAGTATGTTTTCAAAATCGTTTTTTCTAGCATACATTAATTGTTCTTCAAGTTTTAAAATTTGTTCTTTCAGTTCTATATCCACTTCAAGCTGCCTCCCTCCCAAATTCTTTCCTAATTTATAACCAAAATGCGAATCAATATATTACATCATTAGAACCATAATAATTGCTATGTGATGCTAAAACTATGTGCTCAATTGGTTGCGCTAAAATCACTTGTTCCAACCATTCACAGCTTATCCTTTTGCCATATTATTCGACTCCCCTGCAAATGCATATGCAGGATTGCTATATAACTGAAAATGTCATCGTCGAAATCACTGATTTGTCCTTCCGCTAGTATACGTTCCATTATGCTCTTTCGCTTTTTCTTCAACCTCTGAATAGCTCTCTATAAGGACTTGCGTAAACAGCATGAATCGTTTTATCGCGAAAAAATTGAGTTACATTGTTCTCGATCCACAAACACTATGTCTATACGTTACACCTTGCATTATTCAACATCGACCAAAACCTGTTATAACCCATTTATTACAGAAATATACAATCTTGTATCTACTTTTTAAAATTTCGCTCTCAAAACAGAGAAGTTTTTCAATCAATAAACAACATAAAAGGTTATTTGATAAATTCTGACAAGATATGTAGCAGAATAAATTTTGTTAACTTTCAACATTTTTTTAGTTAACATTAAACATAGGAAAAAAGTAATTAATTCTACATATTGTATTCTTAATGTTTTCTAAAACTCCTCATTCTTAAAAGGCTAAAAAACAGTAGTATCAGTTAAAAAAATATAAAAAAATACCATTAAAAAAGAAATATATTAATTAAAAAGAACTAATTGTATTCTATTGATTTTTATTCCCTACTAAGAATTAAGCCGCTTATATGTGACTAATTTACGAATTTCTATTCCGATACACAATATGACATTTTTTTTAATTTAAGTGATATACAATGAAAAAGTTGAATCGAGGCCACTAGAATTTATTTCATGAATATGGAGAAAAACATAGGAGGAAATTATGTTTGTAAATTTTTTACTTAAACAATTCTTGAAGGTTGAAATTGAAATTAAAAGAAGAATTATGTACAAAAAGGCAAAGGATTTAGGATTTACTCATCCAAAGGTTGTTGATTATAGTCAAGAATTAGATGTATTACTGAATAGATATTTAAAGCAAGCATCGTAAGTAAAAGGAGGAGTTTTTATAAATAACTTTAATTTTGCATACTTATTTACAATAAAACCAGTCACAATATACGTTCGCATGGCTGGTTTTATTATCACAATATTCGATTTTTTACACGGCTACTATAGAGCCTCCTAGCCAACAACTTCCCTCATATACAAGTATGTAAATCAATGTATACATAACAAGAATTAGGGAAACCTACTGTTAACGCTAAAACAGGAGGTACAATCATGCAGGTAATATTTCTAACATTGGTTGTCGTTTCGAACTTGTTTTTTCAACCTCAAACTACACCAGAAGTTTCAACAGACAATATTTGTGCACCTGTTGAAACATCTAGTCCAACTTTACAATATCCTGTCAACCAAACTAAATCATTTCTTGAAGAAGACGATTTTTATAACCAATTAGATAGAACCATCTACGAGGAATATAACCATGCTGCGTTTAGTATTCGACAAAAAATACTATTCAAAGACGTACCGGATGTGGCGCATGCTTTTCATATGAAAACGAATCATGCAAATGATAGAATGGATCTTTCCAATCACACATTTATTCATCCGAATCGACAAGTATATTTTTTAGCCTCTTTTTATCAACATGACCAAGAAGAATTCCATAAATTTGTTGTCATAGATGCCGAAACAAACACTTTACTTCTTGGCGGTAGCCACTATCATCATTAGGATAATCCCTATTTACATGCTAAGTAGACCATGAAAAGTGGGTAGCTTGTAATCGCTATAGTTTATAATATGCATTTAAAAGTGTTTCTAGAAGTATTATGATTGAAATAGATTATCAGAGTCATTCTTCATCACGACCAGGCAACTCTTTTTGCACAATTTCTTGCTTTACCTCCGCTATGAACTGCCGAAGTGGGATATTAACTAAATCTGACTGACCGTATTTTCGGACTGTTACACTTTCATTGCTACATTCTTTGTCACCAAGCACTAGAATGTGCGGTATCTTCTTCATCTGCGCATCACGTATCTTTTTCCCAAGTTTTTCTTGACGATTATCTACACTAACACGTATTTGTTCCTGTTGTAAGGCTCTCATTACTTGTTGTACATAATCTTGATGCGAATCCGCTACACCGATTATTTTGACTTGCTGGGGTGCTAACCACGTTGGGAAGGCACCTCCAAAATGTTCAATCAAAATACCTAAAAAACGATCAATTGAGCCAAAGACAGCACGATGAATAACGACCGGTCGTACTTTTGCATTTTGTTCATTAATATATGTTAGATCAAACTTTTCTGGCATTTGAAAATCTAGTTGTACCGTTGCGCATTGATGACTTCGCTTAATGGCATCTTTAATATGAATATCAATTTTTGGTCCATAAAATGCCCCGTCCCCTTTATTTACGTTAAAAGGATATCCTAAGTGATGTAGTACATTTTCTAATGCCGCTTCAGCTTGATCCCAAAGTTTTATATCGCCCATAAAGTCATCTGGACGCGTCGACAGTTCAATTTCGTATTGAAATCCAAATACTTGATAGACATGATCAATAATTTTAAGAGCAAGCGCTATTTCATCTTCTATTTGTTGAGGTGTAACAAAAATATGCGCATCGTCTTGGCAGAATGATCGTACGCGTAGAAGTCCATTTAAAGCACCACTAAACTCGTGTCGATGAACCTGACCAAATTCAGCCATACGAATCGGTAAATCTCTGTAGGAATGTCGGTCATTTTTAAAAATCAGCATATGTCCTGGACAATTCATTGGTTTTAAAGCAAAGCTTTGCTCATCTACCTGTGTAAAATACATATTTTCTTTATAGTGATCCCAATGTCCTGATTGTTCCCATAAGCGCTGATTCAACATCAATGGTGTACGCACTTCTTTATAGTCATATATCGTTTGTAGATTGCGTAAAAAGGACTCCAATTCATTGCGAATGATTTGGCCATTGGCTAAGTAAAACGGCATACCAGGTGCTTCTTCCGAAAACATAAACAATTCGAGTTCTTTTCCTAATTTACGATGATTGCGTTTTTCTGCTTCTTCTAAGAAAACAAAGTAATCCTTCATCTCCTCTTTTGTAGCAAACGCTACGCCATAAATACGTTGTAACATTTGATTTTGGCTGTCCCCACGCCAATATGCACCTGAAACATGCATTAATTTAAAGTGTTGTAATTTACCTGTTGAAGGTACATGGGGCCCACGACATAAATCATAAAAGTCTCCTTGTTCATAAACCGATATGATGTCGTTTTCAGGAATATCCTCCAAAAGCTCCAGCTTTAACTTATCATGCGCAAATAATCGTTTCGCTTCTTCTCGCGTAACTTCTTTTCGATGTATTTGCATATTTTCTTGGACAATTTGCTTCATCATTTTTTCAATTTGTTGTAAATCACTAGGTACAAGAGAATGGGCAATGTTAATATCATAATAAAACCCATTTTCGATGACTGGCCCTACACCAAATTGTGCTGTTGGAAATAAACGCTTAAAAGCCTGTGCTAATAAATGAGCTGTTGAGTGACGAATAACCTCAATTCCTTCTTTTGAGCTAGCATCGTATAGTGTGATTTGTGCATCTTCCAATATCGGGCACGTCAAATCAACAATGGTTCCATTTACTCTCCCTGCTATTGCTTTTTTACGTAGTCCTGGACTAATCGCTTGTGCAATATCGGTTAGTGTAACACCTTTAGTAAATAGTAGTTGATGACCATCTGGAAACTGAATGTTAATTGATTGATTTGACATGTTCTTTCTCCTTTTCTCTTTAATTTGCCTTGGCGTAATTGCAAGCTGCCGCTTCGCTTTCGCGCACAAAAGATATTGTGACATTGCCCCAAGGCTTTAATCGTCGTTCAGCAAAAATTTATACACCAGTGGAACAAAAGTTTCATCTTTATTCATCTCTTACTTGCAGAGGTGATGTTTTTTTGCTGAATAAAGATAAAATAAAAAAACACATATCCGTCCCACAAAGGGACGAGTATGTGTTGATTACCCGTGGTTCCACCCAAATTTCCACTAGATACGCTAGCTAGTGGCTCATTGACTATGCTTGTAACGTCGCATAATACGGTGCAAGTTTCCTAGCACTGCTCCAAGGTAGTAAGGTTTGATGCGGCAATAGGAAGTTCTCAGCCTAGACTTCCCTCTCTGTGAATCGTTCAATCAAAACTCATGTCCTTATCATCGCTGATTTCAATGTTTCGTGAAATTGATATTTACTATAGCGGACACTCCATTACTTGTCAATAATTGAAAATTATTTTTATGGCAACAAAAAATCTGTTATTTTTTGGTAACGCTAAGTTTTTTGGAATTTTCCCTTATATTAAAAACTTTTTCTTAGCAGCATCGTTTCGTAATAGCGTATTTAAAAAGCAATTTAGTTATTCTTATTATTTGGTAATAAAAACTTAGGCCTTTAGACACAAAAATAAGTATCAAAGAATTCATGGTCAATAAAGTGTACTTGCATTTTGAGCTACTTTTTTCTTTATTTATAAAGCTAATAATCTCAATCTCAAGTCGTTTCATGTTCTCACCATGATTCGCATAAATCCCACGATTTATTCTTGAATATCTAAAATTTCTTCATATGATTGCCAACTAATTTGAATCATTGTTTCGGAGGCACTATCATTGAAAAGTTTAGCAGTATCTTTTTTAGGAATTATCACTTTACCATCGCGATTTACACGCGTATCTGAAAGATCCAAAGCCTCGTTTGCTGCTTCGATATTAATATGTAAATCTCCAAGTCCTTGTCCATCGCCAAGATATATGAGCTGTAAGCCTTCATTTGTATTACTGTGATATATCGCTTTCCAATGCTCACTTTTTGCCACATAATGGACCTCTTGAGGAACCCCGCTACATGCAGATAAAATAAACATCATCAAAAGCAGGAAGTAGTATTTCTTCATTTGATTTTCACTTCTTTCTTCTTTCTTGAACACCCCTATATGTTATTATTTCCCTTCACCATTATTCTCTTTCGAATCATTTGTTCATCAATAGCGAGAAGCTGCTCATCATAATGATTTGTTGGACGGTTATCAGATTCTTGGTTCATGTCACTTCTCCTTAAATTGAATCATCAAAAACTATGATTTACACCATAAATTGCGTCAACCATGCTACATACTTGGCACCTGGAATAAATAAAACTTGTGCTAGCATCGTTCCTAACAAACGAGAGCCCATCATCATTACTGAAACTCTTTTTAGACTAAGATAACTGCCTCTTTCATTGATTACATCATCTGCAAGAATTGAAATTTTCGGGTCAATGAATACTATTAATAACATCGTTGCCACCCCATTGATAAGCCCCGAAGCCATCACCGCCGTTGTCTCTCTTTCAGGCACCAATAAAGAAGCATACAGTGCTGATAAAACCCCGATTGTATAAATGGCTGTAATCACTATATTAATGACAAATAATTTCAACGGGATATCGCGCCAACTCATTCCCTTTACGTATGAAAAACTAGGAATACGAATATGCTTTATGCCTCGCTTAAAATATTCTATACTAAAGCCCTTTTTCATGAGTGCAGGAATTGATCCTCTTTCCTCTGACAAATGAATAATTGCCCTTGAAAAAATAGCTACAAACGTCGGCAACAACAGAATACCTAGTAGAGTTCCAAGTGAAGCAGAGCCTATAATAATGCGAAATTGCTGCTCTACAAACGCAAACGTGTTTTCCTCGGGTGCTTTATCTATCAAACTCCCTGTAAAGGGTTGTTGCATCATATTCGCTAACCTTGATACCATTACCATGACATTAAACAGTGATAGTGCAGAAGCCAATAACTTCACACGAGCTCCAGATAAACGCACTGCATATGCTAGTGTTTCAATGGCATGTATGATTAAGATGAATAAAGAGATTATGATTAGCTTTTCCGTCAATATGTCCAAATTCTTTTTCCTTCTTTTCAGCAAGCGCTTGTTTTCTAAATCCTACGTTAGGGTTTTCTATTTGCCAATTCTGTGCTTTAAAATATCGTATAAATTTGCGATACACAGTCCTTTCTTTAGTATATTCTACGAAATCGGTGTTAATAAGTTCCGTAGAAAACTATATTTTACATTTTATTCCGATAAAGAAAAATGCTATTCACAAGGTTCAGCCTGTGAATAGCATTTTTGCTCTCTTAATGATTTACTACAAACTCGTGGTTCCAACTGGTAGACTCAGAAAGTTGGTAGGTCACCATATTGGCGGTTACAGCGAGCACAATGCCTGCTCGAAAGCTCGTAACATTTGTAGGATTTTCTAATACTAAAACGACATAACCCTCACCTTGCCCTTGTGCATCTACAGCGTTAGTGGCATCAAATTCAAAAGTAGCATACGTATCTTCATCCTTCGAAACGAGTAATCTTTCCTCTTGATAGACGCCCTGCTCTTTCAAATTATAGCTCACTGGCATCCATCCTTCTGACCAGTCAATACTTCCAAGTATTTCTTTTTTTCGACTGACGAGTTTTCCAATTGAAAACGTAAAATATATCTTTATAACAGCCTGTTCCAACTCATTTTTTCCTTCACACGTAGCTACTACTTGCAGTTTAATGTCCTCTTTTGAGAGCTTAAATACAATAACTAAAATCGTAACAAAAATACAAATGATTAGCGCAACGCCAACAATGACTATTGCCATTAGACCCCTCCTATAATCCCATTTACTATTACCAATAGATTACCATGTTTTGGGTATAATGGTATTGTTTCACCAAACAATCTTAAGATATGACATGGCCATAAATGATGTGACAAAAAACGAGATACCTTACTTAAGAAGAAAGCATAACAATAGTCATCCATCAAATGGAGAAATCGTAGCGATTCAAAGCAGCTGTATGAAAGTGCTTATTCATGTATTGTTATTTGGTAGCTTGTAATTCAGCAGTAACTGTAAACGGCATTTTTAAATATTCATACTGAATGGATATCTTTTGGATGTCAGAAGTATTAAGCTTTAAAGCATAGTGCTGTGGCTGCTTGCCGATTGCCTGTCTATCTATGTATTGACTAGGAAAAAGCTTCACTTGTTTTAATTTATGAAATGTAAAGTTTGGGTTGCCTTCTATTTTAGTTTCCGCTTCAAATGGCTCAGACTTACTTATAACCAATTCAACACTTTCTGGGAGCTTTTCATTTACAACAATACTCTGTAACTGAATTTCCCGCATACCCTTATTTTCAATTTCAATCAATCGAACAGTTGAGTTGTCATCAATGCTTGTATAGCCATTGATGACAAGTGGTGGATTACTTTTTAGATAGACGATTAAAATAGCACCCACCACAAACAAACTAAAAAACAACACAAATAGTATTTTTTTCATTCAATTCCTCACTTTCTTGCTTCACAACAAGTATAGCGGCAAATCATTGCCAGTGGAATTGAATTTTCCTTGTCTAATCAGTTATAGCTATAGCAGTTTACAATATTTTTTTTAATAGTATTTCATCACGTATCGGAATTCCGTGTTCGCCAACCACTGGGATTTCTGGTTTATAAGCCCTTGCTAGCTCTACTGCATTTTGTATGATCTCAACTAAATGATATCCTCTTTTTTGATAGAACCTTAAGGCATGTAAGTTATCGTTGGTCGTTATAAGTGTCATCATTGTACAGTCATTTTGGATCGCAATATTTTCTACTGCTTGTACTAGTAATGAACCAATACCTTTTCCACCATCGATACTATCAAGTGAAATAATTTCACATGCCTCCCCGCGCATCTTGTAGGTGACTAGTCCCATCATCATCTGATCCTCATTAACGTAAGCAAAGCCATCTAACTTACTACAGTCATAGATGCCACTGGATATGACCATCTCTGTGCTCCCCCAATGATCCGTAAAAAACTGTAACACTTTATTTTGAGCCAACTGCCAAATAGCAACAACTGTCATATATAATCTCCTACTCTAAATTGAAATATGAAAGACACCTGCAATGGCTTTTTGTATACCTAAAAACACTGCCCAAGAAACGATGCCAAGTCCAATAGCGAACACAATATGAACAGATGACTTCATTGCCATGTAAATAACAAAAAGCATGACCATCGTTGCCGGGAGACCGACCAAAACACCAACCGTAAATCGCTGGATATGGTCACTTGATTCACTTTGAACGGTAAGCCAAATAATACTTAAAATACTAACAAGCGGTAGTGCTGCAATTATACCTCCGTAAGTTGGGAATCTCCTTGCAACCTCTGTCACGATGCCAATGATTGCCGCTGAGCTAAGAATTTTTAACAGTGTATACATTATTTCGACACCTCACTTAATAAACGAAATGCCTGTAAGATTGTTTGTTGTTCACTAGCTGATAAATGATTAAGTGCATGTTGCAGTTTCTTATCATCTAATTCAGTGTTTTTCTTTACAACATTTAGGCCATCTGCTGTTAGGTGAAGATTCACCTTACGCTGATCATCGACTGCCCGCTCCTTTTGCACCCAACCATTGCGCTCTAGTTTTTTTATATGCTCAGACGCTGTATTTTGTGAAATATTCAACAGCTCTGCAATTTGTCGAACTGTCACTTCCTCTTCCTTCTGAATCATTTGTAATATGCGCACGCTCTGATGCGAAATAACATCCTCATGGGTAGTGTGAAGATGATAGAAAATGGTTGTAAAATAGTTATTAATATCTTGTATCATTGTTTATTACTCCTTTAATATATCGTCAAGAGCGATTATATCGTATATAACGATATATTAAAAGGTTTTTTTATAATGTTTTGACAATCCCTTTAGATTTTGGATTTATCGCCCAATTTATTGGTTTTATCACCCATCTTTTATGATTTATCACCCAATTTTTTATTTTTATCGACTGATGTCTTTTTGTTTTTTTGTATAATCCTTACTATCCCATGCCCAATCTACAAAGGCATAAACCACGATAATCCACAGCGCCATTCCTAAGCTCGATACGAGATAAACCTCTTGTGTTTGATAATACTTGCCACCTAACTGAGTGAAAAACAAAATGATAAAAAATGATAGATATTTATTTTTTCGCAAAAATCGCATATACAAGTACTCCTTTCTTTATTTCGTTTCCTTAAAATGTTAAGATAATTGTAGTTTTCTTTACTAGGAGGAATCGAAATGGTCGCATTCTTTTGTAATGCTTGCTCTAGAACGACATCTTTGCAGGTCAAAGAGATCTAGATTAAGTTAACTTCGATAACACAAAATGGATGATCTCTTTAGGCCACAACCAAAAAGCCTATATTAAATGGAGTGATTTCACATGGAAAAACAAACAAACCAGCCGTTTTTATCGGTTGCCAACTATCATTTACTCGAGCAACAAATGAATAAAATCTTACAGGCACTTGCTACAACTCAGGATAAGAATGTTATACTTGCCGTTCGCGGTATTGTAGAAACAGAAATTACAACAAAGGTGACAATGACTGCTGCCGAAGCTCAGCTGATTGAGCAGCTATTTTCCGTAACAGACCGTAAACAAGGTGAAGATTATTTAGAAAGTTTAAAGGTCTATGTCATCCCGTTCAAACCTGTCACTGCTAGTACAATTAAAAGCTTGTTCAAAAAAGAAAAAAAGTTAAAGTTACCAAGTTTGGATGATATGGATTTTCAGCAAATTTGCTATTTAGCTTGGGATGATCCTGGTACACATCGAAAATATGTAATCATTGAGCAAGACGAGCAACTAAAAGCCATTAAAGGAATTTTTGCAAACAATACGATTCGTGGTATTTGCGCTATTTGCAACCGTCACTCTGATGTTGGCCTCTTTACAACTTCTGTTAAAGGTCAAATCGTTGGCACATTTACCAACCATAGTAATTACATTTGTGCGGATAGCGACAAATGTAACCAGCATGTATCAGATATGCAAAAAGTAAATGCGTTTTTCAATCGTATCACGCAATAAAAAATGGGCCTTCTCCACAATTTGGAGAAGGCTTTTAATTTGGCCCAGTTATTGAAATCCATCGGGGATATGACTCTTGCATACACGCCAAGCATCATTAGTCATTTTAGAAAGTTCAATTATAATAAGCGCTTATGCCCTCGTTTTCTCTTTCGCTATGTAATGTTTTGTATAGCTTATTGAATATCTATTCCTATACAGTCCTCTGTTATATCCTCCGTTGTTGATGACCTGCTGAAATCTTAATACTGAGATTGGCTATTTTACCGTCATAAATGTGATTTTCCATTTGTGTCATATCCAAAACGCTCCTAATTTTCACTACCTTTTTTTGTTGTCCGTGAAGCGTAACCTCATACGGTGCATTATTATTCATGAAAATCATCTCTTCCTTGTAGATGGCATCATTAAATTCTACTTGAAACGTAACAACTTCCTTACTTAAATTTCGTAGCGTCAATTGGCAAACCCCTTGTAAAGTGTCTTCATCCAACTTGTCATATGTACATTCACTGCGATAGGCATCAAACGATATCGCCTGAATGCCTGTTGCCCATGTATACTGGTAGACACAAACAAAGAAAGATGGAATAAAGACAAAGCTTAAAATCGCAGTTATATACATCAATAAGAAATGTTTCTTTAATGACCTTCTAATGCAATAAAAACATCCGATAAGGAAAATGATAGCGAGTATGCTCTTTAGTTGAAAAGCTTCGAGTGTAACAATCGGAACATTGAGCAGGACCACATCACTGATATTATTTAAAGCATCAGGATAGGGTATCGCAAGCAATATAGCTACGAATAACAGAACTATGGCTATCTTAAAATAATACCAATTTCTTATCATTTATCACCCTTCTCCAGTCTTCTTATTCTAAATTAGGATTGCATGAATACAGACAAAATACTTAGATAACTAACAAAATAAGCAAGTGTGCTCAACATTACAATGTACCGCTTCGACGCACGATTAAATTGCCACTCCATAATTGCTCGAAATCCATAGATAGCCACACTTAAGAAGATGAAAGAGCCTATTGGAAATTCCCTTACTTCTGTAAAATAGAAATAGCCTATTAGGCCAATTATAAATAGCAAAAGAATCACAATTTCAACTATTATTTGTAAACGATGAACCGTTTTATCCATCATGTTTGCTTGCTTTTGAATTTGAAAACGCTTGTATAAGTACTTATCGATTAACAACCATACACTAAACATGATGACACTAAATACTATGAGCTTGAGCATGTGTTTCCACCTCGCTTCTTTACTCACATATACGGTTAAACCAGCTAAAAGTTTCAATATATTTACATATTTTGAAATATTACTTTATCTTTTTCTATAAAAAATGGACTATCACCAAAAGCAGGTGTTAACCAACTTTAGGACAGCCCATGTGCATTAGTATTGAAGTTTTCGATTATCTGTTTTAATGATGGAAGATGCGATAATCACGAAACCCAGCATTAAAATAAAGATTAAATCCAGTAAACCAGTATGCATCGATACGGTAAACAACGTAATTGTAAATGCGTATGCGACAGAGTGGAAACTGCGAATCCCTTCCTGCTTCACTTTATTATAGATTAATGAAATTAACACACCATACAACAAGAAGCCGATTGCTACTAATAAATAACCACCATCTAAGAACAATTGTCCAATAAAGGTTGGGGTTGTTGTTCGTCCTTCACGCGTAATAAATATACCGCCTTTTACACTAATAGAGTTTACGACCTCCGTTACCTTCATGCGAGGTGAGATTTGTTCGCCAGGTAAAATCGTACTAAAAATCCCCTGATGCATTTCACCTTTTAAGTACCCTTCATCTTGTGTATATTCGATAATCTTACTCAAAACGATATGACTTGTGACACTTTCCGCGTTGATGGCACGCATCCAACTAGGTGTCATGTTTACCTTTTGTTCAGCCGTTAATAGCTTCTCTTCCTCTTCTGCTGACAATTCCACATTTGGCTGTTCACGATTATTAAAATCCTTTGATAAATCCTCTGTTAGGACACGGATAAATCCGAACATAGAGAAAGATACCCCAATAACGACTAATGCTGTTAAGAACCACGTTAACTTCACCCGTTTCACCACATAGTGGAAAATAATGATACCCGTAAATAACATAATGATTAATGGTGTTCGATAGCCCATTAATAAGAACAGGAACATCACTACAGCGAAAATCGAACCATAGACGATTGCCCTTTTCCATGTCATATTCTTTTCCAAAATCATTTTATAAGACAAGAGCAATAAAGTCCCGAACCATAATAATTGGCTAAAGAAGTTTAATTTTGGGTCCAGGTTACGGCGGTTGGCTTCATCGGTAATCCCTAAGTTACCACTAAATAGCATCATTAAATAGGAGACTAACCCAAGCAATGTTAATACAACTATAAAATGAATTACATATTTCCCTAAGAACGACAGACCAAATGTTGGAATGGTCCATTGGAGTTTATCGATTAAATATACACCTATGTAATAACAGACAAGTGCTAAAATAACGACTGGCCATATGGATACACGAACACTATACTGTTCAAATTTATGCCAATCAAATAAGCTAGTAAAAAAATATAGCACTAATATAAAAGGTAAAAAGAAATACGGTGAAAACATATCAATCTGATTTAACTTTCCAAAAAAATGTTTCAGTTTACTCATACATATCACACCTTATGAAGATGTTCATTCCCCTCCTCATTCATCAACTGATTGCTACCAATTTCGAAGTAAAACAAAAATAGTATATCATAAATAAAATTTCATTTATAGAAAATATTACTATATTTTATAATAAATGCACAAAAGAATATATTATTAATAATTTACCATGTATTTATACTTTCAAATCAGAACCGATTTTAGTTTTTTATACTTACGTTCCACAAATTGTTCAGTACTTTCAACTCAAACAATTAAGAAGTAAATTCAAAGTATCATATCTATAAATCAACCAATAATGTAAAATATTACTTGATGGCGCAATTCACTCTTTTTACGATAAAAACACTTAGGAGGTATACAATGAAAATAAAGATTGCCACTCTAGATGACATTCAACAAATCGAGGTTTTATATGAAGAGCTTTTTTTGAAATGTCAGCCCTACAACCAAAATATTTGAAACCCGCCAAACAAGATGTAGTGTTTATTAAGAATACAATTAATGAAAAAAAATCAGATATTTTAATAGCTGATATAAATAACCGAGTAGTAGGCTTTTTGTTAATTCAAGAATCAACGACTCCACCATATTCATGTCTGATCGATCATAATTATGCCTTTATTATTGATGTAATTGTTGGAAGCCAATATCAAAATCAAGGAATCGGTTCAGCTTTACTATTAGAAGCGAAAAAATGGGCAGAAAAACGCAATTTGGATTACTTGGAGTTGAACGTATTGTCTGAAAACACCGGCGCTATAGCTTTATATGAAAAACATGGGTTCAAAGATACGAGTCATACTATGCGTCTTGAATTTTAAACGAGGGCAGAGAATTCATTATTAAAGGAGCTGTTAACTACAGCTCCAAATACTTCAGCTCTCCAAGTAAAAAATAAGCGTCTCTTGCTACACAAAATTTTTCTGACGCAAACCACAGATTGTTCAGTATTCTACTTTTACTAAACTACTGGCCATTCAACGGCGTATCGTGTGACATCACTGCAACTATAATTTACAAACATACATATCGAGGTGCTTAAAATGACATTATTCGGAAAATACATATATATTGCTTTCTTTGTAACCCTGTTTTTATTTACAACAGCTTGGGAGTATTTCAGAAATGGAAATTGGGCTCTGCTCAATAATTTTCTCTATTCTTTATGGTTAGTAATTTTTATTTTCGTGGTAACACTGCTATTTAGAAGTAAAAAAAGATGAAAAGAAATAACAAAAACGAGGTATAACTATGGAAATGTCATTCAATGTTCACACACTTATTTGGTTGTTTCCCATTTTTTTTATTATCCATGACTTCGAGGAGATTATTATGGTAGAAAAATGGTTAACGAAGAATCGTAATAAACTGTATGAAAGATTGCCCGCAAAAATAGCTGATAGAATAGTAAAGCAATTTTCCATGTCTACAGCACAATTTGCTGTTGCAGTATTATTCATCTTTTTATTTGTAAGTCTCTCTACGATTATGGCCAACCAGTATTTAATTAATGGGATAGCTATCAATATCTATTTTTTCACAGCCATAACATTAGTTTTTTTCATCCATGCATTTTCCCATATCGGGCAATCTATATTATTTCGATCTATTACTCCTGGAGCAATCACATCGGTAATAATCATACTCCCATACAGTTTTGTTTTATATAAATCATTGTTTATTCAGGAAATCATTACTTGGAAAATTATCTTAATAAGTTTACCTTTCGGTATTTTATTTTTCCCAGTTGTGTTAACTGCTCATTGGTTAGGGAAAAAGGTTATATAAAATTTAATAGCATTTATGAGAACCCAACATCCAGTTGGATTCTTTTAATGGGTTCTTGTTCACCATTAAGCCCTTGTTTAATAATCATATCTTTCTCGTTCATCTCAGTAGCCTGTTAAGTTTGGGGGACATGCTTTTCTCTGCCCTTCACTCTCAAAAATACATTCAACTAATACAATATTTTTGAACTGGGCGTAAGGTAATTACTTTTAGGAAAATACAGCAAAGGTAACCTTAGTTGTTCCATTAACGGCGCGATTGAAAAACACTTAATACAATTCAAAAGAATTATCAAGCAGATATTGTAGGATTTAGTGATGTGCTTCACCGTGAAGATTACAAAGCATGGAAAAACATTAAAGATGTCATCGATATTTCCCGAGTTAGAGATAAAAGTTGAAGTCAATGTAAACACAAGCAGTTTGGGCCCTATGACAAACTTGAAATTAAAAGAGTAATATTAAATATTAAGGTACTGAAAGGTCCTCTCCCTGTGTTACCAAAGGTTTCAGCCTTTTGCAAAACACTTCCTATACCAAACCTATTTAATTAGCATATGTTATTTCTACATGGCAAAGAAAGGCGGAAATTAATGGATTCACGCTTAGCACAATTACTTCAAAAGGTAAGTTTATATGGTACTTTAGCTAAATACTATACATATTGATCCAGAAAGACGTATGTATTTTTACAATTAGCATTTTATGTATGAAACCCAACTAGTTCAACTTTATTGGCAACTTCACAGGGAAAATCCTAATTTATAAAAGAGTCATTTTATTCAAAGTCCAGAGTTAATAGACGAATAACCAAAAAAAGACCAGGTACTCACTTTAAAATGAACTGCACCCCGTCAAGTAGACAGTGGAAATAATAAAAAATGTATTAAGCGGCTTGAGCCCTGAATTCTAAAGGACTCAAGCCGTTTAATCGTTTCTGGTAGCGATAATGATTATAAAAATGAAT
>NZ_PYWI01000023.1 GCF_003049575.1 Lysinibacillus parviboronicapiens | reverse complement strand
AGATCCTGGACTGAGCGAAGCGAGGGAAGCAGCTCGACCCCGCCCGCGGAAAGCGTCCGCCCGTAGTGGAAATCAACGGCTTTACTTTATTTCATTGTAAAAGAAAAAAGACTGTAGGCAAACTCAATTCATTGAGTTTGTCTACAGTCTTTTTCCTTTTTAGAATAAATAGTAAAAAAACGTTGCTTTCCGTTCCAGGTGCTCCCTTTCCGCATGCACGGCTCCAACTAATTTTTGCGACGGATCGCCGCAAAAATGGATTTTCCGCAAGTGCTGTTCCTGCAGGAGTATCACGCCTTCCACGCCAATCAACTTGTATTGCCTACTGATTATTCTGCTCTAACCTGCTAACCATACTTGAAGTAGTAACGCAAGAACACTTAGTCTACAACTACAGGCTGCGATTGATTTCTTGTTTAGCTATCCATTAGTAGAAAACCTATATTCACCTTAGGGCATCCACGTATCCGTTCAATGCGTCAAACTATCAAAGTAGTTGAAGCGATATGGCCCTATCATTGGTTTTTAGGGTTTGGCTTTCTGACAAAGGTCTCTCATTTCTCTACTGTAAAAATGATGGAACATCCGTTCCGCAATGACAGATCTTTTTAGTCTTTCGGTCCGCTTAAATGTAGTTGATAAAACACTAAATCCAGCCATTCTTCAAATTTATAGCCTGCATTTTTTATCGTTCCCGCATATTCAAAACCCAGCTTTTCATGCGCCTTAATGCTTCCTAAATTTTCAGCATCAATACCCGCTACAAGTGTTTTGACCCCATTCTCCTCTGCTATACGTATTAATTCACGCATCAGCTTAGTCGCAATACCTTTCTGATAATGCTCCTTATGCACATACACCGAATGCTCCATCGTATGCTTGTAACCAGGATATGGTCGGAACTGGCTATAAGTAGCAAAGCCAGCCACTTCTCCATCTTCCTCAAAGACTAACAGCGGATTATCAGATTGTTTTTGCTCATCAAACCACTGTCTCTTCTCATTTAATGTTTGTATTTCATAACGGTAGACAGCTGTGCTCGTTAAAATGATGTCATTGTAGATGTCTAAAACCTCTGGTAAATCTTTTACTTCCATTAATCGAATCATTATATCCACGTCCCTATTTTGAGAAAAATACATCTCTGTAAACATCAGGTATTGTACATATTATACAAAACAAATTACACCTTAAGGTAATGGATGTCTGGAGATATTGAATATGTACAAATACAAGTCGATATCCGTGACATCCACCGAAGTGTAACTCTGATGCTACTATATAAAGTTAAACCATCTGCTTTAAAATTACACGTTGAAATATCGTGCATCTGGATGGGCAAACACAATCGCTGACACAGACGCTTCCGGCTCCATCATAAAGCCCTCCGTTAGATGAACACCAATATCCTCTGGCTTTAATAAGCCAAATAATTTCTCTTGATCTTCCAAGTTTGGACACGCTGGGTAGCCAAATGAAAAACGTTGACCCTGATATTTCGCAGCAAAACGATCACGCATCGTGAAGTCCGTAGCATCCGAGAAGCCCCATTGATCACGAATTTCTTGATGCATACGCTCAGCAAAACCCTCTGCTAATTCTAGTGCCGTGGATTGTAGCGCATGACTCTCCAAGAATTTCCCCTCTTCTTTTAACTGGCGTGCCGTCGCCATCACACCTTGTCCAGCTGTGACAACCAGGAGTGCAATATAATCCATTTCTCCGCTTTCTACTGTTTTCAAGAAATCTGCTAAACACATAAAAGGCTCAACCTGTTGACGCGGGAATGTAAAACGCTCAATTTCTGTTTTACTATCTGCTGGGTCATAAACTATTACATCATCACCATCTGCTTGTGCTGGGAAAAACTGATACATGCCGGATGGTTTCAATAAGTCGCTTCGTAGATAGCCATCCACTAAATCTTTGAGTTCGGTAGCACGCAAATCCCCAGCTTCTAGTAATTGTTGCACTTGCCCTTTTAAGCCTAAATGATGACCAAGTAATGTACGCATATTCACGTAAGGATATAAATGTGATACGGAATACTGTTTTTTCACATGGCGACGAACATCTGCTGGTAAGAAAACAGTTGCATCCTTAACTGTACGTGCAGGCTTAAGCGTTAGTTCTTTCACAGGTCGCGCCGCTCTTTTTTCATCGGCCTCTAATCGCTTTTGACGCGAGTCTGCAACTTCAGCCAAGAAGTTCTCGCGCGTCTCCGTACCCATTAATAGGTTGGCCTGTTCTAAACCTTGCATTGCATCTTTAGAATAAATAACAGGACCATCGTATTCATTAGCAATTTTCGTTTCTGTAAAACGACGAGACAATGCTGCACCACCGACTAAAATTGGTACATCAATCCCTGCTTCCTTAAAGTCCTGTGCGGTAATCACCATTTGTTGAGCAGATTTTACAAGTAAGCCAGACAGTCCGATGAAATCAGGCTTCTCCTTGCGAATAGCCTCGATTAACTGTGCTGGTGTTACTTTGATACCAAGGTCAACTACCTTAAAGCCATTGTTACTTAAAATAATATCAACTAAATTTTTCCCGATATCGTGTACATCGCCTTTTACAGTCGCAAGCACCATTTTCCCTTTGCCTGCGCTTTCTTCATTTCTCTCCATGAATTGCTCAAGGTGCGCTACTGCAGCCTTCATAACACCTGCTGATTGTAGGACTTCCGCTACTATTAGCTGATTATCGTTAAATAAGCGTCCTACCTCAGCCATTCCTTCCATTAATGGTCCGTTAATAATATCAAGTGGTGCATCATAAATTTTCCGAGCAGCGTCTAAATCTTCAATTAAGCCTTCCTTTGTACCCTCTAAAATATAGTAAGCTAAACGACCTTCCACTGTTTTTGGAATATCTGCTTCAGTCTTTTCCTTCTTCTTATCACGATAAAAATCAGTGAATACGGCAAGTGTTTCATCATTCGTATTGAATAATAAATCATTGGCTAGCTTAATTTCCTCTTCTGGAATAGACGCATAGCGCTCTAGCTTCTCCGTATTGACAATCGCATAATCTAAACCAGCGAGTGTACAGTGATATAGATAAACAGCATTCAATACCTCTCGACCAACTGGTGGTAAACCGAATGAAATATTACTTACACCTAGCACGGTTAATGCTCGTGGCATTTTTTCTTTGATAAGTCGAATTCCTTCAATTGTTTCAAGTGCTGAGCCAATATATTGCTCATCTCCTGTACCTACCGGGAACATTAACGGATCAAAAATAATATCTTCTGGTGCTAGACCCCATTTTTCCGTTAGTAATTTATAAGAACGTTCAGCAATTTCTAATTTGCGCTGACGATCCACCGCCATACCCTGCTCATCAATTGTACCAACAACTAACGAGCCACCATATTTTTTCACAAGAGGCATAACCGCATCAAAACGTTCCTCGCCGTCCTCAAGGTTAATGGAGTTGATGATGGCCTTACCTTGAGAGAATTTTAATGCTTCCTCGATGACTTTTTCATCTGTAGAGTCGATTACAAGTGGCACTTTTACCTTTTTCACTACCTCTTGCATGAAACCACGCATATCTTCCAATTCATCACGGTCAGGGTTTGCTAAACAAATATCAATGACATGCGCTCCATTTTTCACCTGCGCGCGAGCAATTTCTGCTGCTTCTTCAAACTTACCATCTATAATTAAGTTTTTAAATTTACGTGATCCGATAACATTTGTTCGTTCCCCGATAAATAGTGGTCGCATAGAATCATCATAGACTAATGGCTCAATCCCAGATACAACATGTCCATGTGTAGCTTCAGGTAATTGACGGGGTTTTTCATCTTTTATCGCTTCACGGATAGCTGCAATATGTGCTGGTGTAGTCCCACAACAGCCGCCAACAATATTTAGCCACCCTTTATCAGCAAAGCCTTTTAATTTCTGTGAAAGTGACTCTGGTGATTCATGATAGCAGCCTTCTTCGTCCGGTAAACCTGCATTTGGATAACAGCTAATATAGCCAGTAGAAAGCTCTGCAAGCGAACGAATATGGTCTGTCATAAATTCCGGGCCTGTAGCACAGTTTAAGCCAACTGATAACGGCTTAATGTGCTCAATTGAAATATAAAATGCATCAATTGTTTGACCTGCAAGTGTTGTACCCATTGGTTCAATGGTACCTGAAATCATTACCGGAATTTCTTGTCCCGTAGTTTCAAAGGCACGTGATACTCCCAGTGTTCCCGCCTTTACGTTCAGCATATCCTGACTCGTTTCCAGTAGCAGAACATCTGCACCTGCTTCTATTAAAGCTTTCGCTTGCACATAGAAGTTTTCCTCTAGCTCATCAAATGTAATACCACCGGTTACCGATAAGGTTTTGGTTGTCGGTCCCATGGCCCCCGCTACAAAACGTGGCCATTCTTGTGTAGAAAACTGATCTACAACCTTACGAGCAATCTCCACCGCACGTTTATTAATGTCTTCTGCCTTGGCGCCAAGATTATATTCGTTTAAGACGAGTGGTGTACCACCAAACGTATTTGTACAAATAATATCTGCACCCGCTTCTAAATATTTTCTGTGAACCTTTTCAAGTACATCTGGTCTTGTGAGCACAAGATTTTCATTACAACCGTCAAGATCCTCACCGCCAAAATCCTCTGCTGATAAGTTTTCATTTTGTAGCATTGTACCCATTGCGCCATCAAGAATTAAAATTCTTTTCTCAAGTTGCTCTTCAATTAAGTGCTTAGCCATTTATACGTACCCCTTTTTTCTGTTCATCCAATTGCTCAATATATTTCATCAACTCTAGTGTCATGTCATAGCGTAAAAATGGTGTGATTAAGTAAATACCATTGAAATATTCTGAAGCTACTTCAACTAATTCTTTTGCAATCGCAATTCCTTCCAATGTTGCACGGTCCTTATCTTCACCACAAGCCTTCATACGTGCTAATGCATCCTCCGATAATTTGATGCCCGGCACTTCATGGTGTAAAAACTCTGCACTCTTATAGCTCGTAACAGGCATAATTCCTATATAAATCGGTGCATCTAAATGTTTGGTTGCCTCATAAATTTCTACAATTTTTTCCTTCGTATACACAGGCTGTGAAATAAAATAATCTGCACCATGTTCAATCTTCTTCTCTAATCGTGCTACAGCACGTTCCAATACACGTACATTCGGATTGAATGCTGCCGCTACTGAAAAGTTTGCCTTTTTACGAAGTGGTTTTCCGGAAAATGATACCCCTTCATTTAACTGTTTAATAAGTTGAATAAGCTCCATTGAAGATACATCATAAACACTTGTCGCGCCGGGAAAGTCGCCTACCTTCGTGGGATCCCCAGTAACAGCTAAAATATCATGAATCCCAAGTGCATTTAAGCCCATCAAATGCGATTGTAGACCAATCAAGTTACGGTCACGGCATGTTATATGCGTCAGTGGTCGTATTCCTTGCGTTCCCTTCAGCAAAGCGCCCATTGCTACATTGCTAATGCGCGGGGAGGCTAAAGAATTATCCGCCATCATCACCACATCGGCACCTGCATCGTAGAGCTTTTTGGCACCTTTCATAAAACCATCAATTTCTAAATGTCTTGGTGTATCTAGTTCTACAATGATCGACCGCTCTCGCTTGACCTTTTCATGTAACGGCTCAAACGTTGTTGGTTCTGCCTCACGAACAATTTCAATCTTTTCTGGCTTTGCATACTTTTCTTCCACAGGTGCTAGCTCTTCTAAGTATTTTTTAGCCGCCGCAATATGCTTGGGTGTCGTTCCACAACAGCCCCCGATTAAACGTACGCCTTGATCGCGTAAAGCTACTGCAGCTCGACCAAAGTAATCTGCCTCTGACTCATATACCACACGTCCGTCCTCCACATCTAACAGAGAAGCATTCGGATAGGCTGACATAAATGCCTTGTCAGGAAGCTCTACGCCTTCAAACGCTTGAATAGTATGATGTGGGCCTAGTCGACAGTTAACACCAACTACATCCGCACCGAGTGTCTCTAACTCATGTAAGGCATGATTTAATGTCATCCCGTTTTGCAATACACCAGGTTCATGCATGGATACTTGTGCAATAATCGGTAAATTTGTTTTCGTACGTAGCATGGACAACGTTGCTGTTAACTCTTCAAAATCATAATATGTTTCTAGTAAAAGGCCGTCTGGATTGCCTGCAAGTAACACAGTTGCCTGCTCTTCAACAGTCACTAAGATTTCTTCTAAAGTTGCATCACTTTTACGAATACCACGAATTCCTCCAATTGTGCCAAGTACAAATTGTCCACCATCTGCCGCTGCACGCTTGGCAATCGTAATGGCCGCTTCATTGAACTGTTGCACACGCGCTTCTAAGCCGTAGCGCGCTAATTTAACCGCGTTGGCACCATATGTATTGGTTTGGATAATATCAGCGCCCGCAGCAATATATTCACGATGAATTTTTTCAATTAATTCTGGTCGTTGTACATTCATTTCCTCATGGCAGTATTCCAAGCCATAACCATATAACACTGTGCCTATTGCACCATCTGCTGTTAAGACGTGTGTTTTTAACTTTTCAAGCAATCCCATAAAACATAACCTCGCTTCCCTTGTTTTCAACATAAAATATAAAAAGCCTTCTTTTACAAAAAAGAAGGCTTTAACGAATCGTAATTGTTTTTTCCTTCTCATCTTCGGACCAACAAGGTCTTCTGGATTTAGCACCTGACACGAAGTTGGTTGCTGAAGCGTCACAGGGCCAGTCCCTCAGCTTCTCTTGATAAGAATGTATTATGAATTTTTTAAATAATTAAAAGAATCATATCGTTTACAAACGATAGAGTCAAGACTATTTCACGTAACAAAGGATTTTTCACACGAAATATATGTTTTTTGAGTTTTTCCTAAAAAATCAAGATAATTTTTCTGCTAGCTCTTCACCAATTTTTTTACCATTTTGAATACAAGCACCGATGCCTACGCCGAAATAAGAACAACCTGCAATTGATAAATTAGGATATCTTTCTGAAAGTTCAGCTGTTAGCCCCTTTAAAGCTTCCTGATGAGCCAAATCATATTTAGGCATTTGATTAATCCATTTTGAAACATTCACAACTGTTGGTTTCTCCTCAATACCTAAGCTTTTTCGCACATCATCTAGTGCTACTGCAGCCAGTTCCTGCTCTGTCATTGCTCGTAATTCCTCATACGCAGGGTTAATGCTCTTATAAAATAATCGCACAAGTAATTTACTGTCTGCTGAAGTATGCTTCCATTTTCGGCTCGTCCACGTTGCCGCATTGCATTGTAAATTAGCATTGTGTGACACGATAAAGCCCGTCCCGTCTGCTGGTAGGACAGCATCTGGTACATCAAAGCCTAAATAAATCGTAATCGCTGATGCTGTATTAAATCGTTCAAAATAATTATTTAATGACGTGTCCTGCAATAAATACTGTACCGCTTCGTTAGGTAATGCTAATACAATATGATCTGCTTCCATGTTCACACCATTTGCTAACGTAATTACATAGTGATTTTCTTGCTTCGTTACCTGTGTTGCGGCTATCCCTTTGAGAATTTCTACATCCGTTAATGTTTCTTCAAGTCGGTCAATAAGTGATGATAAACCTTTTTTAAATGAAATAAATTTTTTATTTGCAGCTTTCACAAATTGCTCACGGTTCGCATCAAAACCCTTGATCACACTACCATAATCATTTTTATAATCAATTAAATACGGTAACGTTGAGCCAATCGATAGTTGATTTAAGTCACCAGAGTATACACCAGCTAGTACTGGTGCTATTTGATTTTGAACAAGTTCATCACCTAAATAGTATGTTAAAAACTCACCAATGGAGCTTTCTTTTGTAAAGTCAACATTGGGCATTGTTAAATCTTTTAATGCCTCCTGTTTTCCTGCTTCTGAAACAAGTGTACTTGCTTCAAGAGATGCTAGACTCATTGGAATACCAAATGTCGTGTCTGTTGGAATTGCATGTAACTCATTATTAGTATAGATATAAGATATACCCGTTTCGTTGAATACAAGTTCTTCTTCAAACTCAAGCTCCTGTACTAGCTCCATGACCCCTTTATGTCGTGCCACTATAGAATCTGCTCCTGTTTCCATTATAAAGCCTTGTTCATAAGCGGAATGTAGCTTGCCTCCTAAATAGGCATTTTTTTCAATGAGCACCAGTTTTACATCCAAGTTTTTTTCCCTCACCTGGCGTTGTAAATAATGCATCGTACACAACCCTGTAATTCCGCTACCTAATACAACCACTGTTTTCATCTTAACCGCCCCTATTTCTTTATTTCTCTCCATTCAGTATAAACGCTTTTCGCAAAGAATTACGTTAAACCCTTTACAAATTTAGCAAAAATGGATTTTTCAACATAGCTTCCAAACATATCAGGGGTCTGCTTTATCTAAGTAATGTGCTATGTTTTTCGTGAACAAGATAAAAGACGTATGTGGCCAACTGAATATCGGTCACCACGATGTGTGCTCCTATCGCTTCTTCACTTTATTCTTTTGCTATCGCAGATAAATTGTCATAGGGTGTGACAACCCTTAGCCTCTAGCATATCATGGACGAGATTATACACTGGGCGATTCATTACTGTGTATGCAATAATTTCGCCATTACATAAATCAAGGACAGGTGATAAATAGCGTTTCTCACCAAATAGATGGAACTCTGTCACGTCTGTTACCCATTTCTCGTTCATATTCTTCGTTGTAAAATCACGTTGTAATATGTTTGGGGCAATTTTTCCGACTTTTCCTTTATACGAACGATACTTCTTCATACGGACTTCACATTTTATGCCAATGGCATTCATCAAACAATTAATCGTTTTAGGATCATGATGAATGCCGTATTTTTTTAGTTCTTTGGTAATCCGACGATAACCATAACGTCCTTTGTGTTCATGATAAATGGACTGAATTGCGGCTTTCACATCCGTGTATTTATCAGTACGATTCAAACGCTTTTCCCAGTAATAATACGTACTACGTGGAATATCAGCGACTTTGATGAATTCCACCACTTCATAAATTCCCTTTAGTTCATAAAATTAAGTACATTCATTTTATAGTCAGCTGAATATTTTGTATAGGATTTTAAGAAAGCCTCTACACCATTTTTTTGATAACGGCGAATCCAATCACTGACAACTCGATCTGTCACTCCGATATCTTTCGCAATTTCACTCATGGATTCATCTCCATTTAAGTATCGTTGTACTGCTTGAATACGTTGTTCAACACTTACCTTTGCCATAAAAAAAATCCCCGTAAAAGTTAGATTGGTGTCTAACTTTTACGGGGCAGATCAAAGTGAAGTAGCATGCTTTTATCATCTTATAGATAGCTCCAGTTTCTATGTCAAAAGCACAGTCAGGTCTCTAGTCTAAGTTAAATTTTGTGCGAAGTTTGCTAACTTGTCTGCTGAATCTGTTACTTCGTTAAAAGATAGTCCAAGCTCACTTAAAATTTCTGTAACAGCCTGTACTTCTTTTTCCATACGGTCATTTTGACATTTTGCTTCTGTCATAGCTTCCAATATTTTATTGAATTGACCTTTCGTTTGTACCATATTTTCCTCACCAGATGCTACCTCTTCTTGAATATTACTAAGTGAATAAACGAGTTTGTCTGTCCGCTCATTCGTTTTCTGCAATAATCTCGCCACTGCGGTGACTGATTCTTTCGTTTGGCCTGACAATTTCCGTACTTCATCTGCTACAACACTAAAGCCTTTTCCAGCATCTCCAGCACGAGCAGCTTCAATTGCAGCATTTAATGCTAGTAGGTTTGTTTGGTTCGCAATATTTGTTACAACATTCATAATCGATTCCATTTCCTTTGACATATCTGACAATTGTTCAATGTTATCTGTAATGTGATCGAGTGAGTGAATAATATTATTCATATTTATAGATTGGTGTTGTAATCGTTCTCGACCTTCTAGTGCCTGACTTTCGGCTAAAGTGGACACATGAAGAGATTTTTTTGCCAATTGTTTAATTTCATCGGATTGCATATTTAATAGATGAAAGGAGGCATTTGTTTCTTGAGAAATCGCAGCAAGACACTCTGAGGATTCTACAATTTTTTTTTCGACCTCTTCTTTTCCACGTTCAACGTTTTCCTTGAGTTGCACAACTGTATTCTCAAAAGACTCTAATACTAGCTGCTGTTCAAAATTTGAAATCTTAGAGATAGCACGAATCGTGTTGAATTGGTCAATCGGATGTGCTACATGTTTTTCTACTAAGTCTGTAAATGATATGCATAAATCTTGGAAAGCACAAATATACCATTGTGTTCTAAGTCCAATATGTACATGTACTTTTGCAATACTAACTCGTCTTTTATAAAAGTCTTCATCTATATTTCCATTAAACATTTCAACGATATGACGACGGAGTGTGACTTTCAACTTTTCCACAGAACTGTGTCTATTAATGATGTCAACTAAACTTTGCTCAGTAACAATCATGTCATAAAATCGGTCAACAATGTGATTAATATTGCCCTCAACAAATGGTTTGAACGCTTTTAAATATTGTAAATCTTGCTTTGTTAAATTGAGCATTTCAATCTGCTTTAGCATTGGCTGGTGATTAGAAATATCCATTTTAACGGTGTATTGTTGCAAATCTAATGCCGTTGCCTTTTTTTGCTTCTGAAAAATCACACATTTTCCCACTTTCATTAACGATTACTTTTGAAAAGCTGAGCCATATCCTATATCCGTTTACCAATATATATTTATAAATATTCAAAAATATTCCAATATCTTAAATAATATTACAATAAAATAACATCATATAATTCCACAAAAATAATCATAAATTTATTAATTTACACTTTCAAAATCTCTCATATACATTATACATTTTATCCCTGATTGTCAATTTAATGATACCCATTATATACCATTTATTTTATTATTTTGGTTAGGGAATTTTCTTCACTTACCAAAATAATGCATAAATAATAAAAAAGCTACTCCAATTTTTTTGAGCAGCCTTCATCATTTAATGCTTTTTATTCACGCTTCACGTCTTTACGTGTTTTAACCATTACAATTTTCATAATAATAATCTGTTATTTTAGCTAACATAAATACTGTTATCCATACCCTATGCTTACTATCCTATAAAAATACCTAAATACAGGTATTTATAATCATTAACAACCAATATCACAAATGAATATAAGTACCTATATGATTTTAATACTAACTTTACAATTTTTCTAATTCTTCAAGTAAAGCAGTGGCTTCTTCGATACCCGCTTCAGCTGCAAGCGCATACCATTTTTTAGCCTCTTTAATATTTCTTGGAATGCCTTCCGCTTTGTTATATATATGCCCAAGTTGTAATTTTGCCTCCGGGTCCCCTTGAAGAGCTGCTTGTTTGAACCAATGAATACCTTTTTCTATATTACGAATTCCTGTTAAACCTTTACTCCAAATAAAACCTAAATCGTAAAAGGCATCCACATGATATTGCTCCGCAGCTTTTTCATACCAATATAAACCGCGGTTCACATCTCTTGTTTGCCCTAATTGCCCTTCAAGATATATTCCACCAAGTCTGTATTGTGCCTCTATATAGCTTGATTCGGCTGATTTTTTATAAAAAAGAAATGCTTGCTCTTCATCAACTGTCACAGCCAAACCTTGCTCATGTATTATACCTAATGTAAACATAGCCTCTGCTACACCTTGTGTTGCGGCGAAGTCGAACCACTGCTTCGCAAGTGCCATATTTTCTGGCACACCTTCACCATTAAAATACATATCCGCTAAGTTATTTGCAGCATCTGCATGCCCTTGCATAGCTGCCGCTTCATATAGCGAGAAAGCGCGTTTATAGCTTTCCGTCACACCAATACCCTCAAAATAATAGTTACCCAACACATATTGAGCTTCTGCATTGCCCTGTAATACTGCTAGTTCAAACCATTTAATCGATTTTTCAGGCTGGAAGGATATGCTATCATTTGTACTATAATATTCCCCAAGCTCAAATTGAGCTTCAGCATCTTTTTCTTCAATGGCCTCTTTATATAAGTCAATTATTTCTTCATGATCTAAATCTTCCTCATCCAATACATCTACTTCTCTGTCTTGATGGATAAAATACCATTCCACTACATCTAGTACATCGTCAACAACCTCAGTTGTATACGCTAATTTCTCTAGTGAAGTAATTTGCCAAATTAAAATATAAATAGGGAGAGGGATTGCTTCACGTAATAAATCATCATATTCTGCTAAAAGCGTTAAAACATTTTCCTGTATCGTTTGTGTTTGCTCTGGATGTACAATTTGTAAATGACGTTGCTGATTTTTCCTTAAAAGCCCCTGTACAACTTGATACAGCATTTTTTGCAAGGTCGTTAGTTGCACTTCCTCAAAAGTCAGTAGTGCGATGTTTTGTGCAAACCATGTATTTTGTGTATGTGTTAGCTGTTGTAAGGATGCAATTCGTTCCTTATTTTGCTTTGCTAAAAATTGTCCATACATTGTTTTTCCCTCCCCTGCGCGCTATGTAAAAAAACTGCCTTATCATCATTATATGGAAGGCAGTTCAAGAATGGTTACACATATGCTCTCAGTATTATTCCTACAAATAATGTAATGAATAAAAAGACTGTCACATGAACCCATTTATACATTTCTAATAAACCTATAAATTCGCGAGTAAAAGCATTAGGTAAATAATAAAAAGCTGTTTTTGAGCCAACGCCTTCTGCATCGAGTTTCGCCCTTTTTGCATAAATACTTGCGCGAAATACATGGAAATTATTTGTGACAAACAAAGAACGATATTTTCTTCCTTGGGCATGTGCATCCATTATTGCTTTGGAGAAAGCCATGTTCTGTTCAGTATTTGTCGATTTATCTTCCATGAGTACTTTTTGTTCTGGTAAATGATGCACATCAACAATATATTTTTTCATAGCGTAGGCCTCAGATACTCTTTCATCATTCCCTTGCCCACCTGAAACAATAATAACAGGTCGTGCACCGTTTTTTTTATATTGCTTCACGGCTTCGTCTAAACGACTAGCTAAAAGAGGTGGCACTCTGTCACCAATTAACCCAGAACCAAGCGCAATAATATAATTAGGCTCATAAGTTAGAGGTGTAAAATGATACACAGTTGCATAGGCCAGCACACTCGTATATAAAAACATTGTATAGCCAAATATTAAAAAAGCATAGAAGAAAAGAATATGCCATATAGGATGTTGGATATTAATAAAAATAATAAATACATACCATATCATCATGATAAAAAAGCTTAGACCAACAATCGCCAATAATAAATTCCGAAATTTACGCCCTTCTTTTTCCAGCAAAACTTTACTATTAAAAAACATTGCAATCGACAATATAAACATAACACTAGGAAAGCTCCCTAGAAGAATTACTATCCCCATCTCCGACACGATTCCCTGCTCATTTGGGAGCAATAAAGGGTAATGCATGATTATTTCTCTCACTATAAACAACCCGAGTAAGCCTAGTACAACCGCGTTGATAAAACGCCTTTTCTCTGTTAAATACAATAGTAAAAACAGTGCTATAAATCCTATTAATGATTGAATCATTATGTTCACCCCATACTTTAGTGTTTTTCTAACTTTTATAGAGACACTTCTTGTTCATATATTTTGTTATTCCTTAATTTACGGAAGCGATTATTTTGTTTTTCCCGTTCATTCATGTAAAATTCCTATTAAGAACTATTTTATGACAAAACAAAAGATTATGTTGGAGGAATGTAAGTAATGAAAAAAATTCTTGTTGCTCTTTTTGCAGCGACACTCATGTTTGCGTCTGTTGGTGCGACACTTTTAGTTTCAGATACACCTACTGCAGAAGCAAAATCGTACAAATCAGGTAAAAAAGGCTTTTCAAACAATAACAATAGCTCAAATATCCAAAAAAATCAGGATACATCTAAAGATCAAAATAATGCAACAACAAATAAAAATACGACTTCTACAAAGAAAACAGATTCGGCAACTGCTAAAAAGGGTGGCTTCTTCTCTGGCGGTCTTATGAAAGGTTTAATGCTAGGTGGATTAGCAGGTCTACTATTCGGTAGTTTATTTAGTGGAATGGGTATACTTGGAAATATTTTAGGATTATTAATTAACTTTGCAGCGATTGCAGTTATTGTGATGCTAGTCGTAAAAATCTTCAATATGTTCAAAGATAAAAAACGCAAAGAACAGGAAGCTACACAATGGCACAAATAATTAATGAGCAAGATATCATAAATGCCATCTGCTTATCACAAGCATATCACAAAAAAATTCAACCAAATGAAGTAATGGTGGAGCTTATGTATGATGATGAAACAGGCTTTGGGGCAGAGGTTGAAATTGCTGGACAAACAGAAATTTTAAATACTGCTACAATGATTGGTGCATTACGTGTATGGATTAAAGACGTGCTACATGGCGATCCATTCTCAACGGGTATTGAGCTTGTGTTAGACAATGAAGAAGGCATTATTGCTAAACTTTCATAGTTATCAAAATAAAAGAGGTTCAATAAATCTGTAAACTAGATTTATTGAACCCTTTTTTAATTTTTACTAAATTTTTTTAATTTTTCTTGTTCCCCTTCTTCACTTGAAAAATTAATCATCGTTCGACCTAGCATTAAAAGCATAATAAACATAACCCCTGTACCAATCACTAGATAAATCATCGTAAATACTTTTGAAAAATCACTTGTTGGATAAAGTCCTGTCTCAACGCCTGTTGGAATTAGACTGACTACTGCAAAAAATAAGGCATCCAGCCAATCCCAACCTTCTATCCCCTTATAAAACATGGTACCCGAAAAAATGATTAAAGACAGCGTCGTAAACAATGATATAAATTGTGGTCGTTTAAATGCCCTCCATAATCCCCGCAATAATCTTTTTGTAGATAAAATAAAAGACAGCATTTCATTCTCCTTTACAACTAACAGCTTATTAAAAATATACTTGGTTTTTAAGTTAAACGTCAAAAGGTAGAGTTCCTGATTTGAAACCTCTACCTTTTGTTATGCCCCTACTAGATACTGTAACAGCAGGTACCTTAAGGATTTGCATAGTTTTTATTTCAATAGCTTACTAAAATTCACAAGTATTTTCGCTGCATGACTTCGTTTTGTCGAAGTAGCTGGTAAGAATTCACCATTACTACCTGTTACCATTCCAAACTCATATAGCATAGCGATTGCACGTTGTGTCTCCACGTTATATGTCGCGATATCCGTAAATGGCACATCATTTTTTGGAACATAAGCTTGCTTCAATTGTTGTTCATAGGCACGACTAATCATTAACGCTAATTGTGCACGACTAACGGGTTGGCCTGGGTTAAATTGTCCATTATTACCCTTTATAAGACCATAAGCATATGCAGCTGAAATTTCTTGTTGCGTCTCTGCATCATAGCTTGCGATATCTTTAAATGGCGCTTTTTCTTTTGTTGTTAAACCAAGGCTTCTTACTAACATCGTCGCCATTTGAGCGCGTGTTACATTTTGCTCTGGTTTAAACGTGCCATCAGAGTAGCCCTTCATAATACCCTCCTGTGCTGCCTTTTGAATAAAATCCTTGGCCCAATGGTTTTCTGTATCTGTAAAGCCTAATGTACCCTCAGTCGTAAACTTTACTGTTGGACTTTGTACACTTTCATTGCCCGCTGCATCTACTGCTTTTACCGCAACAGTATAAGCCGTATTATGTGCTAGGTTTTCAAGCTTAATAGTCGTTTTATCAGCACTCTGTGATGAAGTTAGCTGTCCATTTACATAGATATTATAATTTGTAACCCCTATATTATCAGTTGCTGCCAGCCATTTCACCTGTACTGTGGTACTATTTTCGACATTTACTCGTATTGCAGTAGATGCATCCCATAATTTACTTGTTTTAATCATTGGTAAAAATGCTTCGTTGGCAACTGCTAAGTATCCAGCTTCACTTAAATGAATATTTTCTGGGTTTGGTAGATAGTTTGCTACATCTTTTGCAACAACCTCAAAAGTAGGGACAAATACTGCACCCGCTTTCTCTGCGGTTGTTTTAATTGACGTATTCATGACTGCTAGTAGCACTTTAAATTGTGACTGTAAATCTTCGTTGAAGTAAGGGAAAGAATTATAGTAACCCATGACGTAAACTTGCGCCTGAGGATTTAAGCTACTAATTTCTTCTAAAATAGCCGCAATATTTTTCATTGCTTCATGAGAAGCTTTTAAAATTTGTGCTGCGTTCACGCCTGTTGCAATTGACTCGTTTAAAATTGGCAATAAATCATTAGCACCAACTGTTAGCGTTATTAACTCTGCTTCTTTAATAGACGCTCGAAGTTTTACCTGCTCACTTGTGTAACCAAAGCCGGTCACTGGTTTTTCCACATCGCTTTGTAAGTCTATCAACACATTTTTTGTTGTATAGCCTGAATAGGCAAATCCTTTGTTATAGGATGTTATCAATCCCTCTTGTTGCAAAACTTGCGCTACAAAATCTGTATAGCCCAATCCAATGACACCGACCTCATTCATACCATGTGCCAAGGAATCACCAAGCGCTACGTAATCTACTTGTTCAATCCAACTCGGTGCTATCGTATCATTCGTTTCCTGTGCACTCGCAACTACCGGAATTGTTAATTGCAACGCTAGTACACTAGCAGCTAAAAAACGGATTTTTTTTGAAAATTGCATATTCCTACTCCTCCTAACAATCTAATAGTAACTAGTTTACTAGATAAAGGATAAAAATAGGTTAAATAATTACAAGATTTTGCAATTTATCGTTGTACTGTTAGTTGTTGTTCTGTTCGATTTCAACTTTGCCATAAACACCGCCGCCACCAACAGCAATACCTAATTGACCTGTTCGTGCCAAATCAATCATTTTCGCAATTTTATGTGGCACGATTTGTTCAAGCTGTTCTACTGTAACTCGATGCAAGATAGCCATCTCTGTACCAAAAGCTTCGATTAAGCGTTCCATCGTTTTAGGCCCTAACCCTGGAATAAATTCAAGAGGTACTTGATGAATATAAGGAGGTCTCTCACGTCCATGTACTATCGGCTCTGATAATTCCTTGATACGCGTCGCAACCCCTTTTATAATTTGCTTACTGTCACAAACTGTACAGCTCGTTGCATCTGTTTTTAGCTGTTCACCACATTTTGCACATACTGTTTGATGGTATTTACCAAGCAAGGGATTTAATCCATAATTGGCAACAATGGTACGACCTTCCCATTCATGAAGCGCTTTTTTTAGTTCTGAGAAGTTTGGCTGCTTTAATCGTAGTTTTTGATATTCACGTGCTATTTTCCCGAGTGAATGTGCATCAGAATTTGTCACGAATGTATATTGTTGAAGTTCCCTTATACCACTCACCATTTCAGTATCTGAGCTTAAGCCAAGTTCAATCGCATCAATTAGCTGTGGATCAAATACTTCCGTCATACTGCGATGTACGCCTTTACCAAATAAGCTTTTAAAAGGTGTAAATACGTGTGCAGGAATAAAAAGTCCTCCTATTTCATACACTTTTTGTTGCAATGTTCGACCATCACAATAAATACGTTGAGAGCTCAAATGGATATTTTTCATATGTTTATGCATCCAATCAGAAAACTCCTTCATTTTCATAAGTGTTGGAAAATAGGCCAGTACATGAATGGGACCTTGACAGTTACTATCATATATTTCAATTTCTGAGCCTGGGATAACAATGGTCTTTTGAAAACGCAGTCCCCCTTCAGCTAATTCCTCCAATTCACCTTGTTCAATCATATTCGACATTTCCTCTATTACATCAGGTGATTGACAATCAATAATACCAATTATATCTAACCCTTTTCTAGCACTTGCTGTCTCTAGAATACGCGCAAATGTTAAATTTCTACTACCAGTTATCTTTACTGCACGCCCACTTAGCGTACGCCCAATATGAATATGTAAATCTGCATAATACTCTTTAAACACTGCAAACCTCTCCTTTAGTAATACTTTTTAATAAAATGAAAAAACCTTACATAGCTGCAAGGCATTTTTCATAATTATGATGGATGATTATTAGGAGTGCTATTAGAAGCCTGATAAGCACCCGAACCCTGTGGTGGCATTGTTGCAGAATCATACGCAACTAACGTTACACCTATCTTCTTCTCTAGCTCATTTATTTTATCGAGCTGCTGTTGATCTAATTGAGCAAACTTAACCTCTTCCATATTTCATCACTTATCCTTTCAAAAGTAAAGTTCCCGGAAAAGTTTTGATCTATACTAAAAAATAATTGACTGATTATCAGTCATTTCCTTTGACTTCATAGCCTCTATTCCGTAACATATTAAATAAGCATTGCAAAAGCGAGGGGTTTCATATGTCAAAAGAAGAAAAAATTATTCAAGCCGCTATTGAAGTATTTCGTGAAAAAGGGATTGAAAAAGCGAAAGTATCCGATATCGTAAAAGCTGCTGGGATTGCACAAGGTACATTCTATCTTTACTTTCCATCACGTCTATCCGTAATGCCAGCTATTGCAAAAGTCATGGTCGAAAAAATTATTGCTGCAATTGAACAAGGTGTTCATGGCCAAGAATCATTTGAACAACAACTTGAAAAGGTAATAAATATTGTCTTTTCGTTAACGGAAGAATATCGAGATGTCTTTGCTCTAATTTATGCGGGTATTACGCAGACCGAGCATATGAAAGAATGGGAAAATATCTATGCACCGTATTATGCATGGATGAACAATTTCTTATCATCGGCACAAAAACAGGGTATTATACGTGATTCTTTAAATACAACACGCTCCACGAAGCTTATTATTGGTTTAGTAGAATCGGCAGCTGAACAGATTTACTTGTATGATGACAGTGAGGATGCAACCATTAGACTCCAAAAGCTTGAACTTCTTGATTTTTTACACCATGCTCTCGGCTTACGTCACAACTAGTGACGTTCTCTTTTACGATAAAATTGACTGATTGTCAGTCATGAAATTCACATAAGAAAGGAATTTAATTATGCAAAAAGATTGGGTTTATGTTGGGTTAACGAGTTTATTTGAATTATTTTGGATATTTGGCTTTAATGTAGCAAGTTCTTGGTGGCATTGGATTATTATTGTATCCCTGATTGCTCTTGATTTTCATTTTCTCTCTAAGGCTTGTGAAAACCTCCCTACCGGCACTGTCTATGCAATTTTTGCTGGAGCAGGGACAATCGGTACGACTCTTATGGACGTTTTTATTTTTGATGGTGAATTTAATTCTATAAAGGCAATCTTTATGTTTATTTTAGTTCTTGGTGTTATTGGGCTTAAGTTGGCCGATAATTCACCAACAGATAAGGAAACAAAGAAAGGGGCAAAAGCATAATGGGTTGGTTACTAGTTTTATTAGCATCTATTGCAGAAATTGTTGGTGTCATAGGTTTACGTTTCTATAGTCAGAAAAAAACTGTACGTGATTTCTTATTATATATTGGCGGTTTTGGTCTGTCATTCGCTCTTTTATATGCCTCCTTTAACTATTTACAGTTAAGTATTGCCTATGTTGTCTGGATTGGCATTGGTACGGTTGGTGCAGTAGTTGTTAATATTATTTTTTTCGGGGAATCTAAAAACTTTACCCGAATCATTAGCATTATTGCCATTATCATTGGTGTAGCTGGTTTAAAAGCAGTAGCATAAAGCTATAATAGACATAATTACTTTTTCATATTTCAATGGCATCCGCTTCAGTCCATTATGTTGTTAACTATGGGGGAAAAATAAACACATTACACATTGAGGATGTCAGTTACCCACTAGTTTTGTATGTGATAGAAGGTAGCATTATAAAAGGACTGAAGGTATGGCTTATTTATTACAGGTTGACTTTACAATGGACGGACCTTTTGGCGTAGAGATGGCTGAGGGTTTGCAAAATTTAGCAAGAAGTATTAATGATGAAGAAGGTTTCATCTGGAAAATATGGACCGAGGATGCAACGGCCAAACAAGCTAGTGGCGTGTACTTATTCGATTCGAAGGAAAGTGCTGAAAAATATTTAACTATGCATTCTGCTCGTTTAACTAGCTTCGGTATTACTAATATTCGTGGCAAAATTTTTGAAGTTAATGAAACATTATCTACAATTAACCACGGTCCAATTCAAAAATAAAAAGTAAAAAGTAAAAATGGACGTTTCTCAAATAAATTGGGAAATGTCCATTTTTCATTTTTTTGACGTCATGCATCTTGCTTTTATAACATGTTCCTATGTACATGCTAACATAATTGCTTCAAGTATTTTAAATAGAAGGTTCTTTCAAAGCTTTTTTTGTGAATTGTTCAGACACATATGTTAAATAAGGTTTGCCCGTCAAATGGTGGATTTGAATATCTGCATATACACCAAATACTTCCCGTAGTAAAGCTGGTGTGAGCACTTCTTCTGGAGTTCCGTGACAAACAATTCTACCCTGCTGTAAAACATAAATATAATCACAATACATTGCGGCGATGTTTAAATCGTGTAGCGCAGCCACTACAGTCAAATGTAAAGTTTGAATTAAATCCATTAGTTGTAATTGATGCTGAATGTCTAAATGATTCGTTGGTTCATCTAGGATAATCACTTGTGCTTGCTGAGCAAGAGCACGTGCAACCATCACTCGTTTTTTTTCACCTCCTGAAAGAGAGCTAAAGCTACGCGTTTCTAAATGGTCAATGCCCGTTTGGAATAAGGCTTCTCTAACAATTTTAAAGTCATCTTCATGGTCAAGTTCAAATAATTTTTTGTGTGGAGTTCTTCCCATACTAACCAAATCTCGTACTTGAAAATCGAATAATACGGGTGTTTCCTGACTAACTACAGCTAAATTTTTAGCAATGGATTTACTCGACTGCTTTAAAATATCTTTCTCGTCCAGTAAAACCGTCCCGCTTTCTGGCTTTAATAGACGATACATATTTTTTAAGAGTGTGGATTTCCCACTTCCATTCGGACCAATTAAGCCGACAAACTGCTTCTCCTTTATTCGGATGCTCACTTCATGTAAAATTCGCTGATCATGCATGGAGAACGATACTTGTTTTGCTTCTAATGTCATATTTTCTAATCTCCTTCACCGAAAGAATAATTGTTACGACGCAGTAACCAAATGAAAAAAGGTCCTCCACAAAATGCAGTAATAATACCAATTGGCATTTCCTCTGGTGCAATTAGTATTCGAGCAAGTGCATCTGCCCAAACCAAGAAAATTGCTCCCAATAAAGCACTAATCGGGATAACGTATTTATAATTTGAGCCTACGATTAACCGTACGATATGCGGAATAATCAAACCAACAAAGCCAATTGCGCCGCTTACTGCAACTAGTACGCCGGTAAGTAAAGAAACTAGAAGAACAAGTTGTATTCGGAATTGTTGTAAATTAACCCCTAAGGTTACTGCTGCTTCTTCTCCAAGTAGTAACAAATTTAAATTTCGATAATGGAGCCAAAGCAAGACAAATACAATGACAAAAATAACCATCGGGATGAGAAGGTTACTCCATTTCGCTCCTGCAAGGCTGCCTAGCATCCAATACATGACTGCCTTCATGCCCCCCTCTTGCTTCGACATCATTAATATAAAGTTCGAAGTGGCAGATAAAATAAAGGATACCGCCATTCCTGCCAGTAATAAACGAAAAATAGAAATACGCCCGCCAACACGCGACAAGAAAAACACTAATACAATCGCGATTAATGAGCCTAAAAAAGCTGAGATAGATAGAGCGTATATGCCAAAAAATGAAAAAGCGCCTAAAATTATAACGGCTGTCGCACCAACAGTTGCACCTGATGAAACTCCTAAAATATACGGATCTGCAATAGAATTACGAACAAGTGCCTGAATGGCAGCACCTGCTATGGCTAATCCTCCGCCAACGATTGCGGCGAGTAAAACACGTGGCACACGAATTTGCCAGATGATAATTTCTTGAGAGCGACTCCAATCTTGCTCTATCCAATTTTGGAAGAATGGTATTTTTGAAAAGATAACTTTCCATACGTACAACGGTGTAATAGAAACAGAACCTATCATGATGGCGAATGTAATGGAGATGATGAGCAATAGAAGGAGCAGCATAGAAAGCAAGATAAATTTTTTATTTGGGAGTACTGTCTGTTTATTCATCTGTATATTAACTCCTAGTCAAAAAATGATAGATGGGAAGCAATAAAAAAGGGTATTCTACGCAAAAAATTTGCATAGAAATACCCTGGAATAAACAAAAGTAAGAAATGTATCCTTCAATTGTCCGTAATTGCTTGCATCCTCGTGGGCATTACAGGTAAAAACTAATTGGCAGGTCTCCTGGCTTCGATTCATCGTTGCTATGATAGCCTTCCCATGTTGAACAGTGGCTTATATATCATAGAACTCCTCGTTACAGTTGCGGGACAGCGTCGGATTTCCACCGACTTCCCTTTTAAGTGATGCTTTAGGGGCATCACACCAATAGTATCTGAAATATTAAAATTATGACGATTCTAACATACATAATTATTGTAGTCTATACATATTTTTTCTTTTTGACATATTTAGGCTATGAATTTTCTAAATTATCAACAACAGTTGTGTTAACCTAATAAAATATAAAGTTGACACAAAGTTTTTATTTTCTTAAAATATCACTATCAACTTTACTAAATTGGGGTGAAATTATGACAATAGTAGCACAACATTCACATCACAAATTAACAACAGTCGATCTTGCGTACATAGGCTTATTTTCCACATTAATGATGGTTGGTGCCAATATTACTTCCTTTGCACCTTTCATGGTAGTTGGTAGCGTACCTATCACTTTACAAACGTTTTTTGCTATTTTAGCAGGACTTATTCTCGGTAGTAGAAAAGGGGCACTTGCCTGTACCGTCTATATGTTGATTGGTTTAGCCGGGGCACCTGTATTTGCCCGTTTCGGTGGAGGCTTTGGACAAATCTTAAGCCCTACATTTGGCTTTATCCTAACCTTTATTTTAGTAGCCTTTATAGCAGGGCTTATAATTGAAAAAAGCGCTACGAAGAAGAGCTATGTCATAGCTGCTCTAATTGCTACATGTATTAATTATTTTCTGGGTACAAATTGGATGTATTTTGCTTACAAGCTATGGGCTAGTGCACCTGAAGGTTTCACTTACAAAATAGCCTGGCTTTGGATGATGCCTCCGTTACCAAAGGATATGATCTTAGCAGTATTCGCTGGTATTTTCGCATATCGTGTACAAAAAGTGCTTCGGATTATTCCTGTAAAATAATCCGAAGCCTATATCGATAAAAATGCCGCTTCTTTAGCTTATGAGCGGAGTTTTTTTTAGTATAGATATGACCATGGGTATCTTATGTCTGTAAAGGCAACTGCCTTCATCCATAGTTTCTGCACATTTATTTGCTACATTTATAGCAAATGAAGAAGGAGGAATTGGATATGAAAAGACCAAGAATTTGGCATGGAGGCTTACTAATGGTAGTTGCTGTTTTGGCATTATCCGCATGCTCTAAAGAAGTAGCAGATACAGAAAAAGACGCCCCTGCTGAACAGCATACTGAAATGGATCATTCTTCGATGAATCATTCCCGTTCTGGTGAAGTACCAGCAACTTTGAAAAATGCAGAAAACCCAATGTATCCGGTTGGTAGCACGGCTATTATTAAGGATGGACATATGGAAGGTATGAAAGGAGCAGAAGCAACGATTGTTGGTGCTTATGATACAACTGCTTACATTATTTCGTATGAACCTACTACAGGCGGCCAACGCGTGGAGAATCACAAATGGGTCATTCATGAGGAATTATTCAATCCCGGGAGCGCACCATTAGCACCTGGAACAGAAGTAAAAACGGATGCATCCCATATGGAGGGCATGGAAAATGCAACAGTACGTATCGATGAGGCACAGCAAACAACGGTTTATATGATTGATTATGTTTCAACAACCAATAATGATGTAGTAAAAAATCACAAATGGGTTACTGAAGAGGAACTCACAAAAAAATAAAAAGATGTAGGGGCTATCTAAAAAGTCCTTCAAACGGTAAAAATTCGCTTCGCTTTCCGTGGGCAAGGCATGAGCTGCACCGGGGCAACAAATTTGTTTTATGTGCGAAAGTGAAACGTCAGCCACAAATGTGTTTTATGTGCGAAAGTGGAACGTCAACAATAGGATGTTGGTCACGAAGGCGTTGTCATAGAACGTGAGGACTTTAGTCTTCGTGCCACTTGTCGCTCCCTGCACTTGTCTCATGCTCTTGCTTTTCTTACTCCTGTCGCTACGTTCACTCTATGCTATCGTCGCAAATAACTGCTCCTGTTGCAAATACGATTCGTTAGGAGTCTACGCGTTTTTTAGCTTTCATCAAAAAATGGATACTTTAAACATATTATTTTTACTTTTAGCTATGATTCTAAGATTTTCTGTAGTCATGAAAGCAAACATACTTTTATTTAGTGGTTTCAGTCTGCCTTATTTGTCCTCAACCGTCTGGATCAATAGATTTTTGCCATTTGTAGCCGATTCCCCACACGGTTTGCAAGTAATTATCGGCTGGAAAACCGCTTTTTCTTAATTTCTCACGCAAATTACGCACATGCGAATCAATTGTTCGATCTTCAATCGAGACATTAAATCCCCACACGGTATTTATTAGATGCTCTCTAGAAAATACCTTATTTTGGTATTCAAGAAATAATGCTATCATGGAAAACTCTTTTGGTGTTAAAGAAATTTCTTCCTGTTGAAAATGCACTTCAAAGGACTCTTTATTTATTACATAGTCTTTATTTAAATAAAAAAGATGATTCTCATTAAGAGAAATCATCCTTTTATTTTAAACGTATTTTGGCATCCAGTTTAAGAAGTTTTCGATAACTTGGTCAAGGAATTGAACAGTACCTGCATCTGTTAAATTGCCTTCGGCATCGAATTTTGTGTGTACAGCCCCAATATATACATCATTACCACCAAATAATGGTGAGTTTATGCCTGGTGAGAATAAAATATCACGTAAATGTAATTGTGCTTTGACAGTACCTAAGTTACCCATAGAAGCACCCATTATGAAGGATGGTTTGCCAATCATTACTTTGTCTACACGAGATAACCAGTCAATCGCATTCACCATAACACCCGGTACTGTACCGTTATATTCCGGTGTTACCCAAAGGACTGCATCTGCCGCTTTTACTTTTGCTTTAAAATCTAAAACAGTTTGTGGTGCTTCGTTTTCAATATCTTGGTCGTACATGGGTAAATCACGTAAGCTTAATACTTCAAGCTCTAGTTTTTCTGTATAACGTTTCTGAATAAATTTTGCTAATTGCATATTATATGATTCTTTACGGATACTACCTACGATTGCTACTACTTTCATGATGTTCCTCCTATATTTACATTACTTTTATTATTTGTTAAGCTATTTTATTTTATACCGCACTAATAATAAGTTGCAAATTCTTCCACTGGTTTACGATAGCCACGTAAGCGACGACTACTTTCTTTTTCTTTGCCGATTGTAATCATTAGGGCAATTTCATGTGTTTCAGGCACATTGAACAAAGCACGCATTTTTTCTTGATCAAAACCAATCATCGGACATGTATCCCAGCCACGATTTTTTGCAGCCAACATGAATAACATAGCTGAAAGAGACGCATTTCGAATCGCATCCTTCTTCATAAAATCATCACCACGTTCCTCATAAAATTTCGTATTATCATTAATGAGACTTTCTAGTTCATAATCAGTAATAATACCTAAATCAACCATCCCTTGGCTAATATGGGCCGTTTGTTTATAGGCTTCTTTATCTCCTAATACTAAAATGACGCCTGAAGCTGAATGCACCTTATATTGACCAAATGCCGCCTCGCGTACTTTTTCTTTCATTTCCTCATCCAATACAATGATATATTCTGCATGCTGTAAATTAAATGCTGATGGCGCAAGCTTTACATCCTCTAAAATTGGACGAATATCATCCTCGGTCATGTGAACCCCTTGGATAAAATTGTTTGCCGAACGACGTTTGTCAATTAGCTTTGTAAATTCCACTTATACGACCCCCAAATATAAAATCTTCATTCATATTCTTTATCGAATGAAATCGTGCTTCTTACAGTATCAATTGGACGTACTAGCCCTTCAATTTGTGCACGTTTAGGTTCTAAGAAAGGTGGCAATGACAATTTTTCACCTAGTGTTTCGTATGGCTCGTCGCCCATAAAACCTGGTCCATCTGTTGCCCATTCAAATAAGATTTGTGGTGCAACGCGCGCATAAAGAGATTCAAAGAAGTGACGGTTTACATAACCAGATGTATGGAAGCCAAAACCCTCTAGACGTTCTGTCCATTCATCTAAAACGGCACGATCTGCGACACGGAAGGCAGCATGGTGTACTGTCCCAAAGCCTTGACGTGCTTCTGGTAATACAGTGTTATATTCTACAACAATTTGCGCACCGTTACCGCCCTCGCCAACCTCGAACAAGTGGTAGTCACCTTCTTCTGCAATCTCTGTGAAGAGCATTACTTTTTCAAGCATTTCTTTAAAATATTTAAAATCAGCAACACGCACAAATACTGGACCTAAGCCTGTAATGGCATATTCAAGTGGAATCGGACCAGCTTGCCACGGTGTGCCTGATACTACACCTGTGTTGTTTTCATCAGAAATAAGTTGGTATTGTTGGTCATCAAAATCAACAAAAGATAATGTTCGCTTACCAAATTGCTCTTTAATGCCTGTATGCTTAACTTTCAGTCTATCGAATCGTTTTAGCCAATAATCTAATGCTACATCAGTTGGCACTCGGAAAGATGTTTTTGATATTTCATTTGTTCCATGGGCACCTTTTGGAATATTTGGGAAGTCAAAGAATGTCATATCTGTACCTGCACTACCTTTATCATCTGCAAAAAATAAATGATACGTTTGAATATCATCCTGATTGACAGTTTTCTTTACTAAACGCATACCTAATACATACGTAAAAAATTTGTAATTTTCTTCGGCACTACTTGTAATTGCTGTAACATGGTGAATACCTTTTAAATGATTCATACTATTAACTCCTTCTATTTATCTCGATTTCGAGATATGTGTGTAAAAAAATTTATTTTTTAGCGGCGTTAAGGCCAACTTTTTTTAGTAACAGGGTCATTGTTTCCACTTCATGTTGATCTAATACTTCAAAAATTTCATTTATAATCTGCTCATGCTGCGGAAAAATTCTATCTATCAATATCTGTCCTTCATATGTTAATAATGCATAGGTGACGCGACGATCTCTTGGACATGCACGACGAGCAACAAAGCCTTTCTGCTCAAGTTTATCAATAACATAGGTAATACTACTGCTAGCTATTAATATTTTCTTGCCAATGACTTGAATCGGCTGTTCGCCATAATGGTACAAAAACTCAAGCACCCCAAACTCTGTTTGATTTAAGTCATATTGAAGTAAATCCTTCTTTGTCGCATCTTGCACTGCTTGATAAGCTCGGAACATGACCGTAAATGCTTTTAGATTACGATTGTCTTCCTTCATACGACTCCCTCTCTTCATTTATCTCGAATTTTAATATCTTTAATTCGAGATAATAATAACATATAGATTACCAAACATCAACCAATTTACCTTCTCTTATACTTTCTACAATATGTTTGTTAAATTTCCTCGCGGGTAGAAGATAATTGAAACTTATAAAGGAGGATTCTACATTGGTAAAAGAAATGAATAACAAACAACAGCAGTTAGAAGCATTCCGAGTAAGTGATGAAGGACAAGCTTTAACAACCAATCAAGGATTAAATATGGCAGAAGACGAACATTCCCTGAAAGCAGGGGATCGTGGTCCTACCCTACTGGAAGATTTTCATTTCCGTGAAAAAATGACCCATTTTGATCATGAACGTATTCCTGAAAGAGTAGTCCATGCTCGTGGCTCAGCTGCACATGGCACTTTTGAAACATATGAATGTGCGAGTGATATTACCAAAGCACAGTTTTTAAATGGCAAAGGCACAAAAACACCTGTATTTGTTCGTTTTTCAACAGTGGCAGGCTCTAGGGGTTCTGCAGATACTGTACGTGATGCACGTGGTTTTGCAACAAAATTTTATACGCAAGAAGGCAATTATGATTTAGTCGGTAATAATATTCCCGTATTTTTCATCCAAGATGCCATTAAATTCCCTGATTTTATTCACGCAGTAAAGCCAGAACCAAATAATGAAATTCCACAAGCGCAAAGTGCCCATGATACATTCTGGGATTTTATCGCTAATAATCAAGAGTCTGCGCATATGGTCATGTGGCATATGTCAGATCGTTCAATACCACGAAGTTACCGCATGATGGAGGGCTTCGGTGTTAATACGTATCGATTTATCAATAAAGAAGGCAAAGCCCATTTTGTAAAATTTCATTGGAAACCGCTATTAGGCATTAAATCTCTTGTGTGGGATGAAGCACAAATTATTGCAGGTAAAGATCCTGATTTTCACCGTCGAGATTTATGGGAAGCAATAGAACGAGGGGACTATCCGGAATACGAGCTAGGTGTACAACTTATCCCTGAGGAAGATGAATTTAACTTTAGTTTCGATATACTTGATGCTACAAAGTTATGGCCAGAAGAAGAAGTACCTGTGCGTATTCTTGGAAAAATGACGCTCAACAAAAACGTTGATAATTTCTTCGCTGAAACAGAACAAGCAGCATTTCATGTTGGCCATGTGGTACCAGGTATTGATTTCTCAAATGATCCTTTGCTACAAGGTCGTTTATTCTCTTATACAGACACACAGTTGATAAGACTTGGTGGTCCAAACTTCCATGAAATCCCTATAAATAAACCTATCTGCCCTTTCCATAATAATCAGCGTGATGGCTATGGTCGCCAAACCATAAACGTTGGACAAGTTAGCTATCATAAAAATTCGTTAGCTAATAACACGCCTCGGCCTGTCCCAGTAGAAGAAGGTGGTTATGCCCATTATGAAGAAAAGGTGGATGGACATAAAGTACGTGCCCGTAGCGACAGCTTTAAAGACCATTTTTCACAAGCAAGACTTTTCTGGCTCAGTATGACCGATATTGAGAAAAAACATATTATAGATGCCTTTAGCTTTGAAGTAGGTAAAGTAAAAAATAAAACTATACGTAGACAGGTAGTTGATATGTTTGCCCATGTAAGTCATACACTTGCCACTAATCTAGCAGATAATGTTGGTTTGGCTCTTCCGCAAAAAGTAGAAGTACCCAACATTCAGCAAACATCTCCAGCAGTTAGCCAAGAGCTAAATTCTGTAGATAGTGTGAAAACACGTAAGGTCGCGATTCTCGTATCTGAAAACTCCGCCCACAATTTAGATGAAATATTGACTTCTTTAACGAAAGAACATATTATTGTTGAACTTATAAGTACGAAACAAGGGATGTATCAACATCACGAAATTAACCAAACATTTGCTACGGCGACTTCCGTGTTATATGACGGTGTTTATGTTACTACACCTTTTGCAGATGCTAATGATCAAAATAAAGCCCTACATTTTATACAAGAAGCCTTTGATCATTCTAAAACAATAGGCTATACCGAAAATGTCTCATATTTGCAAGCAATAGCGAATAAAAACGGTGTTACGAATTCACCTGAGTCCTTTATGCAAGCATTAGCAAAGCATCGTCATTGGGTTCGTTAATAAACAGAGAGCCAGTTACCCGCAAGTAAGCGGTGGCTGGCTCTTACTTTACGTCATCCTTTAAAAAAGTAAAAAAAGAAAAAGTCCCCTATACAGATTTATGCATAAGGAACATTTTCTTTATTTACTTTATTTGTTTAAATTCCTTTTCTGTGCCATCAGCAAACTCCACTTCGACTTCAATGGATTGAAAATCGTCTGCAATGCCAAACACTGAAATTACCTGTTCAATCACTTTGTCATTGGGTGTTGTCGAATCAAATGTTAACTGTTTAAATAATGGCTCTAACTTTGTATAAGCCTCGTCACCTTGAAGCTTTTCATTGTTTCGATCATCCTTTAACTTTGCTTCGATGCCCGATTTTTTATTTTCGAATTCTACTTCATAAGACTCTGTTGCAGAATAATCAACATCCAATGAAAACTCTAGAAAGTTAAACTCCGTTAGCTCAGTGGCATTTTCATTCACTTGTTGCGTAGTATTTTGCTCAGTAGGAGCATTAGCTGGTACATTTTTTACCTCATCCTTATTACAACCATACAGCACTCCTGCTAGTAATAGCGCTGCTAATAAAAACTTAAAACTTCCCATCACACACACTCCTTTCTATCATTATTATTCCCAAATAGAGAGCAAACAAACCTAAAAAGAGCATCTCCTCAAATGAGGGGACGCCCTTTCAGCTAAACCGTATTCATCTAGTGCATAAAGTTACATTAATAATAGTAATTACGACTACTATTGTTGTCGTGCAGTGCACGTGCTAAGCGAATTGTAGAAACTGCTAAATCAGCATATGTCACTTTTTCAGTAGCATTAAAGTTATTTTGCTGCGCATCGATTAACCCCATTGCACTTGTTAAAGCTACAAAGCCAGCGTACTTTGGATCGATAGTGCCTGCATCAGCAAAGTTTAACTTATAAATATCGCTATGCTTTGCAGCATTTTCTAAACGTAATGCACGGATATACCATTCTGCAAGCTCTTGACGAGTCAATGTTGCATCAACTGCAAATTGCTCAGCTGGTTGTAAAATGCCCATAGTTACAGCTTGTTCAACTATTGCATACAATGGATGTTTACTATCTATGTTATTGAAGGATTGCTTACCTCCCTCTTCACCATATGGACCAAAGTAGCCATATGTCATAGATTTCAGCATAATTTTCAATGCCTCTCCCTTTGTCACGGCTGTATCCGCATTAAAGCTCGCTGGATCTTTAACTTCTAACACATTTTGGTTCAATAAGTAATTCAACTCATCAGCAGCAGTTGGGTGAGAAATTACTGGTTGTTCTTTTGATTCTTCTATACTATTTAGCCATTCTCCAGTAATGGCATCAATTTGATTGAATAAATTACCACCAAAAGTTGGGGAATACACTAAATTAAAGTGCTGTTTATCCTCACTATCTTGCTTAGCATATTGGAGCTGTAACTTAAGTGCCTCACTATAGGAAGCTTTGGCTTTATCAGCTGCAATAGCCTTGCTTGCAGTTGGCCAATTCTCAATCTTTTGCTGATTAATCGATAAAGAACCTAATGAACCATCTGCACCAATCGTTACATACAATTCATCGCCAACAACTGCAATACCATTTACAACACGTGGGAAGGAGAAGTGATATTGTTTGCTATATTGATCTAATACAACATCATCAATTGGTTTCGAATATTCATGCACATAGGATGGCGCCCATTCCTTTAAGTATTCGATAGCCTTCGCCAATGCTGCATCCTTAGAAATAGTAGTTTCTTTATCACCTGTCTTTGTGAATTCTCTACGTATATCATGGTACTGTAAAATTTCACCTGTTGCTTTATTAATTTCAAATGAAGAACCTGAACCACCATTATCATACATGTACGAATAACCTACAGAGTAAATTGTCTCGCCATTTTCGTTTTCTCTTTCATCAACCATTTCAATCTGTAGCTTTGCTTTGTCAGGATCGATTTTCAAGAAAGATTTTGCAAATTCTTCAACTTCTGCAATCGTCATGCCACTCTTTCTCGGTGCAAGTGGTTGTGATGAAAGCTTTTCTACGCTTTTCGTCTTTGGCACATTTGAAGAGAAGCCATTTGCTGTTTGCCACTGACCTGTTAAAGCATGTACGCCGTTGAAACCTGAAGCTGGCATATAGACAAGTTTTACATTACGGTCGCCTGTTTGATAGTTATAATCAATAAAGTAACGTAGTTCTACTGCCAAATTATCTCGAACTTGTGCCAGTATATCTGCCTCATTTTTTTTCTGTTCTAAACCATCGAATGTGGCCTTAGTAATAGCCTCTGTATTACGATACATACCAGTAATTTCTCCATTACCTAGCACATCAATAGAGACTTGCTGATCGCTAATCGGCACACCACTATGTGTTGGCGAATAAACGAACGAGTAAGAAATGGGCTGTGATAACGGTCTATTTATATTAATATCATAGCCAAAACCGAAGCCATCATCTCTCAGTTTGTAGCTCGCCGTATTCGGAAATTTGTTTAGGAAATCCTGTGCAATTTTTTGTGCCTCAGCCTCTGAATACTTTGCAGGGTACACAGCATCCGCTATATTAGCAGGTTGATAATGGAAATTTTCTAATTCTAAATCGTCTCCCTTAAAGGTAAAACTACCATAAACATCTTTACCATTGATTGTTTTATAGAAGCTTAATTCGTAACGAATTGTCGTATCATCTCTAAAGAAGTGTCCACGTCCCGTTTGAAAATCATTATCTGTTACGAAATTAAACTTATCGGGAAATATTGTACGCAATTGCTTAATAAGCGTGCTTTTAGTAACATTTGTCTCCGTTGAAGCTACTTGAATCTCAATTCTCTCTGGTGATTCCTTTCCATTTGCAGAAGCTTGCGCAATTGGTGAAAGCACACCAACAGAAAATGCAGTAGACGTTAGAATAATTCCTAACTTTTTAAATTTACCCAAAATATCCCTCCTAAAATACTATTTACCATAATTATATACTACATTACCAAAATTGGGAATGTTATTTACAGATTATTTCCACATTGAAGAAAATAGATTGGGTATCGAGTAAAAGTGATATCTATAATTCCTCATTTCTTCACCACGTCAAAATTTGAGCCAATTAATAACCAGTTTTGTGGGAAAGGTAGGCCTAGTTTCCAATAACCAATCCCACGAAGCTTATACTGTTTGATTAAATTGAACTTTGCTTGTATAGATCTTGCATCTTCAAACCACAAAATATGTGCTCTCCCCTGTTCATCGTAATATTCAAAGAAAGGCGCTTGCGCCCTCCAATCAAATTGTATGGCTGCATTATATTTTTTTGCTATTTCAATGGCCCTTTGTGGGCTAACTGCCTCTGCAATTGGACCTCCTTGTGCAAAAGGCAATGTCCAGTCATAACCATATAAGTTCTGCCCGAGCAATACTTTATTTGCGGGTATCTCGCTTACTGCATATTTTACGACTGCCTCTACCTCCGGAAGTGGTGATACAGCCATTGGAGGTCCCGCAGAATAGCCCCATTCATACGTCATGAGCAAGACAAAGTCCACAATTTCGCCATGTGCTTTGTAGTCATGCGCAACACCCCATGGACCCTGCTGAGCGGCACTCGTTTTCGGAGCAAGTGCTGTAGAAACCGTATAGCCCTCTGCATGGAACCGCTCCACTGCTCTTCTTAAAAAATTGTTGTATGCTTCTCGTTGGTCACCTGGTAAATTTTCGAAATCAAAATGAATATCCTTAATGCTACCTACCCGCTGTGCTTCTTTTATAATGTTATCAAAAAGTAAATCTTGTACTGCTGTGCTTTGGAAAATATCCTTTGCTAACTCGCCACTAAACCGGAAATCTTCTAGGTTAGAGATAACCATCGCCAAAGATGCCCCTGTATCATGGGTAATCTCTGTCACACCTTGGCTTGGTGGCACCTTTAGTGACCCATCTCTCCTTACCTCATAACTAAATAATGCAAGGTACGTTAAATAAGGGCCCGCTTCCCTAGCTTGACTCAATAGTGCTTCACTTACAGATGTACCTCTAGGCTCTAAATATGCTAATGTTTCAGCCCTCGTTTTCGGAGCTGGCGGAATATAAAGTCGCATACCAATTGATAAAGGCTGATTTGCACTAATGCCGTTTACCTGTGCTAGCGTTAAATAATTAATGCCAAAGCGTTGGCCAATTGTCCATAAACTATCTCCAGGCTGCACATAATAAAAACTCCCCACAATTGGAATCACAAGTGCTTGCCCAATGACTAATCTGTTAGGTTCAGGGATTTGATTGGCGTCTACAATACTCTGAACCGTTGTCCCATATGCTTGCGCAATACCCCATATGGACTCTCCTGCCCGTACAACATGTATTTGAATGTGCTTGCCTCCTTCTTAGTGTGGTGAAATCATACCTATAAAGCTTATGAAATGGTAAAGGAAAACATGTCATTGTAAAACACACATAGTTAGCCATATAAAAAGGTCCAACGCTTATTGTAGCGAATGGACCTTCTTCATTTCTTTAAAGTATTTAGAGCCAGCACGGCAATAGATACTAAATAGTATATAGGCCATTAACTGTAACATAGCTCCTATAAATAGCATATTTTCTCGCAAGCTAGCCCCAACATTCATAGCAAAAGCTTGAATCACAAATCCACAAAGCATCAGTGCCATAAACTTTTGATACGTTTCAAATGTTTTAATTTCTAATTGTTTTTGCTCATGTACATGTAGCAATAATTGAAATACACAATACATAAAGACAATCAGTAAAAACTGTATGAACTGTTCGCTAACTTGCCCAAGTAGCATTGAACCAAGCCATTGATCTAACTCTACTAAAAATGACATCACCATTAAAATAAAGGCGAAAATTTCTGACCAAAGCTTTAAATTATGTACTACCGGTAATAGATAAAGACCATAAACGAAAAACGCATACCCAATAAAATCTGGTAGAATATCAGGCGTTTCACCATATAAGCTCATATCAACATAAATAAAACTAAAGCCACCAATTAGATAATCATAAGGATTTTTCATTGTTCTGTGTCTCCCTCATTTCTGAAGTTGTGGGCGTCATGCATAATACCTCTTCATGTTTCTTCACATATATCACGATTTCTCGCTCCACATGAAAGATTGTTGTTTTCATCGAATGAAACTCCTGCAGTACCTCATCTATAATCCCTAACGAAAGATGTTTTTGCTGCATCGTATACGGTTCAATTGTTACCGTTTGTGGTGTTTCTTTACCTTCCTTCTTTGTCAGAGAGGGATAACGATTGATCTTGATCATGGTCAAAAGATTTACTGTTCGTAGGTACAGTGGGTTCTTCTAAATGCTGGTTCTCAGCGTGCACTGTGTTCATCACCCAGGCCAGAAAAGACAGTGAAAACATCAAAAAGATAAACCATCCTTTCGTATAGCCCTTACTAAATACAAAAATAATAAACGTTAGGAGGGCTATCAATATGCATAAGCTGCCTGTAAAAACAAGGCTTTTCTCCTGAGTAATTGAAAGTTGTGCTGCACTTTTTATATCTAGCGTTTGACCTGTACAAATCATTATTAAAAATGCTAGAACAGCCATTGTTACTGGAATCGTCAGTATTGTTGCAACAGAAACACGTTTTCTTTTTACGATTTGACCTTTTTGTAATTGTTGACGCATTTGATTTGAAAATACTTTATCTGGCTCTTTATCAGGACGTTCTTTTAGCACATCAAATAGCTCATTGTCGAAGTCCCCCATCAATCATCCCTCCCTACTGTTTTACGTAGCCTTGCCATCGCCCGATGAAAATCGACACGTACCTTCACTTCTGAAATGCCCAGAATGGCTGCTGTTTCTTGAATAGTGTAATCCTTTAACATACGGCAAATAATGATTGTACGATCATGCGATTTTAACGTCATTAAAGCTTCTTGAACTGTATACCATTGCTCGTTTTTTTCTATTATTTCTGGAGGTTCCTGTATATTACTTATTAGTGGCTGTCGATTAAGCTTCTCTGTTAACAGGCGCTTAATTTTTTGTTTTCTATGTATATCTACAGCTGTATTTCGAGCAATTGATAAAATCCACGTTTTTATCTTATTTCTATCCTTCAGTTGCCTAAGCTGTTTAAGTACTTTTAAGAATGTCTCTTGTGTAATATCTTCTGCCTCTTGCTTACTATTCGTATAGTAAAGTGCAAAATGATACACATCACGATGATAGGCATCATACAATTGTTCGATTTGACTTTTCTCCTCCAGCAAAACTTCACCCCACCTTCCATTTGCAAATAAGTCGTTACAACGATTGAATTGTTACACTTTATTCAAAACTTCTTGCTAAACATGAAAAACCCCCCATTCACGTCTTATCATGGGAGGTTCTCTTCTCATAAATTATTTTTACACATTAGACTTAATCATTTCAAACAATAAGGGCACATTTGTTCCACGCTGTAGAGAATTACAGCCTTCCATTAAAAACGTCCAGCTTTCCTTCATTTTTTCCCTATAAGAAAGCGCGGGATTCACAGGAAGAAACTCCCCGAGAAATTCTTCAATGGAACCCGATAAATTGTCAATAAAGGTATCTGCTTTATGAATCTTTTCTGTCGCAACTTCATTGCGCTCATTCCACAAAACATGCTCTAAATTAGTTGAAAAATAAAAAAGTTGATAAGGTACTTTTAAGCGATTAATGCTAAAGTGATTATGGGCCATTAGAATTTTGGCATTATTTGCTTTCATCTCATTACGTTGTTCAATCTGCTCTTTACGTTTCTCTGTTTTTACGAATATGGCATCCTCTGTGTAGTATAAATTTTGTTCAATATCTGACTTTACTTGAACAAATTCTGGCGCTATAAAACACCCATCCGCATCAGTAATATGAACGACAGCAGTTAAATCCTGCGCTAAAAACTTATACTTCTGTAAATAGTTGTGAATAACTCGCCCCACACTATTTTTAATATTAGGTATATTTTTTTTAGCATCCCACTTCGTTAAAATATCCTCTCGTTGCACATCAAAACGAATTGTCGAATTACCAAAATGCTCATCTAGATAATCTTCTAATACAATTTGCTCTGTTTGTCCTTCTACAATAATTAATAATACCTTTTTAGTCATGTTGCACACCTGCTCTTCTAAAAGCACGCTTGATTTTAAATGTTTTTGTTTCCCTATAAACTTCTTCGTCCTGTCCACCTAATTGAATTGCACGTAAATAGACATCTCTCGCATTATTCACTTCTTTAATCCCTTTGAGTTGCATATAGCGGGTATTTTCATTTGTCGTCGTAAACCATAAATTTTTAATGGCAAGCACCTCTAACACACGTAAATTGTGGGAAGTAAAAATTAGCTGTCCTTTCCCGCCCTCATCAATCACTGTTAACAACTCACCTAATAAATATTCAAAAACACCTGAATCTAATTCATCGATTATCACACAAGCATTCGGGTTATTATAGACTGCTATTAGTACACTAAGTACGGAAATAATTTTTAATATTCCTTCTGATTCAGTACGTAAGGGTAATTCACAGTCACCCCGTTGCGATAAAAATTCAAAACGTATTCCCTTTTCACCGCTATCTAATGTTTGCTCTGTAATAACATTAATCTTAATTGTTAACTCTGGAATAATCGTTGATAATACTCGATTACTTTGTTCAATTACTTCGCACAATATATAAAAGGCATCCTCTGGTAATAATGCTGGTCCCTTCAAATCATATGGAATTGAACCACGTGTTCTTTCTAAATGGACGCTAAATGGCATAATGCGTTCTTCAAATAAAGGAGCAATGTTTTGGTTATTCACGACATGCAAATCGCGATTAAAATCGATTGCCAAATTATGAAGCAGCTGCATTTCTAATTCCGTTAATTTCTCCTGTAATATAGGCTTTAAATCTTTGTGGAAGATAAATGACATATATTGTTTTCTCGCCAATTGATTGATGACAAGCATTTGGACGCGCAATTTTTCATTCATATCTGCAAGGGATGCATTGCGTATCTGCACATCCTCTTCTGTTGCATACAAAAGTACCTTCGAGCGCTTGCCTTTCTCATTTTCTCGATATGTCACACGCTCGGCGGTTGTGTATAGTCTTTTTTCATCTTCCTGTAACTCTACAAAATAATTGACATAAAAAGTACCAAATTGATTTTCTACAAGAAATTCTATTTCGATGTTTGCTTTATCCTCTCCTGCAAGAATCATTCGTTTTTCTCGAGCAGGCAATTTCACATCAGCAATCCAACCAGAAATGAGTGTCTTCAGTAAAGCAAATGCATCAACAATTGTCGTTTTCCCTGAACCATTTTGTCCGTATAGACCCACAACATTTGCCTTAAAGAATGTCTCAAAATCTACCACTAATGTAATTTCACCACTGCGTACATTTCTTAAATTTCGGACTTTTATTTTCTTGATTTTTATAATCGCCATGATTTTTAACATCCTTAACAGTATTTTCTTCTATTATAATTAATTTTGTTATATTTTATAACAATTTCGATTTTAAGATATTTCCCTATCCTTTAGTCTAGGACAAATCAATCCACGAGTAGCGCCCAAGATAAGTAAGTATACAAATAAAAGACTTCCCTACTGTTCAGTATGAACTATGGGAAGCCTTTTATTTAATTTAAGAAAATTTTATTTACAAATCATACTACAAGGCAAATGTTAGCCATAATTATTTTACGTAATAATAGCTTAAGAATCCAAAGAGTGACTGTCTGAAAATGGTGATGTCGTTATATATTTTTGTGTGTACTATACGCTTAAGGTTAGAACTTCCACTAAAATAGACATCCTCACTCTATTTTAGATTCGTACTATTATAGTATACTTTTTAAATAACAATATGCACAGACACCTAAAATAAATGGTAAAAAAATACTATTATTTTCATTAGCGTATCAAAGTTTTACTGTGTAAATAGTTAGTTTTTTGGGTTGTGAATCAGATTTTTTGGCAGTATAGTTGATTATGATTAGGAAATGAATGGATTACTTTACTATTTTATAATAAATAAATTGACATAAAAGTAAATTTAATACCATATGTGATTAATTCAGTCTAGCTACTTACAACTATATGTACTATTTCATTTACTTTTTGCCATGAACATCATCGGTTATCCATTTTTCGCTAGAAATATGTCTTATAGTAATTTTAGGAGGAAGAGAGAGAGTATGAAAAAAAGCAAGAAACAAAACTTGTCAATCAGTAAGAAATTGACAGTTATAATGGTAAGTATTTTATTGTTATTCGGATTAGTCACTATGGGACTTTCCTATTATATTGTAAAAAATAGCAATTTAAAAGATATGGATCAATCCCTCTATGATAAAGGGATGATTTTATCTCAGACAATAGATCTTGATACACTAAATTCTATATTGGAACAGCCAAGCGCTGATAATCCAGATGCTCGCCGTTTGACAAACGAAATGGATAAAATCAACGACGCTTCTGACATTATCACAAATCTATATCTTATTACAGTAAATGGCGAAAATATAAATGCTCCTGTTCTTTCATCTAGCATTTTAGATTTAGGTGCAGAATATAACCAAGATATGATTGCAATGGGCCTATCCACAGATTTTCTTGCAAGAATCAAAGAGGTATTTAAAACAGAAGAGGCAACTGCAACCGATATATATAGCGATGAGTTTGGCAGCTATAAAACGGGATTAACACCTATACTGGCTGAAGATGGCTCTGTCTTAGCCGCTTATGCAATTGACTATGATGTTTCTATGGTAACAGCTAAAGCGATGTCAGAAGCATTATGGACATTATTAGTTACCGTTATTTTCTTAATAGGTTCTTCAATCGTAGTTTATTCCTTATTAAAAAAGAAACTAACACCAATTCAACAACTTTCACAACAATCAAAAAAAGTTGCTGAAGGGAATTTGGAGCTTGAAGCTTTGCCTGTTAAATCAAACGATGAAATTGGCTTGCTGACTAATAACTTCAATTTAATGATTGACAATTTGAGAACAGTCATTCAAAGTGCAACGAATGTTTCGTCACGTGTCTCGAATTCGGCACAAGTTTTATCTACACATATGCAAGTGGCAACAGATTCTTATAATAGTGTAGCTTCATCTATGCAAGAAATTGCTGGTGGTGCGGATTTACAAGTACAAAAGGCACAAGAAAGTTCAATTACAATTGAGGAAATGAGTATCGGAATCCAACGTATTGCAATGACGTCTAATCAAATATCTGAATCCTCTATTCTCGCATCAGAGGAAGCTGAAAAAGGAAATGATTCTACCAACAAATCTGTGGCGCAGATGAATGCAATCAGTAATGCGGTAAATCAATCGGCAGCATCCGTCAAAATGTTAGGTGCACATTCAGGTAAAATTGAAGAAATCGTCGGTATTATTACAGGCATTGCATCTCAAACGAATTTACTGGCGTTGAATGCTGCGATTGAAGCGGCTCGTGCAGGAGAGGCTGGAAGTGGCTTTGCGGTAGTTGCAGATGAAGTACGCAAACTTGCTGAGCAATCAGAGGCATCGGCAAGGGAAATTTCTACACTTATATCTCATATCCAACATGATACAAATGAATCTGTAAATGTGATGATGCGTGCTGTAGAGGAAGTAGACAATGGCTTGGTGATGATTAATGATTCCGAGAAATCATTTGGCCAAATTCTAACTTCGATTCATCAAGTTTCAGGTCAGATTCAAGAGTTATCAGCAACAATTGAAGAAATGGCCGCTGGTATGGAAGAGGTAACATCATCTGTTCAGGATACAGAGGAATTTTCGGTAAATTCTAGAGATAATACACGAGCAGTAGCTGAGGCTTCTGTATCTCAGCTGGATGCTGTGCACAAAGTATCAGATGAAGCACAGGTGTTAAATGAGCTATCTACTGAACTATCAACTGTTGTTAATTCATTTATAGTGAAATCATAATGAAAAAGTATTCAATGGGAATGACTTTTCCATTGAATACTTTTTTACAAATAGGAGTTGACATGATTGAATATAAAACATGGACTTGACTTAATTACACCAGATGTTAATACGGAAACGAATGAGCTAAAGTTTCTACCTACTAATCGTACGCAACTATTAACGAATAAGGAAAAGTTATTATACCTGGCGCTAAATCAAACGAATTCCTCTTATGAAAAAGATAAAACTATACCAGAAATTTTTTATCAATCAGCTGCATTGTTTGCAGATAGAATTGCCTTGTCGTTTGATGGTGGCACGATGACTTATCGTCAGCTAAACGAACGCTCCAATCAAATTGCCCATATGCTAGTAGCTAATGGACTACAAAAAGGTGATTATGTGGCAATTGTCATGGAACGTTGTAAGGAAACTGTCGTCAGTTTGCTAGGTATTTTGAAAGCCGGTGGCGTATATGTTCCTATTGATCCAAGCTACCCAAAGGAACGTTGTCACTATCTATTGAACGATACAGGTGCACCCTTCATACTAACCAAAGATGACCATACTTTATTACTTAATGATTTACTACATAGCGATTTTCACACTCGCACAATATTTATCCTAAATCAGATGGAAGAGACATTTTCAAAACACAATATCAACATTGATTTAGCCCCTGCTGATTTAGCCTATATCATTTATACATCGGGATCTACGGGCAAGCCAAAAGGGACGATGCTTAGACATTATTCTGTTGTCAATTTAATAACGGATAATCAAAGAATTTATAAATCCTCGGAGCGAGATGTCTATTCTCAATTTATCTCCTATAGTTTTGATCCATCTATTACAGAAACATTTACAGCTTTCTTCTCCGGTGCTAGATTGCATATGTTAACAACTATAGAACGGGTGTCGATTGAGGCATTTGCAGATATGATTAAGCGTGAAAGAGTGACAACTGCTACTGTACCAAATGCTTTCTTTACTCAACTCGCGACTTATCTCCCTATAGAGTACAAAGATGCACTGACATCACTCAAATATTTGTCAGTCGGTGGAGAAGCACTTATGTCTGCCGTTTTACAAAAGTGGCAAGAAAAATTTGGCACAACTACGGAAATTATTAATGTCTATGGCCCAACAGAATGTACAGTTCTATCTTCTTATTACAAAGTAAACAAAGCCATAAAGGACAACCAATCAAGTATCCCTATCGGTAAACCGATTGCAAATTATGAAATGTATATTGTCAATAAGGATGGGCAACTTTGTCCGATTAATGAACCTGGGGAATTGTATATCGCAGGTACAGGTTTAGCTGCTGGTTATTTAAATCAACCTGAAAAAACCGCCGAAGCATTTGTCCCTCATTTGTTTTCGGATAACCCTGAGAAATTGATGTATCGAACAGGTGATTTAGTGCGCTTATTGCCGAGTGGTGTCATTGAATTTGTCGGTCGCAAAGATTCGCAAATCAAAGTAAGAGGGTTTCGAATTGAGATTGGGGAAATTGAAGTCGTAATGGCCAACCAACCTTGCATACAAGAAGCAGTGATTCTCGCGAAGAAAATGGCGGATGGAAATAATAGCCTATTTGCTTACTATACTGTATCCAGTGGGATGCAGGTGAATCAGGCAGAAATCAGAGACCATTTAGCACGTAATTTACCTGAATATATGCTACCTGAACGCTTAATCGAAGTTCAAGAAATGCCTTTGTCCCCTACTGGTAAAATCGACCGCAAACAATTAGCTGAGATGGATGTTGCAATACCTTTAACAAGCCACTATGATGCGCCAGAAAATGCAATACAGCAAATGCTAGCACATGCTTGGGAACATGTACTCGGGATTGATCGTGTAGGGATTCATGATAATTTCTTTCATATTGGTGGACATTCACTAAAAATATTGGAAATTCTTGTTCAAGTAAAAAAACATGCGCCTTTTTTAAAAATCCAAGATTTCTTCCAGTATCAAACAATTGCAGAATTAGATAACTATATGAGCAGCTATCAACCTGAGGATAATGCTACAACTGATCATTCGGCTGACTTTGTTCTGAAGAACTTGATGGAGCCAAGTGTTCTACCAATCACTCAAACTACGAAACCATTGCCAATGAATAATGTCTTATTAACAGGAGCGACAGGCTTCTTAGGAAGTCATGTTTTACATGAGCTATTGACTAAAACGACTGCTCATATTTACTGTCTCCTAAGAGAAAATGCACATGCAACGCTCGATGAAAAATTAACAGATAGTATGCAATTTTATTTCGATGATTCAATTATCGCTATGTTGGATCAGCGTGTAACAATCATTCAAGGAGATTTAGCAAAACCAGCACTCCAATTATCAACGGACGATGAGCGTACACTTACTGACAACATCGATGCGATTATTCATTGTGGTGCCGATGTCAGACATTTTGGAGCGGTTGCACAATTTCGCGATGTCAATATTGAGGGTACGAGGTACTTGCTTAATCTTGCGAAACGCAAAGCTGGAGTTCATTTCCATTATGTTTCAACAATTGGGATTCCAGAGGAGCTCGCGGCAAAGCAATGGGTACCAAATCAAGTTCATGGAGATTTTAACTATGATGTTTCACTTGAAAATGTTTATAACCAAAGTAAATTAGAGGCTGAGAAGCTCGTTAGAAATGCTGTTGAAGATGGGATTCCAGCTTCTATTTACCGTGTAGGAAATTTAACTTGTCATTCCGAAACAGGTAAGTTTCAGCGCAATATGGATGATAATGCTTTTTATCGAATGATTAAATCAATGCTTTGTTTAGGGAAAACACCAGAAGCTAACTGGCATGTTGATTTTACACCGATAAATTACGCGAGCCAAGCACTTGTTGCATTAGCATGCCAGCCGAATTCAAACGGCCATACATTCCACATATGTAACCCTGTACCCCTAACATATCTCAATTTCATTGAAGGCCTGAAGGGACTTGGCTATGAGTTGGAAGTGATAGCGGCAGACGAGTATGAATACTGGTTATTGCACGCAGACCATCCACAAACATTGCAGGAATATTTAGCATTAGCCATTGCTCAGCTTGAGGGTGATGGAGCAAACGATTCCCCATTTATCTTTAATACAAATAAAACGCAGGAATTTCTAATGAATACGGATGTCGCTTGTGCTGAGCCAAATCCAACCTTTATCAAAACAATGATAAATTACGGTATCCAAATGGGCTATTTTCCAAAGCCACTCTCTGTGGGAGTCAAATAATGTCTTGTTCAAGTAGGGTGAAAAATGGCGTACACTTATTCATGCTACCTCTTGGCCCACAATTATTACAATGGGAATCTGAAGCATTGTTATTGAACCTTCCAGATGAAGATTGTATAAGAACATTAAGGTATAAGCACTGGCTGGATCGGCAGAAGGCATTACTTGAGACCGTTCACATTAGATGTATGATTCGCGAATTTACAGATTTACAACATGCAAAAATTACTCGTAATTGCATTGGCCGCCCGTATATTACCAACAACAATCGTTGGCAAGGCGACTTTAATCTGTCACACTCTGGCGATTGGATTGTCGCTGTGCTAACCCATCAAGGTCGTGTTGGCGTCGATGTTGAAAAGATAGATCGTTTCAATGAAGATATAATGCCATATGCCCTGTCAGAGGCAGATATATATATGATTAATCACTGTTCTAAAGTCAATCGAGCAAAGTTATTTTTTGAGCTCTGGACAATGAAGGAAGCAATCTATAAAACAGGACTATTTTCGAATGCAACGCCAACGCTACTGGATACGGTTGTATTAAAAAACAAGTGTAATGACATTTATACACAATTGTTATATGTAGATCAAAAACATCCTGTTACAGTTTGTTGGGACCGCGAGCTGCTCCTTGTTAAGCAAACTACATTGAACAGGAGCCAGCTTGTTTAATGCAACCACTATTAATCGAATCTAGTCATACAAAAAGCCCCTAATGCAGCTAATTTGAACTGCAAGGGGGCTTCATTTTTTACTTATTTTAGAATGCTCGGAAGCAAGCATATTTTCAGCATGCGCAACAACATTAATTCTATTTAAACAAGTCTGGATACATTTCTTTTGCTAAAAGTTCCATTCCGTCTATCGTATTATACCCATAGCCAAACAAATAATTGTAATCTACTATATACATCTGTTTATTTTTGATTGCCTTCATGCTTGATAATTTTGGATTGGCATAGATGGCTTCACGCACTTTTCCAAGGTCTGAGCCATCCCAATTAGGTATAATTAAGACATCTGGATCAGCCTCAATAAGTGTTTCAACACTTACATCTCCTACTTCATCCTTAAAAATATTATCTAACTTAATCATATTAAAAGCATCATTGAAGAATGTTTCACCATGTGCTGGATAGACAAAAAGCTCCTTTGGATCGTTAGTATGCAAATAAGCAAATGTTTTGTGCTCTTTAATACTTTCTAATTTTGAAGTAATTGTTTCTTGTCGGTCTTTAAGCTCTTTTATAAAATTATCTGCTTTATCTTGAACACTAAAAATTTTACCGATGTTTTCTATGTCTTTATAAATAGAAGCATACGTTCCGCCTGTAACTGATGACTCTAGTACATAGGTTTTAATATTCATATCGTTGAGTGTATCTACAGTACCTACACCCCAATCTGCATTATCAAATAAACCGCCTCGTCCAAAGACTAAGTCTGGGTTAGTTCCTAAAGTTACTTCTTTACCAACATATTCATCACTTAGAATATTTAATTTCGAGTAATCTTCCTCTACTGATTTGTCGGGTTCTCCAAAGTTGGCCCCTACCCCTACAATTTTATCGCCTAAACCTAAATGCAATAATAGCTCTGCTGCTGGACGAGTATTAGCCATAATTCTTTCAGGTGCTTTATCAAACACTTGATCTTTGTTAGCCCATGTTGTTCCGCCTTCAGCTTTCGAAAAATTTTGAATCGTCAATGGGTAATGCTCTTGCGTTTCTTTTTCCGTTGAGGTTTTTTTAGTTGTTCCTCCACAAGCTGTTAATGTTAACACCGCTGCTAAACCAATTCCAAGTAATAATTTCTTTTTCACTGTGATCCTCCTATATTCCATACGCAAAACTCAATCCATTTGTAACAGGATTCGTATATGTTTGGCATTTTATTTGATATAATGCTTGAATTGTATCTGATGTTAAAACTTCTTCTGGTGTACCGTGAGCATAGACCTCTCCCTCTTTTATTGCGTACAGATAATCGCAGTAATGCGCTGCCATTTCTAAATCATGAAGCGCTGCAAGAACACCTATGTTCAAACTTTTTACACATGATAAAATTTCAATCTGATAGCGGATATCTAAGTGGTTCGTTGGTTCATCTAAAATCATAAATTTAGGTTGTTGCGCGATAGTTCTCGCAAGAATAACCCTTTGTTTTTCCCCACCAGATAACGATAAGAAACCACGATTTTTGTATTCAAGTAAATTTGTAGTTGTTAAGGCTTCCTCGACAATCTCAAAATCTTCTTGTTTATCGGACTCTAGCATTTTTTTATGCGGTGTCCTGCCCAACATCACCATTTGTTGTACTGACAAATCAAAATGCATTTCATTAAACTGCCCTACGACACCCAACCGCTGAGAAATTTTTTTCTCGGAGGTTTTTAAGACATCTAAATCATCTAAAAAAACAATGCCCTGTTGTGGAACCAAGCTTTTATAAATACTTTTTAATAGCGTTGATTTCCCACATCCATTTGGTCCGATAAGACCAACAAATTGTTGTTTTTTTACGTGGATTGAAACATTTTTAATAATTTCTTTCTTCCCTATCTTTATTTCCATATCCTTTGCAGTCAATTCCATTTTCTACCCTCCGAAGTTGTAGCCTTTTTTCACAATCATATAGATAAATAATGGCGATCCTATAACTGATGTGATGATACCAATAGGCAATTCAACATTATGTATTAATGTTCTTGACAAGATATCTGCCCAAATCATAAACAGTCCGCCTAAAAGTAAAGTCCCTAACATTAATCGTTTATGATCCGCTCCAAAAATCCCCCTTGTGATATGTGGGATAATCAAGCCTACAAAACCAATCATTCCTGCGTATGCGACCATTGTTCCTGTAATAAGTGCAGTGACAATCATATAAAATTTACGGTAGATGCTTAAATTAATACCAAGGGTAATAGCTGATTCATCACCTAGAAGCATCGTATTTAATACGCGATGTTGGAACAGGAACAGTCCACCACCAAGTAAAATTACTACTGCCATGATAGGCGTTTTCTCCCAGCTTGCAGAGGCCAAGCTTCCCATAGACCAAAATGTAACAGTTTTAATTCCTTCGGCATCATTAGCAAAAAAGATAATTAAGCTTGAAAAAGAACTACATAATGCGCCAATCACAACCCCTGAAAGAACGAGTTTTACGGATGTCGCTTTACCGCCTATACTCGATAAAATAAGTACTGCCATTGACGTAAACATCGCACCAACAAAGGCACCGAACGCTACACCAAATTGAGCCAAAAGCGCACTACTACCAAAGCCCACTAGAATGGCAAATGTTGCACCTAAAGAAGCACCTGACGAAATGCCCAGTATATAGGGGTCAGCAAGCGGATTTTGCACAACTGCTTGCATGACGGTTCCACACAATGAAAGACCTATGCCAATCAGCAATGCCAAAATAACGCGGGGCATCCTCACCTGTAAAATAATATTCAAGTAGGATTCACTTTGGACATTATCGAGCGAGCCAAGCCGCCCATTGGTCATAGCATGCAATAATATATCCATAGATTGCTTGAACGGTATATTGACTTGTCCTATCGATACAGAAAAAACGGCGGATAACAATATTAAGGCTACTAAAAGAACAATAATCGCATAATAAATATTGCCCATCCCGATTCTGTTTATATCTTGTTTATCCAAGATTTCACCTCTATCTACATTACTCACTTCAAATGATAACGATTATCATTATCATTTTCTTTTGTATTGTAAGATATAATTAGTTGAAAAACAACAAGAAATTTTATTATTCATTGTTTTACTGAATTGAGAACAAATAGTTTGCTAGTGCAATATGACAATAACATTCATTTAAGCATGGTTTCTTTTATGGCAATTACAACAGAAAATATTCATAAAAAGAAAATCCCATGATTTACGAAACATAGAGTAGAATTTGATAATCCATTCTATTGCTACCAGATAACACGGATCTTAAGAATCATCAACACACAAAAACACCTCTAAATATTTTTGAGAGGTGTCCCGCGATAAATAGTAGTGCCCTTAATAATACGATTAGTCTACACTTTACTCACTGCCCTTTTGTTTAACTAATCGACTAACGAAATACTTACAGCAGTTCTTCTAATCTTCCGTTGCTACATTATTCATTTGGAAATTTTGGTAGATAAATCATTGCCTTAAATAAATCGCCATCTACTTGAACTAAGAACTTTCCGTGCTGGATGTGAATAAGGCTTTCAGCAATCGACAATCCTAATCCGCTACCTTGACTTGATCTAGATTCATCCCCTCGTTTAAAACGTTCCATTAGCTCATCGACTGAAATATTTAATTCATATGCTGAAATATTTTTAAATGTCACGAGTATTTCATTCCCTAAATCTTCAACATCAATATAAACCCTTGATGCAGGCTGTGCGTATTTAAAAATATTCGAGAATAAATTTTCGATGGAGCGCCATAGGAGTTTACCATCAGCCTTCACATACACCTTTTCTGTTGGGTTAGCTAACTTAAAATCTAATGACGATGCTTCAATTTTTTCACCCATTTCCCCTATTCCTTGCCTTAGTAATGATACGATGTCAATCCGTTCTAACTGAACAGGGATACTTCCACTTGATGCTTTAGCCGCTTCAAATAAATCATCTGTTAAGAGCTTGAGTCTTTTCGATTTTTGATCTAACACGTCTACATATTCAGCAATTATTTCAGGGTCGTTTTCTATTTTTAATAAATCGACATACGTAATGATTGACGTTAAAGGCGTCCTGATATCATGCGAAACATTCGTAATGAGCTCTGTTTTTAAACGCTCGCTCTTAATCTCACTATCCACCGACTTTTTTAACCCATCGGTAATACTATTAATATTCGATGCAAGTCGGCTAAACTCTCCTTTTCCGTCTACTTCAATTCGATGAAGAAGATCCCCATTCTTAATTTGCTCTACGCCCTCTTTAATGCGGTTAAACGACTTCACCTTTTTCATTGCAAACCAGGCAGCTAGACCCATGGTAATGGGAAATACGAAAAACGTTGCCGCAACTACTAATGGATAACCAATGACAAGCAGCACGACTTTCACACCCATACTGCCACTATCAAATACATGTTTTACTAAAAGAAAAACCTTTTTAAGAATTTGATATATGAGTGTATGCTGAAATAATGATCTATTTTTGATATGCTTTACGAGCGATAAAATCATCAGTAAGGCAATGATAAAAATAGGTACCGTGAGGAGCATGGACATATCATGCAACACTTCAACAATCACTGCTATCCACATCGCTGTTAAACAAACGACTATCACAATGTTGAGATCATTATATAGTTTGTCAATGACATGAAAATGAATTTCTTTATCTTTAAATGACGTTCTTCCAATAACTATGATTAAATAAACCAAAGATAAAATAAATCCTGCTAGAAATACTATGCATTCATTAAGAGAACTTTTGGCAATCGTTTTGTCTTTTTCCCATTCCTGCATTTTTTGTTGTAAGAAAGATTCTTTAAACGCCACATAAATAATGTCTGTTTGTGGATTCAACATTTCAACTTCGCGTGTAAAGTAATCTAAGTATTGGCTTTCTTTCACTTCATTTGGATAAAGTTTTTGTTGATAATCCTCAAATAGCATATAAGCACCAAATGATTCAAATTGCTCTTTCTTATTTAGTTCACTATTGGAGAATACATGTTCACCGTCACTCGCATAAAACATGATTCCCTCATATGCTTCTAATGTGCTGAGTAACCGATAAAATTCTCTTACCTGTTCTTTCATGCTTTCGTCTTTTTTACTATTTATGTCATCAGCATATTTTTCTTGATACATGCGCTTATTTTCTACTTCACTCAAATTCGGATTATATCTGTATGAATAACGGAAGTCATTATATAAATCTTCTTCGATTTGTCTAATATCTTCTTCTGTTAGTGTCTTACCACTTAAAATATGTTCTTCACTTTTGTATTTTCCGATTAATTGCGCTAAGGAGGCAATAAGGCTGTAACTTTCATCAGCGAATGCTCGGCTTTCAAAATAATTATCTTGATTTATGCTACTAAGATGAACCTCATCAAATTCCATGTTGATAATTGCCTTCGCTGTACCCGTTAAACAAACGATGGCAATCAGAAACACAACCACTTTCGTAATGAGTGCATGACTAATATTTCTCAACTTTATACCCAACTCCCCATACGACTTTTAAATATTTCGGCTCTTTTGGATTTATTTCAATTTTTTCTCGAATCTTTCGAATATGAACCGCAACCGTATTTTCTGGATTAATGGCCCTTTCATTCCATACCTTTTCGTAAATCTCTTCAATTGTGAATACTTTCCCAGCATTTGCTGTAAGGAGCTTTAAAATTTTATACTGCACTGGTGTCAAATGAACCTCTTGTTTATCAACCGTAATGACTTTCTGTTCATCATTAATCATGAGCCCGCCCGTTTGAATTACATAACTACTCACCTCAAGACTGCCAAATGTCGTATACCTTCTTAGCTGAGATTTCACTCTAGCCACAAGTTCTAAAGGATTAAATGGCTTGGCCATATAATCATCAGCTCCGATATTTAATCCGAGTATTTTGTCATAATCCTCCGACTTAGCAGAAAGCATAATTAACGGAATCATATTATCTTGCCGAATCTTCATCGTCGCCGTAATGCCATCCATTTTTGGCATCATAATATCCATAATAATTAGGTGAATAACGTGATCTCGAATAACATCGATTGCCTCTATACCATTGTAAGCTTTGAATACTTGATACCCCTCATTTTCTAAATAAATGCTAATCGCTCTTACAATTTCTTTATCATCATCACAAATCAAAATGTTCAACTACAGTCACTCCTCCATCTCTTTAGGCTCATGTGATCACCCTATAGGATTCGTATAAGGATATAATACTAATTAAATCTTAACAAACTCACACACCAATTCTTAAGATTTTCTTATTGTTTCCTATGTACATTATAAACGGCAATAGACAATTCTGTTTTTCCTGATTCCATTGAACAACTGGAGGAAAAAGAAAGCACTTGCACTGTTCTTAAAAACTACTAAGAATCAAGGTTTGGCGCTAGACTACTTGATGTTTCTTATCACGGATACCCTATCGTCAGCAAAAGAGTACAACTCAGGATGGCTAGACTTCTTGCAATCACAAAGTTAAAACCTGACTTCACACCTCACTCATTTTGTCATACACTCCACTTTTAGTAGAAGAGGTTTAGCACTCGAACAAACCATGGATAGACTTGACCACTCAGATGATTAAATCACTAAGAATGCCTAGCTCCACGTTACAAAAGAAATGAAAAAAGAAGCTTCTCAAAAGTTTATACAACTCATGAGAAGCCTCGATTATATTTCTATATGTTAGCAAAATGTTAGCATTTCACTTTTAGCTTACATACAAACCCTTAACTATCAAGGGTTGTAGCAGTTTATTACATCATGCCGCCCATACCGCCCATGTCAGGCATACCCATGCCTGCGCCTGCGCCTGCTGGTTCTGGAATATCTGCAACAACCGCTTCAGTTGTTAAGAATAGAGCTGCGACAGATGCTGCATTTTGTAGAGCTGAACGAGTTACTTTCGCTGGGTCTACTACGCCTGCTTCCATCATATTTACCCATTCGCCTGTTGCAGCATTGAAGCCTACACCAATTTCTTCGCGTTTTAAACGATCAACGATGATTGAACCTTCAAGACCTGCGTTGTTTGCAATTTGACGAACTGGCTCTTCTAATGCACGAAGAACGATTTTAACGCCTGTTGCTACGTCTCCGTCTGCTACGTCCGCTGCTTTTTCAACTGCTGCGTATACGTTAAGAAGTGCCGTACCACCACCTGAAACGATACCTTCTTCAACAGCTGCACGCGTTGAGTTAAGGGCATCTTCAATGCGAAGCTTACGTTCTTTTAGTTCAGTTTCTGTGGCAGCACCAACTTTGATAACTGCTACACCGCCAGCTAGTTTAGCAAGGCGTTCTTGTAATTTCTCTTTATCAAATTCTGAAGTTGTGTCAGCAAGTTGCGCACGAATTTGGCCAATACGCCCTTCAACTGCATCTGCACCGCCAACGCCTTCTACGATTGTTGTATTGTCTTTTGTGACAACCACTTTCGCTGCTCGACCAAGTGAAGTAACATCCGCAGATTTTAGATCTAATCCTAATTCTTCAGTAATAACTTGACCACCTGTCAAAATAGCAATGTCTTCAAGCATCGCTTTACGACGATCACCAAAACCAGGTGCTTTCACCGCTACAGCGTTGAATGTACCACGAAGTTTGTTTACAACAAGTGTTGCAAGAGCTTCACCCTCAACATCTTCAGCGATAATTAATAGTGGACGACCTTGTTGTACTACTTGTTCTAATAATGGTAAAACTTCTTGGATATTTGTAATTTTTTTATCTGTAATTAAAATGTATGGGTTATCAAGCACCGCTTCCATTTTATCAGTATCCGTTACCATATAGTGAGATGCATAGCCACGGTCGAATTGCATACCTTCTACAACATCAAGTTCAGTTGTGAAGCCTTTAGACTCTTCGATTGTGATAACACCGTCGTTACCAACACGTTCCATAGCTTCTGCGATTAATTCACCAACTTCTTCGTCAGCAGCAGAAATAGCCGCAACTTGTGCGATCTCTTCTTTGTTACTTACTGGACGAGAAATTGCATGTAATTCTGTTAGAGCTGCTGCTACCGCTTTGTCGATCCCTTTACGGATACCCACTGGATTGGCACCAGCTGTTACGTTTTTCAAACCTTCACGGATGATTGCTTGTGCAAGAACCGTTGCAGTTGTTGTACCATCCCCTGCGATTTCGTTAGTTTTAGAAGCAACCTCTGCTACTAATTTTGCGCCCATATTTTCATAGGCATTTTCAAGCTCTATTTCTTTTGCGATAGTTACACCGTCATTTGTAATAAGTGGTGAACCGAATTTTTTTTCTAAAACGACGTTACGACCTTTAGGACCTAATGTCACTTTCACTGCGTTTGCTAATTTATCTACACCTTGAAGCATTAATGAACGAGCTTCTTCTGAGAATTTAATATCTTTTGCCATTTGAATTTACCTCCTGGAATGGAATATTCGTTAAGCTTAATTTAAATAGTTGTGTTTTATTAAATAATTGCAAGAACATCGCTTTCACGTAAAATTAAATATTCATTGCCTTCATATTTCACTTCTGTACCCGAGTATTTAGAGAATATAATGTGGTCGTCAACTTTAACGTCAAGCTCTACACGTTGTCCGTTTTCTAAAATACGACCTGTCCCAACTGCTACTACTTTACCTTCTTGCGGTTTTTCTTTCGCAGAATCTGGTAGTACAATTCCAAATGCAGACTTTTCTTCTACCTCGATTAGTTCGATTACAATACGATCTCCTAGTGGTCTTAACAAGTGAAACAACCTCCTAATAATAAAATATTTGTTGAGAGTTTATTAGCACTCTATATCAATGAGTGCTAACACATTTATTATGATAATCAATCACTTCTTTTTTTGCAAGCCAGAACTTCGAAAAATTTTGTTTTCTTTCCATATTCCTCTACAATAGAAAGGAAGCATATGAATGGAAAGGATTTTGTCAGTGAATAATTCTCTAAAAGGTATTAACCATAAAAAAACGGCTCTTTATGTTTTAATCATTTACATTATCATGCAGTTGTCAGGCAGATGGCTCATTTTGCCGTTCCACAAAGTTGTGATGAGTACGACGGGTTTACCTGCTGCGCAGGCGGCTCCAATAACGCAAGGTTGGTATATCGCGCTTAGCTTTGCCATTGCTTTGATTCTAAGTTTAATTTTAACATCTCGTGACAAATCATTTTGGGATGTCTATCAAGGTAAAAAGGAAACAATACCACTAACAATTATGTGGGGTATTTTAGGTTTCTTCCTTGTATTTTTCGGACAAATGATCGGTGCAGCTATTGAAATGGCCATATTTGGCATCGAAGGCGGCTCACAAAACACAGCTGATATTGTTGCTATTGCCAAAGGTGCCCCAATCGCTATTTTAGCTATTGTTGTATTTGGACCTATTTTGGAGGAGTTCGTCTTCCGCCGTGTTATTTTTGGCTCGCTTGTCCAAACAACGAACTTCTGGGTAGCGGCCATCGTGAGTGCCATTTTCTTCGCGCTCATTCACTTCGATTTTTCACATATCTTGCTCTATACCATTTGTGGTTTGATCTTTGCTTTTTTATATCACAAAACAAAAAGAATCTGGACATCAATCATCGCACATGTAATGTTAAATGGATTTGTGACACTCGTACAATTCTATGCAGAACCACTACAAAAGTTTCTTGAAGAACTAGAAAAAATGCAATAAATTTTTTAACCGCTCTGGTTTTTCTAATATCCGAGCGGTTTTTCTATTGCTGGGTACTAATATAACGTATGCTAAGCAATAAAAGACTATCAGCGCATTCTATTATTAGAACGGTGTGAAATACCCGAGCCCTATTTAATAATTACCATCCCCTAAATAACAAAAAGCCCGGTGCATCTAGAATGCAACGAGCTATCATGAGTTAACTATTATTTTAATTCTTCAATTTGTCGGCGCTGTTGCTCAAGAGCTTCTTCAATCTGACGCTTTTGCTCAGCCTCTTGTTCTTCCTTCAAACGAATTTCTTCTGATTTTAAATATTTCTTATAGCCAACACGTGAAATCATGATACTAACTTCATAAAGCATAAATAACGGCACTGAAACCATTAAATGTGATCCTAATTCAGGTGGAGCTATCAATGCAGCACAGACAAACAGTGCAAAATAAGAATATTTTCGAATACGTATTAGTAAATTAGGACTTAATAAGCCTATACGTGAAAAGAACAATACCACAATAGGCAGTTGGAACAGAAAACCAAAAGGTATTGTAAGTTTAAATAAAAATGAGAAATATTCATGTACACCTATTACCTGAGTAATTTCAAGTTCCCCAGATAAATTCATCATAAACTTCATGACATATGGGAACAGTAAAAAATAAGAAAAAGATAATCCGGCAATAAATAAAATAAACGAATATGGTATATAACTTAGTGTTGCTTTACGCTCTACCTCACGGAGACCTGGGCTAATAAATGCCCATAATTGATACATTAACACTGGTGAAGAGAGAATAAACGCAAGTAAAAAAATCACTTGAAAATATATAGCAAGTGGTGTCGTCACATCAAATGCATGGAGTTCTAAATTATATGATTTACCTGTATCTTGAATATACTTTACAAGTGGTTTTGCAACAAAGAAGCTTCCAATCATCGCTAGCGCAAAGAAAACGGCAACAATGAAAAGCCGTTTTCTTAATTCTTCTATATGTTGAATGACAGTTAGATCTTTTGGATTCATTCCTCAAACATCCTAACTTACTTATCTAGTTCTTTCTTTTTCTTGTCATCATCTTCATCGTCTGCTAATCCTTTAGTAGCATTTTTGAATTCACGAAGAGTTGAACCGAATGCTTTACCTAGCTCCGGTAACTTCTTAGGACCAAAAATTAATAAAGCAACAACACCGATAATAATGAGGCTCATAGGACCAATACCACCCACTAAAGCCACCTCCTCTTTATATCCACCATTTTAACGCATATTTCGTCATTTTGCTAACTAATTATATGTGAAAGTTTTTCGTCTAGATATCTTTAAACCGTTGAATATCTAGCACCGTGATTTGACAAAAATTCCAATCCTCTATGTAATCTCTATTCTTCCTGATTACGTATTAAATAAATTAATGCCTGCAATTCTACCGACAAATCAATTGTTAACAGTTGCATCTTCTCCGGTACCGTAATGCGCTCTGGCGTAAAATTTAATATACCCTTGGCATTCATCGCCGCTAATCGGTCAGCCATTTTTTGTGCTGAGCGTGGTGATACCGTTAATATTGCAAGTTCCGCGCCGTATTCCGCATACTTTTCTTCTAATAAATCAGGGTGATAAACAGGAATATTACTTGTCATTTTCCCCTCTTTTGGTGCCTTTGAATCAAATGCAACCACAATATGTGTATTATGATTTTTCTGGAAATTATACTTTAATAACGCATTACCTAAATTCCCTACACCAATTAACGCCACTTTTGTTGTTTCATGCTGATCAAGTGTTTGGCTAAAAAACGTTAATAGATGCTGTACATCATAGCCATACCCTTTTTTGCCCAGCGCTCCGAAATAAGAAAAGTCACGGCGAATAGTTGCAGAGTCAATTTTCATTGCTTCACTCAGTTCCTTCGACGAGATACGTTCCATACCCTCTTGTGCAAAGTTTTGGATAAATCGATAGTAAAGAGGAAGTCTTTTGGTTGTGGCTTGTGGAATTTTCACATCTTGTTTCAAACTTTTTCCTCCTTATAAACACATCAAATTCGCCTCAGCGGATTTGAATACTGATTTTGAAACATGCTTATACGATTAAAATTTTTGACATCCACTGGGGGATTTCCCTTTAGTTAGTGGCGTCTATTACGCCACTAACTAAAGGGAAATCGTTTCAATCTTACATGACAGCTCGGAATAAGTAAAGCACTGACATTGCAAGCAAATCTCCCATCCATTACACTAAGAAGGAATTGAGGTGTCAAGAATGATTGTATTACAAGTCAATCAACTATATAAATCCTTCATTGCAGATGAAATTTTAAGTGGCGTAAAACTAGAAGTTCAACACCGTGATCGCGTAGCATTAGTAGGGCGCAACGGCGCTGGTAAATCCACTTTACTAAAAATAATTGCTGGTCAAATGTCGTATGACTCTGGTGATATCATTATTCCAAAGGGTGTACAAATCGGATATTTAGAACAACATGCTGGGCTAAACTCTACATTATCTATTTGGGACGAAATGATGACAATTTTCGAAGCGCTTCATGCACAAGAGAAGACTTTACGTTCCCTAGAACAACAAATGGCTGACCCAGCTATTTATGAAAATGCCGATATGTACGCCAAAGTAATGTCCGAGTATGACCAATTACAGCACGATTTTAAGGATGCAGGCGGTTATCAATATGAATCAGATACTCGTTCTGTACTTCACGGTATGCAGTTTTATCCTGAAGACTATGATAAAGCTATTAGCTCGCTATCAGGGGGACAGCGTACACGTTTAGCACTTGCAAAACTCCTTCTGAGCAAACCTGACTTATTAATTCTCGATGAGCCAACTAACCATTTAGATATTGAGACACTGTCATGGTTAGAGACATATTTAAAAGGCTATGAAGGCGCGATTTTAATTGTTTCTCATGACCGTTATTTCTTAGACCAAGTGGTTTCGATTGTCTATGAAGTCTCTCGTCATCGTGTGACAAAGTATCCTGGAAACTATAGTGACTATTTAGACGAAAAAGCGAAAAACTATGAGCGTGACATGAAGATGTTTGAGCGTCAACAGGATGAGAAGGCTAAGCTTGAGGACTTTATCCAAAAAAATATAGCGCGTGCCTCTACGACAAAAATGGCTCAAAGCCGTCGTAAAATGCTCGAACGTACAGAATGGATGGACTCTCCCGATGGCGATGAAAAATCTGCTAGCTTCGGCTTTACGATTGACCGCCAAAGTGGCAACGATGTGTTGTCAATTGATGGATTAGCTGTTGGTTACGGGGAGAAGCAAATTTCAAGTGGTATTTCACTGCGTACTTTCCGGGAGGATCGGATTGCACTCGTAGGTCCAAATGGTGTCGGTAAATCGACTTTACTAAAAACCATTGTGAAGGATTTGCCAGCTCTCGCAGGGGAAATTCGCTACGGTACGAATGTACAGATTAGCTATTATGATCAAGAACAAGCGAAACTTTCGAGCAATAAAAGTGTCTTAAAAGAGCTGTGGGATGAATGGCCATTAATGAATGAAAAGGATATTCGTACTGTTCTTGGCCGCTTCCTATTCAGTGGAGAAGATGTTGATAAAGCTGTTACTTCTCTATCTGGTGGTGAGAAGGCACGACTTGCATTAGCGAAGTTGATGATGCAAAAGGCCAACTTTCTTATTCTCGATGAGCCAACCAACCATTTAGATTTAGACAGTAAAGAAGTGTTGGAAAATGCGCTCATTGATTATCCTGGAACTCTATTATTTGTATCGCACGACCGCTATTTCATTAATCGAATTGCAACAAAAGTTGTTGAGCTGTCGGGTGATGGCTCATTCGAGTATCTAGGTGACTATGATTATTACCTTGAGAAAAAACAGGAACTTTTAGAAATTGCACAAATGAAAGCTGCTGCTCAACCGCAAGTCCATACAGAAGCATTAGAAAAAACTTCTACCTCTAAAATAGACAAAGAAGTAAAAAAACGTGAGCGCCAAATTCGACGCTCCATCGAAGAATTAGAAGGAAAGATGCAAGAAATAGATACTGAAATCGCTCATTTAGAAGAAGCGCTTTGTAATCCTGAAATTTTTACAGATCATGAAAAAATTACGCAATTGCAAAATGAATTAGCTACCTCAAAAGAGCAACATGAGCTATTGGAAATGGAATGGCTTGAATTAAATGAAGAGTTGGAAAATATTATTGCATAACACTTTGTAAAGCCATGTGCCTTGTCACATGGTTTTTTTCTTTACTCGCTCTCATTTTTCATATATATTGGTCAAGTGCTATTTTTCGACAAAAAATGCCCACAGTTTTATACACACTATAAATCTAGTAATATCAACATATCAACAGACTTTTCCACATTGTCCACAATTCCAAATTATTTAATCCACATATTTTTGTGAAAAATAAGCTACTATATATAGAATAATCACAAGTTATACACAAGTTATCAACAAATTGTGCATAAGTACGGATGTTCGCAGTTTTTTCACAGGTTTTTTCAACAATCCTGTGGATAATTTTCTGAAAAATTTGTCAATTAACAACTTACTATCGTAAGCATATATTTACTTTATATTTTATAATTACTTTCCCTTAATTATTTTTTCAAAAAAGTAAAAAAAGGTATCCCAGAATCATTTCTGAGACACCTTGTTATCTTAAAAGTCATCATATAGCCACTAACAGCACTACTCCACCCAAGATTTTAACTCCATTCCTGGACGACCATTCATCGTCAGATTACCACGTTTACCAGCTTCAAACATCGGTGCTGCTGCAGCTCCAATCATTGCAGCATTGTCAGTACATAATTTCAATGGTGGTACATAGAATGGGATACCTTCGTCCGCAAAAGTTACCTCAAGTGATGTACGTAAGCCTTTATTCGCTGCTACACCGCCAGCTGCAATCACTTGCTTAACATTATATTGACGTGCTGCGCGTAATGTTTTTGCCGTTAACACTTCCACTACACTTTCCTGAAAGCCTTTTGCAACGGCTGTTGGGGAAATTTCTTCTCCTCGTTGATCCATATTGTGTTTATAGTTAATGACTGCAGATTTCAAGCCACTAAAGCTGAAATCATAGGAATCTTCCTCCAGCCAAACTCGAGGAAAAACAACAGCTTCCTCTCCTTCATGCGCCAACTGATCAATACGTGGGCCTCCAGGATATGGTAAGCCTAATACGCGCGCCACTTTATCGTATGCCTCACCTGCAGCATCATCTCGTGTTTCACCAATTACTTCAAATGAGCCATGCTCTTTCATATAAACAAGTTCCGTGTGTCCACCTGATACCACTAGAGCTAGTAGTGGAAACTCCATCGGTTGTACCAAGGCATTCGCATAAATATGTCCTGCTATATGATGTACGCCTAAAATAGGCAAATTGTTTGCAAACGCAAAAGCCTTTGCCGCATTTATACCGATTAACAACGCTCCTACAAGACCAGGGCCCTCTGTTACTGCAACTGCATCTAAATCCGCTGGTTTCATATTTGCCTTCGCTAATGCCTCTTCGATGACAACTGTAATTTGCTCAACATGGTGACGTGATGCAATTTCTGGTACTACCCCACCAAATCGTTTATGACTTTCGATTTGTGAAGCCACAACATTCGAAATAATCTCTGAACCATTACGAATAATGGCAGCTGCTGTTTCATCACAACTTGATTCAATTGCTAAAATAACTAGATTATCCATTATAAATTCACCCACATGACAAGGGCATCCTCCCCGTTATCTGTATAATAACCCTTACGTATACCGCCATCTTGAAATGCAAGCTTACGATAAAGATTTTGTGCCACTGTATTGCTCTCACGCACCTCTAGACTCATTACATCCATGCCGTGTTCACGTGCAATGCGTATCGTCTCTCGCATTAAACCTTCGCCAATACCACGCCCACGAGCAGTCTCTATAACTGCCACATTCGTAATTTGTGCAGCATCTATGACCATCCACATACCACAAAAACCTATAATATTATTGCTTTCATCCACTGCTAGAACGTAATAAGCATACTGATTTTCATGCATTTCATAGTAAAAAGAATCAAGTGTCCAAGGCACTGGAAATGATGCTAGCTCAATGGCATATACTGCTGGTACATCTTCAGATACCATTTTACGATACGTTACATCATTACTCATGTGCCTTCTCCTTTTGTTCCTTTAACCAGTTTGCCTCAGCCTCAGCAATACGCTTGTATTGCGGTATAAAATGATGTATTGCCTCTACGCTCGGCAAGTCTCTCATACTTGCTAAACGTATTACCTCACTAGCACGAGGTAAGTCATCACTAAATGGCGCTCGGAGCGCATAATCACCAAGGACCTCTATGATTTTATCCCAAAAGATATCGACATCTGCTCCAATAAATAATATTGGCGATTCAAAAGCCTTCAAACGGTTTAACAGTCCGTCTATATGATCGTGATAATCTGCTACAACCACATCGAATCCAGCTCCATTATAAACAGCTGTGTAGACATTATTACGACGCGCATCAAAGATAGGACAAATTAGTCCATCATAAAGTGCAGCATTGGCTGCCAATGCCTTTAAACTAGATACACCGACTAATGGCTTTTGTAGTGTCCAAGCTAGTGTTTTGGCAAGCGTGACACCAATACGTACACCCGTATACGAACCAGGTCCCTCTGATACAGCAATGGCATCTAATTCGTTGGTTTTTATTCCTGCGTTTGCAAGAATATTTTCAATTGCAGGCATTGCTCCTGCAGAATGTGTTAATTTAATATTTTGGATAACCTCTGCCACTACCTTACCATCCTTTACAACAGCAACAGAAAGCGGCGCATTCGCTGTTTCAATTCCTAACCAGATCATTTCATTAGCTCCTCACATAATGCCTCATATCGCTCTCCATTGGGCGTTAACACAAAACGACGTTCATTGTCCCCAATTCGGTAAATTTCAATTGCTAAACGTTCCCGCGGTAAATCCTGTTCGATTAAATGGGCCCATTCAACAACTGACACGGCATCCCCGTAAAATAACTCGTCCCACCCAAGGTCTTCATCGCTTTCCGCCAAACGATATACATCTAAATGATTAAAAGGTAAACGCCCCTCATACTGTTTGATAATTGTAAAAGTTGGGCTATTAACTGTTCTCGTCACACCCAGCCCTTTTGCGAGTGCCTTTGTAAATGTAGTCTTACCAGCGCCAAGATCCCCCTCTAACGTAATGGTATCCTGTGCTTCTAGTAATTCCGCTAGCTTTAGTGCAAAATTCTCCGTATCTTCTAGTGACCTCATAATTATTTCAAACATTTTCTTTTTGTCCTCTCCTAGCTACATTACTTCTAGTTTACCGAAACATGCGCAAATGTTCAAAGCATCCAGTAATTTTCAAAAAAATAAACACGTCCTCTTTAGACGTGTCTACTTTCTAGTGGAATGCCCTTTCACTATAATAATCTCTTTACTTAGCAATTTTTCATCCTTAAATTGAACAATATAGGCTTGCGTCAACAGTATTTCATCATCCCAGCGGTAATGATTATCCCTTACTTTTTCTCCAGGGCCTCCTGCTATTTCGATGACTTCTAAATATGTCATCCCTTCTTTTAATTGTTCAAATTCTGTTTGATTCATATTTTTTTGCCAGTGATACGTATTTGATTCTTCTATTTCAATAATTCGATCTATACACCCTCCCAAAATAACTAATAATCCTATGAATATGCCTGTATATATCATTCTCCAGAAATAGTAATATCGCATACAATCACCTCCGTACACTTCAATCTACTACTAACTCAGTACCCATCACTGTCGATTGAGAAACTTAAAACTTTTTGCTTATATGGAAGAATTAAATGCTTTCTGTCTCACTATACATATGTAATGATATACAATTTAGTTCCTATAACTTCCGTGTCTGGTCTTCTCTCAATTTGGTGTTTCCTTTTCAGCTAACTTATTATGCCACTATAAATAAAAAAGCCCTTATGATATTTTCATATCATAAGAGCTGTATAATCAATAAATGGCGGTCCCGACCGGGATCGAACCGGCGATCTCCTGCGTGACAGGCAGGCATGTTAACCGCTACACCACGGGACCTCTTTAAGACATTAATAAATATAACATAAATATTTTCGCTATACAATGTTTTTTTTCATATTTCCAACAAATATAGCAAAAAAAATTTTAATCCATGTTGCTACTATCAAAAATTTTAACTACCTAATAAAGTGCACAAAAAAACAGTCAGCACTCTGCTGACTGTCTTACATGCCTAGCGACGTCCTACTCTCACAGGGGGAAGCCCCCAACTACCATCGGCGCTAAAGAGCTTAACTTCCGTGTTCGGTATGGGAACGGGTGTGACCTCTTTGCCATCATCACTAGACTATTGTCGGCTTCCAATATACGTCGTCTTTCTTTGTCAGCTT
>NZ_PYWI01000022.1 GCF_003049575.1 Lysinibacillus parviboronicapiens | reverse complement strand
CATCATTCGCTCGACTTGCATGTATTAGGCACGCCGCCAGCGTTCGTCCTGAGCCAGGATCAAACTCTCCATAAAAGAAATTTGATTAGCTCAAATTGTTTTGCTGGCATCAATTTTGATGTCCAAATTTCGTTTTATTCACTAACCGAAGTTAGTTACTAAAAACGTTATTGATTACGTTTTGCATGTTCAGTTTTCAAGGTTCATGTCATTCGTATCGCCATCTCCAAGAGACAACTTCTATATCATAACTCTTGTGAAATCAAATGTCAATATGTTTTTTAAAAGTATTTTTGGAGCGGGTGATGAGAATCGAACTCACGACATCAGCTTGGAAGGCTGAGGTTTTACCATTAAACTACACCCGCGTTATATAAGTGATTCTTTTTTTATGGCGCGCCCGGCAGGAGTCGAACCCACAACCTTCTGATCCGTAGTCAGACGCTCTATCCAATTGAGCTACGGGCGCATATATTAGTTAAATGACTTGGTGCGGCCGAGAGGACTTGAACCTCCACGGGGTTGCCCCCACTAGGCCCTCAACCTAGCGCGTCTGCCATTCCGCCACGACCGCATTCAATTAGTAACTTTCTTATTATACTGCGATATTTTGAAATGTCAAGTCTTTTCCTTAGAAATGATGAGCCATGAAGGACTCGAACCTTCGACCCTCTGATTAAAAGTCAGATGCTCTACCAACTGAGCTAATGGCTCAAATATAAGAAATAAATGGCTGGGGTACTAGGATTCGAACCTAGGCATGACGGAATCAAAATCCGTTGCCTTACCGCTTGGCTATACCCCAATAAATGGCGGTCCCGACCGGGATCGAACCGGCGATCTCCTGCGTGACAGGCAGGCATGTTAACCGCTACACCACGGGACCAATGTTATAACTATTTTTTTGAAAAATGACCCCTACGGGATTCGAACCCGTGTTACCGCCGTGAAAGGGCGGTGTCTTAACCGCTTGACCAAGGGGCCATGGCTCCGAAGGCAGGACTCGAACCTGCGACAACCTGATTAACAGTCAGGTGCTACTACCAACTGAGCTACTTCGGAATAATTTATTGTTAAGTCGTCATTGTTATCTTGTCGACTTTTACTATTATAGGGATATCTTAAGAAAACGTCAACCTTTTTCTTAAAGTTTTTTTATTGCATTAATTTTAAAGGTCCTGAGCACTTGCCACAGCAGTACTTCTTCACATTTAATCTAATCTTTCTAAGATATAGCTGCTGGCATTTTACACATCTATAAGTATAAAGAGGTCGCTCTTTCTTCCCCGTAGATTTAGACGTTTGCAAAGTAGAACAAAAGCGAGGTGCATTCACTTTTTTTAATAAATCTCGGAAATCTTTGTCACGATGCTGATAGCCTTTCCCTTCTAAATGCAAATGATAGTGGCATAGTTCATGACGAACTATTCCTTCTACTTCCCTCACTCCATATATTTCAAACGCCTTAGGGTTTATTTCAATATGGTGTGATTGTAATAGATAGCGGCCACCTGTGGAACGTAACCTCGCGTTGAAGTAAGCTTGATGCAGAAATGGTTTATGAAAGTTTTCTAATGAAATTCGATTAACAAGTTGTTGCAGTTCCTCGTTGGTCATAACATTCACCTCTAACAACAAGAATACCACACTGCGTAGTATAGACAGTGTGGCTAAAAATTATTACTTTTCAATCATTTGATCTCTTGGTGGTAGCATTGTTAATGAAATGCGCCCTTTATTTATTTCTATTTGCTCTACCCATACCGTAACAATATCACCTAATGCTACGACTTCTAATGGATGCTTAATACGTTTCTTCTGCAACTTAGAAATATGAACAAGACCATCCTGTTTTACACCAATATCAACAAACGCGCCAAAATCAACTACGTTTCTAACTGTCCCTTGTAACTCCATACCTACTTTTAAATCTTCCATTTTCAATACATCTGTTTTGAGTAATGGCTGAGGAAAGGCATCACGTGGATCACGACTTGGCTTCATTAAAGTATCCATTATATCTTGAATTGTAACAACACCAATTCCTAGATCTTCACTTAGAACTTGCACATCTAGGGTTGCAATCGCTTCTTCTGCTTTCTGAGAGCCTATTTCTTTTTTAGTTATATGTGCCGCTTCTAAAATTTGCTCTGCTAAACTGTAGCTTTCTGGATGGATACCAGTCCCGTCAAAAGGGTTTTTCGCTTCTGGTACACGTAAGAAACCTATTGCTTGCTCGTATGTTTTTGCGCCGAGTCGTGGAATTTTTTTCAACTGTGTTCGTGTAGTAAATTGTCCATTCTCTTCACGCACTTTAACAATATTCTCTGCAACTGTTTTCGACAGACCAGAGACATATTGAAGTAGCGATGCCGAAGCTGTATTAACATCTACTCCAACCTGATTTACTGCAGTTTCTACTATAAAAGTTAACGACTCTGTTAGTTTCTTTTGCGAAACATCATGTTGGTACTGACCAACACCGACTGCTTTCGGTTCAATTTTCACTAATTCCGATAAAGGATCTTGCAGACGACGCGCAATCGATACAGCACTTCGTTGCTCTACTTGTAAATCAGGAAACTCAGCCCGTGCTACATCAGATGCAGAATAAACTGAAGCACCGGCTTCATTGACAATGACATATGCCACATCATTATTAACTTCATTCAATACATCTGCAATGAATTGCTCCGTTTCACGAGAAGCTGTACCGTTACCAATAGCAATAATACTAATTGGGTATTTTGCTAAAATCGACTTCACGACTGATGTTGATTTTGCTACATCTGGTTTCGGTGGATGAGGGTAAATGGCCGTCACTTCAAGCATTTTACCTGTTTCATCCACAACAGCTAATTTACAGCCTGTTCGGTAAGCAGGGTCTACCCCTAAAACATACTTACCCTTCATCGGTGGTTGTAATAATAGATTACGAAGATTTTCAGAGAATATATGAATGGCTTGAGTTTCCGCCTTTTCTGTTAACTCGTTTCGTAATTCACGTTCAATAGATGGTTGGATTAGTCGCTTATAAGAGTCTTCAATGGCTAATTTCACTTCAGAAATTGCAGGTGAAGAGCCTGTCGCTGGAATCCACTCCTTCCACATAATCATGAGCACTCGATCTATCGGAACATGAATCGCAACTTTTAAAATCTCTTCTTTCTCCCCACGGTTCACAGCTAGTATACGATGTGGGACTATACGGTTGACAGGCTCTTCATACTCATAATACATTTCGAAAACATTTTTCTCGTCTGCTTCCGCATTCTTCACGCTTGTTGCCAGTACGCCCTCTTTCCAAGAAAACATACGGATTTTTTCTCGGATACCCGCGTCATCAGCAAAGCGCTCTGCCAGAATATCGCGTGCACCTGTTAATGCTTCTTCAGCTGTTGGCACATTTTCTTCATCTACAAAGTCTTTTGCTAATAGCATTACATCTTCATTTCGAAACTCTAATAAAAGATTTGCTAACGGCTCTAGACCTTTTTCCTTAGCAATTGTCGCTTTCGTACGTCGCTTTTGCTTATAAGGACGATATAGATCTTCTACACGTTGTAAAACAGTCGAAGTTTGAATTGCCTTTTCTAATTCAGGTGTAAGCTTGTCCTGCTCCTGAATTAAACGCATAACTTCTTCTTTGCGTTGCTCAAGCTGCTGTATGTAGTGATAGCGATCCTCTACAGATTTAATTTGTACCTCATCAAGTGAACCAGTAGCTTCTTTTCGATAACGCGCGATGAACGGAACGGTATTTCCTTCATCCAATAATTTAATTACCGCCTCTGCTTGGCCTGGTTTAACAGCTACATCTTTTGCAATGAGCTGTAACATTTGCTTGTGTTCCACATCATCACTACCTTTTTCTTTTCATTTTACCATTACATACTAATATAAATGCAAAAAATAGCCTACTTCTAAGTAGAGTAGACAGCTTCTTTTAAATAATATAAGGCGCTTATTATTATAGGATAGAGGAACCCCATAGTAATAAACGCCTCTTTCTGATTTTTAGAGCGACACACTACCACTAGACAGGATGACCTCCTGCAATTTTTTAATGGCTTTCCGCTGTATCCTTGATACATGCATTTGAGAAATCCCCAATCGTTCTCCAGCTTCTTTTTGACTTAGTTGGTCTAAATAGGTAAGCTGTATAATTTGTTTTTCTCGTTCATTTAAAATTTCCATTGCATCGGATACAATCATTCTTCTATTGGTCATTTCATAACCAACATCTTCTTTACCCATAATATCGAATAACGTTACAGTACTTCCATCAGAATCAGATTCGATGGAATGGTCCATAGAAAGTGCCTGGTAACTGCGACTCATCTCCATCGCCTCTAAAACTTCCTCTTCTTGCACTTCTAATCGATCTGCGATTTCTTTAATAGAAGGTGATCTTTGTAATTCAATTGTCAGCGCTTCTACAGTTGATTTAATGCGGGGTCCTAATTCTTTAATTCGTCTTGGCACGTGAACATCCCATGTTTTATCACGTAAAAAGCGCTTAATTTCCCCTACAATGGTCGGAACAGCAAATGCCTCAAAGCTTCGGCCAAAATCTGGATCAAAACGTCTAATAGCACCTAATAAACCAAGCATCCCTACTTGGACGATATCATCATAATAAGATTTACCATGTGAATATTTACGAGCAATAGACTCTACCAAATACCGGTAATGAATGACTAAATTTGTTTGTGCTTCATCATCCTCAGTTGCTTGGTACAGTGCAATCCACCTTAATACATCTTCCTTTGACGAAGATTTATGTAGTGATTCTTTCGACATTTTTTTCCACCTGCTCTCTAGCGACATACTTTGTCATGAAAACAGTTACGCCACCATCGTTATTAATCATCACCTCATCCATCAAAGTTTCCATTAAGTAAAGTCCTAAACCGCCTTCTCGTAGTCCCGCAATACTTTCCCCAGGAAGATAGGGTCCAATTTTCGACTTTACTTCCTCAAAATTGAAACTATTGCCGTAATCTGCAATCATTATTTCTATCTTATTTTCATATAAGGCACATCCAATTACGATTTCGCCTTCTTCAACTTCTTTATAAGCATGGTGAACAACATTCGTAACTGCTTCACTTGCTGCGATTTTTAAATCCTCAATATCATCATAATTAAATCCTATACGACTAGCTAATCCAGAAACAGTTAAACGAATCACACTGACAAATTGCGGCTTTGCAGGAACCCTTATTTCAATATAATCAAATTCCTTCATCAGCTAAATTCCACCTTTTTATCAGTTTCAATATCCATTAATTCACTTAATCCTGTTATTTCAAATAACCTTTGTAATCTATTTGATAAGCCGACTAGTTTAACTTTACCGCCCTCACGTGTGGCTCTTTTATAAAAAGCTACGAAAATGCCTAGCCCTGTACTGTCCATATAATTTACTTTTGATAAATCCAGTTCGATTTCTAATCCTTTAGTAATCTTCACAGCCTCTAGTTCTTCACGTAGGCCTGAAGCTGTAAATGTATCGATTTCACCTTCAACAAATCCACATAATTTTGCACCGTCTTCTTTAAAATGGATCAACACGTCCATACAGCCCACCTCCACCTTATTTGTTAGACTCTTCTTCTAATTCCCTTACTATAAAATCCTAAACATATTTTTTACTTTTTTTTTATAATTACCACTGAAAAGTCATCTGATAGTTTAAAATCTTGAATTCTCTCTATTTCTTTATGAAGAAGATTACATAGTTGTTGTGCAGATTGGTGTTTATGCTCCGCAATCAATGACGTAATCATTTCACGTGAATTTACGTCATCATGCGCTCTAAATTCTGTAACACCATCTGTCATGATTATTACTATATCTTGTTCCTTTAAGGAAATTTTATTATATGAATACTTAATTTCAGGTAATACACCAAGTAGTAAACCTTTCGCCTCTAAAGAATAAAAGGTGTTTTCGTTGGCACGATAATGCAGCGCTGGTTCATGGCCTGCAGATGCGTAGGAAAAAATGTTATTTTGAATATCCAAGCAACCGTAAAACATAGAAACGAACATACTATCGTCCACACCTTTTTCAATGACGCGATTGATGACCTCTAATACATAGGAAGGATCTTTATAAGCATATTCTAACGTTTCAAGTCCAAATTTGACCATAGACATACACAGTGCGGCAGGAACGCCTTTGCCCACAACATCAGTCACAGCCACACTGAGGTAATCCTCTTGATCTTGTAAAAAATGTACATAGTCGCCGTTCATCTTACGAATCGGAATCGAAATCATACCAATATCAACGCTCGACAATTGTGGTATGACAGTTTTAAGTAATGTTTTTTGAATATTGGTTGCGATATTCATTTCTATTTCAAATTCAGCCTGCTTTTGCAATAAACTTTGGTGTTCTCTATGTGCCATCCCATAGTGCACCATTACTTCAATGAGAAAATCATATGCAGACTGCACTTCTTTTATTCTATCTGGAAAAATCTGCGCTATTGCGTTTTTATGAATGCTTACAACATCCTCTGGTGATACATTTTTTTGGATTAATTGACGGATGAAATTTTGACCAATATATAAATTTTTTTCAGTTTTATCGATCATATAATCCGATAAAATTTTTTTATATTGCTTCTCTAATTCTTTCAAATTATCCACCTCCTAACACAGCCGTTTTTCTGTTCGGATAATCGTACCTTCTCCTACTATAGATTGTATGTCCATGCTATCCATTAACCTCTTAACACCAGGTAAGCCTGCACCTAGTCCACCAGTTGTTGAATAGCCATCTTCCATTACTTTTCGAACATCCTTAATACCTGGGCCTTTGTCTGATGCAATAATAACAATTTTCTTTTCAGCTTCTGTTTCAACTCTCTCTACTTCTATAAAACCAATATTTGCGTATAAATATATATTTCTAGCTAATTCACTAATTGCTGTGGTTATTCGAGCTTGATCAACAGTTCCAAATCCAAGTGCCTTCGCCTCATTGCGCCCTAGTTGTCTTGCTGCAACTATATCCCACTCAGTAATAATTTCAACCGAAGACTTTACTGTCACTGTTGTCCCTCCAATTCCTTACGGAGTTATATTCTATTCACCTTGCATTTTAATATTTTATGAATGTCAAAAAAATGGAGGTTATTTTCTATGTAAATCTCCATAAACCTTTCGACAATTTTTCACAAAAATCTACTTTTATTATAATGCTTGTGTCTATTTTAAATCTATTTATACCATTTTTGAATAGTAAATTAAATTTATGGTAATGTAGAATTTGAGAATAGAAATATTAAAAAAGCATCCAGATGAATAAATCATCCAGATGCTCTATACATATATGTATATCAAAATTTGACAAGTCCTAAACTTATCATTAACGCACCATCTACCTTTTCCATCACTGCATGATCAAGTTGCGTAATACGATCTGTCAGCCTAGACTTATCGATTGTACGTACTTGTTCGAGCAAAATGACCGAATCACGTTCAAAACCATACTTTTCAGCATTGATTTCAACGTGTGTCGGTAGTTTTGCCTTTTGTATCTGTGCAGTAATTGCTGCGATGATGACAGTCGGACTAAATCGATTGCCAATATCATTTTGAATAATTAACACCGGCCTAGTACCACCTTGCTCGGAACCGACTACCGGCGATAAATCTGCAAAAAAAACGTCACCACGTTTTACATTCAAAGTGTCATCCCCCGCTAACGAGACGCTCCACTGTATGTTGTGCTTCATATTCTGCATGCAAGCATTCACTTGCAATCATCAGATTAATATGAGACATTTCAACATATCCTTTCATCATAGCTTCCCGTATTTGATTTGGTTGCTCCTGCATTAAATTTTTGCGCGACAAAATATGCACAAAAGATTCACCTTCAATTACTTCCTTTGTTTGTAGAAATAATCTGTCTTGAACAGCAATTGTAGCTTCTCTAAACTTTTTCTCGTACACAGCAAGCACCTCCAACGGAACCATCACTTTTCATTACTACTCATTCTACCATTGAAAGATATTGTTGAAAAGACACGAAATGACAAAATATCTGACAATTAGAAGTATAAGTTGTGAAATCTTTGTTGGTTGTCGAAGGAATATGTGTTTTAAATATATATTCTAGGGACTCTTGCTGTTATAATGCACGGTACTTCATAATTTATAGTTTCAAGCTTTGCTGCCCATTCATTCATTGAAATAACTTCTTGCCCTTGACGACCAATGAGCGTTACTTTCTCTCCTATAGCATATGCTTTTGGGAGGGCAACCATACATTGGTCCATGCAAATTCGTCCAACTATCGGCGTTCTTTGTCCACCAATAATCACTTCTTGTCCAGCTAGTTTACGAATTACGCCATCCGCATAGCCTACTGGGATAGTACCTATCCACATATCTATAGGAGCAACAAATGTTGCACCATAGCCTACTGATTCGCCTACCTTTAAGTGCTTTACATGTACAAGCTCACTTTCAAGTGAAAAGGCTGGGTTCAAGGGAAATGGTAAAATCTCTTCAACATAAGACGATGGCGATAATCCATACATGGAAATACCATATCGTACTGCATCAAATTGTAAATGCGCATCTTTCACTAAAGACGTCGCTGTATTTGAAGCATGTACAAGTCTTGGTTTTTCAGGTAATAAGGATATAAGTTTTTCAAAACACTGCACTTGGCTATCGAAATATTGCGTATCCTCCTCATCGGCTGTTGCGAAGTGTGTGAAGATTCCGTCAAGCTCCACATTATCCGTTAGTTGAATCGTATGATATAAATCTAATAATTGTTCCTCTGTACGTACGCCGATTCTTCCCATTCCACTATCTACTTTAATATGTAGGCGTAGAGGATTTACTATATTAGTAATAAGTGTCGAAACTTGTTGTAGCCATTCTCTTGCAAATGTAGTAAGAATAATGCGTTGCTGAGCTGCGTATGGTGCAAACGACACTGGCGAAGCTCCTAATACTAGTATGTCTGGTTCTTCAAAATGTGCTCGAATATGTAATGCTTCGTCCGGTGTAGCTACGGCTAGCATTGTTGCGCCTGCTTCCAGCGCCGCTTTTGCAACGGCTACATCGCCATGTCCATATGCATTTGCCTTCACTACTGCGATAACTTGTACATTTGGTTGAAGTAGCTCTTTTAAGTTTCTCACGTTTTGTTGAATCGCTTGTAAGTCTATAATTGCTTTGGTTGGTCTAAAATGCTGCTGTGTCTCCATTAGAATACCCTCTTTATGTTTTATTAAACCATTATGTAATACCAAAATACTTTTTTATTTATTATACTTTGAAATAAAATCTAGTTGGGTTCGTATTGCTCTGGGTGTTAAAGCACCTGAATAGTGTTAATATACAACTTTTTTTATTATAAATGTACTCTTTTGCTTAACTAGCTACAGCTTTCTTCACCTAGAAAGCTGTAGCTAGTAAAAAACTACTTCATACTACTTATCGTCATCGAACTAGCAACTTCAATCATTTCTTCGCGCGTCAGCTTACTCGATGCTACAAAGAAGGCAACGCCATCTTTTTCCCAGCTAATAGATGTATCTGTGATAGCACCAATTGTAAAGCCTAAGTCAACAGGATCTCCTGGAGAAGTTACCGGCAACATAGAAGTCTCTTTCGTAGCTGGTTGTTGCATCACAGTATACGCCTTATCACCTTCAAATGTTAAGATGACACGCTCCATACCACCATCATTCATAGCTTGCTCATCAACCATTGTTGTGTTTTCAAAATTCACAACTGGGTAATGTGTTTGGAATTCTTCATACTCTACTTCTGCACCAACTGCTTCTTTATCATCTTTTTCTGCTGGCGCGGCTTGTTCGCCTTTCGTTTCATCTGATTCAGTAAATTGCTCTACTGCATATTCTTTCGCAGCATGTTGTACACCTAATTTTATATTTTTAAATGTAATACGAATTTGCTCTTCCTTCACATCATTCATAATTACTACCGATGTAGGAAGCATTGATTTTTTATCAACTGTTATGACTTGGTGAGGCATACTATTTTTATAGCTATTTCTAGTAGCCGCTTCAAATATATATGCTTTGTCCTCTTCTTTCATGACTAAATTTTTATCTTCTGCTAAATCTTCTGCAAGTGCTCCAATTAAATAGGCCTGACTATTTTTCTTTGGCCAATCACTTTGAAACTTATACATTTTGTTCAATGTTGGTGTAACGACAAAGACGCCATCTGCATTGCGCACAATCATTTGCGAAACATCTTTCCCACTTTCTACTACTTCTACTCGGTAAAAATCAGGTTTAGTATGCCAAACAGTTACATCATACTTTCTCGGTTCACCACCCGATTTAATCTCCATCGTAGCGTCTAATTCATAACCATCTGTCTCTGACCACTTGCCATTAACTTTCTTCAACACTTTTTCCTGTGAGGCTGTACCACATGCCGACAGAAGTAATATCGCACAAATTAAAACGAGCCAAGTAACTAAACGGTTGCCCACGCTTTCACCCTTTCTTCTTTCAAATCCACTACGACAATATATGAACTGTATTTGTCAGTTATGTCTTTTGAAGAGAGTAGGCTATATATTTATCTTCATCCATCATATGTTTTGTGGCAGAATCGAAGTAACCATAAGCCCTCCTACCCTACAGCTAGCAAGATGAACGCGATTGCTTTTTAACGAACGATTGTACTGTGGCTAACTAAACGAAAACACCTACTGGCAAATGTCGCAATTTTTCTGGGAGTGAATTGTGCCAATCACAATTTACTACAATAGTAATATTACTTGTGCAGCTGCATATTGCTGAGTATGTGTAATGCTGACATATCCGTCCACTCGTTCCCCTTTAAAATATAGAACCGGATTACCAGCTTCTCCTCTTAATATCTCGATATCTTGGAGCTCACATGCTTTACCTATACCCGTACCCAACGCTTTAGAAAAAGCTTCTTTGGCGGCAAATCGCCCTGCCAAAAATTCTATTTTGCGAGTTTCTGAATGTGTTGCAAATATTGTCTGTTCCCTTTGAGATAAAATACGTTCCATAAATTTATTTGAACGTGCCATCACCTTAGCAATGCGTTCGATTTCTACAATGTCGAGACCAATTCCTTTAATCATATGAACTTCTCCTTTTCTTATTTCCAAAAAGCCATGTATAATAATTGTAAATTGAGGTGGAGCAATGTTTAGTAGAACAGAAAATTTTAAGCAATATACAAAGTATTATCCTGTTGTTTCAACATTAATAGCAGTCAATCTTATCCTTTATGTATTAACTCTTTTACCTGGCATAGGTACACTTTTGTGGAACTATGGTGTGCAAGCAAATTTCCTCGTACAAAACGGTGAATGGTGGCGTGTTTTCTCAGCAATGTTTTTACATGCTGGCTTTATGCATGTACTCTTCAATATGTTTTCACTGTATTTATTTGGGCCTGAGCTTGAAAAGATTGCAGGTAAGGCACGTTTCATCACGATTTACTTAGTATCAGGTGTTATCGGTAACATGGCAACCTTTATGCTAAATGATAGTAGCTATGCGAGTCTTGGCGCAAGCGGCGCTATCTTTGGAATTTTTGGTGCTTTTGGGGCACTTGTATACTATACTCGTCGTACCATGCCTATGCTACGTAAGGTTATTTTACCGATTATCGTCATTAGTGTGATTATGACGTTTTTACAGCCCAATGTGAATGTCTATGCTCATTTAGGTGGTTTAGTAACCGGATTCATTCTCGGACTTGTCTACCTACATCCAAAAAGAATCTTAAGTTGGCGTAAGCAAAAGATGGCAGGTAAATAACGCGAAAAAAGAGAGTGAGGTCATTAATTTAACCTTCACTCTTTTGTTGTTTATCTACTTTCAGGCTTTATTGTTCTTTCCGTTTCACATTGGCTCTTTGTTGATCAAATTATAACGCAACAGTTTCTCCTTTAGTTGATTTAATTTTTTTCCACTCAGCGGCCGTTAAGCCATATACAACCTGGTCTACATGATGATCATATAACCATTCTGCATCTCTAAGACGGCCTTCTTCATGAAAGCCTAACACTTTAGGTATGGTGCGACTTCGAATATTCCCTACTGCTACACGTACCTCAATGCGATTTAACTTCAAATAGCTAAAAGCATAATCAATAAAAGCTTTCATCGAATTAGTAACCAACCCTTTGCCGACAAAATCTTTACCTAACCAATAACCTATACTCGTCCATTTATGTTGCCAATTCACTTGATGAAAGCCAATTACACCCGCAAGTTTACCTTCATAGTAAATCCCAGCTTGTATTCCATTATTATTTGCATATTGTTGCATTGCATTTCTCACAAATTGTTCAGTATCTTTTACCGTTATCACATCATCCACAAATGGCAACCACTCTCGCAACGTGTCCCTTGAACGATCAGTCAGTGCAAATAATTCATCCACATCACTTAAATCTAACAATTTCAAATATGTTTTCTCACAAATATCATATTTAAACACGATTACCACCCCTTACGTTTGATTTATTCTATTATATACATCATTTTTGTAAATTTATAGATAAAAAAGCTAATCTTCACATTTTACTGTAAGATTAGCTTTTATAGTTGTCATCAATATTCATACCAAGATAATATTGTTTCAGCATCACGTTGTTCCAAACTAGGAACATTACCTGTCATACCTGTCATACCTGACATTACTGTAGCCTTAACAGACATAACATTTTTCCTCTTTTGGAAATATGTTTGTGTACACTCCACCGATTGTATACGCTTTTTCTCCATACAAAATGTTATACGACTAAACAGACGATATTGCATGGTAAATTGTTTACCATCAATCATATAGCCTGCCGTTTTATGTTGCCATACACCAAGTAATATCGTTAATGGAATCAGGAGCAACGATAGCAAACCATACGGATATAAGAAATAACTGCCTGCACCAATTATCGGTATAAGCCAAATAAAATCAATGCGATAAAAAAATGGACGAGCTCGTTTTGGTGAACGTGTGAATTCAGGATGCCAGTTCATATCCGGAAAAAGTTCAGCTAATGTTTGTAGACAATCCGACTTTTTAATAAGTGGAAACAGTGCAATTTTCTTATCTCCACCTGTTTCACCGTTTCCTCCAGCACTTTCTACAACAACTGTTGCAAAGCCTGTTAACTGACGTAAAGGATTTTCAACAATGCGAATAGCTTGAATTCGATTTAAAGGTAAGGTAATGCGCTTCTTTTCCAGCAAACCCTTTGTAATAATAAGCTTTTCGTCTTCAATTCGAACTGTATAATCGTAATAATTTACAAGTGTAATCATGACGGATACAAACCATGCGACTATAAGAATTAGCATGACTGTCAATGCTACTAAAAACGCACCAACTTTTACAAAGTCGGAAAGCTCATGGAATACTGCTTCATACGGAATAATATCTGAAAACTGTGAGACTACTGCCACAAGCCCCGAAAGCACTACGCCAATTCCACCAGAGGTTGTTGCTAACACCAGTAAATCACGGATTGACATATGATAAATTGTCGGAACTATCACTTCTTCCACATGCGTAGAATCAAGCGACTGTCCTGCTTCAATGTGTTGATCTACTTGACTTTTCGCCCGACGCATTTCAAGTTCAATAACATCTGCTGCCACCTTGCGTATTGCTGTTAATTCTACCTCTGGCTTACCGCCCTTACTACCAGCGGTTTCAACTTGCACCTTTACTAAACCAAATAAACGATGAAAAATGCCCTCATTATAATTTAAGCTTTGAATGCGTTCAAATGGAATATATCGTTTCTTCTTTACGAACAATCCGTACTTTACACGTAGTTCACCATCCTCAAACCAATAGACAAATGTGCGCCATTTTATAAGACCACCTACAAGTGCAAGTACTGCCGCTCCACCCCATACACCAAACAATAAAATCGTTTCAAAAAAATGTTCACTGTGGAAGTTAAATGAAAAATTAAAGCCATTACTAATAATAATAATCGCAACTGGTAAAATCATACTCTTCAATGCTTTTATAGTCGTGATAATGGCCGACACTGGGTGCAAACGATAAATTTCATTAGACATCATCTTCCGCCACCCTTGCTAATTCCGAAATACGCGCACGAAGTCCATCTGCCTCATCCATGATAAGTGCAGGAATTGTATGTACAGTAGCAGCAGTAGAAATCGAAATATTACCGAGATTATATCTTTTTAATATCGGCCCTTGTGTTGTATCAACGTGTTGAACACGCACCATTGGAATCAGTGTACGTTTTACAACGAATAAGCCATGCTGCACTTCGATTTCATGTTCACGTACTTCATAACGCCAACGATCCCAACGAATCTTCGGAAATAAATAGACAGACAGAATGACACTCAGTAAAACAACAGCACCTGCAATAAAATAAATGAATGTTGGCCATTCAAAATAATATACGCCATAACATACAAATGCTGCCACAATTATGAGTACCACGGTCTGAATTACACCATATAGTCGCCATACCGTTAGCCCTTTACGAGAAATTTGATGAATTGGTTCTGCTCTCAAAGTTGTTCCTCCTCTTTTATTCAACTATGTATACGTACCTAAACACCATATTGTTTCAATTAAAAACGAAAAAAACCTTACAGTCAAATTAGACTGTAAGGTTCAAAATGAGTATTAGTCTTCATGGCGGCGAGGAGCTCTAGAACGTCCTTGGCCTTGTCCTTGACTTTGACCTTGTCCACCTTCACGGCGACCTCCGTCACGACGTCCGCCATCTCGGCGACCTCCACGATCTCCACCGCGGCGTTCTCCGCTTCGTCCGCCTTCTCGACGGCCTCCGCTGAAGTTACGACCTCCACGGCCTCCACGATCTCCACTGCGGCCTCCGCCACCGCCAGAACGTTCACGACGCATTGGTAATGGACGCTCTTCTGTAATTGTTACAGGTGTATCATCAGGCTCTTTTGTTAATGAGCGTAATGCAGCAGCAACTACATCTGTTGCATCATGGTTTTCAAGTATTTCTGCAGCAAGAGTGCGGTATTCACCTAAGTCATTGTTAGTAACAAGACCCTCAAGCTTCTCAACAGCTAAACGTTGTTGACCAACCAATGCTTCGTCAGTTGTTGGTGGACGAAGTGGCGTCATGCGTTTTTTCGTAGTATCTTCAACGATACGTAGGTAACCCATTTCACGTGGTGTTACGAAAGTGATTGCTGTACCCGATTTACCAGCACGACCAGTACGTCCAATACGGTGAACGTAAGATTCTGGATCTTGTGGAATATCGAAGTTGTAAACATGCGTTACGCCTGAAATATCAAGACCACGAGCAGCTACGTCCGTTGCAATTAAAATGTCAATTTTACCCTCTTTGAATTGGCGTAAAACTGAAATACGTTTCGCTTGGCTTAAATCACCATGAATACCTTCTGCAAGGTAACCACGTACGCTTAGCGCTTGTGATAATTCATCAACACGGCGTTTTGTACGACCAAAGATAATCGCAAGTTCCGGTTTTTGAACATCTAATAAACGAGATAACGCATCAAATTTCTCACGTTCAGTCGCTTTCACGAAGAACTGCTCGATATTTTCAACTGTCATTTCTTTTGCTTTAATTTTAACTACTTCTGGGTTGTTCATGAAAGTTTCAGCAATTTTACGAATAGCTGGTGGCATAGTAGCTGAGAACAATAATGTTTGACGGCTAGATGGCACGCTTTCTAAAATTGTGTTAATGTCATCGATGAAGCCCATGTTCAGCATTTCATCCGCTTCGTCTAGTACAAGTGTTTGAACTTCTTCTAATTTAAGCGTACGACGATTAATATGGTCTAAAATACGCCCTGGTGTACCAACAATAATTTGTGGCTTATTTTTCAGTGCACGGATTTGACGACCAATTTCTTGACCACCGTAAACTGATAATAATTTAACACGTTTGTCGTAACCTAATTTATATAGTTCTTCTGAAACTTGAATCGCTAGCTCACGAGTCGGAGCGATGATTAAAGCTTGGATTGCAGGGTTTTTAGGATCGATTTTCTCAATAAGTGGAATACCGAATGCTGCTGTTTTACCAGTACCAGTTTGCGCTTGACCTAAAACGTCGCGGCCTTCCATTGCAAACTTGATAGTACCTTCTTGTATTGGTGTTGCTTCTTCAAATCCCATTCGCTTTAGTGAACGTAATGAAGATTCGCTAATATTTAATTCTGAAAAATTTGTCAAACTTCTCAATCTCCTTTTTCCTTTATAAGTTGACAAATGGTTACATTTTCAGATGAAGTTGTCGGCAAATTCGAGCCTGTGGTGTGGAACGTTTCCGTTACTTAAAAATTCTCTCTACGTGGATGTATCGTGTAGAGCTCTCTTATATGAAAAGGAAAGCCCGGTCTTTACCGAGCGGTTCAATTCTGTCGTAATTATTCACTTAGAATAAAACCGTTATGTTCAAAAAAAAGCACTCTTCAACCAAATCATGAAGAGTCTTCGCACAAAATGTATCCATTGCTTACACTAGTCTATCACGTGAATCAGTCGTATGCAACGATAACGCATGAGTCGTAATAATCTGACTACTTATTGACCCTTTAAAAATTCAAGAACCCTTAAAAACCAAGCAGAGCAATCCTCGCCATAACAAATATGATGCTTGCCATTATCAGAAAAATACAAATGTTTGTCTTTCGAGGCAAGTTGATCATACAAAAATTGTGCCGTATGATATGGTACAATACCGTCTAATTTTCCCTGTATTATAAATACTGGATTTTTTATATTTTTATAATACGGCGCTACCGCTTGAACGAGTTTCATAAATTCAATTGTTGCTGATAAGGGCACGTTGTTAAATTTACTGCGATAACGTAAAAACAGTTCATTATTAGAAAGATTGCGATGGTAAGCCTCTGTCGCCAGCATTTTAAAATCCTTAACAAGCTGCTTTGGACTCACGTACCTCGCGGCCGCACTAAGTAACACAAGCTTTTTCACTTTATAACGTTTCGCCAAGTATAAAGCGATAATACCACCCATCGAAAAGCCAACTATTATTACTTCATCCACCTTTTTCGCAAGTGCACGAAAAGCTAGTTCAGTATCCATTAGCCAATGTTTTGCTGTAAAACCTCGCATATGCAATTCTTCACCATGTCCAGATAAGGTCGGCGTCTCAATCAACCAATCTGTCTGCGCCCGTAAATAAGCTGTAAATGGTTCTACTTCGTAAGGTCCACCTGAAAATCCATGTATACATAGCACCCCTACTGTCATTACCTCACCCCTAGAAAAGAAACTAGTTTGACAACTAGCACTTATTGATTAATCCCACACTAATTAAATACTAGGAAATCTACTTCAAAAGATGGGAATTCGAGATGATTCAAAAGTGGCCCATCATCATTATGTACCTAAATAGAATTAATATACTCCATTCACAACACCCTTTGAAGCCATCTATGTAATGATAATATATGAATATGTAACTAAATCCTCCAGTCTTTAACTCCGTTAATGTAGTGCTGAAGCAAAAATAACAATTTTAAGCTCAGTTATCTTTAACATAAAAATCGATGGGGTTCGCCCCCATCGATAAATTTTAATGCGTAAATGCTTTTAAAATATTTTCTAACTTCATTCCTCGTGAGCCTTTTAATAAAACGATGGATTGCTCATTAGCCAGCTGTAACTTTTCAATAATCGGTGCATAATCATCTTCTACGTATAGTAAATGCTCCTTGTCAAAACGCTCTTTTAACACCTCATACAAACAAGCCATGCGCGGTCCATATAAGCAGACGTATGCAATTTCTTCTACATCAATATCTAGTGATAAGTCTTTGTGGAAACTTTGTTCATTTACGCCTAACTCAAGCATATCACCTAGCACAAGCCATTTTTCTGGTCGAATCGTCGTTGTGGCTACAAACTGAATAGCAGCCTTTACGGAAGTTGGTGCCGCATTGTAAGCATCATTAATGAACAATGCACCATTTGTACCGTACACTTGTTGCATGCGCATATCAGTTAAGGCCACTTGTTTTAACGATTCCCGTATTTGGTCATTATTTAAACCTAGCTTTTGTGCAATTAGCATAGCAACTAATGTATTTTTCACCTGATGCTTGCCGAGTACAGAAATAAAGAAATCCCCTTCGATTACACCGTGTGTCGTGAAACTACTTCCGTTAGCAGTCGCTTCTATATTTTCGGCAAATAATAAATCTCCAGGCTCTAAACCAAATGCCTGTGCATTTAAATTTTCTTCTTGGTCAACCAATTCCTGCAATAACGGCTCATCACCATCATAGAAAAGTACTCCGCCGTCTTGCATACCTTGAATAATTTCAAACTTCGCCTTGGCAATCCCTGCACGTGAGCCTAGATCTTGCATATGCGCCTCACCAATATTCGTAATAACTGTTATATGCGGGCGGGTTAGCTTTGTTAAAAATTCTATCTCACCAAATCCACTCATGCCCATTTCAAGCACAGCGACGTCAGTATCTTCATCAAGTTGTAATAGCGTAATTGGTAAGCCTAACTGATTATTAAAGTTCCCAATGGTTTTTTGCACCTTGAAAAATGGAGCCAATGTTCCTGCTAGAATATCCTTCGTTGATGTTTTACCATTCGACCCAGTAATCCCTATAAACTTAGCTTTATGTTCACTGCGATAAGCGCGCGCCATATGCTGTAATGCCTTTTCTGGATCATCGACAAACAGTAACGGAACGCCTGCTGGCGGATTCGGTTCGTCCTTTTGCCACAGCGAAGCTCCAGCTCCTTTTTCAAAAGCCTGCAAAACAAATTTATGGCCATTTGCTTGCTCACCACGAAATGGCACAAATAAGTCTCCTTGTTGAATTGTTCTTGTATCAATAGAGATCCCTGATACTAGCGTGTCACCGAAAGCTGGCACTTCCTCATTTAACCATGCTGCTAATTGCTTTAATGTCTTTTTCACAATAATCCCACTCAGTCTTTTTTATAGTGAAGCTCTTGTTTTTCCTCGTATCGCTCAATCGCTAGCTCAATTAATCGATTAATTAGCTCTGGATAACTTACATTTGTATGTTGCCATAGAAGTGGATACATACTGACAGGTGTAAATCCAGGCATTGTATTTACTTCATTGATATAAATCTCGTTATTAGCTGTAACAAAGAAATCTGCACGTACTAAACCGCTTCCATCTAGGATTTTAAAGGCACGTTTCGCATAATCCGTTAAGTTTGCTACCACATCTGTAGACAATTCTGCAGGAATAATAAGCGCCGTTGAACCATCTTTATATTTGGAATCATAATCATAAAACTCTGTTACTGGCTTAATCTCACCTGGTACGGAAACTTCTGGAAAATCATTGCCCAATACACCAAGCTCTATTTCACGTGCTACAATACCTTGCTCCACTACGATTTTTCGATCATATTGTAATGCAACTTCAATTGCCTTAGTAAGTTCTTCGCGGTTTGATGCCTTGCTAATGCCAACACTTGAGCCTAAGTTGGCTGGTTTCACGAACATCGGCCACGTTAATTTTTGTTCACAGTGCGCTAAAATAGCTTGCTGTTCATTTGCCCACTCACTGCGGATGAAATACGTATATGGCACTTGTGGTAAGCCAGCAATTTCAAATAATTGCTTCATGATTACTTTATCCATACCTGCCGATGATGCTAACACACCATTTCCTACATACGGAAGATTTAAAACTTCCAGTAACCCCTGTACAGTACCATCCTCACCATTTGTACCATGTAGCAGTGGGAAAATCACATCGAACTGTACAGCTTTACCATTGTCGTCGATTAAGAAATTTGTAATATTGTTTTCTAAAATAATGGCATCATCACCAAATTGTAATTCTTCAATTGTACTTGCAGGTTTTACTAGGCGCTTACCTTGTCGCCACTCCCCATCAAGTGTAATGAAAATCGGATATACTTCATACTCCTCGAAATTTAAAGCCCCAGTGACTGCGCATGCCGTCGACAATGACACTTCATGCTCTGCAGACTTTCCGCCGTATAATAAACCGATTCTTTTTTTCATTTTTGTGCCCTCCACATACTTCTTGAGTACTATTAGTTTATCACGAAACGGCTTGACAAATTACATAAAAATCTCACCGTAATTTTGACGGTGAGATTTAAGTATCCTATTCAATCCACGCTTAAAAGGTGAATGTGAGTTCGCTTAAATAATATGAATCAGTTCATCGTGTTCGTTTTTCAAAATCGCATTTAAATCATCCCATACTTCGTCAGGGAAAGAATAATCTGATAGGTTGCGAATTTCAATGCCATATGCTGCTTTTGGTTTTTCAATCCGATAAAGTGACAATAACGCTCCGTCTTTAGCGAAAGAACGATATGCTCTTAAAAATTCTGGTGTGAGTGAAGGCGTACTGGATTTCACTTTTCGACGCCAAAAACCCGTGCTACGTTCTTTTTCACGTATTAAACTATTAAAAATATTGGCAACCAGCAAATCTGAATCACTTAAATGGCGAAAATAAACTTTTGTCATCTTTTCCACATCGGAAGAATAATAGACAAACCGGTTTTGCAATTTATTAAAAAATGGAGAAGTAATTGGTTCTTTTTTATGACTTAGGTAAAGTAGTTCCCCTTGCTCCATAGGCGTCAACTGATTTAATTTTTTTTCATCCATAAAGTCTACCCAACACAATTCTTTTGACTCAGTCGCTTTTTTCACAAAATGAGGAACTTCCTCATCTGGTACATAGTCAAATTGTGTATGCATATTAAATGATCCATCTTCATAGGAATGTTTCAATAATAGTAAGTGATGCAGTGGATCTAATGAAGCTACAAATTGTGAGAGCTTAAGGCCACTAAAAATGACGAATTTATCGACATCATTCATATGAACATATATATGGTACATAAAATCTTCAGCTGACTTCAATTTTTTAGCCACACCCATCACCCCATTCTTCATATCATTATAAAACTAAACCGAATTTTTTTGAAACATTTTATGCTAATTGTCGTCACAACAATATACGTAGGCGGAAAAACGTTTTTTGCGTTATAATGTTAATGTTCTACACGCGTTAGCGCACATATTTTTAAATATTTTATTTTAGGTGGCTTTTATGGAAAATAAACGAAATTTCGCGAATCGTTTCGACTGGACACTCGCTTTTATACTTATCACTTTCCTTGTCATTAGTTTATTAGCTATTGCATCGGCGCAAACTTCAGGACAATATGGCATTAACTATGTACCTAAGCAACTTCAATGGTACGTGATTGGTGCAGTTATTATTGGTATTGTCATGTTTTTCGAACCAGATCAATATAAAAAAATGGCTTGGTATATGTATGGAGCCGGTATCGCTCTCTTAGTACTACTTATCTTTATGCCTGAAGGAGAAGGACAAATTGGTGCACCTGTTAACGGTGCTAAAAGCTGGTTTCATACACCTATGGGGAATATTCAGCCCTCTGAGTTTATGAAAACATTTTACATTTTAGCACTTGCACGATTAATTAGTAAGCACCACGAAGTCTATTCTTTAAAATCATTAAAAACTGATTTCATTTTACTCGCTAAAATCGGTGTCGCTTTGATTATACCATTAGGCATTATTATGAAGCAGCCCGACCTTGGTTCAGCACTCGTATTCTTTGCTATCACCGCTGCACTTGTTATAGTTGCAGGTATCACTTGGAAAATAATTTTGCCGACTTTCGTTGGGGGTGCTGCAATTGGTGGTATTCTCCTATGGATGGCACTTTATATGCAAGATTTCTTAGAGAAAACTTTCGGCTTTAAGACTTATCAGTTCGCCCGTATTTATTCATGGCTCGATCCTTATTCATATTCATCAAGTGATGGCTACCATTTAATTACTTCTTTGAATGCCATTGGTTCAGGTGAAATTTTCGGTAAGGGTTTCCGTGGCCGTGAAGTTTACGTGGCCGAAAACCATACCGATTTCATCTTCACTGTTATCGGTGAGGAATGGGGCTTTATTGGTGCAAGTATCGTTATTTGTATTTTCTTCTTGTTAATCTATCATTTAACGAAAACAACACTTTTACTGAAAGATCCGTTCTCAACTTATGTATGTGCTGGCATTATTGCCATGATTACGTTCCACGTCTTTGAAAATATCGGTATGACCATACAGCTACTACCGATTACGGGCATCCCTTTGCCATTCATTAGTTATGGCGGGAGTTCATTGATGGGGAATGCACTTGCTATAGGACTTGTCTTTAGCATGCGTTTCCATTATCGTACTTATATGTTTACAACGCATGATGAGGACGATTAAATAGTAAAATTTACGAATGCCAAAGATATAGGAAATGGGTAGTCTCAATTTTAGGAGACTACCCATTTTCATTTTAAACGAGTTAAGCTTGAACTTGCGGTGTTTGCGTTGGCGGTGTGAGTACTTTTAAAAGCTCAAGTCGAGACTTGGTAACAGTAGCTTTCACACCCAACTTCGATAAATTCGAAACAATCTTTTTCAAATCTACTTCCTTCGTCATACGTTCCACCTCAATCTTTCCTCGAATTTTATAACGTTTAAATTACAAAAAAGTTTCAATTTAATATGTGTAAGATGTCTGACAAGTATATCTGTTTCTATCATACCATTTAACTTGACTTTATAGTTTTTCAATTTTGTTACAATGTAAATTTTATTTACCCACCAACTAATGCCATCCACATACCCCTCATTGGTATGTAAATATTATACTGTAGAATTACTCGGAGGTGCTATATGACAAATGATTCAAATCAAAATGCTCGGCAAAGTGTCGATTGCTCGCTCCCCGGTTATCTATAGCTAAATTATTTACATATCACGTCACTTCTATTCGCTTTCAAAAAATTCTTCTTCCATCAAACAATCATTTTCATTGTAATGTGTGACCAATGTAACCGTTAGCCAAAGACATAGTCCCAGTATTTATTAAAGTTGAACAGTCTAATGATTCCTTGTAATAGCAAGAACAAGAGAGGTAGAATATACATACTGAAATATCGTAAGAAAGCAGGGTACTGTATTTATGAAAAAGGCTATTCTATTGTTAATGTCTGTTCAATTTCTCGTTTACCTAGGTTTCGGAATTATTATTCCTGTGTTACCAGAGGTTATTGTCCAGCAGGGCTGGGATGATATACACGTGGGTGGTTTACTAACTGTGTATTCACTCGCAAGTTTTTTTACTGCACCACTTTGGGGAATGCTATCTGATAAGGTAGGGCGCAAGCAACTTATTTTAATGGGTCTAATAGGCTTTAGTTTAAGCTTCGTTATTTTCTCGTTATTTATAGATAATTTAACCATTCTCTACGTATCACGTGTTGTAGGTGGTTTATTTTCAGGCGCACTATACACAGCCGTAACAGGCTTTATCGGTGATATGTCTAGCGAGGAAGATCGTAATAAATACATGGGTCTAATGGGCATGTCCATCGGTCTTGGTTTTATCTTCGGTCCAGCTATTGGTGGTGTGCTTGGCCATTATAGCTTGCAATTACCTTTTATCGCTTCTGCAGCTTTAATCGCACTATTATTTATTTATGCAAGTATCGTCTTAAAAGAACCTGAAAAACGAAAAGATTCAAGAAAACGTGCAATTGTGCCAAAAGGTGCTGGCAAAATGCTGCAATATCGAGTGCGATATTTATTTATGTTCTCTTTTTTAGTGACATTTATGCTAGCGGGCGTTGAAGCGACTTTCCAACTATTCCAAATTGACCGCATTAACATCACCCCATTACAGATTGGTTATCTGTTTATGTTTAGCGGTTTTGTGGATGCAGCTATTCAAGGCGGTGTCGTTCGACGAATTAAAAATGGTACTGAAACATCTTGGTTAATTGGCGCTCAAGTTATTACTGCGCTTGGTATGCTGTTATTTACTTTAACGGCTAATTTAGTGGTGGCTGGGCTAGCACTTTGTGTCTTTACAGCCGGGAACGCTCTTGCTAGAACATGTGTCGTCTCTCTTTCGTCCAAAGAATCCGGTGGTCAATATGGCACTGCGGCCGGTCTTTCCTATTCTATGGATAATTTAGGCCGTATTCTCGGCCCGCTATTCTTTACATGGTTGTTCACTGTAGAATCGAATCTTGGTTATTACATTTCAGCAGGCATAGCTATTGTATCGATTACCTTAATTTTTATTTATAAATCATCAAATAAATCTTTACGGCTTGAATAATTTAGCCGTTAAAAGGCGTAACCTATAATAATTCACAACTTTATATATTAGATCAAATACGTAATAAGGTATATGGAGCATATGTAAAGAACATTGAATGCTTTTATGTGTAAAATCGGAGGGCTTTACATGAACAAAACAACGAATCTTTTACTTCCTAAAGAACTTGAAACGTTTCGTTCTGAAATTGAAGAAACACTTCTTTCAGCGGTGATTATCTCACCATTCAAACGTTCTACTTCGTTAACGGAAAGTAAATTTGCTGGCGAACCTTACTTACCTTATTATCAAACCTACCCTAAGGATATAACTGGTGAACCGATGCGCTTATTAGCTCAAATTAATTTTGCAGAAATGCCAACACTTCAGGATTTTCCATCACAGGGCATTCTTCAATTTTTTATATCATCTAATATATTTACCAATGCGGCGCATTACCATGAGGATATTTTCCAGCAGTTTTATAAAATACGATTTTACCCAACAGTAAATACTGACATAGCTGCTCCTATACACGAGACAACTGTGAACGCATCAAATGATTGGTTTCCTATTAACCAAGAGCTAGCACTACAATTCAGATCTGAGCAAGAACCTGTTTCTGCATTAGATTATCGTGCAACCCACTATTTACCGAACCTGAAACCACATCATGATGATGTTAATTTGCATGAAATATACTTACAGCATTTTTTAGGGGCTGGTGCAAAAATTGGTGGCTACGCATATTTTCTAGAGGAAGATATTCGTCATGAATCACAATTGCTTCAGCGCTATGACGTTTTGTTGCTACAAATCGATTCAAATGATGAATTTGGTATTATGTGGGACGATAGTGGTGTTGGGAAATTTTTTATTAACCGCGAAAGACTTCTTCAAGAAGATTTTTCAGATATATTATTTCAATGGGAACATTATTAATGTTAGGCCTGGATTACCTCAATCTAAATTTTGAGGTAATCCTTTTACATGATTACAAACTATTAATGTATCTTCTTTCATTCCACCTGTGAAGTAAGCTATACTAAATATATCGGAAATATAGTAAAGGCAGGTGCAGGAATGAGCATTTTTACAGATGTAGAATATCTAGTACCTTTAATTTTATTCATTAATATTTTATCAGCAATGACTATTATTTTTTTAGAGCGTAAAGATGCTACTTCTACTTGGGCATGGATTCTAGTATTATTTTTCCTGCCGTTAGCTGGGTTCGTTTTATATTTATTGTTGGGACGGCAATTGCGAAAAAAGCATTTGTTCCGTTGGGAAGGTCGCAAGGATATTGGGATAGATACCCTTATAAATTATCAGAAAGAAACGATTCGGGACGATACATTTGAGTTTCGTATCGAGAATGCAGAAAATTATAAAGAAATGATTTATATGCATTTAAAAACAAATAATGCTGTACTTACACAGGATAACGACATTACAATTTTGGACGACGGTGCCGATAAGTTCGAGATGCTGCTAAAGGATATTGACGCAGCAAAAGATCATATCCACATTCAATATTATATTTTCCGTCTAGATGATTTAGGAACTCGTATTGTTAATGCACTTATAAAGAAGGCCAAACAGGGCGTGAAAGTCCGACTCTTATATGATGAAATGGGTTCACGTAATGTGAAAAAGCGCCATTTTAAAAATTTACTTAGTGCAGGCGGAGAAGTTGAAGTGTTTTTCCCATCTATTTTACCTCTGCTTAACCCGCGGTTAAATTTCCGAAATCACCGTAAAATTGCAGTCATCGATGGTCGAATTGGTTACATTGGTGGTTTTAATGTCGGAGATGAGTATCTGGGTTTACAAAAGAAATTTGGCTATTGGCGCGATACACATTTACGCATTGAGGGTAGCGCCGTGCATCCTTTACAAACACGCTTCTTATTGGACTGGAACCAGGCATGTGCACAACAAAAAATGGGTTATTCAGACCGCTATTTCCCGGCTATCCCCAAAAAAGGCGATGTTGGCTTACAAATCGTATCAAGTGGACCAGATTCCGATTGGGAACAAATCAAAATTGGTTATTTAAAACTTATTAATATGGCAAAAAAATACATCTATATTCAAACACCATACTTTATTCCAGATGTTAGTTTTTTAGATGCCATAAAAATTGCCACCCTTTCAGGCATTGATGTCCGTATCATGATACCGAACAAACCTGACCACATGTTTGTTTACTGGGCTACATACTCTTACGTAGGACAATTACTACGTGCGGGGGCAAAGGTTTATATTTATGAAAAAGGATTTATACATGCTAAAGCCATTATTATTGATGATGAAGCATCAACAGTAGGAACCGCAAATCTAGATGTTCGAAGTTTCAGCCTAAACTTCGAAGTGAATGCCTTCATTTATGATTCTAAAATTTCCCACCAATTAGCGGAGATCTTTGAAAAAGATATTTTCGACTGCACTGAATTAACATGGGAAATGTACAAAAATCGTTCGAGTTTAATCAAATTTAAAGAATCTATTTCACGTTTATTAACACCGATACTTTAAAGCAAAGTTTACCTGTATTTAAAAAGAGGTTATCTCGATTTCTATCGAGACAACCTCTTTCTATTATTTCACACCTAAGTATTCCTCTAATGTTATATTTTTCTTCTTAATTTCTTTAGCAATGTCGATGCCAACATATCGGAAATGCCACGATTCATACATGTAGCCGGTAATGTCTTCTTTATTTTGAGGGAATCGTAAAATAAAGCCGTATTCCTGAGCATTCTCCACTAACCATTTTCCTGCTGGTGTTTCACCGAATTCTTCAGTAAGCCATAAATCATCTTTACCCCGTTCACCAATATCAAAAGCTAAGCCTGTTTGATGTTCTGAATAGCCAGGACGCGCACTATAACGGTCTGCAGCAGCTTGTCCGTCACGATTGACATAGTTATTGTATAAAGTTGTTTGATATTCAAAAGAACGATAACCACTAAACGCTACTAAATCGAAGCCCTTTTGTTGCTTTGCAGCAGCTAGCATTTTTTCTAGTGCCTGACTTGCCTCTGGGTTTACATCAGGTGCAAAGGTCGATGGAAGCGGATAGATTTTATTTGCTAATAGAATACCGTCAATATATGTAGGCTCTGTTGGTAAGGTTTGGTTTGGTAAATAACCATTTTCGTCAGGTTGTTGCTCTGGTTGTTCAATTGGTTTTGTTGCATCATCTGTTGCTGGTTTATCCGTTACTGAAGTATCTTTTTTATTCGCCTCTGTTACTGATTGCTGCTCATCTGATGCCACATTTACTTGATTATTTTTATAGTAAACGACTACGAAAATAGATATGATTAACGCCGCTGATATTAAAGCACCAATGATGAGTGGTTGACGATTTTTTTTCACTGTATTAGCCCCTCTTTCATTTATCCTACACGAACGGGTTGTGAGGGCTCCCTACTTTAAAATAGATATTTAAAGTAGGAGCTCAAGCACCGTAACTCGATTAAAGCTTTACTTTATCTATATAGTTTTATTTTAACATTTATCACATTTTTAGGTATATCTTTTCGTCATATTTCTTTGCTTAGTCTGTAAGATTGATGAAAAGTACAACAATTGCTGCGATTGTAAAAAAGATAGCCATATACTTCATCCATTTTGCTTCTTTCACGTAACCCTGCTCTTTAAAACTCTTAGCTCGAAAACCATTTGATAATGCAAACATTATCGTCATTGCAAGTACGGCAAAATTAAAATTACCCATAATTACACAAACAATAGCCGCAATACTGAAAACAGCGACGAGAATAGATGATAACCACTTTGTGTTCATCCTGTTGACCCCCTAAAAAAATCGAGGCTACATAAGCGCCTCGACATACATTTTTTTATGATTTTGCTTTTTCGGGATGCTCCGAATAATATTTTCGTCCAATATAAGTTTGAATAATCAGTAACGCACCACTTACAGACCAATAAAGTGGTAAAGCTGCCATTGATGACATTGAGATAAAGACAATCATAATTGGAGAAATATAAATAAACAATTTCATCTGTGCTTTTTGCTGCTCTGGTACCGTCCATAGTGACACACGTGCTTGAACTAAATAAACAATACCCGCGATAATAGTCATAATAATATCTGGTGAACCTAAGCTAAACCATAAAAACATATGTGATTTCACATCGGCTGAATATAAAATCGAAAAGTAAAGACCCATGATGATTGGCATTTGGATTAACATCGGTAAGCAACCCATATTTAACGGATTAACACCATGTTTTGAATACAAGGCCATCATCTCTTGTTGGTACTGCATTTGTTCTTCTTTTGTCTTAGCTTCCTTCATCTTTTTCTGAACTTCTTCCATTTCAGGCTTGAAGGCATCCATTTTAGATTTCATTATTTGTTGCTGACGGTAGTTTTTCAACATAATCGGCATTAAGACTAAACGAATAAGCACTGTAATAGCAATAATCGCTAAACCATAACTACCTGAAAATATATCATTCCCGAAAAACTCAAGTAAAAATTCCATAGGCTTCACAAAAATACTATAGAAAAAGCCTTCTTTGTTCTGAACTGCTTGACAGCCACTAAGTACAAAAACTACAAGACCAAGCATTGATAATAGCTTTAAATTTTTCATTTTTCCACCTACTATTATTTTTCAACTAATGTCAAGTATACCTTATAAAGACTATCTTTATCAAATAGCAAGTGCTACTAATTCAATCCCTTCTAAGCATCAACATAAGCTTTCAACTACAGTTTTTATTAAAAAAAGATGCGAGCTTAGCATCGCTAACAAGGCCGCATCTCTTACTGTTTGTCAAATTTTGCATACAAGCTTCCTACAACGGTTTAAGACAATAACTCTAAATATTATATATTTTGAAGCTCTGACTCGGCCATTTCAAAACGATAAAATTCGTGATGTAATTCGTCGCGGAAATGCTTAGGCGTTACGCCTGTGTATTTTTTAAAAATACGCGTAAAATAGCTTTGGTTACAGAAGTGGAACTGATCTGAAATAGAAGTAATACTTTTATTTGTATGACGTAAATAGTATTGAGATTCCTCCACACGGCGAACATTTAAATATTCAACAAGTGTAATGCCCACATGTTCTCTAAAAATACGTGATAAATGGCTTGTACTTATATGGAAGTTATTTGCGATGCTCTCTACTGTTAAGTCATTCTCTAATTCATCGTTTATATACATTATCACCTTATTGACGGTCTGGTGACGGAAAGTCGGTTGCTTGCGATCTGCGATAAAATAGACAAAGAAATCAATTAAGTCATCGGCAAATTGTAAAAACTCTGCGTCTTTCATCTGATTTTCAATCATATCATTGCAGGCAATATTAAAGGCAAAAGCTTTCTTCGAAGGTACTTGATTGTCAAGTAATTTACGAGCAACAATCGACGACAAAACGGAAAAATAACTTCGAACAATTTTAATGACTTGCTTGCCAAAACGTATTGAAAGAATATCAATTAACTCATGCAAAGATTTCTTAGCCTTTGCAGATTCTAAATGATAAATTTCAAATATTAATTTCGACTCAATATTAAAAAATTCTTCCACACCGATGTATTGATTAATATTATCGATTTCTTGGAAGTATCTTTTTGATATCGTTTCTGACATTGAATGTTGATGTAGTTGCATAATCTTCCCCATCTTTCCTCAGAGTGCACGAATTACTTTACAATATTTGACACCATTTTACATAATGTTAAATAAGAAAATAGTATTTACTTTTTCTGGTATGATTTGAGTCCTATTTCACAAGTATATAATGACTATAACTTAAAAATAATCCAACTAAAACACCAGTCGTAATAAAAATAGACTATACAGAGGATTTTACCATATTCTGCGATTTCCTTTCAACCACATTTTGTTGTCTTCTCTAGTTCTTATTTATCACATAGGCATAGTAGAAACCTAGTAAACTTACTTAGACCCAATTAAATTTTACCATATCAATAACAAAAAAATTAGTAATTAATTAAAATTTGTTACATATTATGTAATAGAATTTCCACCTTTTTATTTCACATTCGACATTTCTCTATTTTATTCCTAAATCTTCTCTATATAATTTATAGGAATATGTAGTAAAATAGATGATAATACTATTTTTAAAAGTTCAAACGAGGTGTTAATAGTGGATCCAAAACAAATAGAAGAAATCATGGAGATTATTAAGGAGTTCTTCCCAGAGAATACTTCAATCGCAATCTCCGACACAAACGAATACTTGTATTACCAACCAAGCAAAAAAGTTGATTTAAAAATTAAGCCAGGTGACCCTATTAAAGAAGGTTCAGCTGCCCATAAAGCTCTAAGCTATGGACAAAAAATCAGCACTTACATCGAACCAGATGTATTTGGCGTTGCCTATTTCGGCATGAGTATCCCTTTAATGGAAGAAGGCGAAACAAAGGGTGCCATTACTGCCATCTTCCCACAAAAGCCATCAGCATTTTTAACAAATTACATCACGATCAAAATTGATGATTGCTGGTATCCAATCAAGCATGATCAAGTCATTTATCTAGAAACTCAGCTCCGAAAAACATTTGTTAAAACAATGGGACGTGAAGGTTATCACCGACTAAATTTAAGTGATCTTGAGCTATTTTTAGCACCTGATTCATTTATTCGATGCCACCGTTCATATATCGTCAATATCGACTACATTGATGAAATTCAACCAGATTCACATTCCACTTTCTTATTAATCATGAAAGACGGCACACGCATCCCAGTTAGCCAACGTTATGCGAGCTACTTCCGTCGATCTTTAGGGTTCTAAAATCTTAATAAATCCAGCGAGCATTTTACCTTATTAAATGCTTGCTGTTTTTTTATCTTTTTATTAAGAATATAATATCAACTCAAAATGGCTACTGCTATAATAAAACGTTTTCTCTGTCGAAAAAGCGTTCTTATGCTCGAAATTCCTTTTTTTAAACAGTTTAATGCTGTTTCTAAAGTAATTGTGACAGTTTGGTGATAGTATTATTCAAATGGTTGGTGCTATACTACAACTAAATAAACAGAAAATTCTTATAAGTTTTTTCTAGTTTTGTAATCGGTTTCCATCAAAACTTTTAGGGGAGGATTTTTTTAATGGATGCAATTGTTCAAAAACGTTTAGGTTTAAAAGAGCTTGAAAGTAAAATCGTTACAGCTGATGTAGCTGCAGCACTTATTTCTGACGGTGATGTAGTAGGTATGAGTGGTTTCACTCGTGCTGGGGACGCTAAAGTTGTTCCAATGGCATTAGTAGAGCGCGCTAAAAACGAAAAATTCAAAATTGATGTATATACAGGCGCTTCTTTAGGCCCTGAAGTAGATAAATATTTAGCTGAGGCTGGCGTTATCCGTAAACGCGGACCATTCCAAGGCGATGCAGGCATCCGCAACCTTATCAACTCTGGTGATATTCAATATGTAGATGCCCACCTTTCTCATAACGCTGAATTAGTTCGTCAAGGAATTATGGGTCCAATTAAATATTTAATTCTTGAAGCTGTTGCTATTACAGAAGACGGATTAATTATCCCTACAAACTCTGTAGGTAACTCACCTATTTTTGCTGAGTATGCTGAAAATATTATTGTCGAGTTAAACATCTCTCACCCAGAAGCTTTAATCGGTATACATGATATCTACGTACCTGCTGAGCAAGGTCAACGTGAAGCAATCCCAATGACTGATGCGACACAACGTATTGGCGAAATCGGTATCAAAGTAGATCCAGCAAAAATTAAAGCAATCGTTATTTCTGAAGAGCCAGATGCTCCTTCATTAATTGTTCCTCCAGATGAAGAAACACAAACAATGGCGAACATTTTATTAGACTTCTTCCGCGATGAAATTAAAGCTGGTCGTCTAACTAACAAATTAATGCCGTTACAATCTGGTGTAGGTTCTGTAGCAAACGCTGTACTTGATGGCTTTGCTGATTCAGAGTTTGAAGATTTAGTTGTTGCTTCTGAAGTACTTCAAGATGCAGTATTCAACTTAATTGATGCTGGTAAAGTTAAATTTGCTGCAGCTACTTCCATTACACTTACGGAAGAATTACAGAAAAAAGTTTACGGCAATTTAGAAAAATATGCTGATAAAATTTGCTTACGCCCACAAGAAATTTCTAACCACCCAGAGCTTATTCGTCGTTTGGGCTTAATCTCAATCAACACAGCCCTTGAATTAGATATCTATGGTAACGTAAACTCTACACATGTTTCAGGTACAAAAATGATGAACGGTATTGGTGGTTCTGGTGACTTCGCACGTAATGCGCGTCTTGGCATTTTCGTAACAAAATCATATGCTAAAGGTGGAGCGATTTCTTCAATCGTACCTATGGTTTCTCACGTAGATCACACTGAGCATGATGTTGATGTAATCGTTACTGAACAAGGTATTGCCGATCTACGTGGTCTTGCTCCAAAAGAGCGTGTTCAACTAATCATCAAAAACTGTGCTCATCCAGATTATAAAGAGCAATTATGGGATTACTACAACCGTGCTGTTGAAGCAACAGGTAACCAACAAACACCTCATATTTTAGAAGAGGCACTTTCTTGGCACGTAAATCTTACTAAAAACAAAACTATGAAAAAAGAAGTTGCAAAAGCTTAATTTACATTGTAACGCCTAATAAGTCATTTCGACTATTAGGCGTTCTTTTTTTGTCGAAAATGGTATAATGAAGTGAAACTTTCATCGGTGGGGATATATTTTCCCCACCGATTATTATTGAGCTCTACAAGATGTGGTGAATTTTTGTGTGTTCTTTTATCCAGTACTTACCGTGAACAAAATTTCCTCCAACTGCGTTGTGAAGTGAAAATATTAGTGTCCTTTGTACGGATAAACCACCAGGTCGTAATTTGTAACAGGAGGAGTTATGAAGAAATTTATCTATGTAATTATATTCTTTTCATTTTTTGACTTATTTACTCAGCTTCCTGTAATGAGTACATATGCAGAATCTTTAGGTGCCTCTGCCTTTTTAACGGGTTTGGCAGTGGGCATGTATTCCCTTTCTAATACATTCGGGAATATTATTTCTGGTTTTTTAACCGATCGTAAAGGACCGTTTGTGATTTTAGTTATCGGTCTTTTTACTACAGGACTCTCGTTAACACTTTATAATTTAGTAGCAGAACCTATTGCTCTACTAGCTGTACGTTTTGTACATGGGTTAGTAGCAGGTTTTATCGTCCCAGCGGCGTTTACATTCTTAGCTAATGCTACAGAACAAGAAAAACGTGGTAAAGGCAGTGCAATTTCAGGTGCCTTCGTTGGAATAGCCGCTATTATTGGTCCTGCATTTAGTGGTATTTTAGCAAGTCGAACAAGCGTACCTTTCGTTTTTAATATTTCAGCAAGCTGTATGCTACTTTTAGGTATTCTCGCCGTTTTTTTCTTAAAAGCAACTATAGGAAAAAAAGAAAAAACCGCACCGAGCACACATATACCCATTCGTGTTTTTTTTAATAACATTGGAACATTAAAAGCCTTTTCAGGAGCATTCTTTTTAATGTTTTCACAAGGCGTTATTGCCTACCTACTGCCATTAAAAGTACAGTCGTTAGGATTTGATTCTCGCTTAAGTGGGACACTTATGAGTGCTTTCGGCATTATTGCTGTTCTAGTATTTGTTCTTCCTACTAATCGAATTTTTGACAAAGTCGCCCCTGTTAAAACGTTATCACTTGGTATTAGTTTAATGGGTATAAGCCAAATACTTATCAGTCAGGCCGATTCCAGTACTTTACTTTATATCGCGATGGCTTGTTATGGTGTTGGCTTCGGCTTCTTATTTCCTTCTGTAAATTCGCTATTAATTGACTCCACGACAGTTGAAAGTCGAGGAAAAGCATATGGTTATTTTTATGCCTTTTTCTCATTAGGCGTTGTGCTGGGCTCCTCATTGCTAGGTTGGCTATCACTCGGCATTGTAAGTGGCTTTATTTTCACTGGAATAGTGTTAATAAGCTTTGCTGTGATTACACTTATTCCTAAAAGGAAACCTTCTCATAGTTAAATGAGAAGGCTTTTTCTTACTTTTCTTTTTCCTGAATTTCTTCGTTGTAAAAATGGACACCTGTATGTCCGCCACCTTCAGCAACCATTTCATTTGATGCTAATTTTGTTGGAGATGTCCCTGCTTCTGTCGCTACCTCAGTAGCTACACGTTCAGCGATTCTGTCATCCATATTAACATTTGATGTATTCAAATAAGATTCAAATTTTGATTTGGCACTACTTAACATATTCAATGCTTTATCACGGTTCTCTTTTTTACTTAAATAAGATGCTGCTAATCCTGCTAATCCTGCAAGTACAACACCCGTTCCTTTGCGTTTTGCCATTATAAATCCCTCCTAAAAATATAGAAACTGGCCTTATAACATATCTTTTCCCTATTTTAAGAGGTCTAAACATTTATTTTTCCGCCTTATATAACATATCAAGATGCGGCAAGCTATCATATATATAGGGCTCTGAGACTTGTTTGAAGCCAAATGAGCCATAAAAATCTTTTAAATATTCTTGCGCCTGAATAAAAATTTCTGAGCCTGGCCATTCTTTTTCGATTGTATTTATAGCTAACTGTATCATCTCCTTACCAAGCCCCGTGCCACGTACATCTTGCTTTGTGATAACACGACCTATCGATGTCATATCAAATTTTTCACCAGGTGGTAATAAACGTGCATACGCGAATAATTCTCCATTTTTAACATATGATATATGTATAGAGTTTTGATCATGATTATCTAAATCCTCATAGCATGTCTGTTGTTCAACAACAAAAACATTTACTCGTAGCTGTATAATTTTATACAATTCTTCCGTTGTTAATTCATTATACGTCTGTATTTTCCAAGACATTTTCTATCACTCTCCTACTCGATATTATCGCACAATTCTAACTATTTTTCGTTAACTAACTTTATTTTGTAATTTTTTATGATTATAAATAACAAACTAAGGGAATTAATTAATTATTACAATTAATAGGAGAGTGATTTACATGAAAGATTTAGACTTACTATACGATTGGGTAGACATGGCTTCATTATTGGGGGGCGCCGTTTTTTTAACATTGTTAATATATAGTGTAATTTTATTATAAGGAGCGTATTAAATGATTTCTGTAAAAGCTTAAAAGGCAATCCGCTTACTAGCACAAGGCTACTAGCAGATTGCCCTATTTTTTTATACTTTGATCGAACATGTCAGATAGTGATCGACAAGTGCGCTATGATAGCTTTACTTTATTGTTTAACATCATCATAGGCATCGGATTTTTCAAATGCTGCTACTACATAGGAACAAACTGCTTCCATTTTATAGTCGTTTTCACGTGCATAATCTGCTGCACGATCTAACAATTTTTTCGCCACCCCTTGACCACGGAGTTTGTCTGAAACATAGGTGTGATCCATTACCATCACTTGCCCATTTTGTTGCCAAGTAATCTCTGCTAACCTTTCCCCTTGCTGCTCATACACAAAAGCATGCTTGTTTGCTGTAACATTCTGTAATTGGAATTCCATTGCTCACCACTCCTTTATTTTCATAGTAACATAGCCTTTTGTTTTTTTACAAAGATAGTGAACATAGCTTACATTCGATTGGTACACACGTCTATCTTCTAAAAATAACGGCAAAGAAAGTTTTTACCGAATATGTTCATCTCCCATCAAAAAAAGCTCAACTGCCATTGACAGTGAGCTTTACTATTTTTTATTTAAACCAAGATGAAATAGATTCTTTTAAATTAGCGAAGAAATTTTTCACACTCGTCCAGAAGCCTTCATCTTCCATTAGTGCACCGAATTTTTCTTGTAACGTATTACTAATATCATTTAATTGATCTGACCATTTACTAAAATCAATATCAAGTTTACTAATTTTGTCCATCAAATCAATTAATAGTTGTCGATCCTTCTCGCTTAAATTTATTTCTAGCTTATTTAACTGCTCTTGCACGATTTTTTCAACATCTTCACGTGTTGCCGGTTTTAATTCTGCGATTTGTTTTTTTATTTCTGTTAGTAGTTCTGCCACCTTTGCATCATCGACACCCGAAGATTCGGCAAGAGAAGTTGCTACTGAAAGTTCTTCATTGGCAACGTCTGTGCGCTCAATATCTAATGTCTCGCCCGTTTTCACTTCATAAGCTTTATAAATCCCTACAAGTGCTGAATGACCAGTTACAGCCTTTGGCGCAGCTACCTGTACCGTAGCATCTTCGATACCCGCTGTCAGCATCGCATTTGCATACATTTCAGATGTTACTTGTGTAATATTTGAAGGTGTAACAATCTCTATCACTAAGCCCTTCCCAGCATCCTTACGAGTAATTTTTGCAGAAGAATACATGCGTGAACTTGAATTACTATCTTTAATGTATTTAGTTAAGTCTTCCCCAGATACTGTAATCTCTTCAATTTCAGGTTCTTCACTTACTTTTAAAGACTTTTTAACAGATTCTTTTTCTGTCTCTGATAAGTTTGCACCATATACCACAATTGGCACGCCTAGTTTTTCATCTATTGCTTTTGTTGTCGAATTATCGGCCGCAAATCCTGTTGCTGGTGCCATCACACCAAATACTAACATAGTAGCAGTTAGTACTTTCACCCATGTTTTTTTCAAATTGTGTGACCCCTTTCACTAGATAAATCATTTAGCCTGTATAATGTATGTCACTATACAACTATTAGTACGAAAAAATGACGAGAAGGTTTCAAGCAGTCTCTCGTCATTCGTGTGATATCCATTGTGGACTATTAGATGACGTCTCACTTTTGCCACCTCAAACTAATCAAGGAAAGAAGTTAAATTTCTTCTGTCCAGCCGTTTTGTTGTTTGATTTTACCGGCTTTCATAAGTGTACCTAGAGCTCGTTTAAATGCCGCTTTACTCATATGGAACATTTCTTGTATTTCTTCCGGTGAAGACTTATCACCAAATGGCATTTTGCCACCGACATCTTGTAAATAGCTTAAAATCTGTTGTGCATCTCCAGTAATGCGTTCATGTTTACGTGGTAAAAGTGAACCGTTCATGGAGCCGTCCTCTTTTACGTCAATAATACGTACATCTATATCTTGTCCAAGACGAGGTTCTGCATAACGCTCAGATTCATGGACGAAAATGCGATACGGGGCTTCCACACCTAGTAAAAATGAACCTACTGGCAATAAACGATATGGTCGCGCTTTAATATTTTTATTGTGCATATCTTCAAATGCGCCTTCATATAGCTCCAGAATTTTTTCTTCCGTTGCTAGACGTCCAAATAAATCTCCGTTACGATCTGTGCGCAATGTCATAAATAAATGGTCGCCCACTGCTGGCCAAACCTCTTTAATGGCAGGTAAATCCTCCGCTTTTACAAGCACTTCACGTGATGTTCCAATATCAACAAAAGCTCCTTCACGTTCCACTACGCGTAATACGCGTGCCCAGCCATACTCGCCTTGTGCAAACGTTGGAATAGCAGTTGTAGCAGCTAAATCTCCACGACGATCCGTAAACAAAAATACTTGAAGGCAATCACCTACAGCAAGTGGTTCTGTGACCTCTGAAGCATTTAATGGTAGTTCCGCTTCTCCATTCGTTAAGATCCATTTCGATGCTTGTTGCTCTAATACAGTTAATGTTACAACTTCACCTGATTTTAATTCGTTCATAATGTCTTCCTTTCCTTCACACCATCATTTTCGCAAAATATTGTACTCCGAACTACTATTGTCCTCAGACACTCACTCTAATACAACAGTTAGTACGCGCAACCTATAGTGTCACAGTAATGTAGCACTATAGGTTGTGCTGTGATCTAGATGCCTCTAATTTTTTTGCGATGTCTGGATTTTCTTCCATTACTTGCACAAGATCAGCAATTCGATCGATTGAATTCCAACTAAGATGGTGCTCAATTCCTTCTACATCATTGTAAATACGTTCTTCATCTACACCAATGATTCGTAAAAATTGCTCTAGCAGTTCATGGCGTTGTACAAGACGTTTTCCAAGCTTTTCACCTTTTGGCGTCAATGTAAGGCCACGATATTTTTCATAAACTAAATAGCCATCTTTATCTAATTTTTGAACCATTTTCGTAACAGAAGAAGGAAGAACAGATAATGCTTCCGCTATGTCAGACACACGAGCATAACCTTTATTAGCGATTAATAAATATATTTGTTCGATATGGTCCTCCATACTTGGTGTTGGCATATCCTATTCCCTCTCTTTCGTTTTCTTACTCTCTAGTTTACTACAAGCTTGCCTTAAAAGTTAACTGAAAATACATAACGACAGCAATCATTGTCATTACGCATAAAAAGAGCCGACCTCTTATAGAAGTGGGCTCTACTTATGCCGAGGATACTTATTCACTACATGTAATGCACGAATAATCTCTCTGTTGACCAGCTCGATATTTTCAGGTGTATTCATTGTTCTAAAAGCTTCATCGCGTGCGTCCATAGATGTAACATACTTACTAGGCAAAGCATTTAAAGCGATTGCAACTGTGTCTAACTCACAGATTTCACATTTACAAAATGTTTGATATTCTGGTCCTCGTAAAAGAAAACTTACTAAGCCACGTACAATTTCCTCTGTAACATTTACTAAAATAGGTTCTGACATATACAACTTTCGCCTCATTTATAATTAATTGTTACATTGTCCTCAACATATATTAGCACTAAATAAGGGCTTTTTCAAGAATCGCTAGTAGCATGAATATCAACAATAATTACTAATTCAAAGTGGTAGTTTTTTCCCAGAAAGCATTAAATTTAATCTTTTTAACTGTATTTTTTTGTGGTAATTAGTCTTAATGAGTTGAAAACAACAAGCAATGTCGCGCCCATATCTGCAAAAATGGCGATCCATAATGTTAACCAACCTGGGATAACGAGTAATAAAGCAATCAATTTTAATGCCAGTGCAAAAATGATATTTTCTTGTATAATGCGTAATGTTTTTCTACTTAAACCAATTGTATAAGGTAATTTCGTTAAGTCATCACCCATTAAAGCAATATCTGCGGTTTCCAAAGCTGCATCTGTACCCGCACCACCCATGGCAATCCCGACACTTGCTGATGCTAAGGCTGGTGCATCATTCACACCATCCCCAACCATAGCAACGGCTCCATACTGCGTACGTAATTCTTTAATTGCTGTTAATTTTTCCGCTGGTAATAACCCTGCTCTTACATCACTCATATTAAGGGAAGTAGCAATAGCTTCTGCGGTAAGTTTGGCATCTCCTGTTAACATAACAGTATGCTTCACTTTTAATGCTGTTAGGTTTTGCAGTACACTTTTACTTTCCTTACGTAATTGGTCAGCAATTCCGATAATACCGATTAATTGCGTGTCACTTACAGCTGCCACAACTGTTTTTCCTTGTGCCTGCAATTGATCGACTTGTTCTTTAATTACTTCATCCACTGAAGTTAAAGTGGAAATCCATTTTAAACTTCCGACAGAAACCTTTTTGCCCTCAACTGTTGCAAAAGCCCCTTTTCCTGTCACTGATTGGAAATTGGTCGGCACAAACTCAGCTAAACCTTTTTCATGTAATGCAGTTAATATTGCTTTCGCTAGCGGATGCTGTGATTGCTTTTCAACGGCTGCCACAAGTTGCAACACCATATCCTCTGACATATTACTCTGCGTGTATATATCTGTTATTTCTGGTTTACCCTTTGTTAACGTACCTGTTTTATCAAAGGCCACAGCTTCAATATGACCTAATTGCTCTAAATGGATGCCACCTTTAATGAGCACACCCTGTCTTGCTGCATTGCCGATCGCTGTAACGATAGCAACTGGTGTTGAGACAACAAGCGCACAAGGGCAGCCAACAACCAATACAGCTAAACCTTGATAGATCCAATGCTGCCAATCTCCTATAAACAATGGTGGAATAACTGCAACAAGTAAGGCAACTATCATAATGGCAGGTGTATAGTATTTGGCAAAACGATCCACAAATTGCTGTGATGGTGCTTTTTCTGCCTGTGCTTCTTCTACGAGGTGAATGATTTTAGCAATAGTTGTATCCTCCACACGTTTTGTAACTCGGACTTCGAGTGCACCTTCCTCATTCAATGTTCCCGCAAATACTTCGTCATCTATAGTTTTATTAACAGGTATCGATTCACCTGTGATAGCGGCTTGATTAACTGCCGACAATCCACTTACTACAATCCCGTCCATAGCGATTTTCTGACCAGGTTTGACAATTAAAATATCGCCAATTTCAATTTCTTCAGTCGGCACTTCCATTTCATGAAAATGCTCACCGTGAGCCCGTTTAATAGTTGCTGTTGAAGGGGCAATATCCATAAGTTGTCGAATTGATTGACGTGCTTTATCCATTGAATATGCCTCAAGAGCTTCACTCACTGCAAATAAAAAGACAACAACTGCCGCTTCTTCCCATTCACCAATAATTGCAGCTCCTATTACGGCAATCGTCATCAGCGTTTTCATATCAAATTCAAAGCGTGCTAGATTACGGAATCCTGTTTTAAAAATTCCAACTCCACCTACTAAAATTGCTACGATAAACATGCCAATTGCAAAAGGATCTGTTTCTCCACGCATTGTCACCAATACATAGCCAAGGATTACAAATAACAAGGCAATTCCAGCTAAAATGTTTTCTGTTTTTTTATAAAATGGTGTTGATTTTTCAATTGTGCTTTTTGGGGATTGTGATACTTTAATACCGTCAAAAGCACCTGCTTCTTCAATTTGATTGACATCTACCTTACCGATTACTGTTATTTTAGAGGCACCAAAATTAACTTGTGCATCTTGTACCTCCGGAATAGCTTTCACATTTTTCTCAAATTTTGCTGCACAGCTGGCACAGGATAAGTTTTGCAAACGATACTCTTGCTTAGTTGGCGCTGTTGTCATCGTCAATCCCCTCTTTCGCATGTTCATAAGCAATCGTGACAATTTGGTATACGTGTTCATCGGCTAAAGAGTAATACATTTGCTTTCCTTTTCGATGCGATTTCGCTAGACTATTATCTTTCAAATAGCGTAAATGATGCGATGCTGTTGCGACAGATGATCCGATAATTGTGGCGACATCACAGACACATAATGCATCTTCTACTGTTAAAGCATAGGCAATTTTCAGTCTAGTTTCGTCAGACAAAGCCTTTAAAAACTTTGCTACACCCGATAAATCTGGCATTTGTTGTTGTACCTTCATGACCGCTTGCTCATTTACATGCGTTACTTCACATATTTCTTTCGGCATTTCCTCACCTCATTCAAATGTTCGTTTGATTGTTTTCAATATATCATAGTACTTCATCTTATTCAAATGGACATTTGAATGAGTATGATTGCTATCACGTAATTATATTTAGATTTATATTCGGACTCTTACAACAACAAACAGCACACAAAATAGTGTGCTGTTTTTCCTTATTATTGTGCCTTTAATAATAATGTCTTCCCTTTAATTTCATCTTTCTTGACAAAAGTTTCATGATAATTCCCGTTAGCCCAGTCCTCCACTTGGTCTTGATACCACTTCGATTTCACATGGCCACTCTGTCCTGGCCCGACAATATGATAGGCCGAGCTCAAATCACCTACATCTGCTACAAATCGCCAGGATGCTCCATGATCTACATAGCCATCCATATCATCGTCGGCTGCTTGTACAGTTACTTTCGAACCGCCAATGGGTACCTTTTTTGCATTAAAATATGCCGCCAGTATTGGTGATGCACTTCCTAGTGTGTGATTAAAAGTGAGTTGATGGAAATCTCCCCATTGCCACTTAGAGGGCTCCGATCCAAAACGATCCTCAATTAGTGCGATAGAGCGCTCTAATGCTTCATATACTGCTGCATCTACACCACCCTGTTGTTCAATCCAAATGCTGCTCTCACCTGCATATGCTTTTCGCAGTAGCTGATCCGTTATATTGTATTTACCATCCATTAGCTTATACATATCTAGAGGCATTTCATCTTTAAAGAGAACTTCCTGCAATTGTTCCATTAGCGTATGAAAAACAAGCGGTGCGCCAGAATCTTTTGCATCCACCATATCCCAATTCTCTAATAGGGTGATGACTTCTGCATACTTTCCATCCTTATCCTTTGCTTTCAATGAAGATAATAAATTTGGTAAAAACTCGCGTGCATACAAATTATGCTGATCCATTTGTAACTGCATCATATCTTCTACTGTTAGTGAATCATTGGCTTCTAACACTTCTTTAATACGCTCGTAGCGATATGGCTGTGCCCAGAAATCCGTTATATGATACGGATATTCTTCGCCAATTACCTCATTATTCGCAGTCGCAATAAATCCTTCCTTTGGGTTTACGACTGTCGGTAGTTCATCCCATGGGATAAAACCTTCCCAGCCATAGTCACTTGAATCTCCAGGTACTGGTAACTGCCCTTCTCCCTGCTTACGAATCGGAATTTGGCCGTTTGCTTTATAGGCAATCGTGCCATCCTTGGATGCAAAGACAAAGTTTTGCGCCGGTGCTTTAAAATCTTCTAAAGCCTTTTCAAAGTCACCCCATGAATTTGCCTTATTAAAGCCAAGTATTGCTCGCAGTTCTGCTGTGGATTGAAGCGCTGTCCACTGCATCGAAAACTGTGCTGGTGGTTCAGTATCCTTAAACGCTAAATCAGTCATAATTGGCCCGTGTCTAGTTACAACTACATCAAAACCAATTGTTTTTCCATCCTTCACTTTAATTGATTCATTTCTCACTTCAGCCTGCTCCCACTCACCATCATATCGGAACTGTGTAGGATTATCTGGATTTGGAATTTCAATATACAAATCCTGTACATCTGGTCCTACATTGGTAACCCCCCAAGCGATATCATCGTTATGACCTAGAATAATGCCAGGAATGCCTGCAAATATAACACCGCTAACATTTTGTGCAGGTGACTGAAGATGCATTTGATACCAAATAGACGGCGTGCTTAAACCTAAGTGTGGATCATCGGCTAAAATTGGAAAGCCTGATTTTGTTTTATCGCCCGATACAACCCAGTTATTACTGCCATTAAATTCATTTGGCAATAGGTCTGCGTTAAATTGACCCGCTACCGCTACAGGATTCTCTATGTTTGACTCAATAATTGAAGACGCGTTGTCAGGATATTTTATAAATAATTCCTTTGCCTTTTCTTCATCGAAATTTTGTAAAGCCCAGTGACGGAAAGCCAACGTATTCCAATTGCCCCCTAAATCGTATGCCATATATTTCCCAATCGTCAGAGAGTCTACAACAGACCACTCTTCCGGCTCATATCCTAGTAATGCGAATTCATAGCTTAATGTATTATGTTCCTTTGCCTGCGTAATAAAAGCATTTACTCCTTCTGCAAACCATTCAAGTACCTGCTTACTTTCCGCATCATATGCAACTAACGATTTTTCTGCTGCATCGCGTAAACTAAACGTAAGAAAATGTTTATCCGTACTAATGGTTGCCTCACCAATAACTTCTGATAATCGACCACTTGCCTGTCTGCGTGCTAAATCCATTTGAAACAGTCGATCTTGAGCCTGAATGTAACCTTGTGCACGATATAAATCCGCATCTGTCTCCGCTAATATATGTGGAACCCCTTTATCATCCCTAGTAACAGTAACATCCTGATCAAGCACACTTACTGCAAGATCCCCATCAATAACGGGCCTTGATTTATTCATAAACCAAGTAAAGCCAATAAAGACTACTATTAATGCAATTGCTAAAAAGCCAACTACCCCAACGAGCCTCTTTTTCCATCTCTTTTTTTTCACAACTACTAACCCCCTCTTAAGCAATATATTCTTTATCTAGCTTTACAAACCCTTTCCTAGCAGACATAATAACTGAAATTTTTAGCGAAATTCGGTGTTTTATCAGCGAAAAATCACTTTTTCATCGAAATTCAATATTTCGTTGTGCACAAACCATTAGTAAAAATCATTCCTCGTGCTATAGCACTATGTAAAAAATCGTACCTCCAGTGAGAGGTACGATTTCTGCTTAGTTTTTAATGTCGAGTTGTAATTCAATGGGACAATGATCACTGCCTAAAATATGGGTATGAATTGTCGCTACGTCAACATGCTCTTTCAATCGCTCGGATACAATAAAATAATCAATACGCCAACCAATATTTCGCTCACGTACTTTATTCATATAGGACCACCATGTGTAATGGTCTGTCTCATCCGGATGCTTGTGGCGGAAAGTATCGATAAACCCACTTGCTAAAAGCTCAGTCATCTTAGTACGTTCTTCATATGTAAAACCAGAATTCCCAATATTCGATTTTGCATTTTTTAAATCTATCTCTGTATGCGCAACATTCAAATCCCCACAGTACACAATGGGCTTTTTCGCATCGAGTTCTTTTAAATACAAAGCTAAACGATCCTCCCAATCTAGGCGTATCGGCAATCTCGCTAAATCTCGCTGGGAATTTGGTGTATAGACGTTAACTAAATAAAAGTTTTCATATTCTAACGTAATAATGCGGCCCTCGTCCTGTGATGTCTCTTCACCGACACCATAATGTACTGAAAGAGGTGTATGTTTTGTGAAGACAGCTGTACCTGAATAGCCCTTCTTCACAGCATAATTCCAATATTGTTGATAACCTTCAAGTGAAAGCTCTACTTGTCCCGCTTGACATTTCGATTCCTGAATACAGAAAAAATCTGCATCTACCTCATGAAAAAAATCTAAAAAGCCTTTACTCACGCAAGCGCGGATTCCATTGACATTCCATGATAGAAACTTCATAGTTTTTCACACCCCTAAAAAACGCTCCTCGCCATTAGCGAAGAGCGCCATTTGTCATTTACTTATAATTCATCGCCGACTATTTTCACTTCGGTTTCTAAGTCAATACCATATTTTTCTTTGACAACTCGCTGCACCATTTGAATGGTTGCAATGTAATCGGTGGCCGTGGCATTGCCTTTATTAACAATAAAGCCTGCATGCTTAGTTGATACTTCTGCTCCACCTACACCTTTTCCTTGCAGGCCACTATCCTGTATTAGCTTGCCTGCAAAATGACCAGGAGGACGTTTAAAGACACTACCCGCAGATGGGTATTCTAGCGGTTGTTTAGATTCCCGTTGGTACGTTAAATCAGCAATTTTGGCATCAATTTCTTCCTGTACGCCTTGAGTTAGCTGAAATTCCGATGACAGAACATAATAGCCCTTCTTCGCAATGATACTTTGACGATAGCCGAGCTCCAACTCTTCTTTCGATAATATCAAAATCTCCCCTTCTTTTGTTAAAACTTTAGAAGAAATAATAATATCCTTTATCTCGCCACCATATGCACCAGCATTCATAGCCATAGCTCCACCGATAGAGCCAGGAATACCACATGCAAATTCAAATCCTGTTAGGCATGCCGTGGCAGCCAGCTTCGATACATCCTTAATGAGTGCCCCACTTTGTGCATATACATAATCACCGTTAATATGAATTTCATCTAGATGTGCAAATGTCACAACTATTCCTCGTAAGCCGCCATCACGAACGACCATATTGGAGCCATTACCTAGCATTAATAATGGAATTTTATTTGTATGCGCATAGCGAATAACTGCTGCCGCTTCGTCTTCCGTTTCAGGTAGAACAAAAACATCCGCCTTGCCACCTAATTTTGTCATTGTATATTGTTGTAACGATTCGTCTAACTTAATATTGGCTGGATTAATATTTTGCGCTAAATCCTTCGCCCATTGTTCTTTAGTCATGAGAGCTAATTCCTTTCTAACGTCCTTCTTACTCTACACTAGTATGGATTTAGAACCTCGATTTGACAAGTAAAATGAAGGGTATTTTTCCCGCATTAACGGGCAGTACGCTAATCTTTTGCAAAAGTGTTTTATATTATCTAAAAATCCGCGGCCATTCTAAATGCCCGAGTAAAGGAACACTTACTAAAATTCATCACTTCCTGTGGTGAACGTAAGTGTAACCTGCTTCCTGCAAGCCTCAACTAACCAGCAAGGATGGAAGTTTCACTTTATAACCAGCCTGTTGCCCAAGTTTCAATATTACGGATAGCACCTTCTAGTGCTTGACCTTTTTCTGTTAATGAATATTCTACACGCACAGGCACCTCTGAATATACTTTTCGTTCAACGAGCCCTTCCTTTTCAAGCTCCTTTAAACGTTCTGATAATAAACGACCACTTACAGGTAAAGCAGACTCAATTTCATTGAAGCGCTGTGGTCCGTCTAATAATTGATATAAGATTAGCCCTGTCCAGCGTTTCCCGATTAAATCCATTGCCTTAGCTAAACGAGGACATAAAGTTGTCTCATTCATATTTTTCACCTCTTATGTATTCTATTGTACTGATTATTTAAGCAAAAGTAAATTTTAAGTAACTTATTTACTTGACGTAATTTGTTTACCATTTTATATTTAATTACAAAAAGTAACTTATGATCTGGAGGATTTTTCTTAAATGGCATTCAAAATTGCTAATACATTAGAGCTTGAGCATTTACACTTACTTGTACAGTCATTAGATGTAATGACTGATTTTTATAACACACTTGGTTTACAAATACTTAATAGAACTACCAATCAAGTGGAATTTGCTAATCCCGGCAATACAAAACCTATTTTAATATTGTCATCTAATGAAAAAGTGTCGCTTCGTCCACCACATACCACAGGTCTATTTCACTTTGCCATTTTAGTACCGACACGTGAAGACTTAGCATATGTGATTGGCAATTTATTAAACTTAGCCATACCTATAACTGGTGCTGGTGATCATATTTATTCAGAAGCTTTTTATTTGAATGATCCGGAAGGTAACGGCATAGAAATCTATCGTGATCGCCCTCGTTCTGAATGGCTAAGTGATGGTAAGGGTGGACTAATTACAGGAACCGAGGCAGTCGATATAGAAGGTGTAATGGCTCTATATGACAATCTGCGTCTATGGACAGGTTTCCCTAAAGGAACTGCATTAGGTCATATACACTTAAATGTTAGCATTATAAATGATGCAACAACTTACTTCTATATAGATGCACTTGGTTTAGACATTATGACTAACTTTCATGATAGTGCACTATTCCTTTCCGCTGGCGGCTATCATCACCATATTGCGGTCAATACCTGGCAAGGAGTCGGTGCATCACTACCACCACAACAAACAACAGGCTTACTGAGCTACACGCTTTCACTTTCTTCACAAGAAGAATTACAACAGCTTATAGCTAATCTACAGGCACATCAAGTTCCACATACATTGGAAAATGGTCGCTTATGTGTTTTAGATTTTAATCAGGATGCTATGAATTTTTACATTCGTTAGTATTTGTAATGATTATAAATATTCACAAAGCCCACTATATTCAGTAACAGTTTTTCTAATATTTACTAAAAACTCATTGAACTAACAAATTATTTAATTTATCATTCGTGTAAGATGCTGTTGTTAGGAGGACCTTCCAATGAAAAAATATGCGATTGATTATAGTCACTCAACAATTGGTTTTTCTGTTCGACATATGATGATATCACAAATTCATGGAACATTTGAATCTTATCATGCTGAATTTACCGTGTCAGATATCGAACAAATGCAAGATGCAAAGATATCATTCTCGATAATTGTTGCTAGTGTCTCAACCAAAAATTTTGATCGTGATGTTCATCTTGTATCACCTGATTTCTTTGATGCTGATGTCTATCCAAAAATTCATTTTGAGTCTACATACATTGAAAAGCTCGAAAATAATATATTTGCTATTCATGGAGATTTAACTATTAAAAACATTACGAAGCCCGTCATATTCACAACCATGTATGTTGGCCGTGGTATGAACCCATGGTCACAAGAAGTATATGGTTTTCAGGCAAGATCAAAAATTGACCGCAGAGATTTTGTATAATACACTCCTTGAAACAGGTGGTGTATTAATCAGTGATGAAATTGAAATAGTAGTAGACCTTGAAATAAATCCAGTTTAACAATTTGCTCTATCACATCATGGATTTGGAGGTTATAAATGTTTTGGGCTGATAGCTTTCATTTCGAATCGATTTTCATCTCTGTAATCTTTATCATTGTCTTCGGTACATTTGCATTTGTCATGATTAATGGGATTACACAATGGGCTAAAAATAACGCAGCCCCAGTATTAACCGTGCCAGCAAAAATCGTAACAAAGCGTACAAATACAAGGGGCGGTAGTGGCAATTCTGCAGCTCATACAACTTATTATGTAACTTTTGAAGTTCAAAATGGTGACCGTATAGAATTACAGCTAAATGGACGTAAATATGGGCAGTTGGCAGACGGCGACTTTGGTTTACTTACATTTCAAGGCACGCGTTTTCAAATATTTGAGCGACACAAAAAGGAGAGTAGCGAATAATATCGCACTCTCCTCTTTCATCGTTATTTAATTAAATATTTCCCAAATCCAGCATCCTCTGTATCACCAAGATATTCTATATTGCTACCAGCTGGAATGACCTTTTGTGCATCCTTTGCAGAAAGGTAAATAACCTTTGTATTCGCTGGGAATGGTGCAAATGACCAGTTGTTGTCCGCAGCAGGATTAATTGTTTTATTTGTCATGATGTAGTCAATCACTGCTTGACGATTTTCATAGGCATAGTTTGTTACATTGGAGCCGTCGGTATTTTTAAATGTAGCTCCGTAAGAGCCGCCTACACGATAGTTGTTCGTAATGATGATAAACTCTTGATTTACATCAATTGGTTTACCGTTGTATTGTACATCTTTAATACGATTCGCTTTTTCGTCCACTAAATTACCACGACGATCGTATTTTGCAGGCGATGTCACATCAATTTGATATGTTAAACCGTCTAATACGTCGAAATTGTAAGAACGTGCTTCTGCGTCAATGATATTTTGTTCTTCTGTTTTATTCGGTTCAATTGTTGAGAAAATACCCGCAGCCATTTCTAACCACTCGATTGCTTGTGCACCCGTAACTTTGATAGTTGCTACAGTGTTGTCATAATGATAAATATCTGCCATGTTCTTAATGGCAAGTGGCCCTACAGGAATATTTGTGTAGTCCGCAGGATTATTTCGAGAGCCCGCCTTGAAAGGTGCACCAGCAGAAAGGATTGGTGTGTTTTCATCAGCTGTACCCTTTAATTCTTTTTCAATATACCATTTTTGTGCTTGTGTTACGATTTGAATAGAAGGATCATCTTGAACCATAGAGAAATAGCTGTGGATTGGTGCAGTTGTCTCACCAACAGCTTGGCGAATATACGTTAACGTACCTTCGTGTGCTTCTTTAATAGCATTTAACACTGTTTGAGATGGTTGTAACCCTTCTTGTTTGATAGAACGAAGTGTCCCTTGTCCATCTACTACCACCCATTCAGAGCCTTTTTGCTCTAATTTCAGGTCAATAACACCAAGATGACTACCATAACTTCCTGCCATTACTGTAGGAACACCGTTAATCGTTCCTTTTTCTTGATCAACATTTTTAAGGTCTTTATAATCACCAGGGAATGTTAGATGTGAGTGACCTGTTATTAAAGCATCGATGCCTTCAATATTAGCAATTTGGTACCCAACATTTTCTGCACCCGCTACATAAGAATCTTCACCAATACCTGAGTGTGAAAGTACGACAATCACATCTGCCCCTGCTTTTTGCATTTCTGGCACTACCTCTTTAATTGCCTCCACAGGTTCTTGCATCTCTACCTTACCTGCTAGATGAATGGCATCCCACTCAACAATTTTTGTAGGTACGATTCCAGTTACGCCCACTTTAATAGTGTGTTTTTTACCTGCGTTATCTAACACTTCTTTATCCATAATTACGTATGGTGTGTACATATGCTCTTTTGTTTTTGCGTCATACGCATTTGCATTAACGACTGGATATTTCGCATCATTTAATACTTCACTTAAGAAATCTAATCCATAGTTGAATTCGTGATTCCCTAAAGTCCCACCATCATATTGCAATGCATTTAGCGCTGCAATAGCTGGATGAACCTCACCTGGTTTTAAGACGTTTTCTAACGCTTTATATGAACCAAGTGGCGTTCCTTGAATTAAATCACCATTATCAAATAATAATGTATTTGGGTTTTCTGCTCGCGCTTGCTCTATTAAGGTTGCAGTGTTTGCTAACCCAACATCAGCGGAATCGGCATCTAAAAAATAATTATAGTTTGCTAAGTTCGTATGAATATCAGTGGTACCTAAAATTTGAAGATCTACTGTCGTTTCCTTCACTGGCACTTTGTATGCTGCTACAAAGCGTTCTACAATACTTTGCATTTGTTCAGTTGTTATATAGTCACGTGGACGAATCGTATTGTCTTCGAAACCTTGTAATATATTTGCTGCGACTGCATTTGCAAGGTCTTGTCTATGTGTCTCAGCAATCTTATCTGCATCCTTGAAGTTATTTAACACTGTCAACGAGGCTTTTTCAGTGACTAGACCGCGTGCAGATATAACAAATGCTTGCTGACGTGTTAATTTATCGTTCGGATCAAAAATTGTAGTTGTTTTACCTTTGATAAGCTTTAATTCTAATGCTTTTTCTACATAAGGAGCTAAGTCCTTTGGTACATCAGTAAAAGTAAGTGTAGAACCATCACCAAGCTCGACATTCAAGCTTTCTACTAATTCTTTCACGAAGTCCCCACGTGTCACATCATTCGATGTAGCATTGGCAGATAGTCCCACAGGGAAAACTGTGAAGAGAATTAGTAACATTGCTAAAAGATTAGTAATTAATTTCTTATTCATGTAACGACCCCCTTATAAATCTAATATTTTCCTACGTTTCTATTATATTATACTAATCTGTGATTTAACTGAATATTTAGACCTAATTGTATGTACTTTTAAACTAATAGCACAACACTTTACTAATATATAATATATATTTATCATCTATGAACTATTCACAGCCACGTGATGTTATTTTATGTAAAATCCAATTAACTGACTAGGGACAATACGTCAGACCTTTATGCCCCCACCAGACCTCTAATGATTCAACAAAAAAAGTCCCCTCAAATTTGAGAGAACTTTTTAATAAAAAACAAATGATTATGCGTTTACAGTTTGTAGAGATTGTGCAACTTTTTTCACTGCTTCTAAACCATTTGCAATGATTTCTTGTGCTTTATCTTGTGATGCATTATGTCCTTCAATAATTACTTCTTCAATTATTTCCATACCAAATACGCCACCTACTACATTTTTAATGTAGTTCACAGACATTTCCATTGGTTGTGCTTCTGGTGATGAATAATAACCACCGCGAGCATTTAGAATTACTGCTTTCTTGTCAGTCATTAAGCTAACTAGTTGGCCGTTTTCGCCATATTTGAATGTGAAACCAGCTTGATATACATAATCAATGAAAGTTTGTAAAGTAGCTGGAATTGTTAAGTTCCAAAGCGGGAAAGCAAATACTACTACATCAGCAGCAGTTAATGCGTCCATTGCTTTTTGCTTGGCAGCTAAAATACGTGATTCAATATCCGTTAATTCTTCGCCGTTTTGTACTTTACCGAAAGCGTTGAATAGATCTTGACCGAAGTATGGCATATCTTCAGCAAATACGTCGAAAGTCGTTACATCTACGCCTTGTACATTTTCCATGAAAGTGTCATACATTTTTGTTGAAATACCGTCTGGACGGTTGTTTGCTTTTACTACTAATACGTTCATTATATAAATTCTCCCTTAGTTTTCTACCATTTTTATCTCGAATTCGAGATATATGAATATATTAAAAAATTTTTTCAAAAAAGTCAACGATAGTAGTCTCATACTTTTGACTGAGATGTAAAATTAGTAATGCCTTCTTTTACTTTACCGCATGCAAAAACACTCAGACTCCTGTTACTTGAGCCTAAGTATTTCTGCATCTAGTATAGCTTTACATCGTTAAGTAAAATTTAGAATTCGCAGCTTTCATCAGTACAAACCCCAGCATTTGAAGAGCCCTTCATCTGCAATCCTGGTTGTAAGCCTTCTTCTGCTGCTACTTTACGTAAAGTATCTTCAAAAACTTCCTGTGGTTGAGCACCGGAAATGCCATATTTTCTATTCACTACGAAAAATGGAACTCCACGTACACCAAGTTGAAGACCTTCTTGAATATCTTCCTCCACCTCAGTTGTAAAATCATCGCTAGAAAGAACATCGTCTACGTCCTCACGTTTTAGGCCAACTTGCTCAGCAATTTCCATTAATACGTCATCATGACTAATACGTTTCGCTTCGATAAAGTAGCCCTGTAATAAGGCCTCAACAAGTGCTGAATCTTTACCTTGTTGTTGTGCAAATTTCACAAGTCGATGAGCCTTTAACGTATTTTCTTCCATAAGCTTGTCAAAATTATAGTCCAGTCCTACTTCCTTAGCACGAGATGCTACACCTTGCGTCATTTCCTTCGCTTTTTCTATTGTCATACCATATTTTTTTGCTAACGATTCATACGTAGAAATATTCGTCTCCACTGGTGTTGTTGGATCAAGTTGATAACTTTTATAAACAAGCTCCACCTGATCTGCTAAGCCTGTGTCCCGAAGTGCCTTCTCTAATTGTTTTTTACCAATATAACAAAATGGGCAAACATAATCTGACCAAATTTCAATTTTCATAAATATACCTCCTCCTTTTGTAAACATTGTATAGACAGTGCACAGTTCTAAGCAATTTTTCTGCTTCATTGCATAAATTTTCAAATCAATCTCCATACTGAGCGTAAAAACAATGTGAGGGTTATGTATGACACAATCTCTTTGGCTTGCAACGAGCGAGTCTGTTTCCCTGCCATCTCTTACTGATTCTACTACGTGTGATGTTTGTATTATTGGTGGAGGTTTGACTGGACTATATACTGCCTATGTCTTAGCAAAAGCAGGTGTAGATGTGGTACTGCTTGAAGCAAACACCCACATCAGTCATGGTACGACTGGACATTCAACAGGCAAACTAACAGCACAGCATGGCTTATTATACGCCAATATTATGGAAAAGCTTTCTGTAGAAGAGGCGCGGCTCTATTATCAACTTAATCAACTTGCTGTTGAAAAAACATTACAGTTACTCCCTAAGGAATCCATCCAACAAGTTGATTCAATGCTTTATTGTCAAACGAAGGAAGGCTATAAACAATTATTAAATGAGTGGAATGCCTATAAAGTATTAAACATTAAGGCTAAAATCACCTCAGAAACAGAGCTACCCTTCGCTATTACAAAAGCATTGAGCATGTCGCACCAAGCACAAATAAATCCTGTGTCCGTTTGTAACTTTTTAGTAAAGAAGGCATTATCAATGGGTGCAAGATTGTATGCCAACACACGCGTCCAACAATTACGCCTAGCACAAAATGATTTACATACCGAAAATAATATGTCGGTTCAATATAATAAGCTTATTTTAGGTACGCACTATCCAATTGAAGCCTTCAAAGGTCTACAACTATTTAAGCTCTCAAATAGTCGCTCTTACATGGTCGCTAGCAAAATTTCAGACACTTTCCATGGTCAATATTTATCGGTCGATTTTCCTTCACGTTCTATTCGCACTACAACTATTAACGATGAACACTATATATTGCTTGGAGGCGCTAATCACACCGCTGGCCAAACAACAAATACCGAGCCTTTTTACGACGCTATACAAAATGAAATGAAAGAGCATTTTGAACAAGAACCTCTTTTTAGATGGTCAGCACAGGATATTGAAACGCCAGATATGGTGCCTTACGTTGGCAACATTTCGCACTCCACACCAAATGTCTTTATCGCGACTGGTTATAGAAAATGGGGAATCTCCAATTCCTTTGTGGCGGGAGATTTATTATCTTCACTTATTACGGGAGCAAAGGCTGAAGATGGCGCAACTGCACTTTATGCACCTACACGTACGAAATTTGGTGCTCAGTTTATGCAAATGTTAAAAGTTGGAGGTTTCGTAGCAAAGGAATTTGTAACAGGTTATGTCAAGCACGCTAACGCACCAACCTGTACACATTTAGGCTGTAAAACAAAATGGAATGACGCAGATGAAACATGGGATTGCCCTTGTCATGGCTCCCGCTTTAATGTCCAAGGGGAAGTCCTTGAGGGGCCTGCTGTCTTCCCATTAAAGCTAGAATAGCCAAAAGGGGTATCTCAAAAGTCAATTGAGACACCCCTTTTCTGCGCGAAAGCGAAGCATAACGAAGCGACAGCAGCACTTTTCTGTATCAAAAGCGTGTATCGAAAGCGTAGCGGCTGGCTAAAATCGCTTGTTTTCAATCAATATTACTATCAAAATTTCTTACTTTTGACTTATCGGACAACCCTTTTTGATTATTTCAATGCGTCTGTTAATACTGGCACGATTTGTTTTTTACGGGATACAACACCCGGTAGTATAACACGATTATTCACAAGCTCTGCCCCAAAACCTTTTGCTGCAGCTTCTGCCACTTGCCCAATCGCTACCGCTGTTGAATCATTGTTTAAAATATCCGTCACAACAAAGAAGAATAAATCTAAACCATTTTCAGCAACATTCTTGTTTAATAAAATTTCTAACTCTTCTTGACGTCCAAGCACATCCTCAACATCAACAGCGTTTACTTGCGCAACTACTGATTTATATTCACCAAATTGGAACTCTTTTGCGTCTAGAGATAAAAGATCTTCTAATGACTTATCTGAAAGGTCTGCGCCCGCTTTAAGCATTGCTAAACCATATTCTGCAACATTTACACCTGCAATGTTCGCTAGCTCTTCACCAGCTTTCACGTCCTGCTCTGTGCATGTAGGTGATTTGAATAAAAGTGTATCTGAAATAATTGCTGAAAGCATTAAGCCTGCAATGTTTGCAGGTACCTCTACGCTATTTTCTTTGAAAATTTTATTTAAGATTGTTGCTGTACAACCAACTGGCTCTGCACGGTAGTATAGGGGATCGGCTGTTTGGAAGTTTGCAATACGATGGTGGTCAATGACTTCTGTAATTTGTACTTCATCAATACCGTCCGCTGATTGTTGGAACTCATTGTGGTCTACAAGAATTACCTTTTCCGCTTCTCCTACTACGGATGTGATGAATCGTGGTGCTGCAAAGCCGAATTTGTCTAATGCAAATTGTGTTTCGTTGTTCAATTCACCAAGACGTACAGCCTCAGCATTCTCACCAATTTGTTGTTTTAAATATGCATATACAATAGCAGATGTAATTGTGTCTGTATCTGGATTTTTATGGCCAAAAACTAAAACTTTACTCATTGAAAATATTCCTCCTAAATGGCGATACCAATTTTATTTTTATTCTATCATACCTTTTAAAATAAAATTATATAAAGTAGAACTTTAATCGTGTTTTTCCATATGTATATTAGCTTATCTTAATCCGTTATGAAGAGATACTAAACTTTAGTATTTCTTTCTTTTTAATTGTTTAGCTATTTTTTACCATCCTTTATTTAACATTTAATATTGAAAACTGATTTTATATTGAAATTACTTCACTCAAATAGATATATAGTTGCGTTTTATTATTCAAGAAACCATAATTTTATGCTATCATCATGTAGTCTATATGTTAGGAAATACAGGAAATGGGGATTACAATGACGAAGAAGATGGAAAAAAAGTATATTCCTTTAGCAAGCTATTTTGAAGTAGCTTCGCAACAAGACATTACTTTATCCTTTAACGCACTAGAAAACATTATGGGGCAAGCCTTACCGAATGCTGCTTATTTAAATAAGAGCTGGTGGAAAAAAACAAAGCCTCCCCTCACTCATTATTTATCATGGACAAATGCAGGATATTATGTCATTGATGTCAAGCTCGGTACAAGTGTCACTTTCTCTCGCAATCAAGCGAAAGCCTCATCAAGCGATATTTCTGAAAATAATGAAAATCCTTCTGCATACATAATCAGAACAATTGAAGCGTCTGACGCTAGAGCATTTATTCTGTTACAAGAAGAAATCTTCCAGCAAACTGACTTTATGTATAATGAGCACAATGAGTTAGATTTGACAGTACAGCAGCTTCGTAAAAATTTAGCTTATTGGAAGCAACTAAAAAACCGCACTATTTTGTTGTGCGTTTTAAATGGTCTATTTGCGGGTTATGCCGTTATTCACGGCAGTAAACATTCTAAAGCCAAACATGTTGCTTCTGTTCGTCTGGCAGTCAAGGACGAGCATCAACAAAAGGGCATCGGCGCATCACTAATGAAAGCAATCGAAAAATGGTCAACACAGAGAGATATATCACGCTTAGAATTATCTGTTATGGAACACAATGACGTTGCCATCAATCTTTTTAAGAAGTTTAATTTTCAACATGAAGGCACCCGCCAAAATGCTATTAAACTAAACAACACTTTTTTCAATGAACATATTATGAGTAAGATGTTATAAACATTTTGTCGCAAGTCTCCAAAGGTCTGAAGTGCCGGCGGGGTCTTGCTTAAATCGTTTCACTTACGCTACACATACATATGCTTCTGTCGCGAATAACGATTAGGAATATCACATATTGTTTTTCTTTTATCGTTAAAAAAATTGCAAAGACATGCTCTAAATTACTGCTTAAGCATAGGCCCAACTCCTCTAATAAATCTACATTTTAAAAGCAAAAAACGCACAGAAAAGTAAATGCTACTTAAACTATGCGTAATACGCTATCAAAACACTTGCTTTTCTCTTGCAGCATCTAGGAATAATAAATTATTCTCTACTTGTTCATATGATTGCTGATGCTGCGTATATTGTTCTTTATCGTGACTAATCATTTCCTCTATCAATGCATGCATAAACGAAAACAGAACTGGCACAACGTCGAGTGAAGATTGATTCTTCATGCCAAGTGCAAATAGTGCACTTGCATAATCTCTTATTGGTGACAATGCTGATCCGGTAATGACAATAATTCTTACTTTTTTCATTTTTGCAATTTCAACAATTGTTTTTACATCATTCGTATGCTTATCACACGAAAAGACGATTAACGTCGTGCACTCACCCATACTGTTAATTTGTTGCACAATATCTTCTGAATCTGTACGTAGTTGTTTAACATTCGGTCGTAAGGTTTTCAACGTATAGGATAACCAGTTTGCAATAGAAGCAGATTGACGCGCACCCAGTATGTAAATAGTATCAGCTTCATGCATCCATTTTGAACTTTTCTGAAGCATATTATCGTTAATAAGATGAATGGTATCTTGAATATTTTGTATATCACGTTGCATGACCTTACTAAAGCTTGAATTCTTTTGTTTATTGGATGGATATGTAGCAGTAAGATGAGTTCCCTCATTTTGAGACATTAAGTAACTTCTAATTTCCTCTTGCAGCTCCACATAACCTGACAAATCCATGGCATAACAAAAACGGATCACTGTTGATTCACTCACATTAGCCTGTCTACCAACTTCAGCCGCACCATTGGCAATAACGACTGTCGGATTATCTGTTACAAACTGTGCAACCTTACGTTGCCCCTTTGACAATCTTACAAACTTTCTTTTTATATGTTCATTTATACTCATTCCTAACAACCTTTCTTTCAAAGAAATTATCACGAATGGAGATTGTTCCCTACTGACTCTAAATTCGATTAAAAATACAGTATCATGATTGCTATTTGAATACAATGACTTTTCAGAAAAATCTTTAATGCTTTAAATCACTAATACAGTAGTTCGTAATAAAATGACATAAATTCGCTATATTTTCATTATCCATAGTTTCTTTATCAACTTAGTTCCTAGGGTGAAAGTTTATACTGATTTTTCATTTTAACAGATTTACAACAAAGGTGTATATTAATTAATAAAAGTTTATTTTTATGTATTCATAAAGCAAATTATGTATAAAAAATGTCTTGAATTCTTAGTGAATTCAAGACATTACTATCTTTTTGTTATTCTAATTCTGTTTGTTTTGTTTCAGTGCCTAACAAGATTACGCCAATAACACCAATAATAATTGCTCCACAGAAAATAGCAAAGATAAAGCCAATGTCATAACCAGCAGTTAACAGTGAACCAACTAATAGGGGACCAAAAATACCACCAATTCGTCCTACTGCCGCGGCCATCCCAGCACCTGTGCCACGAATAATAGCTGGATACTGTTCTGGTGTGTAAGCATATAACGCACCCCATGCTCCTAAGTTAAAGAATGATAAAAACATGCCTGATGTTAGTAGCACTGCCATTGTTTCTGCATTACCAAAAATGAAAGCACTTACAGCTGTCCCAATTAAATAGGAAACAAGTACAAACTTTCGACCAAATTTTTCTATGAACCACGCTGCTGTAAAATAGCCTGGTAGTTGAGCTAGTGTCATAATGAGGACATATTTAAAGCTTGTAATCATGTCAAAGCCTTTTCCAACCATTACGCTAGGTAGCCATAAGAACATTCCATAATATGAAAATACAACAGTAAACCATAACACCCATAACATCAATGTAGCGCGTGCATATTTTTTCGACCAGACATCACGAATATTTTGGAGAATGCTCCGTTTCTTAGATTCAACCTTTACTGTAAACTGTGGTGAATCTGGTAAATGCCAACGAAGATAAATTGCATACACCGCAGGTATTGCAGTTAATAATAATGCTACACGCCAGCCCCATGTAGGTATGACAAAATAAGAAATAAGTGCAGCAATTAACCATCCTGCAGCCCAGAAACTTTCAAGTAATACGACCACTCTGCCACGTTCTTTCGCTTCTACGCTCTCTGATACAAGTGTCGATGCGACTGGTAATTCTCCACCAAGCCCCATACCTACTAAGAAACGTAAAGCCATAAAAGCAACAAGTGTTGTTGTAAATGCAGACAAACCACTTGCAATCGAAAATAACACAAGGGTCCACATAAATATTTTCTTGCGCCCTACTTTATCGGCAAAAACACCGAAAACGAGTGCACCAACAGCCATACCAATGGAGTTTACGCTTCCAATCCAACCCATTTGGCTAGAATTTAAACCCCAATCTACAGCTAAGGCTGCAATGACGAATGATAATATCCCGACGTCCATTGCATCGAAAAGCCAACCGACACCTGCTACGCCCAAAAGCTTATTTCGCGAAATAGACTGCTGTGGCTGCTTATTAGTTGTTACTGTATTTGTTGTCATTTTAATCACCTGTCTTTACAATTGACTTTACATCATGAGTTTACTATACAGTTGTTTCAAATAAGTGACAAGTAAAATTCAAATGACCGAATTGTTTAGACAATTTCTGAATTGCTATTGAAAACATAGGGCGATTTGCGTTAAAATGTCTTTTATACAAAAACAACTGTTCTTCCTATAAGAACAAAAGGAGATCGTACCGTTATGTGGAAAGGCCTTATTGAAGAATATAAACAATTTTTACCCGTAACAGAAAATACACCTGCACTAACTTTAAACGAAGGCAATACGCCTCTTATACATTTAGTCAATCTATCTAAAAAACTTGGCATTGAGCTTTATGGTAAAATTGAAGGTGCAAATCCAACTGGCTCTTTTAAAGACCGTGGTATGGTATTTGCAGTCGCAAAAGCTATTGAAGACGGTAGCAAATGCGTCATTTGCGCATCTACTGGTAACACTTCTGCCGCTGCTGCTGCTTATGCAACGCGTGCCGGTATCCAATCAATTGTTGTTATTCCAAAAGGAAAAGTTGCGCTTGGTAAATTAGCACAAGCAACAATGTACGGGGCAAAAATTATTGAAATCGACGGTAACTTTGACGACGCATTAAATATTGTGCGCCAAGTGAGTGAAACTACACCAGTCGCACTAGTAAATTCAGTGAATCCTTACCGTATCGAAGGTCAAAAAACGGCTTCATTTGAAATCGTAGACGCTTTAGGAGCTGCACCAGACTATCTATGCATTCCAGTCGGTAACGCAGGGAATATTACGGCTTACTGGAAAGGCTTTAAAGAGTATAACGATGCGAAAAGCTCTGGCTTACCAAAAATGTACGGATTCGAAGCTGAGGGTGCTGCAGCGATTGTAAAAGGAGAGCCTATTGCGAATCCAGAAACAGTAGCAACAGCCATCCGTATTGGTAATCCTGCAAGTTGGAAATATGCTGAAGCAGCACGTGATGAATCTGGTGGCATTATTGACTCTGTAACAGATGAAGAAATTTTAGCAGCTTACAAACTAATTGCTGGAACTGAAGGAATCTTTGTTGAGCCTGGATCAGCAGCATCATTAGCTGGTGTCATCAAATCAGTTGAAAATGGCAAGATTGCACAAGGCTCTAAAGTTGTCACAGTCTTTACTGGTAATGGCTTAAAAGATCCTGACACTGCCATGAACGTATCAACAGTGGATGTTGTATCTCTTAAAAATGATGAAGAAGAAATTCGTAAATATATCGAGGGCGTACTATGAGAAAAAAGTGGCAAATCTCAGTTCCTGGAAGCACAGCCAATTTAGGCCCTGGCTTTGACTCAATCGGACTTGGCTTGTCTCTTTATTTAAAGCTAGATGTTTCTCTACAGGATAGTTGGGAAATCATACATCTTGATGATAACGGTCCTAGTGAGTTTGAGCTCGAACAACATTTACTATACGTTATTGCAAAAAAGATTGCTGATCAATATGGTAAGGAGCTTCCTTCTTGCCGTGTTGCACTGTCGAGTGAACTTCCATTAGCACGTGGTTTGGGAAGTAGTGCTGCTGTTATCGTTGCAGGTATCGAGCTTGCCAACCAAATATGCGAACTAGGGTTAACAGTCCAAGAAAAATTGAATTTATCTTCTCAAATTGAAGGACATCCAGATAATGCAACCGCCTCTGTATTGGGCGGTTTAACAATCTCTTCGATGGATGAAAACGGTATTGTAGATACATTCCATGTAAACGATATTGAGGCTTCGTTCGTCGTATTTGTGCCTAATGTTGAACTAAAGACAAGCGAATCTCGGTCCGTATTACCAGAGCAATTTGAGCGAGCGTATGCAGTACATGCATCGGCAAATGCAAATATGCTTGCAGCTTCATTAATGGCACGCGATTTTGAACGTGCAGGTCGTTATATGGAAGCTGATTTATTCCATGAGCCTTTTCGCTCAACATTAATACCTCAATATGCAGAAATCCGTGCGGCTGCCAAAGTATATGGCGCATACGGTACAGCGCTAAGTGGTGCAGGTCCGACCCTGATTTCTATCATTCCCACGACTATTGCCGAAGACTTTGTTACAGCAATGGCCGTAAAATTTCCTGAACACCATATTATCCTAACTAAAGCCGATGAGTATGGTGTACAAGTAATATGATTTAAAACGTCTACTCCCTAGCAGTAGGCGTTTTTTCTTGAAGGAGGAAATATTTTGAAACCAATTATTTTCTGTGATTTTGATGGTACTATCACAGCAACTGATAATATCGTCTCCCTTATGACACATTTTGTTCCAGAAGAATCAGAAAAAATTGCTAAAGCAATGATGGCACAGACGATTACCTTTAAAGAAGGTGTCACAGCTATGTTTGAGCTACTATCCACTACTCAAAAAGACGATGTTATTCAATATTTATTAGATACAGCTGTCATTCGTGAAGGCTTTGGTGAATTTGTTCACTATGCACACGAACATGCTATTCCATTTTACGTTGTTAGTGGCGGCGTAGATTTTTTCATAGAGCCGATGCTAGAAAAGTTCGGTCCATTTTCAGGTGTTTATTGTAACAGTGCGGATTTTTCAGAGAAGCAAATCACACTGATCTATCCAAACAGTTGTGATGAGGAATGTGCCAAGTATGAGAGTCAAGGCTGTGGTTGTTGTAAGCCAACAGTCATGCGGAAAGTTGCGCACAACGATCATTTCAAAATCGTTATTGGTGATTCAATCTCTGATTTTGAGGCAGCTAAACAAGCTGATTTAGTCCTTGCCCGGGATCATCTAATTACGCGTTGTGAAGATTTACATATTTCACACAAGCCCTTTGAAACTTTCTATGACTGCTTAGAAGCCATAAAAGAGCTTGTAGAGGCTTAAAAAAGGAATCTAGCTGGATTGGCTAGATTCCTTTTACTTTTACTATATCCTTAAACGGTAAACACCCATTAATTTTCAAGTATTGGTTTATGCTAGTAATACTAAGCTAACAGCCATTACAGCCATTCCTGCTACCAAGCCATACATCGATAAATGTGTTTCATCGTATCTTTGTGCAGCGGGCAGTAATTCATCCAGTGATATAAATACCATGATCCCTGCAACTCCTGCAAATACAATTCCAAACATAACATCAGTTAAAAAAGGCATTAATAGTAAGAACGCCACTAGAGCACCTACAGGCTCTGCCAACCCTGATAAAAAAGATAGCTTAAATGCTTTTTTACGGTTTCCTGTTGCAAAGAAAATCGGCACTGATACTGCGATTCCCTCAGGAATATTATGAATCGCTACAGCTATCGCAATAGCAATTCCGACATTAGGATCATTTATGGCAGACATAAATGTGGCAATACCCTCTGGGAAGTTATGAATCCCTATCGCAAGTGCGGTAAATAGCCCCATCTTCATTAAATGATCTTCGTCGACCTGAGGTTTTATGGCATTTACATCCTCAACTAGTTTCACTTCATGTGGATTTGTAGCTTTCGGAATAAACTTATCAATTAATGCAATAAATAACATCCCACCAAAAAAGCCTGCTATTGTCATCCAATAACCATTGGTTGTACCTAATGCATTCGTTAAAGCATCCTTGGCCTTCACAAAAATTTCAACAAGCGATACGTATATCATAACCCCTGCTGAAAAACCAAGCGCTACTGATAAAAATTTTGTATTTGTTCTCGATGTGAAAAACGCTATTAAACTACCTACACCTGTTGCTAGTCCGGCAAAAAGAGTTAACCCTAATGCCAATAATACATTACCTTCCATTCCCTTCTTCCTTTTCCCTTTTTGTTATTGTACTCATCTTAACGTAGAAGTTTCCTATGTGCAATTCTTTTTTACTAGGCTAATATTAAACAACTAAGCATACCTTATATTACTAAACAAAAAAGCAGCACTCTATTCCCTACGAATAAAGTACTGCTTTCTAGTTATTTGCTACTCATTATCTTTTTCTATTCTTCGCTTACGTCGTTCATACCAAATAACACAAATGATGAACCACGTAAAACCGACGCTCCATCCTGCCAGTACATCCGACGCAAAATGACGAGCTCCTGCTACACGTGACATACCGATAAGTATCGTTAGCACAATCGCCACATTCCACAATTGTACTTTACGAACCTTCCTATTATTTTCCGCTAATATATAAGCAGTTGCAAACAAATATAGGATGCCTGTCATGGCATGTCCAGAAGGAAAACTAAAGGAAGTTAATTGATCTTCAATTTCAGGTCGTGGTCGTTGCACCCACTTTTTCAATAATTGGTTTAGTACATTTCCAGCTGCAAATGTTAGTAGAATAAAAACCAAACCACGGTAATTTTTCATCTGCCAAGCTAGATACACCATTAACACAATCGCTACACAAACTACAAATATAGGCTCACCGATATAATGAAAAACTTCAATTAAACGATTGCCCAATAAAATATCTGCCATTTTGGCATCGAAGTTTTCTATAGTTTTACTTTGATAACTAGCATGTAAAACAAAAAAGAAAAAAAGTGTTAAAACTGCCAATGGATATGCCCATTTTTTCATAATTGCTTTCACCTCAAAACACACTCTATATATTTTCACATCATATCATATATACGTGCAATTAGAGGTAATAAACAAAATTCTTCAAGCGCTTCTTGACATAACAACATCAGTTTGCACTCTTTACTTGTGCAATTACAATTGTTTCTTCATCCGGTTTATGGAAATAATTTGATAGTGCTAGTGCAACAATAAATAAAATCACAATTATAGGTAGTATTTTTTTAAACAACATAAACACTTCCTTATCATACAGAGTTTTTTGGCCCATAGTCGATTACTTTAATAATACAGGATCAAATAACCAATCTTTTGGACCGAAATTGCGGTCCTTTTCTCCCTTCACTTCTCGAGATATATTATTATTGATAATTAATTCTCTGAACCTTCTACTGAATAATGTTTTTCTGTAAAGATATCTGCCATCATGGCTCCACTCAGCTGAAAAGAATACATCTCCCTGTAAGTTCGTTATATCTTTTCGATTATAACTATCAGGGCCGTTGATAACACCACTCAATCCGCATCGACATGGTGGTTGTTCTGTCGCAAAATACAATTTAACTCTTTCTGAGCTACATGTCGGAAGCATTTGTTTTGGTATTATTTGATAGGCAGGCTGCTTTCCTAGTTGTGGTCCTTGATGGATTACCTCCAGAAGATCGTAACCTTCTATGTTCTCTTGTTTCATTAAAGTCACCAATTTCTCTGAAGCTACCCAATAACCGCTTACATGTACTAGATGACGATCCTCTATTTTGGATGTATCAATAACTAATGGCGAAAGTTGTTCTTTTTCCATTAGGCCACAATGCTGACAATATGTGCTTATAGAAAATAAGGTTCCTCTGTCATCCAAAAACATTTCTGGTGAGTTTCCTGTCGAATTTAACGTAAATAATAATGCTTGCTCGTATTCGCTATCTGAAAAGTCGAAGTAAAATCGTTCCCCTATTGAAACAATACCTAATTCATGTTCTAAAGATTTATATAAATCTGCCACCTGTTCATACGTTACATCTTCATTTAATGTAAATATTGGATTAAAGGATGCTTTTAAATTTCTTTTTCTTATTTCCGGCGCACCTATAAAAATACCATAGCGATTATAAACTTTAATGACCTGATCTTGACTAGATTCATCTATAGAAAATAAATTTTCAAGTTCTACTTTCAAAATATACGCCTACCTTTATATAAAGTTTTATCGTGAAGTATGTTTCTAGCTAGTAACATTTTTAGGTAATCTAACATAGTCTACTTTATTCATAGATAGCCAGGCAGCTTATTTTAAACGAAAATCTCATCTTGTATTATTACCCACTACAGCAAATTTACTTAACCACGATTATCTTAAGCGTAACAGCACTTATACCGACATTTCAACGTCGGGTTTACGCCAATTTTTTGGCGGACATTGGAGGTTTTTTTGGCGTGAATTGGCGGGCTAAAGAAAAACACCGCCAAAATTTGGCGGTGTTTTTTAATATATATAGGTATTATATAACGCTTATTTGTTTTATTTACCCAAAGGAAAATATAGTTATTTATTTGGAATAAATTGAAGAACATTAATTTGAAAAATATCCCATTTATGAATATTGTAGCATATTAAAATACTAGAGTAAATTCATTCTTTCTGCAAGGTCTACAGCTTCTGTACGAGAATCTACATTTAATAAAGTAAACAATTGTGTTAAATATCTCTCAGTTGTACGCTGCGGAATATTTAATTCTATCGCAATGGCTCTATTCGTATGTCCCTCTGCAATGAGTCTTAATATTTTCTTTTCTTTTTCATTTAAATGAATATCAAGTTTTGCATCCTGTAATTTAAATCGATTATCTAGGAAATCTAAGAAATTAATAGGAAGAACAATTTCACCATTGCCGATTGCACGTACAGTCCGCAAGATTTGATCCTTAGAAGCTGTTTTAGCTAATATCCCTTCTATTTTCCGCTCTAAGATAAGTGAATAGTAATCCGTTATGTCGTCTCCCGTATAAAGAATAATCGAAGCATTTGATTGTATCGCTTTAATATTTCGTGCTAAGGTAATGCCATTTTCTAGTGGCATGTTTATATCAATCAAATAGATATGATAAGGCATTACTTTAATTCTCTGCAGTACACATGTAGCATCGCTTTCTGTGTCAACGACGATATCGTCATCTTCTTTAAATAAATTTTTCGTTCCCTCTAAAACTATAGGGTGATCATCCACTATGAGCATCGTAATCAAGTGTGTCACTTCCTTCTTTTACTGTTATCCGAATGGACATCCCTTCATTGATATTTGAAGTTATATAAAAATGACCATTAAAGGCTTTTACGCGTTCCTGCATACCCTTTATTCCCATGGAATCAGTTTGTCTAATGTCTCCCACATTACACCCCACACCATCATCATTGTAGATAATTTCAAACCCATCTGTCATTTCTTGGAGGTGAATTTCAACTATCGTTGCATAGGAGTGCTTTAACGCATTGTTAAGTAGTTCCTGAAAAAGTCGGTAAATCATTAAATTCATACGTTCATCCTCTAGATAGAGGCGATCAATTGTATAAATTAAATCATAATTGGACCTTTCTGCTACTTTACGAATTAGCTTCTCTAGTGCAGCATTCAGCCCTAATGTATCCAATAATGGTGGCTTCAAATTTTCACAATATGCTCTTAAATCGTGCAAGGATGTTACCATTTGTTCATGAATCTTTGCAAGCTCTTGTTGAATATCATTGGTATCTTTCGCATGAATAAGTACATTAACTTCTCTGGCAATATGAAGTTGTTCTTGTAGATTTGTATCATGTAATTCTTGAGCCAATTGATATTTTTCTTCTTCAAATCTTAACCATAAAAGCTTGTTTAGCCAAGGTAGTTGACCATCATCTGCTTGCTTCATATGTTTTAGTTCCTCTAACAGTTCTTCCACCAGCTTTGTATTCTCAATAAAGTTATTTACATATAATAGTAGCAATTCAAGCCACAAAAGTTCTTCATCTTTTAGATGAATTGAATTGTTATGTCCTAAAACTAAGACCCTTTTACAATGAGCATCTTGGTGGAGGAAGGCTAGATAAACTGTGTCAACTTTGCGTATTTCTCCTAACCTTAAATCTTCCATTAAGTCTGGATTAACAGGAATTTTCCCCTCAACCATTGAAGTAATTTGATTGGTATCATACTCATAGGTTAATACATATACTTGCTCAAGTTCGAGATGTAATGACACCTCTTGAGCGAATTTCTCTAAAAGTTCTTCTATTCTAATTGTTTTTCCTATCTTATCTACAGCTGTGTACAACTGATGAATATAATCTCCCTTTGTTGAAAATAATATTTTACGCTTTCGATAATCTACTTTCTCTTTTATGTAAAACAGGATAATTAACGATATGAACGTAAAGAAGAAAATCCCCGATAAAACAGTTAAAGATAATAACTTATCCGTAATCCAATAAAGCCCAAAAATAAACCAAAGAGTAAATATAAGCGAAAAGATAATATAATAGCGAAGCCGTGAAATGTGATATTCTATATCAAAAAGGCGCTCCGTCAGTTGCGAAAAAATAAAACTAAATGGAATTAGTAATAAAAATAAAGCACTTACCTCAGCTGAAAGTATAAATTGATGAAACAAGAGATTAGGCAATGCATACAAAAACAGAAATGGTAAAAACGGAATCATTAAACTAATTAATAATATTTTTAATTGTGGTGTTTTATATTTTATATAGCTTAGTAATAAAATACTAAGAATTAATAAGAGTAAGATGAAGAAACATGCTAATACAATATTAGAAAGTAAAATACCAGTAGAAGGATAGATAATGCCGATTATGCTAAATAATATAGCAATTACGGGTACAATATAGAATAGTTTAATGTTATTAGCGAACAGCCAATTAGTCTTTAAAAAAGAAAAATAATTTTTCATGAAATTTAGTAATACTACTAAACAAAGTATCATGCTACTACGATTAACAATAATCCCTATTTTATTCAAACCACCAGATGCGCCAATACTAACATAAGCCAAAGAAACGAAGAGCATAAATAAGATGAGCAAACTTAAAAGTGGTGTGTTTTTTTGTTTATAATGCAAATAAAAAGCGATAATTAAGGTTAAAAGGAAATAGCATAAAGGAATTATTAATAAATAATAAATTTGCTCAGGTATATCAAAATTACTTATTTGTACTTCTATGATTTGACCATTGGGCTTCAAAATCGTTAATGCATTTGCAGCGCGGACTATATTATCATATTTTACATTTGGGACATCATCTATTCGCACATCATTTACTTTTAAAATAACATCCCCTGTTGATATATCGTTCCCATTGGCCCATTGTTTATAGTATGGGTCTACTATGATCCAACGTTCATTATCTTCTTTTACCTCTAAACCCAAATAAGGCGTGCTATAAGTAACATAAAGTAGATAAAAACCCAATACTAAATAAATACTTATAACAAGCCAAAAATATTTCTTTATAATATCTATTAACTCCAAAGACCGTTTTCCACACATAATTCATCTTCAAAAGACTCTAAAATTGCCTTTTGTTCAATTGCAGAAATTCCGATTAATGAGGCTTTGTGTTCGATTAATAGCGCAACTAGGGATGGGTTTTTTTCTAGATACTGAATAACATTAAGCATACATTCTCTCCTCATTTCATTAGTTTTTTTAAGTACTCTTTACTGGCATTACTCAAAGCTACACTTTCGAGATCAGATAACGCCTTATGTTTATATATATTTTTAATTGACATTGCATAGCGGATAGCACCACCCGCTGTCAGCTCTTTTTCTATAGCATTATTATCTAAAATTGTAACTATATCACCATTATAATAGTTCCTAACTGATTTCGAAACATTATTTTCCTTTGATAAAAGATAAATAATAGGTAATGAATACTTTTTATTTAAAAGATCATTTTTTCGTCCCCATGTTTTCAAACTTTGAATATCGTTCTTAATTTGCTGGATAATGCCTATATATTTGCCATATTCCTCAACTTGTGTAGACACTATACCTTTTGCAAGCGCTTCCCCAATTAAACAACTCATCCCCGTCAATGAACCTGATTTCTGCTCAATCATCTGTAAATACGATTGCTCTTCACAGCAACCATTGAGTAAATCTAGCTGTTGACCATTTATACTGAGCAAAGCATACTTCTCAAGGGTTTCTACAGCTAAACCTCTATGCCTAAAGGAAGTCTCTCGGATATTTTTGGAAGCCATAACAAGCATAGCTATTGCAATATTTAACGATAGCTCAGGTGTATTGCTCCAACTATAGTCTGCATCCTTATCTTGTAAGTCATCGATAATATCATAAGACAGTATAAGTAGCTCAATAGCTGCTGCAACCTTGTAAATGTCCTCATTCAAACAATCAGTAAATGCTTCATAGTGCAAAATACATAGTTTACCAAAAGTATAACCAACTATTTTTTTCTCTTCTTTAAAGTTCTTTAGCATTGCCCTTAATTCCATGCCTATCAACGTCTCTGATTCAATAAGAATGTCCAATGATTCATTGATTTGATTATCTAACCACTCCAATAGTCCTCTCCTCCGTCGAATGTATTAATAAATATTATATAGAGTATTGGCAATTAATACTATGAATCTTTGGATAATTTTTGTGCTTTTCTTTTTCCAGGTGGTTAATTTGAACTGTTGCCTTTTCAATCTTATTTTTATCTTCGCAATACATTTTCTTTAAAATGGCGGGATTAGCTTCGTGCCCGCCAATTCGCGCCACAAAAACACCCATGTCCGCCAGAAAAGTGGCGGAAACTCACCATTGAAATGTCAAACTTCAAAATGATAGGATTAAATTAACTCATATGATAAATAATGTTATTATATCAAATAAATAAAGGATAAAAATACCTTTTATCTTAAGTGTTGGATAATAAAAGCTTTAAAAGAAACAGATAAAATATGTATGTAAATAATTTTTCTTTAGTGTTTTTAAAACTGATAGCAACTTATCCCCTTTGCCTTTCTCAAGTTTTACACTTTAGTTTAGTCACCAATAATAAGACTACTTAAAGGAGGTTTTCTATGATAATGAATTATCTTTATACACAGGTAAAAGTAAAGGTAGACAGACCTTTAGGTTCAAAACATCCTAAATATAACTTTGTTTACCTTGTTAATTACGGCTTTATCCCGAATACTATTGCTCGAGACGGAGGAGGGATAGATGCATATATCCTCGGTGAATTTGAACCGCTAGAGACCTATGAAGGGAAAGTAATAGCGGTTATTAAAAGAAGGGATGATATTGAAGACAAGCTTGTTGTTTCAAACCGATTTTATACGACTGAACAAATTTGTGCTTTAATTGAATTTCAAGAAAGGTTCTTTTCAGCTCAGATAATTACGGAATTCAATCTAGGCATTAGCATTTCTCAACCTTCTAACAAACTCCACCATTAAACATGTGCATAACCATACTCATAGGGAAGGGAAAGGGAAAGCAAATGATTGTAAATCTAAAGAAGAATTTTTTAATCATCGGTTTATTAACCTTTATCGGTGTGATGCTGGGCTTATACATTAACACCTACTTTGTTCATAAAGAAATTATGCATATGACCAATACATGCTTTGAAAATAAGGGCGTTCCAACAGTAAGCAAAGGGTTTTTGTCGATTTCTTGGTCACTTACTTGTAAATAGGGTCTAATAGTAAAATAAAAACGCCCTGACAAATTGGTCTGGACTTACCCCTGTCAAGTAGACAGCTATAAAAAAGACTAAACAGCCATCTGGTGTCGATATTCTATCGGTGCCAGATGGTTGAGCCGTTTTTGGAAGCGTTGGTAGTTATAAAAGTAAATATATT
>NZ_PYWI01000021.1 GCF_003049575.1 Lysinibacillus parviboronicapiens | reverse complement strand
CTCGACTTGCATGTATTAGGCACGCCGCCAGCGTTCGTCCTGAGCCAGGATCAAACTCTCCATAAAAGAAATTTGATTAGCTCAAATTGTTTTGCTGGCATCAATTTTGATGTCCAAAATTTTGTTTTATTCACTAACTGAAGTTAGCTACTAAAAACGTTATTGATTACGTTTTGCTTGTTCAGTTTTCAAGGTTCATGTTTTGCTTGTTTTACCGTGTCACCTTGGCGACTCATATAATACTACACACATTTTTTAAAAAGGTCAACACTTTTTTAAAACTTTTTTTAAAGTTTAAAAACCTTCCTATTATAAGGACAATATTTTTTTAATACGTTAAACACTTTTTTAGTATTTCATAGGATTTCGCTTATCGCCTTAGTTTATGATTTTAACATATCTCTCTATAAAAAAACGAGCAAAATTTTTTGGTTATTTTTTTATTTAAATATAATGATAGAGGTTGAGTCTATCTAGATTGTTCTTTTTCATGCGGATAAAAGAAAAAACTCGGTATAAAACCGAGTTTTTAAAATGGGAAGAAGAATGGAACAGCTATCATCATGACAATAAACATCACAACCTGTAGTGGTAAGCCGACTTTTACAAAGTCCATAAATTTATAGCCCCCTGCAGTCATAACAAGTGCATTCGTTGGCGAGGCAATCGGTGTAGCAAATGCCATACTTGCTGCCACCGCTACACCAATCATAAATGTAGTAGGGTTTGCATCCATAGCGATTGCTGCATTCATAGCAATTGGTGCAAACAGGACAGCCGTTGCGGTATTACTAATAAACTGACCAAAAACAACCGTTAAGAGATAAATCCCAATCAGCACCCCATAAGCGCCATAACTACCAAGCACATCAATAATACCATTCGACAAAATGACCATACCGCCGGTTTTTTCTAAAGCCGTGGCCATTGGAAGCATTGCTGCAACAAGGACAATACTTTCAAAATTCATATTGCTATATGCATCTTCCATATTACGCAGACAGCCTGTTAAAATCATTAGCACTGCACCAATCATCACAGAAATAACGGCCGGAAATACTTCAAAAGCCATCAAGATAATCATGAGCAGCATAATGGCGCCCGCAATACCTGCCTTACCAGTGGCAGCCGCCACACTTGCATGTTCTTTTGGCTGACCAACAACAACAACGTCTTGTGTTTCCCTTGCAAGTAGTAAGATTTCATCCCATGCCCCCTGCACGAGAATGGCATCACCGAATTTCAACTTATGTGAAACCATATCCTGTAGCTTATAGCCACCTTTGCGATTAATGCCAATAATATTGAGATTGTATTTTTCACGGAAGCCCAATGAGCTGACAGTCTCATTCGTGAAGCTAGAATTTGGCGTTAGTAGTACCTCTGCAATGCCGAGATGCTTTGATACCAATTCATCAGCTTCTCCCTCAACTAGTTCTTGCATCTCTAAGCCATAATCTAAAGCTAAGCGTCGAATGTCTTGTTCCTCACCTTGCACATAGAGTTCATCCGTAGCATGTATAACGCTTGTTGGACCAGCCATTTCCTGATAAGTCATTGGTAATAAATTTATACCTTCTTGCGATTTACGATGAATTTTCATCATACAGAGCGCATATTTCGCAGGTAGCTTCAATTCTGCTAGTGACATGCCAATAATGGCAGCGTCCTCAGGTACATATATTTTAAACAAACGATTGTTCAAATCATATTGCTTAATAATTTTCTTTGGCGAGAGTTTGTAGCCTGCATTTGTTTGGGCACGATTTTGTTCATTGGGCAATAATATATTTCGCACAAGCACCAAATAGATAATGCCGACAATCATCCCAACAATGCCTATTGGTGTCACTTCAAAAAAGCCCAACTTATTATAGCCACGATCCACCAAAAGCTGACTAACAATTAGATTCGGCGGCGAAGCAATCAATGTCATAAGCCCGGAGAGACTTGCTACATAAGAAAGAGGTAACAAAAATTTGGAAGGACTTTCCTTCATACTAATTGCGATACTAACGACAATCGGCATCATTAAAGCTACTGTACCCGTATTACTCATAAAAGCGCCGACAGAGCCAACAATGACAAGTAGTAACACAAATAACTTCAGTTCACTATCGCCTGACCATTTCAACAATAGCTGCCCTGCCATCCCCGCAAGTCCCGTACGCAATATCCCAGCACCCACGACAAAAAGCCCTGCAATCATTAGTACAACAGAGTTCGAAAAACCTGCTAGCGCCTCAGCTGGCGTTAAAATATCCGTAATAATAAATGCGAGGAGCGACACTATCGCAACCAGATCAGCTCGTACACGATTCGTCATAAATGCAAATATCGTTGCTCCTAAAATGATAAATGTTAAAGTAAGTTGCAAATCTAATAATTTCCTTTCCATAAAGATGACAGTTCTATTTTATATTAAAAAGAGCACAAATAAGTCTATTTCAACTTTTTTGCGCTTTTTTATTAAATATAAATGTATAAATCTAGACACAATTACCAATAAACGTTGCCGTTTTAACGGTAGGTTAAACCCCATTATCATTATGACATCTAGACAAACGTTTTCTAGATACTAGGTAAACAGTAGCTAGATAAAATACGATAGATTATTTATAGAAGAATGCCATCCTGTACGACAATTCGACCATTTTTAATGACTGTATGGGTGTGATTCATACCGTAAAAATATTGTAGTTGCTTATAATTAGCAACATCGAGCATGATTACATCTGCTTGCTTTCCTACTTCAAGTGAACCAATTTGATGTCCTCGATTAAGAGCATATGCAGCGTTAATAGTCGTCGCTGTTAATACTTCCTCCAGCGTCATGCCCATATGCATACAAGCTAAATTCATGATAAACGGCAGACTCATCGTCGGGGAAGAGCCAGGATTAAAATCGGTGGAAATAGCAACAGGTACCCCTTCATCGATCATCAGACGCCCTCTTGCGAAAGGAGCGCGCAAGAAAAATGCGGTTCCAGGGAGCAATACAGCAATTGTACCTGTTGCTGCCATTTTTTGAATCCCTTCGTCTGAAGCAACTAATAAATGCTCTGCCGAGATTGCACCCACTTCAGCAGCTAACTCCGCTCCTTTATATGGCTCAATTTCATCGGCATGGATTTTCGGTGTTAGCTGTAACGCTTTCCCTGCCTCTAAAATACGGCGGGATTGTTCTGGTGTAAATACACCTTTTTCACAAAATACATCATTAAACTCTGCAAGCCCTAGTTCTGCGACTTTCGGTAGCATATCATCAACGAGTATGTCGACAAATTCATCTTCACGCCCTTTATAATCTCGCGGCACTGCATGAGCTCCCATAAATGTACTCACTATATCTATAGCATGTGTAGCATGCAGCTTTTTAGCTACTTCTAATTGCTTTCTTTCATTTTCCCAATCCAAGCCATATCCCGATTTTGCCTCAACAGTTGTGATACCATGCTTTAGAAACACATCTAAATGGCGCAGCGTCTTTCCGTACAATTCATCAAAGCTAGCCTCTCTTGTTTGCTTCGTGGTTGCATGAATTCCACCACCTGCATTCATGATGTCCATATAAGTGGAGCCATTTAAACGCATATTAAATTCCTGTTCACGTGTACCTCCATGGACTAAATGCGTATGGCAATCAACGAGGCCAGGCATAACGACCTTCCCTGTTGCATCAATAACCTCTGCCACAGTTAGTAAATCAGGGTAGTCTACTTCCAACTGTGTGAAGGGACCAATTGCAACAATACGGTCATTCTCTATTAAAACACTGCCATATGGGATAATTGCAACATCTTGCATTTGTTCTTTTATGCGAGGACCTTGCGCTACACTCTTGAAGGTAATGACCTCATTGGCATTTTTTATTAAAATCGTCACTTCGTATCATCCCTTTGCTTTAGCATAGGCATATGCACACCTTTTTCCTTTGCCGTATTGATGGCGATCTCATAACCAGCATCTGCGTGACGCACAACCCCTAGCCCCGGGTCTGCTATTAATACCCGAGCAATCTTATCTGAAGCAAGCTGAGAGCCATCTGCTACTAATACTTGACCTGCATGCTGCGAGAATCCCATTCCTACGCCACCACCATGATGGACACTTACCCAACTTGCTCCACTCGCCGTATTAACTAGTGCATTTAAAATAGGCCAGTCAGATACTGCATCTGAGCCATCTTTCATACCCTCTGTTTCACGATTTGGAGAGGCAACAGAGCCAGAATCTAAATGATCCCGCCCAAAGACAATCGGCGCTGATAACTCACCGCTAGCAACCATTTCATTGACCTTCAATGCAAATCGATGACGATCACCATAGCCTAACCAGCATATTCGTGCGGGTAATCCTTGCCATTTCACCATTTTTTGTGCCATATCAATCCAATTCACTAAACCTCTATCATGTGCAAACATCTCTTTTGCAAGTGCATCTGTTTTATAAATATCTTGTGGATCACCGGAAAGTGCTGCCCAACGGAAAGGCCCTTTTCCCTCACAGAATAACGGACGGATATATGCTGGCACAAAGCCCGGGAAATCAAATGCATTGGCTACACCCATTTCTTTTGCATATGCACGTATATTATTACCATAATCAAATACTTCTGCACCCGCCTGTTGAAATTCAAGCATTGTACGAACATGCTCTGCCATTGTTTCTTTTGCTCTTTGCTCATAGGTTTTTACATCCTTTTTACGCAAATTAAGCGCTTCTTCAAATGTCATCCCGTTTGGAACATAGCCATTTATCGGATCATGTGCAGATGTTTGGTCTGTTACAAAGTCAGGAATAATAGCGCGATCAAGCAGCTCACGATTTACATCTGCACAGTTGCCAACGAGGCCAATTGATGCAGGCTCCTTTTTTTCACGTAGTGCATTTACTAATTGAATGGCTTCCTCTACCGATTCAACAATATAATCACAGTAGCCTTCTTTTATTTTGCGTTCGATTCGCGCTCGATTTACTTCCACTACTAAAATCACGGCACCAGCCATTTTGCCAGCTAAAGGCTGGGCGCCACTCATGCCGCCCATTCCCCCAGTTAAAATGAATTTACCGCGCAAATCAGCTGTACCAAATACTTTTTTGCCAGCCTCCACAAAGGATAAGTACGTTCCTTGTAAAATACCTTGTGCACCGATATAAATCCAGCTACCTGCTGTCATTTGACCGTACATCATTAAATCGCGGTCCTCTAGTTCATAAAAATGCTCCCAGTTTGACCAAGCTGGCACTAGATTTGAATTTGCAATGAGAATGCGCGGTGCATTTTCATGCGTACGAAATACAGCAACCGGCTTTCCAGATTGAATGAGTAACGTTTCATCATCCTCTAATTTTTTCAACGAAGCAATAATTTGTGCGTAGCTTTCCCAATTGCGAGCTGCTTTACCGATACCACCATAAACAATTAGCTCATCCGGATTTTCCGCTACTTCAGGATCTAAATTATTCATTAGCATACGCATAGCTGCTTCCTGTATCCATCCTTTACAAGTAAGCGTTGTTCCTCTTGGTGCACGAATATTTGTTTGTGTCTCCATACTGCCATCCCCTTTGCTATTATTTCGACATTGCCACTAACTCATCACTCGTCAATAAATAGTTCGCTAACGCTTCTATTTCATCTCCAATCGGCTGATCGGTTGTAAGCGGCGGACAAATTGCACGTACCTTTTGCAAAAATTGACTTGTAGCCGGTGCTAATTGTTGCTCCGCTCTATCTAAATGAATGGCTTGCGAAGCGCAAATCATTTCTATCGCAATGACACGAGCAGCATTGTGCACGATTTGGCGTACTTGACGAGCAGATGTCGTCCCCATACTGACATGATCTTCCTGGTTACCCGAAGTTGGAATCGAATCTACACTTGAAGGATGCGCTAATACTTTGTTTTCTGACACGATGGAAGCTGCTGTATATTGTGCAATCATTAGCCCACACTCAATCCCTGGATTTGTTGCTAAAAATGGCGGTAAACCCTCATTAAGTTGTGGATTAACCATACGTTCCGTGCGTCGTTCGGAAATATTGGCCCATTCACACACACCAACCTTTAAAAAATCCATCGCTAACGCAATTGGCTGTCCGTGGAAATGTCCTCCAGATAATACTTCTCCGTTCTCTAAAACAATAGGATTGTCTGTCGTTGCATTCATCTCAGTTTGCACACGTTCCTCCGCGTAGAAGAATGACTGCCATGATGCACCGTGTACTTGTGGAATACAACGAAGTGAATAGGCATCTTGCATCCGGATTTCACCCTGCTTTGTCACTCGTTTACTGCCATCAAGCCACTTGCGAATTCGCCCGCCCACAAGCTCTAATTCCGGGTGTGGTCTTACAGCTAAGAGCGCTGGATCAAATGCTGCAGTAATACCTTTCAGTGCTTCAAGGGACAAACTTGCAGCCATATCTGCAGCAAGCCCTATGCGTTCTGCCTCATTTAATGTTAATACACCAATACCTGTCATTGCCTGTGTACCGTTAACAAGCGCTAGCCCTTCTTTCGCTTGTAGTCGTACAGGTGTTAATCCCGCCTGCTGTAACGCCATACCACCACTTACAATCTCACCTTCAAACTCCGCCTTCCCTTCTCCTACAAGCACTAAAGCCAAATGTGAAAGCGGCGCTAAATCACCACTTGCCCCAACCGACCCCTGTGACGGTACTATCGGATGCACGCCTTTATTAATGCAATCCAGTAATAGCTGTACGGTCTCTTGTCGAATTCCAGAAAACCCCCGTGCTAATGCATTAGCACGTAAAATCATCATGGCGCGGACAACTACTGTCGGAAAGGGTTCGCCAACACCAGTGGCATCTGAGCGCAGTAAGTTCAACTGTAATAATTCATTATCCGCCTCATCAATACGAATATGACTAAGTTTTCCAAATCCTGTATTCACACCATAAATGGCTTGCCCTTCAGCTAAACGCTTTTCAATGCGCTCCCTACTTAATTGAATGCGTTTCTCACTTTCAGTGGATAACACAACAGTGGCATGCCCTTTCACGATTTCTTCTACTTGCTGTCTTGTTAATGTATTGCCATCAAGCTCAATGATAGACATCATTTAATATCCCCCTTGTTCTATATCTTGGGTAAATTATCTATATCGATAGAAATTCCTCTATTTACATTGTACAAACTCCCTTTTTCAGAAAATAGAGAATTTTAAAAGAGAAAACAGGAATTATTATTGATTTTTATGTTATTTTTAATAATATAATATTACTTTTTTACGAAACTAGATTATTTTAAGGCGGCTGATTGTTATGCGAATTTTATTGATTGATAGAGACCCTACAGAATTATCAGGTATTCGGTGGTTTTTACAAACTTACTTCCCTGGAGATATTGTAGTTGAAATATGTACGGCTATTTCTGAAGCAGCTGAAAGCATTCAACAGTTTGAGCCTGAGGTAATTTTACTGAATATCGATTTAATTTCTAATAACCGTTTAACGAAGCTTTATCAGCTATTACAAAAACACTCAGGCACTATTTTTGCAATAACGACAGAACCATTATTTAAAAATGCCATGAAAGCAATTGAATTGCAGGTTGCACACCTTTTTGTAAAACCCATTGATTTAGAAATTTTAAAGCAAAAGCTCGCTACAATTTCGATCCATACAGCGAAGGAAAAGAAGGCCTATACCCCAGATACAGATGAAACATTTTACTATAAATTATTTTTAGATAGTGAGACTAGCTCTTTAGATACAGATATGCACTTCGCAATGATTGAACCTGAGCATCCTGAAACATTAAATAAGTTGTACAATTGGATTCAGCAAACGCCGATTTACCAGCATATGAAAATATATCCATTATCAGATGGTATTGTCTGTCTATTTCAAATACATGATATGAAAACGGTAGAAAAAGATGTGCGCACATTGATGAATGAATGGAGACTCACGAATAATAGTTCTCTTAATATCGGGATTTACGACTACACACCTGCAACATTAAAAAATATGTATACCTTAACAAAGCGCGCACTTCATCAAAGTTTTTACGAAGGCTTCGGTCATATTTTTTATGCGACAAGACAGTTAGAAACGCAGCCATTCGATCCGTTATTAACACCAGAGGAGCAGCAGTTACTCATTAAAAGTTTAGAAGACGGTAATCTTGAGGAAATCAAAGCCTTTTTATATCGATTATCTAATGAAGGGATTTATTACGAACAGGATGACTTACGAATTCATTTGACGAGTGTTTTGGCTCAAATTCGACGCTTTATGCTGAAATATAAATTACACGAGAAAGCTGTGATTGAACAAAACTATCGTCAGCTTTTTCATCTAATTATTGAGCACCCCATACTTTATACAATACTTAATGGCATTATTGCTTTCACACAAACATTGATTGCTTTAGCTCGGCACGCTCGGATGGAGAAAAAAGCAGACTATGTAGAACTGGCACTAGAAATTATCGAGCAACAGTTTCAGGATAGTTCATTGTCCTTGCCTTTCGTCGCTTATAAATTAGGCATTAGCCCCAATTATTTGAGTACAATTTTCTCAAAGAAGCAGGGCTTGCCATTTAAACGCTCTTTACAGCAAATACGCATTCAAAATGCCACAAAAATGCTAGTCGAAACCGATTTTGCGATTAGCGAAATCGCACTTTTAAATGGCTTCGATGACCCAAACTACTTCATCAAAATTTTCAAGCAGCAAATAGGTACTACACCTAATCGTTATCGTAAAACTTGAAAATAGAGCCACTAACATTCACTATATTTTCAATTAGCATAATCTATTTTCAACACGTGTATAGTAGAAACGAAATAGAAGTATTTACTTCTATCTAGTTAAAAGTCATTCTATTTATTTATAAGCTTCACTACAGAAAGCGCCAACTAACAGTGTTAACGTCATTCAAATAAATCTTTTTAAATTGTTTCAGTCGTCAAAATTGATGCATATACTTATTAGACTACGCATATAATAATAGTTTATATCTTAATATAGAAATTCTTTAACAATAATTATTATAATGTACTAGCAATTCTATTTTGGATTTGCTATAGTTATTAGTGAAGAGTTTGACTCACAATTTTATTCAGGAGGTAAACTAATATGACAAACACAAATGATCGTAGCCGTCGCTTTACAACAGCAGGTGGTGCACCAGTAGTTAGTAACCATGATTCAATGTCAGCAGGTCCACGAGGTCCACTTTTACTTCAAGACGTATGGTTAGTTGAGAAATTAGCCAACTTCAACCGTGAAGTTATTCCTGAACGACGCATGCACGCAAAAGGTTCAGGTGCATTTGGTACTTTCACTGTTACACACGATATTACTCAATATACAAAAGCAAAAATTTTCTCTGAAATCGGCAAGAAAACAGAAATGTTCGCCCGCTTCTCTACTGTTGCAGGTGAACGTGGCGCAGCTGATGCAGAACGTGATATCCGCGGATTCGCACTTAAATTCTATACTGAAGAAGGCAACTGGGATTTAGTTGGTAACAATACACCTGTATTCTTCTTCCGTGATCCACTACACTTCACAGATTTAAACCATGTAGTAAAACGTGACCCACGTACAAATATGAAGAACGCGAATTCCAACTGGGATTTTTGGACTTCATTACCGGAAGCCCTTCACCAAGTTACAATTGTTATGTCCGATCGTGGTATTCCGAGTGGCTTCCGCAATATGCATGGTTTCGGTTCTCACACTTACAGCTTTATCAATGCTCAAAATGAACGTGTATGGGTGAAATTCCACTTCCGTACAGAACAAGGTATTAAGAATTTAACGGGTGCTGAGGCTAATGAGGTAATCGGTAATGACCGTGAATCATCACAACGCGACCTTTATGGCGCAATTGAAAAAGGCGATTTCCCGAAATGGAAAATGTACATTCAAGTAATGACAGAGCAACAAGCTCGTGAATTACCGTACAATCCATTTGACCTAACAAAAGTTTGGTACAAAGGCGACTTCCCACTAATTCCAGTTGGTGAATTCGAGTTAAACAAAAATCCAGACAATTACTTTGCAGAAGTAGAACAAGCAGCATTTGCACCTTCTAACATTATCCCTGGTATTAGCTTCTCTCCAGATAAGATGCTACAAGGTCGTATCTTTGCTTACGCTGATGCTCAACGTTATCGTTTAGGCGTAAATCACTATATGCTACCTGTGAACGCACCAAAATGTCCATTCCGTACATTCCATCGTGATGGTGCTATGCGCTTCGATGGCAATCTAGGTTCAACAATGAGCTATGAGCCAAATAGCTATGGTGAGTGGGAACACAACTTAGACCACAAAGAGCCTGAATTACGTATCGATGGCAATGCTGGTATTCACGACTTCCGTGAAGATGACAACAACTATTTCGAGCAACCAGGTAAGTTATTCCGCTTAATGACTGCGGATGAACAGCAACGTTTATTTGAAAATACAGCAAATGATATGGCTTCAGTTGAAGAATTCATTAAACGTCGCCACATTTTGCACTGTTATTTAGCTGATCCAGCATACGGTGAAGGCGTAGCAAAAGCTATGGGTCTTTCATTAGAGGGTATGGACCTTACAAATCCATACATTAAACAACCAACTAACGTTTAACCATCCACTTATTATTGATATCCAAATCCAATTTTTTACCCCATGCGAAGTTTGCATGGGTTTTTTTTGATGGAATGTATGTTGTAAAACCACTTCTATATATTAAAAAAATCAAAAGGCAGCCTAGATATAACTAGACTGCCCTCTTGCTTTCTTATCGATAAAGTAACATAAATAATATTTTTTCTTTTAGTTATTGATAAATTTGACTGCCCGCCTTTTTAAATTCTTCAGCCTTTTCCTGCATGCCTTGGTGAATGGCTTGTGTCGTATTTAAATCTTTTTCTTTTGCATAGTTGCGAATATCCTGGGAAATTCTCATACTACAAAACTTAGGACCACACATCGAACAGAAATGGGCTGTTTTAGCGCCTTCTGCCGGCAATGTTTCATCGTGGTAATCCACTGCTCGCTCAGGATCTAATGATAAATTGAATTGATCACGCCAACGGAATTCAAAACGTGCTTTTGATAGTGCATCATCCCTTACCTGTGCCCCTGGATGACCCTTTGCTAAATCAGCAGCATGTGCAGCAATTTTATACGTAATGACTCCAACACGAACATCTTCACGATTAGGTAAACCGAGATGCTCTTTCGGCGTTACATAGCAAAGCATTGCTGTACCAAACCAACCAATCATTGCTGCGCCAATGGCCGATGTAATATGGTCATAGCCAGGAGCAATATCGGTTGTTAAAGGTCCTAACGTATAGAATGGCGCTTCCTTACACACCTCTAATTGCTTGTCCATATTTTCTTTAATGAGATGCATCGGGACGTGACCTGGCCCTTCTACCATGACTTGCACATCATGTTTCCAGGCAATCTGTGTTAGCTCTCCAAGTGTTTCAAGCTCCGCGAATTGCGCCTCATCATTGGCATCTGCAATAGAGCCTGGACGTAAGCCATCCCCTAAAGAAAAAGCTACATCGTACGTCTTCATAATTTCGCAAATTTCTTCAAAATGACTATATAAAAAACTTTCTTCATGATGAAATAAGCACCACTGCGCCATAATCGAACCACCACGCGAGACAATACCCGTTACACGATTAGCTGTTAGTGGTACATAACGTAGTAATACCCCTGCATGAATAGTGAAGTAATCAACACCCTGCTCGGCCTGCTCGATTAATGTATCTCGGTACACCTCCCACGTTAAGTTTTCCGCAATGCCATTTACCTTTTCTAGCGCTTGATAAATAGGCACTGTTCCTACGGGTACAGCAGCGTTGCGAATAATCCATTCACGCGTCGTATGAATATGCTTACCCGTAGACAAATCCATAATATTATCTGCACCCCAGCGTGTTGCCCATGTCATTTTTTCTACTTCCTCAGCAATGGAGGAGGATACAGCTGAATTACCGATATTGGCATTAATCTTCACATGGAAGTTACGGCCAATAATCATTGGCTCTGCCTCTGGATGATTAATGTTTGAAGGCATAATTGCACGACCTTCAGCAATTTCAGCACGTACGAATTCTGGATCTAAATTTTCGCGAATGGCTACAAACTCCATTTCTGGTGTGATAATGCCCTTTCTTGCATAATGAAGCTGCGTTACATTGCGCCCTTTTTTCGCACGTAAAGGTTTTCGATAAAGCCCCGGAAAAACATTTTCTTTAATACGTGGATCATCAGCATTACGAAAGCCATTATCCTCGGGCTTAATCTTACGGCCTTCATATTCTTCTACATCCCCACGCTCTTTTATCCAACCGCTTCTCAAAGCAGGCAAACCTTTGGTAATATCTACTTTGTAAGTAGGATCTGTATATGGACCACTTGTGTCATATACACGCACTGGCGCATTTTCTTCTTCCCCAAAGCTCCCAGTTGTTGGACTTAGCATAATTTCACGCATTGGCACTAAAATATCTGATCTTGAGCCTTCTACATACACCTTTTTGCTTCCATCAAAACTAGTCATAATGTTAATGTTTTTTTCGCTAACTGTTGTCATAAACTACTTCGCTCCCTTTTACATATTTTAAGAAGGACCGAATCTAGCTCACCCCAATAATTTACTTTGCTACATATGAAAAGCCGAATCCAAAAAAATTTGGATCCGGCTGTGAATGTAAGGGTTTATTATCGCAAAGTATAAGTACTGCGATAATCATTAACTTTCCCACGCTGGTATGAGCCAGATCAGGTCCAAAGGGTCAAGAAACCTCAATGCGTTTCCCTCTCAGCCTGACTCATCAGACTCCCCTAGTTAAAGCTATTCAATTTGATGTTAGTGTAGCAGATATTACTAATAGATGGAAGTTATATTTTAAAATCATAACAATTAATTAGTACACTTTATATTTTGGCACAAGCTATTTCATATATGACGAAGATACTTTATGTAAAAAGTATTTCTGCCACGTAAATGACGAGCGTCACTGTGATACAGCTAACAATAGTGGAAAATAACACGGTTTGTGCTGCAGTGGCTGATTCAACATCGTATTCTAAAGCAAGGCTTGAGCTATTGCGTGACGTCGGAAAGGCACTAGCTATAAAGAGTGACTGAGCTACAACACCGTCTAAGCCAAGCGTAAAAATAATGACAAGCGCCACAGCTGGCCCAATAATCAGCCGTGTAAAGCAACTGACAAAAACGGTTTTATTAAACATCGACTTGATTTCAAGCTGGGATAGTTGCGCTCCAAGCGTAATAAGTGCCACAGCGATAAAACCATCTGCTACATGGTCGATTGGAATACGAATAAACTGGGGGATACCAATATTGAAGAAATTCATTGCCACACCAATAATAAGCGCATGTATAATAGGCATTTTCAGGAAGTCCTTTATAATGGCGAGCCCAGATTTTGTCGAGGAAATAAGATTATATAAACCATATGTATAAGTTGTCATATTTTGGAAAATAACTAGAATAACCTGAATGGCCACTCCTATCGGCTGTGTTGCGAATATCATTTGCGCAACCGGAATACCATAGTTACCTGAGTTAATGAGCACAACGCTGTTTTTAAACACTGCTGTTTCTGTTTTTGCTAAACCAAGTCCCTTTGCTAAAAAATGACTGAGCACCATTTGACTCCCGATAAAGAGAATAATAAACACCGCGACCTGTCCTAGTACCGACAGCTCCACAGTCGTTTCATATAAATTCACAAAAACCGCAGCCGGCATAAAGCAATATGTAATAAGTTGGGATAATGCTTTTAAATTAAATCGAAATTTTTTCTGCAAGACTGCTCCAAGTACAAGAAGCACTAAAATTGGGGCAACAATTTGAAAGAAAATCATACCGAGATACATCATGTAGTTTATCCCCCCTCATCTCTTTCTATAGTAGTGCTATCTGCGAGCTAGGTCAATGTGCTTTGCTTGACCCTTCTAATAACTTTAAAAACGATTTCATGTCATTGCTCGTAGTATTTCCGAATAACAAAAGAATCTGAAGACCCCTTCAGGAAAGTAAGTTAGGCAAGCCCCCTGGGTTGAGGAGGCTTGCGGCTTACTAGCGGCTTGACAGATTTCCTTTTCACTTTACTATATTCTCATTATAGAAGGATTTAGTACCAAAGCCATTTTTATAAAGAAGAGGAATTAAGCGAGTTTAAAGCGTTTAACAACTTCTTGTAATTCTTGTGAGATTTTATTCATATTATTTATTGATTCTGCAACCTTTTCTAGCTCTGCCTGCTGATCAATTGTTGAAGCACTTACTTCCTCGGCAGAAGCGGCAGTCTCCTCTGAAATAGCTGAAATGCTTTGAATAGCCATAAGTGCTTGATTTTTGTGCTCTAACATACCAGAAAGTTTAGCGAGTAACTCGTTAATTGAGGTTGCAATAGAACTAGAGAGCTCACTATTGTCCTTAAAGGCTATTTCCGTGCTTTGTACGGATTCATTTTGCGCTTGCATTAAGCTAGCATTAGCAGCTATTACTAATACTGTTTGTTTAGAGTTTTCTAATATACTATCCACAGTTGTCTTAATGACATCTGTTTCATTTCTCGATTGCTCAGCTAGTTTTCTAACCTCCTCGGCTACCACTGCAAAGCCCTTCCCATGTTCTCCTGCTCGAGCCGCTTCAATACTTGCATTAAGTGCAAGCAGATTTGTTTGCTCCGTAATACCATGAATAGAGACAATAACTTGGTTGATATTCGCAATATTCGAAGATAATGATTCTATTTGCTGTTGTATTCGTCCATTCATTTCATTGGTTTCTGTATTACGTACACGCAAACTATCGACTTCTTTCATACCCTTTTCAGTTGTTGTTTGCGTCTTAGCAGACAGCTCTTCCATTTGAGAAGACAACTGTGTAATCGTATCAATCTGTTCGGATAGGTCCATCATTCGATAGTTTGTTTCTTCCGTATCTTCAGATTGCTTAGAAGCACCTTGAGCAATTTCGTTTATTGCTACTGTCACTTCTTGACTAGAGGCTACAATCTCATTAAATGCTTCATGGACATGAGTTGATGATTGGTTAAGCAAAGTCGTAGATTGCAATACCGTATGTATAGCATCATTCGTTTTGTCTAACATATTATTATAGGCAACTGAAACTGCGCCTATTTCATCTGACTTAATATATTTTTCGTCAATTTTTTTCGTTAAATCCCCATCCGCTGCTGTTTCTATTGATGCACGTAGAAGCTTCAACGGCTTCAATTGTCTATAGATAAACCATGCACTTACAGTTGCCATTAAAATAACGATGATAATTGCCGCTACAATCGTGAATATAAGTACCTGATTATAGGTTTCAAGAATTTTAGATTTTGGTACAACTAATTGAATCGTCCAAGTCTCATCAATTCCGTCTAAAATCATTGGTGCAAAAGCATTATATGATTTTTCTCCTAATTGTTTTGAATCCACATACATGGTGTCTGGTTTACCATCTTGCATAGAACTACTAACACTTGCCCAGTCGATTGCATCTTTCATATTTGTTCCATCTAATTTTTGGTTAATACTATTTACACTAAGTATACCGCCAGCAGTAATGATGCTCGCATATCCGCCATCTGGCTTGATGGCATCAACCAGACCCTTTAAAAAATCAATCGATAAATCAGCGGTTAACACACCAAAAAATGTCCCTGAGGCATTCACTAATGGGACAGATATCGTTGTCATCGAGATTGTTTCGCCATTAACCTTATAATCATAAGGTTCCGTTAGTACAGCTCGCCCCTCTTCTTTAGGAACCCAATACCATTGGGCACTACTCTTTTCTTCAATTCCTTCAATAGCAGTAGTTGATATATCATTACCATTTTTTGATACATAAGGTACGAAGCGTTCTTGCGTATCAATTAAAGTAACATCAATAGTTGGTTCGATTTTCGTGAAATCTTTTTCTAAAACAGCTCCTGCCGCAATCAAATCATCGCTCTTTGTTAGATTTACTTCCAGTATATTCATTAAACTTTCAGCTGAAAGTTCGCCATTATTATGCATCGTCTCCACTATGCGTTTAGTTGTTTGTAATGTATCATTTGCTTTCTTAAAACGTTCGCTCATCTTAGCAGCAGAAAATTGAGCGTTTTGAAGTGTCGCGCTTTCTGAATCATCTACACTTTGATTATATAACATGAAACTTGTTACTACTGTATAAGTAACAAATAGCACTAAAAATAATCCGATGATTAAAGAAGATAATTTTAATGCAATACTTTTGGATTTCTTCATTACAAACACCCCCATTTTTTATAAATAATCATAATGTATGGATGTTCTTATCACAATAAAAGATTTATAATCTTAACATAGAAAATTAAAGTTTATTCGAGAAATTTCCATACATTTTTTAAAATTACTAGTTAGACAATACAAAAAGGGCTTGTTTCAGCCCAAAATATCAGCTTCAGACGCAGCCCTTTTCTTCTTCCAACTAGTAAACCAGCTTTCGGTTTTCTCATTCGGTTCTAGAGCTAATTGCTCCTCTAGCATTTTTTGCAGCGCTAAGATTGTTTCTCCACAGCAATGGTATTGTTTAATGCTTCATACAATTTCATAAGTGTAAAGTAACTATCCTCTTCGTCTGGGTGAATAAACTGTCGCCTTTCCTCTATTTTTACGGCAGCCCATTTTTCAAAATACGAACATGAAATGGTGGCTACTGAAATAAATTCTCTTGTAACAAGTCGTTCACACATTCTAATTGTTGATGATGATGCTGTTAATTTGCAGATACTAGCCAACGTGCTATCTACAGAGCCCTATGATATTGAAACTGCATTGAGTGGTACTGAGGCGCTTAAAAAATTGGAAGAAGGAACCTTTGATATGGTCATTTCTGACTTGAAGGTTCTATCCGTCCCCTTCCACCATTCTATCCGTCTCTCCAGTTATGAAAACAGCAGGCTACGGGAAAAATCCATAGCCTGCTCATTATTCTATAAAATTTCATTGTTCATAATAGTATATAAGATACACTTTCCATCAAAAAATATACAAACCATCTACCTATTCATCCAAAAAATGCATAAAAATATCCTAAGCTATGATAAAATTAGTAATTATAGAAATAGGAGGTTCTCCCATATTATGAAACATAAAAGAAGCCTTGCCTTATTTGCTTTAGTAGCAGTTCCTTCGCTCATTTTTACTACACCTACTACGTCAGCATCTGCTGCTGGTATCTCGGCAAATTCAAAGACAGCTTACATATACAATTACAATTACAATTACTATTATTACAACTCTAATGTTTCGAACGTTATTCAGCTCATTAATAACATTAATGATACTGCTTCATCATTCCAACCAACATTAGAGGCAGCTAACAAAGCCTACAATGCTTTAACAGAAACAGAGAAGCAATACGTAACGAATTACAGCACACTGTCAAATCACCAGCAAACAAGGGTGGCCTATCGTCGACTGGCGACTCAGATTGAAGAAAAGTTAGCTTCTGTCGAATCGACATCCATTAATTACTATCAAAACGTGATTGAAACGAGAGATTGGTATAACACATTAAATGCCGCACAAAAGTCCTTTGTTAGCGCAGATACACAAAAAATACTGACATCTTCTATCGCGCCCAATACATCCGTTGATAAAGTTGTTAATAAAATCCAATTATTGAATTCGTCTCGCATTAGCTTCCATAAAGATGTCGCAGAAGCACGAGCTGAATACAATGCATTACGTAGATTTTCAAATGTTTCTTTCCCTAGCGGTACTGAAAAACTATTACTAGATGCTGAACAACTTGTATTAAAGGATAAAGCAGCAGCTAAAGAAGTTGAAAACGCCATTGCTGCTTTATCGCCAAAGACTTCCACTAATCAAGATGTCCAAGCAGTAAAAACAGCCTTTGAAGCGTTAACACCTGTTCAACAGCAGCTTGTGCCGAATGTAGGGACATTAGTAGACTATGTGAATGGCAAATACAAACTTCCAGCTAAGGGGAGTACGATAAAAACCCCTATATTATCGGACACAGCAGCAGTACCAGGTAAAAATACAGCTATGGCCAAAAGTAGAAATACCTATAAAGCAAAAATCAATGTTGCTGACTCTGAAATCAGCACAGAGCGCTTTGTTTTGACGACAAAAGCAAACATGACCGTCATCGTTCCACCACTAGGGACGCTAGTTAATGGGGACGCTGGCGTAATGGATATCCAGCTCACAAGAAATCTAAATCGTATTACCTTCCAAGCAACTTTGAATAAAAAACCTGTAGAATTCGTGGCAGATATGGAAATAATCATTGAGAATTTACCAAAGGATGCTTCTATTGTTCGTATCAATGAATTCGGTGATCACGAACCGGCTTCTTACTCAGTCAATGACAATCAACACATCATTCAAACGAAAACATCTGGTACGTTCCAAATCATTAGAAATTAACATCCCTGTAAAGCGCCAATATCACAATCACAAATTGAGGAGAGTATAATGCATGCCCTCCTCTCTTTTTACATTCACTATTTGCATCTAAACATTTTCTTTGAAGATGGTGCTTGATAAATTTCACATGTAGGGTAAATCAAATTATTTTATTCCAAATGAAAAGAAGCACCATCTGCCATAAAGCTAACAATGGTGCTTCTTTTTCAATTACTCTACTTCTAATCACTAATTTTAATTTTTTGATTTGTTAGCCACATTGTTAATTCCTCAACCTGAGCTAAAACAGCGGTCGGATCGTAGTACCAAGAACGCTCCTCCGGCCAAACATAAAGACGATCGTTTTTTACCGCAGGCAAAGTTCCCCATAGTGGATCCGCCTTGAAATCTTCAACCGTTCGACTGTTAGAAGTCATAATAATATAATCACCTGCATAGCTTGTCAACAATTCCTCTGAAATTTGAGCCCATTGTTTCTCCATAATTTCATCTGCTATATTTGCAGGAGGCTTACGTCCAAGCGCTTGATAGATGGGCTGTCCCCCACGACCGAAATTATCTCCATACACATAAGTCTCCTTATCAGTGTATTCCATGATAGAGAAGCTTAACCCTTCGTCAAGAACTGCATCAATCTTTGCTTTAGCATCTGCAATCTTTTGATCGTAATGATCTAACCATGCTTCAGCTTCTTTTTCTTTTCCGAGTAATTGACCGAAATAAGTTAGTTCTTCATGAGCATTTTTTAGTTCACCATATGGCACAACAACTGTAGGGGCTATTTTACTTAACGCCTCATAGTTATCTCCATTCCCAGTTATGATTAAATCTGGGCTAAGCGCAAGAACACTTTCAGTAGATGGCGCGCTGTAATCACCTATATCGTCAATTCCAGTTAGCGCATCTTTGAAATAATAATTTTTAAGCGTTAATCCAGGGGCTCCTACTGGAATTATGTCTAATGCGATTAGACTACCTATGTATTCCACGGCTACAATACGCTTCGGGTGAATAGGGATTGTCACCTCTCCATTTACTGTTGTAATCGTTTTTGTCACGGCAGTTTCTTGTGTTTCTTCACTTGCTTTAGGTTTCCCCGTATTATTTGTTTCTCCACATGCCGTTAACATTAATAGCAAGCATAGAAATAACGGAACGATGAATTTCCTATATTGATATTGTTGTAAGCGCAATTTAAACCCTCCATTTCTAACTATTGATAACGATTCTCAATTGTTATTGTAAATTGGCGAGTAAACATTGTCTATGCACTAAAATGATTTATTACCGTTCATTATTATGATGTTAACACCTTCATTAGTTCATATAGCTGTGCTTTCGAAGACAACGGATCATAGCCATAAAACATGTTTGATTGGTTAATCACATATACTTGCTTCCGCTGCACAGCCTCCATCTTAAGCCAAGACTCTGATTGAAACAAATGACTCACACGCTTTTTGCCTGCTTTATTCAATGGAAGTGCTGTAATAAATATATGATCAGCGGGGTAATTTGCGATAGCTTCAATATCTATCTCAATATAGCCACTTTTTTCTATATTATGATGAAGCATAGAAGTAGGTAAATGAAATCCCATATCGTCATACAAAATTTGGCTTCCTCTTCCAAAGCTGCTATTTATACAATATGCGATATTTTCACCGATTTCCCACACAATGGCTGTCCCCCTTATGCCCAGATAGTGATCAAGTTGCTCGTTACATTGCGAAACCAATTGATCATATTGGCTAAACCAAGCCTCCACTTGTTGCTGTTTATCTACAATATCTGCAATAAGGCGAAACTGTTCGCGCCAACTGATATGCATAAAAGGAATTTCAAGTACAGGAGCCACTGAAAGTAAAGACTTATTGTTCTTAGCTGTATTATAGTTGATGATTAAATCAGGTCGAACTGCTGCGATATTTTTATAGATGGATGTTGTATCCTGTTCATAATTATTTAGCTTGTATACGGGACTTACTTGCTTAACATCGTCTAGCCACTCAGAATACACCCCCAATTCAGGTATAATACCAAGTGCAAGTAGACACGCAGTATGATTCGTATTAAGAGAAACCACTCGCTTTTTCTTATTATAAAAAGCGGAAGGAGACATCCCCACTAACTGCTTAAATTTGCGGCTTAAATAGGTACCTTCTTTGTAGCCGACTTCCTGCGCCAGATTATCTAATTTAGGCATGTTATATAGCAACTTCTGCTGAGATTCACGAATCCGTAGTAAGGCAAGATATGCACTAAAAGTTAGGCCTGTCTTTTTACGAAAAGCACGTGAGAAGTGCTCTGGGCTGACTTGTGCTAATTGGGCAATCTGTTCCCGTGTTAAATCTTCATGAAAATGTCTATCCATATAATTGAGTATTTGTTCTAGCCAGGAATCACTAGGTCGAATTCTATCTTCCATTTCTTTGTAAAGTGCTTCAAGAAGTTCTAAAAATAATTTTTGAAAATGAAATGGGTTACTGTTCATAGATTCGCTCGATATTATTTCTAACTCTGAAGCCATACGAATTATCTCGTAAGAGCAGTCCGAAAGCGGTTCGGAATGCTTCAATATGCTCGGTTCAGATTGGTCGTTCGTTAAACCATGGTATTGGATTAGCGTTCCTCGAAGTCCAGCATGTAACTTGGTTGTGATGTCTAATTCTTTTGCATTATGCCAAAGTACCACGCATCCACGTGATAGCCTGTATTGTTCTCCCTTTAAAGTAAGAAATCCATGTCCTTCATAAATAACTAAAATAGATGGTAACGAAGAAATTTCCTCAGATTTACTAACGACCTTTTCTAACCTAGCAATTTGTATCGGATAATAAAATGTTTGCGATAAAGGTGTTGCATCTTGTGAAATCAGATTAGCCATCTATGTCCTCTACAATCCTTTTACCTCTAACAAAATTGCTAGGATTGATTCCATATTTATCTTTGAAAGTTTGTGCAAAATAACTAGGGTTAGCGTAGCCTACTTGACTAGATACTTCATTCACATTCATCTTCCCTTCCTGTAATAATAAATACGCCTTTTCCAAGCGTTTTTCTCGTAAATAACCAAAAACCGTTGTGCCAAACATCTCTTTAAAGCCCTTTTTTAATTTAAAATCGTTAAGTCCTATTGAACGTGATAATTCCATTAATGTAGGCGGATCTATCATGTGTTCAATAATCATGGTCTGAGCTAGTTTGATTTTTGATATATCACTTTTTGAGAATTCTGATGGCCTTGGAGAATTATCTAACAGGAAAGAACGAAATGTCATAGATAGTAGTTGTAATGCACAACATTCTAACTCTAGATTTGTCATATGTTTGCTGTCTACTGCATCCAACATTTGCTTAACAATAATAGATACGGATGGTTCCATTTTTTCTTGAAAAATTCGGTACGATTTCTCTCCAATAACATGGGAAAATTTTTTCACACTACCTCTACCGCCACCCGTTGCTTGCATAAAATGATTGAAAGTTGAAACCGGCATACCAATCCCTACCATTTTATAACATTCATTTTTATGAAAAGAAAAATTTGCTGCTACTTGCTCTATAAATTGAAGAGAGCATGTCCCTGAAGCCATTTCGTGCTCTAATCCCGAAATCTGAATTCCTCTAACACCTTGCATACAAAAGCTAAGTTCAATCATTGGCTGTTTCGTAGACATTTGCATCTGATAATTTTGATAAAAAGCATAGTCAGAGATGACCACTTCTAAATCTGAACGCGGAATCAAGCGATGTATCGTTCCCTCTTTAACATTGGATTGGAATGCCATATACTCTGTTGGGGCGCCGTGTTTCTTTGATATGTCCAACGCATTGAAAAAATGGCTAAAGTTCTGATGAAAGTTAGTTGTCAATGTTTCATCACACCCTTCACAACTCTTGTTGAGAATGATTTTCATTATCTGTTGAAAGTATAGCAAATTCAAAACTCTTTTGCTATTAAATAAAAATAAAAAAGGAATAGGTCAGAGTGCTTTATTGTTACTAACAATGCCTTTACTGCACTTCTTTCGATTGAATCATCATGGCAAGAAGTACACACAAGAAGAACATAACTGCACCGAAACCGTATGTAGATATATAACCACCAGCGTATTCTATTAGTCCACCAGCAAGCACAGGGCCAATCATTTGGCCAACTGCATAAAAAATAGATATAAAACCAATTGCAGTCGCAACATACTTAGGTTGCACTTGTTGACTGGCTTTCATTTGAATTAGCACTAGAACACCACCAAGTGAAGAACCCCAAATAACTGCTGATACAATAAATCCTGCTATAGTTCCGTATACAATTGGAAGAATATCTCCAACCACAGACATTATTAAAGCAGCAAGTAACGCTGTTTTTACACCTATTCGATCAGCGAGCATTCCCCATAACGGAGCACCTCCAATTGAAACAATACCCGCTATCGCATAGGTTCCTGCCATTGCGTTAGAAAGTCCAAGCTCTTTCATATAACTTGTTTGATATAAATTCGGTATTAAATAGACAATACCAACAATAAAATAGAGCACTGCAATGAAATACAGTTCTTTACTTCTCCACCCCTTCGTTTTTTCGTCACCATTTACATTTTCGTGTGATGCATGTGGAGTTTTTAAAACAAACGCTGCAAGTAGCACTACGATGATTGTTATGCTTGCAAATATTAGCCAAGGGCCTCGCCATCCAAGCTGTGGCAATTGCTGTAACATTAATGGCACAAGTATTCCAGATAATAGCATCCCAATACCTGCCCCACTCATTAACAGTCCCATCACTGTTCCTCTTTTCTTTGGAAACGAGCCAACTGCTATTGATAGAAGAGGTGTATAAACTAGTGCACTACCAGCGCCTGCTAAAAACAAACTTATAGCTGCCCACCAAAAGTCCGTGACAAATACAAGACCTGCTAATCCTGCAACAACAAGTCCACTACCTAACAGCAGCACTTTTTTCGCCCCTATACGCAGCGTCAAAATGCCTGCCATCCCTACAGTTAACAAATAACCTAAAAATAACATTGTTCCTAATAATCCAGACTCTGTCGTAGTGAGTGACAGACCCACCTGCATGAAAGGTAATATAATTCCATAGGCCATCCTGGCGAAACCCGTGGTTGTAATGATTAAAAGCATACCTGTCAAAACGAACATCCAAAAGTGTTGCCTTTCTTTCTTTAATTGACTATTCATTTCTCAATTCCTCCTATACTCTTACTACAAATAACAATGTAAACATTGTTATCGTACCCCCTTACTTATTTGTTCTCTACCAATTGATGGATAAAATAGTGGTTTGCTGGTTTTTTATGATTTAGCAATTTCCATAGCAACAAAAAAGCTCCCATACCTTATGTAGGCACGAGAGATTTTTAAAGGCTTATTCCTTTTTAACTAAACATATTATTTTCCCTTTCCAGTAAACTATTCACAATAAATTCAAGCTGTTTATCTAAGGAAATAGGATCACTGAAGAAAGAATCATATTCATCTATGATGAATACACGGTTATTTTTTATAGCCGGCAGGTCCTTCCATAAAACCCCAGATGTTGATTTTTCAAAATCGGCGTTATCTTCAACAAATATATAATCTCCTGCAAACTCTGGGAGTCGTTCTAAAGAAAAGGAAACCCATCCACCCTTTAAATCGATTGCTTCTTTTTGAATTAGCTCAGGCGCCTTTAAACCAAACTCTCCGTACATGATTTCTCCGCCTCTTCCAAATTTATCACCATATGCATATATTTCTTTTTCACCCACACCGAGAATTGCTATTGTTTTATTGCCTACTTTCTCTTGAATAAGTGGTTGGTACTCTGCAATTTTTCTATTCCAATTAGCAATCCATTGTTCTGCAACTTCTTCTTTCCCAAACATTTTTCCAAATTCAAGGAACTGTTCTTTAAAATCCTTTTCTTTCGGCTTAATGGCAATGGTTGGGGCTATTTTTTGTAGGTTTTCAATATTTTCGGAGGACGTTTTTGTAATAATTAAATCTGGCTTTAATTCGAGAATTTTTTCGAGTGATTCATCATCTCCAATATTCTCGACACCATCCACTAGTCCATCAAAGTATCGATTTCTTAAACCAAATTGAGACAATCCAACTGGTTTTATGCCAAGTGCTAGTAAGTAACCAGCATAACTTTCTGCAGTGACAACAATTCTCTGTGGATTTTCTGGGATTTCAACTTCGCCATTACCAGTATTGACAATTTTAGTTCTTGTTTGGACTTCTTCGGACTGAGAAGTTGTTGTTTTTATGCTTCCGTTTGTTGAACTATTTTCTATTGCTCGCTCAGAACATGCACTCAATAACAAAGAGAAGCATAAAAATAAAGTTGCGAGCATGTGCATTTTTGTAGGTTTAACCATTAATAAGTCTCCTTTTTCAGTATATTGATAATGATTATCACCAATATATCGTTGAGAGGCTTGTCCAACAATGGAGAATTCTATGCAATTATCTGGAGAATCTTCTGTTTTTCGCTGATTTAATGTTATTTTTCTATATTTTGCAGGTGAAACATCTTTATATTTTTTAAAAAGGCGGCTAAAGTAATACGAGTCTTTATATCCTACACTTTTGGCAATCTCACTGACAGTCGCATCTGTTTCAACTAACATCATTTCAGCCTTTTCAATTCTGGTGAAGATTAAATATTCAATTGGGCTAAATCCCGTCCTTTTTTTAAATAGAGAAGATAAATGAGGCACACTGTAATTCAAATTTTCTGCAAGGGATTCCAACATGATGGACTCAGCATAATGCTCTTGAATATAGACAATGACTTGATCGGCAAGCTCTGGTTGCTTCACCTCAACCCCCTGAACGTGGAGCTGTTCCAAAACACTATACGTAAATTGATAGAATAGTGTCTTCACATGGAATCGACCAATCGGCTCTGGTTGTTGCCATCTTTGATTCATCAATTTCACATGATAAAAAAGGGTGCTAGGATAATGCGGCAAAAAACTATATTGCATATGGAATGGATTACTTTTCTCCATCTTCTCTATGATGTTCTTTGCACATGGTAGTGGTATTGTTGCTCGATAATATATCATATAAAACTCAAATTCTGCTTCTGTTAAGGATATGCTCAGGTGAATTCCTTTGCCGCTATGTATCACTTGAAATTTTCGGGAAATATATTCAATTTTATTCAGTTGCACCACAGCACTGCCGCGTGTTGCAAAAAGAAATGCACTAGCAGGCAACTTATAGGCATCCAAAGATTCACCCTTTTTTAACCTATTATGACGTACATCCAATACTTTAATAGAGGCACGATTCCATAGAAAAATATGATGATTAATGTCCAATGCATTCACTCATTTCTTTTGTTTACAATTACTAGCATAGCCATTATAAATGATAATGATAATTATTATCAATTATTCATATAATCTTTCCATTAATGTACGTCTACCTTTTTTAGAGCATTTTGTATAAAGATTAATTAGACTACTTTAGTTTCTCCATTGTGCAAAATAACCGGCTACATTATGCTGTCTTATATCGATAATGATAATCATTATCTATTTCATTTTTATACGGAGGAACTCACATGAAAAAGTTAAATCGATATATGCTTATTTGTAGCGTACTATTAATATTCGGGGTATTGCTAACTGCTTGTGGCTCAAAGAACGCAGCAACAGATAAAGAAGAAACTCCAGTGGAAGAAGCAAAAGTACGCGTTTATAAAGACACTGTAGGACATGAGGTTGAAATTCCTGTTTCACCGGAAAGAGTGGTTTATGATGGTGAAGGCTATGGTGATTTACTTGCTTTAGATATTAAGACAGTAGGGGCTGGCTTCTCATGGATTACCAATTATGCATGGGCAGATCGTGTACAAAATGTAGAGGATGTAGGCTTCCCTATCAATGTAGAAAAAACATTAGCTTTAAAACCTGACCTTATTATCATTGCAACTACTGATGAAAAAACGTATTCACAGCTTGCTAAAATAGCTCCAACTATAGTGATCGATACATTTGCTCCTTTAGACAAACGTTTATCCGTACTTGGTGATATATTTGGAAAGAAACAACAAGCAACAGAATGGTTAAACAACTATAATGAAAAAACTGAAAAAATGTGGAAATCACTAGTTGATGACGGCACAATACAACCCAATGAAACAGCTTCAATTTTGACTTATTATCCTGGCGATCGTTTATTTGTCATGGCTCGTACTGGACTATCACAAGTACTTTACGATTCGAATGGTGGCTTTAAACCAGGTAAAAATATTCAACAAATTCTTGATGAAGAGAAAGGCTTTGTTGAAATTTCCACTGAACTTCTCCCTGAGTATGCCGGAGACCGAATCTTCATACTGACACCAGTAGATGATGAAGCGAAACAGTCAACTAACGATATGATGGAAAGCAATATGTGGAAAAATCTACCTGCGGTCAAAAATGGACATATCTACACGATTGATATCCAAAAGAGTGACAGTGATGCTTTTACAAGAGAATGGTTATTAAAAGAAATCCCTGCTATGTTAAAAAAATAAATAAAATATAAAGGGGCATTTCACCTAGTTGAAATGCCCCTTTATATTTTATACAATACTATTAATTGATAATCATTTTCATTTACATAAAGGAGCGAAAAAGTTGGACCATAAAAAGCCGATTTCTTACGAAACAGCATTGCTTTTTCATCTATCCGATATTGACTATTTTACTCGCTCCGTACAATGGAGTTGCCAGCAAATATTGGCTAAGCAACATACGTTAATTATTTTTACTACGGGCTGTGGAACGCTAACTATTGACGATAATCCATACGTTGTTGCACAGGGTAAAATTTTTCTCCTCCCACCTGATTCCGTCATGGATTTTTCAGATATAGATAAGCATCATTATAGTTTTTATAAAATATCATTTACGACTATTCAATTACAACAACAAGTACCTTCTACATACAAAGAAAGTCTATTTTCTAACCTGATAGAGTATCCAATCTATCCTTACGCTCGCTTAATTCGACTCGCTGAGGAGCTTTACAAAACACATCTTAATCCAATCAAACAACAAAGTCTTTTATATGAATGCCTTAGTGTTTTGTTTGACTATCAACTTCAAAAAGATCATACATTTGATGCATCAAAAGCTGTCGAGCAAACCATCGAATATCTACATGAGCACTTTCAAATGCCGCTAACAGTCAAACAATTAGCAAGTTTAGCTCATGTTGCTCAATGGCAGTACAGTACAATCTTTCAAACATTAACAGGTAAAAAACCGCTTGATTATTTAACTGAATTACGATTAGAGCACGCGCAAGTACTACTTCAACAAACAAATGAACCGTTAAAGGATATTGCGCAGCTGGTAGGCTTTAACGATGAATATTATTTTAATCGACGCTTTAAACAAATTATCGGTATACCACCAAAGCAATTTGCCCGCAAGCAAAAGCAAAAGGTTGTTGTACAGGACTGGACCGGTCATGAGGTTGAAATCCCTTCCTCTCCTAGCCGTGTTATTTATCATGGCGAGACATTTGGAGATATGCTCATTTTTGATATACAACCGATTGGTGGAGATAAAACTGCCATTAATAAATCGTTCTATAGAAATCGTGTTCCACTTGTTCAAGATGTAAACTTTCCGATTGATTTTGAAAAATCCTCTGAATTGAATCCTGATTTAATTATCTTTACAAATGCTGACGAACAGCAATATCGAGTTTTATCAGAAATTGCTCCTACTGTTACGCATAACTCATGGGACACCCTTGAAAAGCGTATTGCTCTATTAGGACAATGGCTTGGCAAGGAACAAGTGGCGCAAGATTGGCTTTATCGTTTCAAAGAAAAGGAAGTTATGATGTGGCAACAATTACAAACAACTCTTGCACCTGGTGAAACAGCCTCTGTTTTTATTTTCGACCGAGGGAAACGTCTATTTGTGATGGGATGCACAGGTCTATCAACTGCTCTCTATCATCCATATGGTTTTCAACCAAACCACTTAATTAAAAATTTAATTCAATCCGGCGAAGGCTATGAAGAAATACCGTTAAATTTAATGCCTGCCTATGCAGGTGATCGAATCTTTCTGCTGTTCTCAGATAATCTTGAATCAAGACTAGCTACAGAGGCACTCATCAACAGCTCCCTCTGGAAAAGCCTACCTGCAGTGAAGAAAGGTAATTTTTATTTAGTAGACGCGAGAAAATGGAATTATAGCGATGCTTACACAAGGGAAAAGTTACTTGGGGCTTTGCCTCGATTGATTGGATATTGAAAGTTACTCAATTAATGCCGCCAATATTTAACCTGATTATAGATTTTTGGCTGAGAGGTGGATTCGCATGTTGCATAACGAGAAAACTCATAGCACTAAAATCGGGGACGTTGTACAGATGTCTCTAGACGATGTGCGAATTTTTATGGCAAATCATTTTGATCTACCATTAACTATTGATTATCTAGCGTTGATAACAGGCTTGAGCCCAAACTATTTTGGCGAAGCGTTTAAGAAATCATATGGACAAAGTGCTACCGATTATTTGACCGAACTTCGTATCGGACAAGCGAAACAGTTGCTTCGTGAAACAGATTTTTTGTTACGAGACATTGCACAAAAAGTCGGCTATAACGACGAGTTTTATTTCAGTCGAAAATTTAAGAAAGAAGTTGGTGTTTCTCCATCCTTATATAGTAAGGCTTTTCGAAAGCGAATTTCTACCTTTTGCGTTTCAGTAATCGGTAACCTACTAGCACTCGGTGTCATACCAGTAGCTGCCCCACTCAACGCTAAATGGAGTCCCTATTATTACTACTATTACCAGTCTAAAATTAACATCCACTTAAATATTTTTGATGCTGAGTCACAGGAAAATTTTAAAAAGCTAGCATCTGCGAAACCAGATATTGTTATTGTTCATGAAAAAACCTCTGTAAGTATGACTAATTGGCTTGAAAAGGCAGGTATCCAAATAATCAGTATAGGTAATGGAAATTGGAAAACACAGCTTAGAGAAATAGCTTTTGAAGTAAAGAAACAAAGTCAATGTGAAGACTTCATTCAATCTTACGAACAAAAAGCTTTGCAGGCACAGAAGGCTATTAAACACAATGTTGGAGAAGATCGTTTTGCTGTTCTCAGATTATCAGGAGATAAACTATATTTATATAGCAACAATGGGATACGAGATGTTATTTCTCAAGATTTACAGCTAAATATCATCGATGTACAGAAGGAACCCTGTAATGAGCAAATCTCCATTGACCAGCTGCTGGAGTTGAATCCTGATCGTCTGCTAATTCTCCTTTGCCCAGACACTGATACTCGGGTTTATTGGCTTTCGCTACAGCATCTTATTCACTGGAAAAAACTGAAGGCCGTACAAAATGGTTATGTTTATCTCATACCGTCTAATCCTTGGTTCGAGTATTCCGCCATTGCCATAAATCGGATGCTGGACGAAATGCTGTTAATGTTAACCGAAAAAAATCCAAATCCCTTTCCTGTTCCCGTCCATGGAGTCTTACCTAACACTGATTTATAATTCTATGTGAGAATCATTATCAGTGAAGGGAGATTTTAATTTTATATGCACCAAATTCTTAGCAATAAATACAGTTCGATTTTTAGGGCTTTCTGCATTCTAACAACCCTGTTAATTACACTCGTAATGCTCACTGCCTGCAACTCTAAAACAGTAGATCAGGAAGATACATCAGCCAACGCAATGGAAGCATCAACGGTTAACAATGCCGAGGAAAAAAACATCTATCCACTGACGGTAACAGACGAGCTTGGCAACGAGATAACACTCACGACTAAACCAACTAAAATTTTTGCACCTGTGATGGAGGACTCCTTGCTTGCTATAGGAGTTAAGCCGATTGTGCAATGGTCGAACGGTGTTAAGCCGCAACTCTATTTACAAAATCAGCTAAATGATGTTCCAGAGATTAGCTTTGCAAGTGGCCCCCCATCTGCAGAAGCAATTCTGGCTTATCAGCCCGATTTAATTATTTTGCACAACGCCAATTATGCCGAGAAAGGTGTATATGACAAATATGCAAAAATTGCCCCGACCTACGTGTTCAAAAACGCACCTAGTGATTTAAACAATTCTATTAAAATTTTGGGCCAACTAGTCAATGAACCAAAAAAGGCAGAACAAGCTCTACAACGTTATCGGGAAAAGGTTGATGCTGCGAAGAAAAAGCTGACTGCTGTGGAAGGGAAGAAAGTAGCTTTAATGCGATTTAATGCAAAAGGTATGTTTTTTATGAATGATGACTATTTTGGAGGCTATGTGCTAACACATGAATTAGGATTTGAACAAAGCAACTTAGTGAAAAGCGGCGCCTTTGAAGTATCGTTGGAAATATTACCTGAATTGGACGCAGATTATATTTTCCTTATTAATGACGGAAATCTAGGCGATGAATACTTAACAGAATTAAAGGAAAGTAGCATTTGGCAAAGTACAGCTGCCGTCAAAAACAATCAAGTTTTTGAAACTTCAGGTGATTACTGGCTGAATGGCGGAATTCAAGCTCAAGGCGAAGTGATAGAAGACGTATTGGAGTTCCTAGCGCCATGAGTAACATGACTGGACTACCTTATAGACAAGAGAGCTATTTTGAACTGCAAATGACATCCCGTAGGAAACTTGACTACAGAATTTTGGTCGCGGCTCCAATGGATGAACCCCCTCCCAATGGCTATGCAGTTATCTATGCCTTAGACGGGGATGCCCTTTTTCAAACGCTTGCCGAAGCAGTAAAACTACAAACAAGAAAACCTAAAGGCTTTGATCCGATAGTAGTGATTGGTATCGGCTATCCTTCGCGTGAACCATTTGATATGGATCGACGATGTCGTGATTTTACAATGCCAGTAAATGAAGCTAGCCTACCATCCCGTTCTATAGGCAAACCATGGCCAACTAGTGGCCATGCTGATGACTTTCTAGACTTTATTGAGCAGGAACTAAAGCCTGCAATTGCCAAGGAATGGCCAATTAATGCTGGAAAGCAAGCTATTGTTGGTCATTCACTAGGCGGGCTTTTCACATTGCATGCACTGTTTGCAAGACCTCACTTATTTACCCATTATGTAGCCGGTAGCCCCTCTGTTTGGTGGGGAGAAAATGAAATACTAAAGGAATTAGACATGTTTAAGGAAACATGGAAAGGTGAGTATCCACTCAACCTTCTGTTAACGATCGGCGCGGAAGAGCTACCGGATATGCTGGATGGAGCCGAGCAGGTTTTTGAGCGAATGAAGGGTCTAGCGGCCAGTGACATTCACACGAACTATGTAAAATTTGCTGAAGAAGAACATGTTAGTGTGCTCCCTGCAATGCTTAGCAGGCTTCCTCGATTTCTAAATTCCTAATGCAGGACAAAACCCAAGTGGCGGTGACTCCACTTGGGTTTTTACACTTCAAAATATTGTCGACTGTTAACCTCGCTCAAAGTATATAGCACGAAACAATCTGGGTTTAATCCTGAATACCTGTTACTTTTGATGGCATTAAAATGTTGGAAATAGCGTAGGACTAACGCTATTTCGCTAACATATTCGGCAATTCCTCCAACAACATTTCACTCGTTGTCATATCATCATAATTCCATTTATCCTCTATATAATATACTTGATTGTTTTTTACGGCAGGCAAAGAGTTCCACAAGGGCTTGTTGTAATTCTTCAAAAGCTTTTTGAGCTTCTTTATCCGCAGAAAGTAATACAAATAATTAATTACCAACAAGCGTATCATGCATGGATTCTTCAGAAATGTGAATATACGGCCCACTGTTCGGCTGTAACGCTTGTACCTTTTCATCCATAGCAAAACCTTCAGGTTGATACAATAAATCAGCTACCCCACCTGTTTTCATCACATACATATTTTATTCCAAAAATATTGAAGTACCACAGCAGTTTCGCCTTCAGCCACTGTACCATTTATACGAAGCTTCTGCATCTTCTTCATACTGCTTCAGTTGTTGCTTTCCTTCTGCTTTTTTACCAACAATATCAGCAATAATAGGGAAACGTTCCTTTAATGGGAGCATACCATCGAAAAAACGACCATTTTACTAGTTGCGACATTTACTCATGATAAGTAAGCGGTTTATTCCCCACGATCGAATATGTCGCTGTACTTCTGCCTCTTTGACCAACGAGCAATAAGGTTTATCACAACAAACTTTTGCATAAAAATTAAATTCTAGTGGTCTAAGTTGATATCATAAAATAGTATTTACTCATGTACATTACGCCGTTCTTAAACTGTATGGTGAGTATAACGAGATTTAATCTTGAAGAAAATCAAAAAACCCGAATAGTCCACTTTAAGTGTCCACTATTCGGGCTCTGTCCGTAATGAGATGAATGTCTTGTTATATTGTCTACTTTATAGGGTTTAGTTTATTATTAGCGACTTATAGCCTTTTCGATTTCCTAGTTAAATCTTTATATACTATAATCCACTATACCCAAAAAGGAATGGGTATTATTTCGATATCTTATCCTGCACAAGATGCTTATTTCCATATTTATCAACTATAACGATGACAATATAATCTCCCTCAATGAATGGGAATATATTATTTGTAATAGGCTGCACTGTTCGACCATTTGTAAGTGGTGTTTTGCCTTTACCATCACTGAGGCTTGTTAATGCGCCTGAAGTGTTTGGATCAATGACCTCAATTGGTTTTACTTTATCGATGTCGGATTGTGAATATGTCTTACTGTATACTTTGTAGTAGAAGTTGACCTCTTCTCCTGGTTGTACAGAAGGATCAGCAAACGTAAAGTCAAATGTTGCATTAATTTTATTACTTCTATCTACAGAAATTGGTTCTTGAAGTTTAGCACTTTCAATATTCGTCGTAAGGGTTCTATAGATATAAGATGCCGTTGGTTTACCATTCGCAAATGGTAGTTGTGTATTTGCAATCACTGCACTGCCTTTATCGGTAATATTCGCATTAACCGTTAAAGCAAAACTTTGATTCACTTCACTATTAAAGGTAATAATCATCTTACGTGGCTTCCATGTTTCTCGTGTCGAAGCACCATCTTCCCATGCCCATGCATAGCTTGGTAAGGTAGCTGTTGTCCCATCTAAATTAGTTAAATTAAAGATTGGTTGGTTGTTAGCAATGATGCTTCCTGGACTGGATGGGTCACCAACTGCTTCAGAGAATGTGATCTCAAATGTTTTCCCATCGATTCGCTTGAAGATAGGGTCTTCTACACGCGGTGCTGTGCCATCTGAGTAGAAATCTTGCTTCATCCAACCTGCATTCGTTTCATCATGATTGTCTCCTGCTGCATTGGCTTTGTAGACCGTGATATTACCGTAAGTATCCTCTGCACCTAAATAGACAACGTAGTCTGTATGTGGCGTTGCTGTGAAACCTGAGGCCTCTGTTAATGGGAATGTCCCTTTACCACTCTTTGTCACAGATGGACTAGATTTAAGTTTTTCCTCTAAGAATTTGCGTTCTGCCGGCGTGTTAATTGTTAAATTAGCTGAATCATTTGTTGTGCCATCTGTATTTTTTTTCGGTACAAACCAATAATGGAGTTTTGTCGTTTCATCGGTATTGAAACTAATCATAGCCTTTGTATCATCGTTTTCCTTTGGTTTCACTACTATATCTTTAATTAATGGTGCTTTCGTATCGCCAAGTATTTCTTTTGATGCTATTTTCGAGATTTCCCCACCACGATCCTTTAAGACCATATAAACAGAATAGCTTAAGAATGGATTAAGTTTGTCTTTTGAAATAGAAATTGGGAATTTTTTTGTTTCTTCCTCTAAATCTGCTGGCCCAGAGCCACGTTCAATATAAATATCCTGCCCGCCAAGTTGGAAGTAACCAGACTTTAATGATGATTCAATCGCAAATTCATTAACGAAATCGCGCTCTGTAATACCCTTATCTGTTAAATATTGCTTAAAGGTTTTTGTTTCACCATTGTCTACGACTATATCCGGTAACACCATGTAATAGTACGTACCAGCCTTGTTTGGTTTAAATTCAACTTCTACACGTTTAAAATTATCAGATTGGTCGGGTTTGCTAACAACATTTTCAATTGAAATAACTGGCATATCTAGTTTTTCATGCACGTATTCCGCATAGTTTCGAATATTTTTACCAGGCTGAACTGTATTTGCATTTTCAAAATCATTATCCGCTAAATCTTTTACGCTAGGTAATACCGTTACCCTTAATGTATCACCATAGACAAACCCTGTTCCAGATGGGATTGTTAATAATACTTTTTTATCGCCTTCTTTATATTCCACTGCAGAAGGCTTAATTTTATTTTGACCAGTTGTATTTACAATGACTGTTCCAGATAAATCATAGTTATTTACATTTCGGGCACTTTCAGGATCTAATGCTTCGTTAAAATACACGTAGAATTGGTTTTCCTTACCGGCTGGTTCGAGTTTCGTATTTTCCACAAACGGATGAATATTATCCAATGCACCTGTCTTGAATTCTTTTACAGCCTCTTTTGGAATCGGATCTACTGAGTTATTTCCAGAGTTGTCCTTCATTACTACATAAAGTTGATATTCTGTTTCAGCCTCTAAGCCTGTTAGAATTTCCGTAATTGCTAAATCACCTGCAACTGCCTTACCTTTTCCTGTTGGATTGGCAATGACATCTGCGGTTGTCGGATCTGCAGCGGTTGTTTTCTTACGTACATAGTAATAGTAATCTCCTGGCTCACTTGCTACGAATTTCATTTCCGCCCGTTTACCACCATGAAGAGGTAACACGGTTAAACTACTCACTTTCGGCGGCGAAGCATCCTTCATTTGGAATGTTTGCGATACAATGTCGGAAGCATTTTTCGCACCGTCAACTACCATCACGTAGATGACATATTCTTTTTTCTCTCCTAAATTAGATACTTTGATGGTATTCGTGCCGTTTACTGCTGCACCTGTTCCGTTCGCCACATTCTCAACAGAATGACGGTTTACCATTTCTCGTTTTGTCGGTACTTCAGCGCCTTTTTCACGGACAATATAGTAGTACGTACCGACTTCGTTGGAGTGGAAGTCTGCTTGAATCTCACTGCCGTTCAGTACCTTGACACCTGAGATGCTAATAATTGGTTTCGTTTTATCTGACGGTTTTTGATTGTCGATATCGTCCTTATCGATCGGTTTGCCGTCTGGGTCAGTAATACTTCCTACGTTATCTTTGTCTTCTAGGAAATCATCGAATATATTATTTGGTGATTCGCCCTTCGGAATAATGACTTTGTCAATATACGTATAGTCGCCGATATCAATCCAACCATAGGCATTATCAACGTATAACGTACCTACTCGACCATCTATGTATAGCTCTAAATCTGTAAAGCTATTGTAATTGATCCAGTCGATATTACTATCTCCGTATATTGTCAGCTTTGTCTCTGTATCAAGATTGAGTGTACCAATATTACCTTGAATTTCGAATTCACGGACATTGCCGATAATGTCTACACGCGGTAATTTTGTATTCGTTTCGATCTTCGTACCACTTTGAGACACGACAAGGCGTGACACCGAGCTATTGTAAAATTCGATGTGCTTTTCAACATTTTTCATCGTCACCTTATCTTTTGACCAGTTGACAAATGGCTTGTCTTTATCAGGGTTCTGATTTGTCCAATTTTGCAGATCTGTTGATGGATTATTATTTGTCGAATTATCCTCTTCTGGTTTTTCTGGGTTAGACCAGTTGATAAATGACAGATTATTGCTTGCCACACGGCCAATGGCTAATGGCTTATAGGTAGAAACATTTAAATGTAAAGGTGGACGTACAGTTTCATTGACAAGCATGGTGCCTGTTAATGTTACATTGGAGAATTCAATATAGTTGCCATTGACAACGATTGTCGCGCCAAAGGATCCATTTTCTCCATCTAGCTCTAAAAATCTTGAACTCGTTCCGCTTGCATTTAACGTTAACTTGGATACAGAGTACAGCGTTTTACCTGAGAGGTCCCCCTCAATAAGGGCACCCTTTAGCACATCTGCATTATACTCGTTAAAAATATGAGCAAGGCTTTCTGGTACTGTGTATGGTTCAGCATTTATGTAGATAATGTCATCTTCAACACCTGTAACCTTGTACGATGTGGCATTACTCTTTTTGTCTTGAGAACGCACTATAAATGATGCAATTTGTCCACGTGTTACCGCATTGAATGGAGAGAATGTGACAGGTGTTGTCCCTTCCGTCACTTTTAAATCTACTAGAGTTTGAATATAGGCTGCGTTACTTGTTTGACTCGTGACGTCTTGGAAACTGTGGTTGTAATTAGAAGCCACTTCAAATTTAAAGCCAAGTACTAAAATTTTTGCTAATTGCCCTCGTGTTACAACTTCATTTGGCATAAATGTTCCATTTGAATAACCAGACATAATTCCTGCATTTTGAAGAGCAGCAACATATTTATAGTATTCGTTACTTTTTGGAACATCTTTAAAGTAGGGATCTTCGACATTTTTTACATCCAATTTTAACACCGTCGCCAGCATTTTAGCAGCTTGGCCTCGTGTTACATTTTGATTTGGACGGAAAGTTTTATCTGCAAATCCACTGATAGCACCCTGTGAGTATAATTTTAAAATATTTTCATAATGGCTAGAATACTGGTTAATATCTATAAAGGGTGAAGTAGCAGCCGCTGCCTTTTGCGGTGGGGGTATCACAACTGCAATTCCACTTGTAGCAAAAACAGTCGCAATAAGCGCCTTGTTTACTTTTTGGATTTTTGTTTTATCCATCTCACTCTTCCTTTCGATTAAAGATTGATGCGTGCAATATTATTTTCATCATACCCTTTATATCGACAGGTTGATAGCGTACCTTCATAGATAATTCTAAAATAATAGTAGGAAAAGCAAGGATACTTTCCTAGGTGTAAGTGGATTTTCTACCACCTTGCATTAGCTAATAAAGCTGTCGTTCCTAGCCAATAAAAAAACAGTTTGGACACTGTACACCGCAGTAATCCAAACCGTTCCACTAACCAACCACTTATCTTTTCCCGTATTTTAATCCCTTCAATCTAAATATACATCAGCCTGTATTGCACCAAGAGAATATTCCGATAGCTGTCCGAAAATGGCTAAATCGAGTTACACGAGTTTTTTGTGCAATATAAAAAGCCAAGAAGCATCGGTGCTCTCTTGGCCTTTACGATATATAGGCATACATCTAGTCGTCCTTGTAATGTCATAAGGGAAAGGGGGATAACCTTACGTCTTGCCAAGTCGATCGAGAGATGTGTCCCGAGTTTACGTATTATTTGAACGAAGTTATGAAGTCATCTGGTGAATGACTAAAAATAGCTTGCCCAAATGATCGCCGCATTAATCATGTACCCCATAATTAGAGATGTAAGCCTATCTATTTTCATTATTTTGCATTTGGTGTTGTCCGGGCCACCATAACTTGATTTCGTCCAGCCTGTTTTGCTCGATATAAGGCACCATCTGCAGCCTCGATAAGCCCTTCAATCGTATCAGCCATCTGCGGATACACAGCAATCCCTGCTGATAACGTTACTGGGCGGCCACAAGGACTTATGGAATTAGCTAAATTTCCACGTAGTTGCTCTGCCACTTGTGCCGCTTCCTCAGCTGTTGTATTAGGCAATAGCATGATGAATTCTTCACCACCGTAACGACAACAAATATCTCCATCACGTGCAACGGTCTTCATATTTTGCGCTAAATATTGTAGTACCTTGTCCCCCACGGCATGACCATACGTATCATTGACACTCTTAAAATGATCTAAATCCAACAAAATAATTGCATGTGGTAACAGTTCTTCCTGCCATTTTGCAAGTACAGTATCCATTGTCCGGCGGTTTGTTACACCTGTTAAAGGATCAGTAGTAGATTGATCCTTAAAGTAAGACACTTGTCCCTGTAAAAACGACAAGCTTCTAACCAGCGCACTTTTCAAATAATAGGCTTCAAAATACCAGCTGCGAACAGATTTCAATCCCTCTACATTTTTCTTATTCAAGCTCTCCTCTGTTAATGTCGCTAATTGTTGCAATGGATGTGCAATACGTGTTGCTGCCCAAAGTACAATAATGATGGACACCAACATAAGAGGTAACGCTTTTATCCCTACATCCTGTACCCGATCGAATGACGGTTCTAATGCAACATTTAATGGTCGCTGTGAGACGACACCCCAGCCTGCTAACGGAACTGCACTATAACCTGCAAGCATTTCCACACCTTTTGTATTAACAACCTGTTGTGACCCGTTGTTTCCAGCAACCACCGCCTGAACAACTTTATTTTCAATCGCGATATCATTAATGCGGCTAGGATTTTGGTGATAAATAATACGTCCATCCGCGTCCACTACATACACATAAGAGCCATCATGGTAAAAATGCTCTCCAAGGAGGGAATAAAAGACGTTTTGCTCCTTCAAATAAATTGTTCCAGCCACCATCCCTAAGTATTCATCCGTCTCTGAAAAAATCGGATACGAAATAAAAATAATCAGTCGTCCTGTTAGCCCCTCATAGGGCTTGGAAACAAGAGGTTTTCGCTTAGATAATGCTTCTTTTGCTCCAACAGAAGTTAACACTTCCCCCTTCACTTCGACAGAAGGTGGAGAAACCGATAACACAAGACCGTCTGCATTGGTGACAAGCACTGAATTAAACATATTATTTTGCATTTTTAGGCGTTCTGTTACTTCATTTAAAGCATTTTCATCATCCATTTTAGACTTAATGGTACCAGCACTATAGCCTAAGATCTGAAACGATTCCTCTAAATACGAACTCGCAGTTGTCGCTAACTTTTGCGCATATACACGATTTGTTTCTAGAGAATTTTCCCTTATGGAATCGACATTCATACGATAGCCGCTCCAAATGCTACCTATACTCGTGAAAAAGAATGCAGCCATCGCCACACTCATTATCAAATGCTTCAATTTTATTTGTCTTGATTTCATCTCTATTCTATGCCCCTATTTATAGTATTTCATTTAATGTATGATCATCTTTCCATAATAAAAATTCCGAAAATCTTTTCACTATTCCTCTATTAAAACACAAAATATTCCCAATTAAGCACAATTCATTGTTTTTTGTAGAAAAGAATATGTCAAAATAGTGTTGTTTTTAGAATGATGCTATAACCAAAGTCATATAGTTGGAGAAATACCAAAATCTTTTTATCGTATATCAGGCAAAAATATAGTAATTTTATATCTATAAAGCTACTATACTTTTGATATATTTCTATTATAATTTGTAATTTTACAAAAGAGGGTTTGATATATATGTTGCGTAAAACTGCTCCAATGCTTTTCAGCTTTAGTATGGCTTTTTGGGCGAACGCTTCGCTTGTTCAGAAAAAAGGCGCAAATTCAAAAATGGCCGGAAACAATAGTCAATCTTTGGCATTCATGTCTCAACCGCTTGTAAGATACCAAAGTGAATACAACATGGTATGGAATCGTTATTATGATGATTACGCTCAATTTCATCTTATTGGTACTCAACATGGTAAAGCGGTTGGTGGCTATGAAACACGTCCTAGGTATAAAGTTTTTGGTATTCAAATTGGCGCTAATCGTACGGATGTAGAAAAGAAATATGGCTCGCCTCTCACGGCCATTCACCGTCATCGCACGAGTTATTTGCTTACTTATCATGATCCATCTGGTAGCCCTACCCATGGAACTTACCTAATTGATCAACACTATGTCACGTTTTTCTATGATTTGCATAAAAGTGATCTTGTTCGTTCTGTAACTTGGGTATCCACTGCAACTGAAATGACCAAGTCTGGTTATTATAATGGTCCTTCAGAAATTTTGCGCACAGGGTTTGAAGATTTGATGGTTGAACTCATTAATCATGATCGTGTATGCGAAGGATTGCAGCCTCTAATTTATGAAAGTAAATATAAACGTATTGCTCGTCAGCATAGCAGTAATATGATTACACATGACTTTTTTAGTCATAAGGATCATCTAGGTAATCATTCCAATGATCGCCTAGCGGCTGGTGAGGTAAACTACTACTGGTATGGAGAGAATATTGCTTATGGTCAGTTTAATAGCATCTTTGCCCATGAAGCATTGATGAATTCAACAGGACATCGGAGGAATATTTTGAGAAAAGAATTTACACATTTTTTTGTCGGGGTTTCTTTTAAGGATAATGGTGCACCGTATTACACAATTAATTTCTATTCTGAGTAAAGGTACTATTTACGATTTTCACAAATCTATAAGCGATGATTTACGCTGAGCGTTACATCTGAAAAATCTCTATGTACAACCCTATACCTAGAGATTTTTGTGTCTATTGCGTGACTGAATTTTCAAATAATAGACATTTGTTGTCTGAATTTTGCCAGAAAATCTATATTCTAAATTTTTTTACTTTTATTGTTATGCTGACATATAATTTTCTGACAAATTATTTTATAATGAAATTTAACATAGTCAAGTCAATTGCACATCTGTTATAATACTGATAAATTTATAATATTCTGTATTAATACAGATTTTAGTAAAATACGCTTTTCACAATATGGGGATAATGAGAAAAGCGCTACAATGGCTTCTTGCTTTTGTAGCCTACACAAAAAGGGGTTGGGAGATTTGGGTATTTTAAAGGGGTTAAAAATTCTCGATTTTTCTGCATTACTACCAGGGCCAATGGCGACAATGATATTTGCAGACCTAGGTGCCGAGGTCATTCATGTTGAATCTTCTAAACGAGTAGATTTAACACGTATTATGCCTCCATACGATGAAGATCATGAGGCTTTTATTCACCAACATTTAAACCGTTCCAAAAAGTCTCTTACATTGAATTTAAAATCACCAGAGGCTGTAGAAATAGTAAAATCTCTTGTTCAAGAGTACGACGTGATAATTGAAGGATTTCGCCCTGGAGTCATGCAACGTCTTGGCATCGGCTATGAAGCGTTAAAAGAAGTGAATCCTAAGTTAATTTATTGTGCCATTACAGGTTATGGTCAAACAGGCCCCTATAGCAATCGGCCTGGGCATGATAATAATTACCTGTCACTTGCAGGGGTACTCGATTATTCACGTCATAAAGACAAAAAGCCTGTCTCCATGGGCATTCAGCTTGCAGATATCGCAGGGGGCACAATGCACGCGGCAATTGGGGTACTTGCTGCTGCATTACATCGTGAAAAAACAGGGGAGGGGCAGTATGTCGATATTAGTATGACTGATGCTGTCTTTTCACTCAATGCGATGTATGGCTCGGCCTATATAGGCGGAAAACGTGTACCACAACCTGAACAAGAAATTTTAAACGGTGGCAGCTATTACGATTTCTACAAAACAAAGGATGGACGCTTTTTCTCCGTGGGAAGCTTAGAGCCACAGTTTCGTAAGCTACTTTGTGAGGCACTTGATATTCCTGAGCTAATTGATAACACGTTTAATGATTCGTACTACACACAAATACGTTTTAAAGAGGCAGTTCACGATGCATTTTTATCAAAAACCTATGAAGAATGGCTTGAGGTCTTTAATGAAAATTTCGAAGGTTGTGTGGAACCAGTATTAACCTTCCCAGAGGCATGTAAGCATCCACAGCTACAAGCTCGTGATATGATTGTTGATATTCCAAAAAACGACGGCTCAACGCAAAAACAAATTGCCTCAGCTTTTAAATTCGACGGTTATCAGCCTGTATACAAACATGTTGGCGCTAAACTTGGCGCGCATAATGAAGAACTTCTTAGCGCACTTGGCTATAGTAGTGAAGAAATTGCTGCACTACAAGAAAACGGTGTTTTAGAATAAAAACAGAGTGTCCTCGGACGTCTTGATAGGACGCATTGGACACTCTGTTTTTTTAAAAATTACACATACGCGCTTATAAACGTTCGAAGCTTCCCAAAATGATCGTCAATGAGTAAATATTTTTTATATACTTCCATTAATTTTTCAAATAGCTCATATTGTTCAGTCACAAATAAAACCTTTAATATATTCACCATGTGTAAAGACGAACTCTGCGCTACCAAATAATAAGGTGCATCTGGCTCACAGTAATTTTGACGCCACTCCTCCACAGATAGACCAATGTGTTGCAACGAATTGTTTACTTGTAGAGCAATATCTTGTTGTACTGACGCCTCCATCGCTATAAATTGCTCATTACTAAAGTTTTGTTGCACTAATGCCGCATGTATTTTTTTGTTAGATGCTAGCACATTCTCTTTGATAAGCGTTAACCCTTCATTATAGCGCTCCATTTTCACATAATTATCAAGTAATACAGCATACATATTTTCTAGATAATTGAGCGCATAATTTTTTATAATCGCCGGTGGTGTTGGCTTTCGGTTGGGCAGTAAATCTTTATATTCTAGCATAATCTCTATTGCGTAATTATTCAGTCGTTCATCCTCTAGTAAGTACTCCCCATAATGAATAACAGTTTCATGATCCTGCTCCCCATGCCCCATATGCAATAGAATGTACGCAATGAGTACTTTCTCTTTTTCAGTTAACGCATACATTGAATAACGCCAATCTGCTTCAAAAGAAGTAATCAAATCCTTCACACATTGAAAATCCCCTGCCGACAAACGGTAGTGCGTCACAATTTGATAAAGACGAAGTTGCTTTTTTGCCAAACAGCTAGCATTATGGTTATCCACAAAAGTTATGCACTTATCCAGATTTTTTCTGTAATTATGCACAAAGTTATTCACATGTGCATAAGTTATTTGCGCTGAATGTTCAAAATGACGCATCATTTCGTGGATAAATGTGAATTGTTCTAATGGTTTGTGGATAAGCAGTGAATAAACTTTTTTAGTAAAGAGCCAGTGCCAAAATAAAGCTTCTTCTTTATATATCATATGCACAAAATACTCATCTTTAAATTTATATAAAAATATTGTTTGTAAGTCATTCACAGGCAGCGTTACCTGCCAACGCTTTCCGAAAATAAGCCAGATTAACCGCTCTAAGTCCATCGTATGCTGTGCGAAAAGTTGCTCAAAAAAAGTTTCTTTCCCTTTTTGCGTATAAAAAAAGGCATTGAGTCGGTCATGGACAAATTTTTCATCAAGTCCATGCTTCTCAAAAAAAAGTTGCAGTTCGGTGGATACTCGTCCCCAGTATTTTCGAGCTGTAGAGAAAGCAATATTCATTGCCGCTTCTTCATTGACCAAAAATAAGTTTGGTGACAGCGTCATTCCTAATATTTTGGGATCCTTTTGTGTGCTGATTTCCGCCCATTTTGAAAGTAATTTTTCTGCACCCTTTTCGCCACTTTGACTATATGTCATGAATAAATGCTCATCACAATCCAACAGCATACAACCGGAGCCCCCCATCAAATTCTCCCAACAAAGATCTTCCCCTGTCATGTAAAAATACGTTCTTCTAAAAAACTTGAATACTCTTTCTCCAATATATCAAATCTTATCCAACATATGCTAAAAAATTATGGATATGCCTAACAAAAGTGCAAAAGCGCTTGTTCAAATTCGACAAACTTCTTCAAACACACAATAAGCCATCTAAAAGCATGCATATGCACCTCATAGATGGCCTACTTAATATAATTTTTAAAATAACATATAGCATAAAAATAAGGCAATGAGTCCGTTGGACAGTTGCTCATAAGTTGGTAGCCCAATCACATTGTCACAAATAGCTCATTGCCTATGTGATATGTACAACTTCAAAAAAGTTATACACAATACCCGAATAACATCGAGAAACACTCATTCTCATAGCAGTAGACGTACAATAAAAAAAATAGTTACAAAAAAAGTGACTCAACTGAGACACTTTTTTCTGCACCGAACAGGAAGTGACACGGGCTATCGGCTATCATTTTTACTAGCGAATACTAGGCTTCCATACGGTAAAATTTCACCAAAACATCGGATATTTTCGAGTTTCTCGTAAATTATTTATCAGCACACCAAAGATTACAATAATAAGAGCACCAATTAGTACAGGCATGACTAAATAGCTCCAACCATAGCCCCCTAAAATAATAATAATCGGATTGGCTCCAGCCGGAGGATGTATCACCCCTGAAAGTGCCATACAAAAGATTGTTAAACCCACACCGAGGCTAATGGATACAATACCCGATCCTAACAGTGAATACATAGACAACCCAATTACAGCCGATATAAAATGCCCGCCAATAATATTGCGTGGTTGCGATAATGGTGCATTCCATACAACAAAGACAAGAACACAGCTGCCACCAAGAGATGCCATTAACCACGGTGCTCCTGTATAATTTGTTAAACAAAGCAAGACAAAAATACAGATTAAGCCACCAAACGCACCTGTAGCAGCATCAGCAAAATTTGTTCTTGAGGGAGCATGCCCCCCTCCGTTCATTTTGGATATGTATGTTTTTATACGTTGATTTTTTTCTTCCTTTTCCTGCACTCGTACGAAATTTGCCATAACCAGCCATCCTTTATTTACAATAATTCTGTCGAACATAGTCTTTTTTCTAGCTTTTCTGAGCATTTTCTATTATATCAGCTAGTGAATAGAATTCAATTTCTATTTGTCATATTTTAGACAAAACTAACCTTTATTAGCAACTCTATCAATTACTCGAGAGATATCTTACAGTGCTCATGTCTTCAATCTGAAGCCTATCATTATGGGTTGACTCCAGATTGAAGACAAAAGGTTTCGGAATGCTGGGAATTCCTGAAACCTTTTAATTTTTCATTCAAAATAAGGATTGGTCAAGTAAAGTCAATGTCTCTTACAAGCACTATTACGCTGTTTGTGTTTCTCGCCATGTCAAAGTAGCGAGTTTTTTCAAATTCATGGCAATAAAAGTAAGCATCGCCTGCATGGACAATTTTTTGAGACCTCGAAAGGTTGTCCAACGCATACCATGATTTCCCTTTGCAACTGTGCAATGACACGTTCAAATGTTTCTTTGCGCTTAAGATTTGACACTTTAAATATATACCTGAAACTAGATATAATTCTGACCATTTATATTTTACAAGATGAATGGTCAAGCATGTGGTAGCGATCTACGAAAATTGTTGTCAATTTTCTATGTATTTAAGGGAATTCCAAGAAGCAGTCTGGAGATTTAATTCATATTTATGAGAATCGGACGAGGTATTCAATGGCGAATTGATATGATCGCGTATTGGCATGTTGGTTAAGAAATTATGTGGTAACAAAACTATAATAGTAAAAATCTATATATTATTACAAAAATACCAAATAATAATCACTATCAACCCTAAAATATTAATAACAATTATTCTTTTAAAACTGAATCTCTTGAAAATGAATCCTAAATTAAAAAAAATAGCATCTTTAATGATGTTAAAGATAAAAAATAATCCAGCATATATAAATATAACATAGCCTTCTGATTGTCCTATAAGAAATAATGTAAGAAACAAAGAAAATCCCAAAATGATAAAATAATAAATACTCATCTTATTTTGACTCATTTTTTCTACCTCTTTCATGATATTAGCGAATGTTATTACTATCTTAGTACAAAACACTAAGCCCAAGTACGGTAGTATTTGGTTTGACTTCCAGCTTTTTTAGTATAATCGGGGTCCCAATACATTTGGACAAAATACTCTTGGGCAAGGCTACCTAAAGTTTGATGATCCCATCTCTTTTTCTCATAAAAAATAGCCTGTGCATTAATATTAGTTTCTATCGCATATAAAATTAAACCAGCTGAGAATATTGTTCCAAGGACTGGATTTACTATTGATATAATAATAGCTAAGGCACCTGAAGTCATGTTTTGAATATTTTGTTTCAACTGTAAATTGCCTTGTTCCGTCCCTTTGTACTGAGTATATTCATGAGCAGGATAACCGGTATCTGAAACATAGTAGGACAATGGTTGAATTATATTCTCATCCATTCCTATGAATTCTCTTTCTAAAGTAGCTATAACCTCTCCAGTTTCATCGTATATTACCTCTTTAATTATTTCAAAACTCTCTTTATCACCATCTGGACTGTATACTTCTGCTTTAATAGATCCATCGCTTTGTTCATACTTATATACCTCATAAACCCCATCATCAAACTCAATAGATTGCTTTTTCTGAAATTGATCTTTTATCTGCTTTGAATCTATAAACTTTGTTCCTCAATTGTTGAAGTATTAGCTAAGGCTTGAGACATTGGAGTTAAAATACTAAAAACAATGATAGAGAGATAAATATTGGCTTTTTAAACATAGTTTCCCTCCCTACAAATTAATTAATAATAACATTCGCATAATTTTATTTTAAATTAAAATTTCTGAAAATTATATAAAATTTACAATTTTCAGTATATTTATGCCACCTAGCTACCAAAGATTTTTTCGCTAATGTTGCCATTAATCGGTCCTGGTTGACCTTATATCCTTCCTTCATATAACCTTTCGCTTTTCGGACTGCGTCATCAGCACTTCGATTTGGTCGGACCACAGAAAAATTCAACTTAAAATCCACAAAGCCAGAACGGCACACTTTATTTGTTTGAATAAACTTATAAAAAATCCAAATTAAGGGCATCTTAGCTAAGAGCTACTTTATTTTGGGTTTATTTGTTATGCTCTTTTTTTGAACATATCTTATTCTAACCACAAAACACTCATTTGCAACACTAAATATTCGTAAAAATAGTAAGAATATAAAATTTGAACCTTACTATCCTTCTTAAGTACACGGCTATGAGGCGGCGACTTCTGCGGGAATAGCATGAACTGAAGACCCCGCAGGAGCGGAGTGATGAGGAGTCTGAGGCCATGCCCGCGAAAAGCGTCCGCCGTAGCGCAAATCAATGGTTTCATATAGTTACTTCCATTTGAAAAGAAAAAAGCCTACCACTTAAGGCAGGCTCTGTATTAATCATATTGTTTTTTCACTGGTTTAAAAATTCGCGCTTTCTTCAGCATCGTTTTCGGCACTTGGAAGGTTGCCGTTACTACGCCAGGATGACGACCGATTTCAATAGAACCTGTAATCGTCGCACGATTCATGACCTCCGGCTCGCTCATCTCGAATAACCGTGCAGCTCGACTAATAGCATTATCTGTTGCCTCATTCAATGTTGTACCTGACCCTACAACTGATACTGGGAAGGCTTCCTCTACCTGCTTAACACCAAATTCTTCAGCAAGCTCACGAGCACGTTTTTTTTCTTCTTTCGTAAACGGCTTCGCTGTATATGGCAAATCTTCTTCATTCGGTAAGATAATTGGACCTTCTAATGTCACTTTTTTCAAAACATTCACCTGAAGTTGAACTATTCCTGCTACATCTGTTGTATGCCCAGCAATTTCTCCATCACCCTGCATCGCATGCATATCACCAATATACACACCGCCACCAGTTACCTTAACAGGGCAAATAATCGTAGCGCCTTCGCGTACACGGCTAATATCCATATGACCATCTGTTCGATGTGTATCTAGTTCAGCTTGTGTAAACGCATATTCATGTGGTGCACCAATCAAAAACGACCCAAAATCACCAGCATTATGGGAGTCTGGCATCGCCTTCGAGGGCGTTGTCCCAAGTTGACCTAAAAACGGGCGCATTCTTGCCATAATACCAATTAAATCGCTTGGTGCCAAAGCAACAGCTGGATTTTGCACAGAATTTTCAGGTGTGCGCATATAATTTTTAGCATCGAGTGCAATGCGACGGGCACCTTCGCGACCAACCGTCACACCGATATTGCCCTTTTGATCTAATGCCATTGTGTAACCATTTGTCATTTTAAATGGTGAAGTTTCTGTATCACAAGTTGAACAACGAATTGCCTGTGGTCCAATACCTTTAACTACAGTACTTGGATGAAGCTTACCGCAGCCTGGGCATTTCACTGACACAAAAGGATCGCCAATAAATCGATCGATAATTGCCTCATCATGACCAGATGACGTTGCAAGAGATGTTACCTGAATCGACTTAATTGTAATGGCAATGGCATCTCCTACCTCAGCACCTTCTACAAAAATAGGCTTTGTTACTTCATGGCCGCCACGAATCCTAGGTGTTAGCATTGGCCCCCAACAACCTGGCGTTGTGTTAGCAATAATCATGCCCCCATCTTTTACAGGACCAAGCATTTTCTGCTGGGGATCTAAAATACCATCAATAAACTCATTTACGAATAATGTTTCCACGGCTTGCGGCTGCTGTACAATGACCTCATTTTCCGGTTGTTTAACTTTCTCATGTATTTGTAATTCGGTTATCATGATTACCCACTCTCCAATTCCTAAAATTTTTATATGTAGTAAATTTACTCCTTAAATAAGGGTAAAAGAGAGCTCTCCACTTAAACGAGCAGAGAGCTATAATCATTATTTATTAATATACAAATCGAAAATATGTGAGAAGTCTTCCTTAACGTACTTTTCTTTATGATCTATCATCCATTTACTTGCGAAGCTTGTAATTTCTTTGAATGACGACGCGGGTGATATATTATCATTACCAATGCGTCCCATTGATGCTGAGGCAATAGTAAGGCTCTGCTCCGCTACATTAAACTTGTACGCATTTTGCTTTTGCTCGTAACCAATGGCATGTAACGCCTTATACAAGTCCTTAATTTCATCAATAAAACGCTTATGAATGTCGATTGATAGCTTTATATCGCCTATTGTAAACTTAATTTCGACATCAAGATCAATAGTTCCTGCTGTTTCGAGAAAAACCTCACTAACTTTAAACATTGAATAGTCATAGCGACGTAGTAATCGCTTTTTACTCATCGCATTGGCACCATCTACATGGATGAGGGCACGGTTTGTAAAGCAATATTCATCTGCTTTGGTTTTAATCAAAAAATAGATTTTCTCGTCTATTTCATGCAGGATAAAATCATCCGCATCTGTTTTGTCAAAATCTTCATGAGATATGACTACCCCAATATCTGAAAGCCCTAGTGCATCTGCCGCTATTTTTTTAAACATCGTCATTCCTCCTGAATTGTTAATACTATTACTACGCTTAGGCTACCTGGAAAGTTTCATATAATTAAAAGGCCTTTGTGTACGTTTATACACAATTGACTTTAAGTTAATGCGACACACCTTAAGGACGAATAAGAAGTACAAAGCCTGAATAATGTTCAATGACGTATTCAAGTGATCTTCCTTTTGTTTTAGTAATTGACTTATCCTTACATCCGATCTGTTCGCTACCCTTAACTATATCGAAGCCCATTTACTAAAATACTCATTTAATTTTTAGTTACATTCCACTACATTTCGTCTTCTTAGCAGGTTTCATTTATAATGAATTTTATAATGACTAATTGCGCTCCAAGCAACTTCCTAATATACAGGCGAAGCGCAATTATTCAGGATCTATCAGTTATGAACATAAATAAAAATGAAAGGACGTGTGAAAGCATGCAGGAACCAATTATTTTAGTCGTGGATGATGAGGCTGACTTAGCAAATCTTCTAAAGGCTAGTTTACAAAAAGAGGGCTTCAAGCACATATATACCGCTGGCTCAATTTCAGAAGCTTGGGCGAGCTTTCAACAGACTTCGCCCAATATCGTGCTACTCGATGTGATGCTACCAGACGGTGAAGGCTACGATTTATGCCGACGTATTCGAGAAATATCACATGTACCTGTGCTTTTTATGTCGGCTAAAACAGAGGAGATTGATAAAATTTTAGGCCTTGCCATTGGTGGGGATGATTATATTACAAAGCCCTTTAGCCCAAAAGAGGTAGCCTATCGTGTGAAGGCACAGCTACGCCGCGCAGGATATCAAACACAAGACGAACGGCCAACTCATACATTGGAAACCTTGCAGGTTGGACCTTTTCTGCTCAATAGTGATGAAACCGAAGTACATAAAGACGGCGATTTATTGGAACTAACTGCTAAGGAAATTGGTTTAATGGCCTGCTTTATGCACAATCCAAATCGGATTTTAAGCAAAGAAACGCTGTTTGAACGTGTATGGGGTGAGGATTTCTTCGGCTCTGACAACACTGTCATGGTGCATATTCGGCGACTCCGCGAGAAGATTGAAATCGATGCATCAAAGCCTGTTTTCATTACGACGGTCAAAGGACTTGGTTATAAATTTATGGTGCCTAAAGAGGCGCAGACATGAAGTGGAGACTTACAGCTCGTTTTCTATTTTCAGTAATCTCCATTGTCATCATTGTTATTTTTGTGAATACAGCAATTCTCATAGGGCTCCTTATCTATCAGCAAGTAAGACACTTTGATAATGCTACTACCAGTAATGAGGAAAGCTTTGTCCGAGCGTTTGAACAGTATGTTGATGAGTCTGGTAATGTCAGTAATGAGGGACTTCAACAATTACATCAACAAAACGCATGGATTCAATTGCTCGATACAAACGGTCAGGTCATTGCCTCACATTTCGCTCCAGAAAATGCCCTTTCACACTATGCACCTGTGGAGTTAATTCAAGTTTACAAATATAAGGAGTTCGATGTTGATACAACGGTTTATGTAGGCAGTAAAGATGATATTAATTATTTAATCGGTATCAAAGGTAGTGGTGTTTCAAGGTATGTCGCCCACATATCTGGTGAATCGACTTTACAACTTGTCGGTAAATATGGGCTCCTTATCGTTTTCGCAGATTTGCTGGTGGCGACTCTTGTAGGTTGGCTATTCGGTCGTGCTTTAACCAAGCCTCTTTACGCAATGATTGAACGCATTCAACATTTAAAAAATCATAAACACGTACCCATTAAAACGCCCAAGGGTGTCTATCAGCCTGTATTTGAAAACTTAAACGAGGTGTCGAGCGAATTAGCAGTGCATGAACAAGAGCGAAAACAGTTAGAAATAATGCGCGAGGAATGGATAAGTAATGTCTCACACGATATGAAAACACCTCTTTCTTCTATTAGAGGTTATGCAGAACTATTGAATAATAAGGATTTAACACCTCAAGAGCAAAGTGAATACGCCCAAATTATCGAAAAACAATCATTGCATATGCAAGATTTACTCGATGATTTAAACTTAACGATGCGCCTAAGACATCAGCAGTTACCGCTTACTTTGACTGAGGTAAATATGGTTCACTTTATACGTGAAATCATAATCGACACTCTCAATATGCCTCAATACGAGCAAGCCCATATTGATTTTGATGCTAATGCCGACGTTATCCAGCACAATATTGACCTGCACTTTATGCGCCGTGCTGTCATGAATTTTTTACACAATGCATTGCTCCACAATGCACCAGGGGTAAATGTTCGTGTCCTTGTCGAAGAGAATTCTATTATAATTTCTGATGATGGCCACGGTATTTCCGCTGAAGATCTTACTCATATTTTTGAACGCTACTATCGTGGTACAAATACCGAGCGCACACATGGCACGGGACTAGGTACGGCTATTGCACGTGATATTATAGAAGCTCATGGAGGATCCGTGACCATTACTTCCGAAGAGCAAAAAGGGACAACGGTTAATATTCAATTAAAAGAAACAATCCAAGATGCCAAAACGTAGTAAAAATACGTGCCAAAGCTTTCACTAAACTTCTGCCCAGAGCTTGAATGTTGCTGGCACACTTTACATTCATACAAAAGGTATTCGAAATGATTATATGCCGAATACCTTTTGAAATTTTATCAGAAATATTCGTTGCAAATTGCCCCTATTTTATTAATGACCGTGTACGCTAGGCGCAACTATTTTCTGCCGACTTTTCCATGTCCAATAAGCTAGCTTCTCAATAAGTGAGCTTCACCTGCATGAACAACTTTTTAATCCCTCGTAAGGGTGCCCAACACTTACCATGCTTTTCTTTCGCATCTGCACATACACGTTCAATTGTTTCTTTTCAACGTGCATAAATTTGTTTCATGTCTCTTTGATAATGTATATGAACGGCTTCTTTCACCTATTACGCCCAAATAGGACGTTCAATGATTTTTCGATGTCAGCATTTCTAATGGATGTCATTCATTATTACTTATTGTTCGTCATCCTATCCATCGCCTCGATGACACTAGCTGATTGGAGTGCATGCGGATGACGGCATTCGCCTTTCACTACAGAGCAAAGCTTCCTACGGGAATAGCATGCGAAGAGGGGACTGAAGCCATGCCCGCAAAAAGCGTCTGCTAGGGGATATTAAACAGCTTCATATAGATGCTTCTATTTGATAAAAAAAAAGACTGAAGACAAACCCGTCATCAGTCTGAAAGAAGGGTTCTCAGAAATTAATTCTGAGACACCTTCTTGCTAGTTTTTACTTTAGTTGTTTTTGTACCTTTGCAGGCATATCATCGAACTGTACTTCATCATATGACGATACTTCGTTTTCTTTTTTCACATAAAGCTTTAAATACGCATCATGGCGTAAATTTTTCTGTGCAGAAAACCTCAATGTCATTTCTTCACCCTTCTCATTAATGGCTGGAAGCTCGTACCAATACAACTCGAAAATTTGTCCGTCACTCGCCTTGTATTCCTCTACTTCGCCATCAGAAGTAATATGAACATAATATGTGTCTTTATTTAAACGGTTAAAGTCAACTGTCATAAGCACGACTAGACCTGCCACGAACAGTATAAATAATGCTCCGATACCCAAGAAAACCTTCTTCATTTTATTTGGCCCCCTGTCTCACAATTTTATAAAATGATCGTACTGTGAAGATATAATATAAACCATAGATTGCTGAATATGCGACCATCCATAAAATAACTGGCTTAGTCATATTCATATTAAATAACTTCGAAAATGCTATCAGGGCAAATGAACTATGCACGATGCCCACAACGAGAGGAGCTCCAAATATCACAGCTACCTGCCCCGCAACAGTTTTCAATATTTGTTTACTGTTGACACCAATCTTATTTAAAATGGCATATTTCGCCTGATCTTCTTCTGCTTCAGTTAAGATTTTAAAGTAAATGATGCTACCAGTAGACGCTAGGAATACGAGCCCTAAAAAGCTCCCCACAAATAGTAGTGATCCAACTGTAGCGATACTGTCTTTATAGCTTTGCGGTACGCTTGAAAATCCCTCTTGGTGATCACTTGAAAGCTGTTGGTAAATCTCCTTAGACACGTTCAGTTGCTTTAAGTCATTGTCCATACCCACTACCTGCAACTTAACATCATCTGCATTTGCTGCTGCAAACTCTTTGTCATTGACTACAAGAACCGTACCAGCTGCAATAAAGTTTAACACACTATCTGTATACATTTCATCGACATGGAAAGAATCACCGTTCTGTAATTTAAATTTTTCACCTGTAAAATCATGCGAAAAACGTTCATCATAACTAGCATCCAGTAGGATTGTAGAACCATCTGCAATTTGTAATTCACGGTCTTTTCCCTGCAATTTTGCTAAACGATTGTAATCAGATTCCTTTAATAATGTATATTCAAAAAATGCAAATTCATTATCAACGCGTAAGCTTTTCGCGGTAAGTGATTCATTGTACAACACATTTTCTTGCGAAAACTCGACAGGCTCGCCTTTCCACATGAACGTATTTGGTAACATTTGACGTACTGACGCTTCTGTATTGTAATACATTCCAAAAACGCCACCACCTGCTGTAATAGTCGTTGCACTTAGTATAGCAATGATAGACAGCGATTTCGCATTTGCTCGAATACGATACAATAGTTGCGATACCCCAATTAGATTCAAGCCTTTCCACGACCATGACGTCGCCTTTTTCAACGCTGTAAGAACAAACACGCTGACACTGTGGAACAGTAAATATGTCCCTGCGATTGTTACACCAATAACCATAAGGGGTGTACCTATTATTGTGAATAAGCGCCAAATTGAACTCGTAAAAATATCAGCAGCCGCGGTATAATACCCAAATGCAATGAGCGCCGTCCCAAGAATAGCCGCTACGAATGATGCACGAGGAATTTTCTCCCCCTGCTTTTCTGCATGGAATAAATCAATCAGCTTAAACTGATAAATTACTCGATAACCCTGTAATGAAGTGAATAAGAACAACAGTGCAAAAATCCCTGCAGTATTTAGCACTGCTTCAGATGAAAACGGTAAATTCGCTACGACCTCATAACCCATAAGGCGTACCAAGATTGTAAGTAGCACCTTTGACATAAAGAAACCAATGACAATGCCTAATACTAGTGATATCAGCCCAATAACTAGATTCTCAAAAAATAGCATTAAGCCAATTTTTTGCTTACGCACGCCAAGTAGCGAATAGAGCGCTACCTCTTTTTTTCGCTTCTTCATAAAAAACGAATTCGAATACGCAATAAAAATAATTATAAAGAATAATAGTACAACCGATGATGCACTCATCAGCCCTTTAATTTGCTTTGACATTCCTGTTACGGAAGAAATATCTTCATTATATTTTAATGTTACAAATGTGAAGTAAATCACGATACTAAATACCATCGAAGCAATATATAAAAAGTAATTTGACAAATTACGCTGTATATTTTTTCGAGCTAAGCTAAATAACGTCATTTACTCCACCTCCGATGCTAGAAAGCACCTGTAAAATCTCTTGGAAAAATTGCTTTCTTGTTTGTGTACCACGATGAATTTCTTTAGAAAGCTGCCCATCCTGGATGAATAAAATACGTTGGCAGAAGCTTGCCGCAAAGGCATCATGCGTAACCATCATAATTGTTGAGGCCTGTGATTGATTTAAATCACTCAAACTTTCTAGTAAATCTGTCGCTGATTTTGAATCCAACGCCCCTGTTGGTTCATCTGCAAAGATAAGCTTCGGCTCAGTTACTAATGCTCGAGACGATGCCGTACGTTGCTTTTGACCACCAGAAATTTGATACGGGTATTTATCGAGCAAATCGCCTATGCCAAACAACGCTGCTATCCGATCAACTCTTTCGTTTATTTCCTTAGTTGGCACTTTCGCAATTGCTAGTGGTAGTACTATATTTTCACGAACCGTCAACGAATCGAGTAAATTATAATCTTGGAAGATAAACCCTAGATTGTCTCGACGAAAATCTGCGAGTTCTGCATCTTTCATGCGTGCTAAATTTACATCACCGATGACAATATCGCCTGTCGTTGGCGTATCAATTGTCGCTAATACATTTAGCAAAGTGGATTTTCCGGCACCCGAAGGCCCCATTACACCAACAAACTCACCTTTATCTACTTGAAATGTTATATTTGATAGCGCTGTAAATGTATTCGCGCCCTTACCATACATTTTCCCTACATTTTGCACCTTTAATAATGATGTCATATACGCTCACCTCTTCTTTCTGACTAAAGTATACGACCCCAAACTTACATCAAAATTGTCGTAAGCTTACATCAACCTTAAATCAAATTCAATTTAACAAGATATGATAGAATTTTATCGAAATACATTTGAAATCCATCAACCTCCCAAGGCTATAAAAAAGATCCACACACAAAATTGTGTATGAATCCTTCAAATCCTATACTAGGCTTATTTCTAAAACTTCAACTGAAGCCGTAAAATCATATTTTTGATGCCGCATACACTATTAGCCTAACTTTGTCCTTTTACAGCAAAGATATATTTTATTCAATCTACCTGAATATCGTAAATGCCGATTTCTTTCTGTCTTCTGTCATTACAATATCACTCTATAAACGCCCATTCATTCTTGCGGCCTGCTGTAGCGGGTCCCAGACCCCATTGTATGGCGGCGCATACGCTAAATCTAAATCTAGTAAATCAGGTAAGGTCATTTTGTTGTATAACGCTGTTGCAAAGACATCTATACGCTTATCGACGCCTGCTGGTCCCACAATTTGTGCACCAAGTAGCTGTTGGTCTCGCTTCCGTACAACAATTTTAATATACAACCGTTGAGCTCCCGGATAATAACCCGCGATATGACGTGCAGATAATTTATATGCTTCATATTCAAAGCCAAGTTCTTTTGCCATATACTCATTAATACCAGTTGTTCCCACGGATAGATTAAAGAACTTCATAATAGACGTACCCACAATGCCACGGAATGGCGCACATTTCCCGGCCATATTCAAACCTGCTAGTCGCCCCTGCTTATTCGCTGTTGTTCCAAGTGGTATATAATCCAAGCGCTCCTTCACAATGTTGAAATGCATCGCGCAATCACCTGCGGCATAAATATTTTCAACAGAAGTTTCTAGATGTCGGTTGACGATAACTGCACCATTTTTAGCAAGGACAATTCCTGTCCCCTCTAAAAATTGCGTATTGGGTTTAATGCCAGTCGCAACAATCACTAAATCAGTAGCTAGCGCCCCAGACTCTGTAATGACACGCTCTACTCGCCCATTTCCCTCAAATGCTTGCACTGTTGTATTTAGTAATAATTCAATGTCCTGCTTTTTTGCTTCGTCATGGACATGTTGTGCTAGCTCGGGGTCCAGGATTTTTGTAACATGACTACCACGCTGAATAAGCCGTACTTTTTTGCCACAAGCATGTATGGTTTCCGCTATCTCAAGTCCAATATAGCCCCCACCCATGATTGTCACGTGTTCAATATCAGATGTTAAATCTGAAAGTAAATTTTCTAGTTGTGGAATGGTTTTAACCGTGTGCACACCCGCTAAATCGGCCCCTTCTTCCACTGGCATCGTTGGGGTAGCTCCCGTTGCGATGAGCAGCTTATCGTATGCTATTGTGAACGGCTCTCCGGAAGCGTTTGTTCCAAAAACAAGCTGTTTATCTACGTCAATCCGTTCCACCTCATGGCCAACGCGTGCATCAATGCCATACTTATCACGGAATGTCTCTACATCTCTAGCAATAAGACGTTTTGTCGATGAAATACGACCATCTACAACATAGGGCAATCCGCATTGTCCATATGAGTATATAAAGCCACGTTCTAAGGAGGTAATTTCTGCCCCCGGTACATTTCGATAAATTTCCATTGCGGCTGACATTCCAGCCGCATCTCCCCCGATAATTACGTATTTCATCGTACAAGCCCCCTTATTTTTTTCTCGTCGCTACTAAGTTTGCATATTCATCTATATACAGTCGGCGTTTTCCGCCACTCACAATAACACGTACGACATGTATGGCGATAACTAGTCTTAAAAAGAACGCTAGTGTAAAAGCTAAGATTGTTAAAACAATTTGCAGTACGTAAAACGGTGAATCCATATCTAATTCAATTTGCCCCAGTATACGAATAATCTCAAAGATAGTGATTGTCGCTATAATTGCCACACAACGGCGCCATGACTGTACGACGATACCTTTCGTTTTATCGCTTGTCATCGTAAAGCGCATAACCCTCATCCCAATGGTTGCGCCGTTTGTGATGCTCGGTACAACACCAAAAATAAGAATATATAATGCGATTTGCACGATAAACTCAAGTATATCGCTATAACCAGTTACTGCACCAACTATGAACCATACCACGTGTACAATCATCACATCTATAACAAGTGCTAGTAAAATAGACAAAGGCTTAACGATATCTTTTTTTGCAACTTCAGCAGCTTTTGCCTCAACAGCCTCTTGTGATGGAAACATTGCCCACACAATTGGTGCTAAGAAGAAGCCAATAAGTGCACCTATACTATTAAGCATTAAATCATCCACATCAAAAATACGATATGCACAATTAAAGATGCCATAAATACCAGTTACTTGTGTTGTCTCATAAAACAATGTTAACAAAAAGCTCAACATAAATGCACGTTTCCAGTACTTACGATTTTTTAAAAAATAACGCAAGTATACGCCAAATGGCATCAACAATAAAAAGTTAAAGAATGCCTGGAAAAATGCGGGCTGTTTCGTCAATAAGAGCCATGTCTTCGGACTTGTCAGCACAATACCACTATCTTTCATAATATCCGCCATAAATTGAAACGGCTGCAAATTATAATGGACAGTGTCCGCTGACTGTAATGAACAGGTATCACGTGTTTCTGGAAACGGTAGCAATACCAAACATAGGGCTGTTAAAAAATAAAAAATAAATGAAAACATAATGATTGTTTTCGATACGGACAAAAAATTATATTTACGATACGTATAAATGAGCCATGGCACAAATAACACAAATGACAATAGTATCGTTATCAATGCTGCCACCACTATGGAATTGGTGTAACTTGACATATATGCACCTCTTCTGTTTAAAAAGAGCACGAAATGACTTTCAGTGCCCTCCGTTTAATATCTCTGTTTTTTATTCTAAATCTACTTCAAGCATAATCTACAAATACAACAGTACTATTTCATCAAACTTAAATAATTCTTAAATTACTTTTGTTTCAAAGGACTACAGCAAGTTGCTAGCTACTAAACATCTTTGCTAAATCGAAGAAATAAACCCGCTTCTTTCAGGAAGAACGAAAAGGCAGGTAATGAAAAACCATTCGTTTTCCTTACCTGCTTTCATAGAAACTTATGCTTATGCTTTTGTTATTTCTTCTTTACAAAATGCTAATATCTCTTCTAACTCGTCATCCTCAAGTGCAAAGTCTAAATACTCGCCCTTCGCCTTTTCCATAATGAAATAATTTAAAATAAACGGCTCACTATCTTTTTCGCCAATTAGTACACGAAACTCGATACCTGCCTCATGGTACAACTCATCTTCTTCATCAATGTCTACATCTAAAATGAACTCAAAGCGTTTACCCTCAATAATATTTGTCGGATCTAAAATTTCTTCCATAGAAAATTGTGTAATATTCATTTATACTAGCTCCTTTTTCTTTACCTGTTCTTTTATATAATAAATCAATTTCAGCATGGGTCAACTAGAAAACCCGTATACACCTACAAGCAATTATGCCACAATAAAGTGAATCATCCATTAATAGGCTGTGTGAAATGGTGCCTATTGGTATCAAAGGATTGCGAGTAACGTATTATCCCTCTATTTCCACTAGCCTTGGTATAGGAAGGTTTCCAGCCCGCTTATTACACGATATAACTTATATAAAGGAGGCTTTTTACAGTGAAAGAGCTACTATATTATCAGGATGCAATGCTACGTGAATTTGACGCAACAATTACACGGACAGGTACTGATACAGACGGCCGTAAATACGTTGTACTATCAAACACTGCCTTTTATCCTACAGGTGGTGGTCAACCACATGATACTGGCACCTTAAATCATATTCCGGTCGTTGATGTCGAAAAAGTTGACGATGAAATCCGTCATTATATCGCGTGTGACACTTCAACTTTAACTGGCTTAGTTCATGGCAAATTGAACTGGCAACGACGCTTCGACCATATGCAACAACATGCTGGTCAACATATTTTAACTGCAGCATTTGTAGAATTATTCGATGCGCAAACGGTAAGCTTTCACTTAGGAAGTGAGCAGGTAACAATCGATATTGCCGTAGATAGTCTGACAGATGAACAGCTTGTTGCGGCTGAAGCGAGAGCAAATGACATTATTTTAGAAAATCGCCCAATTGAGACGAAATGGATTACTGAGAAAGAACTTGCAAATTTCAACTTACGAAAAGAGGTAGCAGTCACAGGAGATATCCGTCTTGTCATTATTCCTGACTATGATTACAACGGCTGTGGTGGTACGCATCCAAGCTCTACTGGGCAAGTTAACGTTATTAAAATTCTAGGTACTGAAAAAATGAAGGGCAATGTACGTGTCTCTTTTGTCTGTGGGCAACGTGTATTAACTGAGTTAGCCATGCGAAAAACAGTGCTAGCCGATGTTGCACGTCAACTGAGTGTGCCTGAAATTGAAGCAGCGAACGCTCTCACTAAACTACTAGCAACACAAAAAACGACTGAAAAGGCACTTGTGGCAGCAAAAGAAGAATTACTGAACTTTGAAGCGAAAGCATTGGCATCTAGTACTGACCTCATTATTACGGCATCATTTAGTCAACGAACTGTGCAAGAACTTCAAAAATTAGCACGTTTTATCGTAGCTGAACGTACAGACGTCACTGTATTACTTGTCTCACAAAATGAAGACAAGCTACAGTTTGTCGCAGCTCGAGGTGCTCATGTAGAAACAAGCATGAAGGACATCGCCGCGCATGTACTTCCGTTTATTAATGGCAAGGGCGGCGGTAGTGAGCAAATGGTCCAAGGTGGTGGCGAGTGTATCATTTCTCCAGCACAGCTGCTCGTTGCAATGCAAGAAACCATTTGTTAACTACTTTTTAAAAATAATCGATGCTCAATTGACATCATTTAAAAATGGAGCTGCCCAAGGTGTTTGGACAGCTCCTTAATTCATTTATAGGGTATTGTATCATTTAACACTTTAGGCACAGTTTTACAGTTTGGTCGTTCATGGCCATCGAACTTACCAGTTGCTTAGCTAAAGCACGATGTACGTGTCTATAGATTCCCCTATTTTATGGTTATAGCAGTCACTTTCCTCTATAAAAGCTAAACCACTCCCCATCGAAGTGTACGCTTAGATTATTTGCATTTACTTTTATCCCTACAAACATCATACAATAATGCCATTATATGTATTTTAAAACACCTCATCCTACAACGTTAAATTTAATTCACCCGGTTTTTTCCACGGATTTAGCTTGCTCTTTTTTCGAGAATACGCCCCTAGTGCAAATAACTTTCTACCCAAAAATCAGCTTATGGTAATTGTGGTTATATTGGCAATCACTTACTGGATAAAATTAAAACTTTTCCCATGTGCAAATGATTATAATTTACTTTTTTTGCTGATTATAAATGATAGAACATAATTTCTTTATTTTTGAGGGGAGGATTTTATATGAGTACTGACAATAACGTTTCACGTCGTGACTTTTTAAAAACAACAGGTATTGCTGCTGGTACATTAGTCGGTGGTGGCTTAATAGGTGGGCTTGTAGGCTATAACATGAATGGCAAAGGAACTTCAACTTTAGATCATGGTAATGGAACTACAAATGAAGCTACTGGAGCACCTAAAGCTAAAATGTTTTTCATGAACGACCGAGATTTTAGAGTTTTATCGAATGCTACTGAACGCATTTTCCCAGAGGACGATTTAGGTCCAGGTGCGATTGGTTTAGACGTACCCTATTTTATAGATCATCAATTAGCCGGGCAATACGGCAGTAACTCCAAGGAATACATGCATGGCCCATTCGCTGAAGGTTCACCAACACAAGGCTATCAAAGTCGACTAACACGGGCAGAAATCTTCAAACAGGGTGTTCAAAAAATAGAGGCAGAAGCACAAAGTCGATTCAAAAAAGGTTTTAGTGATTTAGAAGGTAAGCAAATGGACGAAATTTTAACTGCCTTCCAGAAGGGAGAAGTTCAGATGAGCGGTGTCACATCCGCATTCTTCTTTGCTTTGCTACGTGCAGCTACATTAGAGGGTGCTTATGCTGATCCGATGTATGGCGGGAATCGAAATATGGATGGCTGGCGTATGAAAGGCTTCCCAGGACATCAGATGGCTTTTATTACACAAATTGAAGATCCAAAGTTCCAAAAAATTGAGCCTAACCCATTAGGCAACCATTAGGGGGTTTTTTAGATGGTAACAACATTACCAAGTGTAGACGTTGTAACAGTCGGCGTAGGGTGGACTGGGGGCATTGTTGCTGCAGAGTGCTCAAAGGCTGGCTTAAAGGTTGTAGGTTTGGAGCGTGGACAAAAACGTGGAACCGAAGATTATTTAAATGTTCATGATGAGTATCGTTATGCAATTCGATATGACTTAATGCAAAACCTTTCGAAGGAGACTGTATCCTTCCGTAATAACAGCAAGATGAGAGCATTACCAATGCGCCAGCTTGGTTCCTTTTTACTTGGAGAGGGTCTAGGGGGATCTGGGACACACTGGAACGGTATGTCTTATCGCTTTTTACCGTATGATTTTCAGATTAAAACACTGACCGACGAACGCTATGGTCCAAATAAATTAGGACCTGATTACTTACTGCAGGATTGGGCCTTAACCTATGATGAACTAGAGCCTTATTTCGACAAATTCGAAAAAACAGCAGGTATTTCGGGGGATGAAAAAAATCCTTTTGCTGGTAAACGCTCAAATCCTTTTCCAACACCTCCTATGAAAATGACACCGATGCTAGAGCAATTTGAAAAAGCAGCAAAAAATCTAAAATTATCACCTTATATGGTTCCTTCTGCTAACGTATCAGAAGTCTATAAAAATCCTGATGGTGAAACGATTAACGCCTGTCAATACTGCGGATTCTGTGAACGTTTTGGTTGTGAGTATGGCGCAAAATCCTCTGCAGAAATTACAGTTGTTCCGACTGCTTTAAAAACAGGAAACTTCGACTTACGCTTTAATTCCAATGTTGTTGAAATTCTGAAGCAAGGAAACAAAGTAACAGGTGTCAAATATGTCGATACCATATCTGGCGAAGAATTTATTCAACCTGCTAACGTTGTTGTCTTAACAAGCTATGTTTTTAATAATGCCAAATTATTAATGCTTTCCAATATAGGGCAAAAATATGATCCAGCAACAGGAAAAGGAACACTGGGTCGAAACTATTGCTATCAAATTTTACCGGGTGCTGCCGGATTCTTTGATGAGCAATATAACACATTTATGGGCGCAGGCTCACTCGGTATGACCGTAGACGACTATAACGGTGATAACTTCGATCATAGTGAATTAGACTTCATACATGGTGGTAATATTGCCTTAACACAAACTGGTACGCGTCCTATCGGCTCAAATCCAACCCCTCCAGATACACCAACATGGGGACCAGAGTTTAAAAAGCAATCAATCCATTACTATACACGTTCATTCGGTATTGGGGCACAAGGTGCTTCTATGCCACATAAAGATAACTATCTGTCACTTGATACGGTATACAAGGATGCTTACGGTTTGCCATTAATGCAATTAACCTACAACTTTACTGACCAGGACCGTGCACTTCATAAATTTATCTCAGCGCGTGCGGCTGACATCATGAAAGAAATGGGTGCCAAAACAATTGTCCCAAGTGCAGAAATTACGGATTACAATATTGTGCCATATCAAACAACACACAATACAGGTGGAACGGTGATGAGCTCAACGCCTGAGAATGGTGTTGTGAATAACTATCTACAACATTGGGACGTTGAAAATCTGTTCGCTGTTAGTGCCGGGAATTTCCCACATAATAGCGGCTACAATCCAACAGGCACTTTAGGTGCACTTGCCTATCGCTGTGCAGAGGGGATTATTAATTACAGCAAATCTGGTGGATCTTTAGTTTAAGAAAACGTATCCTCGCTCATCATACTATCGCATGGGACAGGGACTACTTAAAAAACAATGCTGAAAGCGTATAGCGATTTCGCATACGTTACGAATAACGATAATTTAATAGGAGGCATGACATATGGGAGGTCTTGGTGCAATTGGTGTTCCTGGATTAATCATCATTTTGGTTATTGTATTAATTGTTTTTGGTCCGAAAAAGCTACCTGAAATTGGTGGTGCAGTTGGTAAAACTTTCGCAGAATTTAAAAAGTCAACGAAAGGCTTAATAGATGATGACGATGAACCGGCAAAAAAGGTAGAAAAAAAATCTGACGTTTCGTAGGAGGTGTTCCTATGGATCCATATGAAGAAAGAAAATATTTAAGTCCACTTGATAAAGCACAAGACGAGCCTCCCGTAGCTGTGGAGGCTTCTATTGAAAATCTGACAATTGACACTGAACAGGAAGTGGTTACGAATAAGCCTCTTATTCCTGTGGACTCTTTGCTTGAGCATATTAGCGAACTACGTAAGCAAATCATTAAAGCACTCGTTGTATTTATACTATTTTTCATTGTCGTGTTCTCGACAATAAATTTTTGGTTTCCATACGTGACTCGTGGACATTCACTCATTATCTTAGGCCCACTTGAAGTTGTTAAATTTTATATGACAATTTCCACAACATTGGCACTTGGGCTGTCCATACCGTTTTTTGTTCACTTTCTTTGGAGTTTTGTTAAACCAGGATTAAAAGAAGAGGAAAGTCGATTTCTTGGTCTCTATGCGCCTGTTATGTTTTTGCTTTTTTTCTTGGGCGTGGCGTTCGGTTATTTTGTCGTCAACCCACTTAGCTATACTTTTTTAGTAAGCATAGGTGCGGCTAATTTTAATGTCATGGTTTCAGCGAGCGAGTATATGCATTTTTTAATTATGACAACAGTGCCACTCGGACTGTTATTTGAGTTACCCATTGTTGCAATTTTCTTATCATCCATTGGCCTATTAACTGCGAACTCCATGAAAAAAATACGGGGCTGGTCATATATTGCTATGGGAGTTGGCTCTGCAGTCATTACTCCACCTGATTTTATTAGTCAGCTACTCGTCTTAATTCCAATGATACTTTTATACGAAATAAGCATTTTGATAGTTAAGCGCTTGGAACGTAAGCAAGTAACCGGAGCTGTCCAATAAGCTACAAACGTATTGTTAGAAAGTCGAATTCGCGTCTGACATTGCATTTACGAGCATAAAAAGAGATAGTCTCAAAATTGAGACTATCTCTTTTTTGTCTTTAATTCCATGACAACAATTTCGGGTAAATTAAATATCCGATATGGTACAGTGCTATTGCCTAAACCTCGACTCACGACCATTTTTGTCTCCTGTCCTTCGTAAATACCGGCTGTATATTTCGGGAGCATGCCCTGCCCCGGCGCAACAAGTCCACCAAGTCCAGGGATACGAATTTGTCCACCATGTGCATGCCCTGTGAATGCCAGGTCAATACGGCTTGCTACATACACATTAAACACTTCAGGTCGATGGGCAAGTAACAGCTTTAGCATATCTTGCGGGACATATGTTGTCGCAAGATTCAGCATTTCTTCTGTTGTTCTGCCCATTAACGGATCTTCAATACCAACAATCGCCAAGCGCTCCCCGTTGCGCTCTAATACGGTCGATTCATTGGCCATTATATGTACACCTAACGATGACAGCGCCTCATAAATTTCACTAACCTTATTGGTCGCCACTTCATGATTCCCGAGTACATAATACACATCCGCTAATTCAACTAGCCCTTGAACTGCCTGCAAGCTCTGCTCCAAATCATAGCGATTGCTATCTATGACATCACCCGTAATAAAAATAATGTCCGGCTGTGTCGCCTTAACCTTTGCTATTAGCTTCTCTTGCGTGTCACCAAAGAGGGCATCATGTAAATCTGATATCTGTACAATACGTAGCCCATCAAAGCTTTCTGGTACCTTTTCTGATTCAAATACATGCTCACTTACAACCAGCCAGTGATTGTTTACGTACAAAAAAATGACTATAAAGACAAGAAAGAAACCTACGTATAATAATTTTTTCAATCGCAATCGCTCACTTCGTGGCTACTTATTCAGAAAATCTTCTGCATCTACTATTATAAGCAAAAAACAATGCGATTGTAAGTACATACTCCGAAAATCCACTAGTTTGCGAAAAAGACTAACCCAGGCTGTAACTTCGGCTAGTCTTATCTACCAATTTTCAGGGAACTTATACGATTTCCACAGCCTATTGCTGCCATTTCTCTACACCTTGTTCCAGCGTATACTCATGGACTATAGAGGCTACTTGAATTTCAAAGAAAGCCCAATAATTACTTGGTATATCTGAAAACTTCATGGTAAGTCCTTGTGTTTTCGGTTGACGAGTAAATAGTTGATTTAGCACTTTAACCGCTTGTGCACGTGTTAAATAATCATTCGGTTTAAAGGTGTCTGCACTAACACCTGTCATAATACCAAGGCCACTGACTTTACTAATCTCTATTGCTGCCCAATGACTTGGCTCCACATCTTTAAATGAGATTCCTGGCGAAACTGCTGTACAGAATGCGGCGTCATGACCTTCTGCACATTGCTTTTCTATCCAACGAGCCGCTACGGTTGCCATTTGTGCACGAGTAATCAAGCCGTTAGGATTAAATGTTGTAGCTGTCGTACCATTGAATAACCCCGCCGTCCGCACATATTCGATGGCATTTTTTGCATCGTGTGTTACTGTATCCGTAAATTTTGCATTGGCATTGGGAATGTCGTTATTTGTTAAGTTACGTGCCATCATACTCGCCAATTGTGCACGTGTAACATTTGCGTTAGGACGGAAGGTTCCATCTGCATAACCTCGAATATAAGGTGTATGTGTGCCCTTAACAAGGCTAGGCTCTTCTATAGCTATCTCGTTTTCTGGTAAATATAGAATCGAGAATGCCGAAAACTTAGTTACTACAAACTGCAAACCAAACAATCCTTTATCAAAATCTACGATGTTCCCCCGAATAACCTCTTTTGTTCCATCACTATGCTCAATAAAAATCGCTAAGTTATCCAGTTGTTCTTTTGTTAGTGGAGCTGGAAGAGGTAGCGTTAACGTTACAGGCCGATTATGCATATTGGTTTCTATCTTCATCGGACGGCCTAAGATTTCTATGATAGCACTACCTACTAATTCCTTAACGTGTGCTTGTTGTTTCGCTCGATGCTCTATCTCCTGTTGTTCTACCCGTTCTTTTACAGGAACAAGGCGGAAATACAGGTCATCATTAAACAAGTCTAATGAATTTTTAGGCACTTCAATTCTCACATTATTTGTGGCAATTTCAAGATTCACTGCACCCTTTTGTAGAATAGACAATGCGTTTTTCGGAATCGATACATTGACTTGACTTACTGTATCCTGCGCATCCGGAATTACGATGAGTGCTTTATCGGACGCTTGCTCCTTTAGCTTAGCAATCGTTTCGGTTGCACTTTTTTCAGTTAATGTCACATCATCGTTTTCAGTACCATTTACAGCTTTTGTTCGTTTGATAGTTGTTTTCGAAACAGTATCACCATTGCCCGACTCTACATCTACAACAATCTCCACTACAGTAGATGACGATGTTGATGAAGATTCAGATGAAGGCGTAGATGGATAGCTACTACTTTGACCTTTCACCGTAATAACAAATTGCTTCGTTTCCGTGGCATTTCCTTTTACAAACGTTGCTGTTAGTATCACTGAACTATCACCTATTACTGGTCGTAGTACAACTCCACCGGCTGTCACAACAGTTGGATTACTGGATGTCCAGCTAATCGTTGTACCTCCTATACCTGTTAATGGTAGTGTAAGATTTTGTGTTACATATGTAGCACTAACTCCTATTCCATAGCCTATTACTAGCGCTTCTTTGGCATTTGCTACTGCCTCTCAGAAACTCACAATATTGGGTATTTTAACTTTCATGTGCATTCAGGAAAAGTGTTTATTGGCAATACATTGCTTGCGCTATCTACCAAAGAGTTTCAAATTCTATTTTTCCTTGCACAACACCCTGAGCAAACCTTTCACCCATCTGAGCTTTATAAGTCGATATGGGAGGAAGAGAGTATCGGACAAACTCAAGCTTTAAAAGTGCATATAAGTAATCTTAGAAAAAAATTAGAGTCCACCCCTGGGCACTCGGCCAAAATTTGTACCGTAAGAGGCTTTGGTTATCGACTTCTATTTGATAAAGACGTGGCCAATAATTAATAAAGGGTTGTATCACAATGAAGGTAAACTGTGATACAACCCTTACTATTAGTATGTACTTGAAAATATTATACATATATAACGAAATCTTTGTCTTTATGAGCAGAGCCGTTTAAGGGGGAGCAATACCCATCTATATTAGTCTAATTGAAATCGCGAAAATAATTTCCATACTAATTCATATCGATTTGTGACATCGACTTTTTGAAATATTGCCTTTAAATGATCTTGCACCGTGTAGTTTGAAATAGCAAGATGTTGAGCTATCTCTTTTGTTGGAATGCCTTTTATAATTTCAAATACTACTTCTTTCTCTCTTGATGTAAGATTATAGGCCATCATTAAAAAAGCGAGCATTTCTTTGGAAGATGCTTCATTAATAAAGATAGCTAACTGCTGTTCATTGCTAGCCGTCATCAGGAAGGATGCACGAATTGCCATATAACCTGTATCTTTAATTGGTACAAGTAACGATGTATATGAATTCAATTTGTCAGCCAAGAGTTTGGCACACATTGCTTGTATCGGTTTAGGCAATTGTGATTGTGATAATCGTTCGTTTTCTCTTAACATTGACAGCATATTTGAAGCCTTGGCATTGATGGACATAATAGTTAATTCCTTATCAAAAATAATAATGCCCTTCTCTCCTTCTTCTGTAGGAAACCGCTCCTCGATAATTAAATGATGGTACTGCTTTAATGCCTCCCCCATTACTGGAATAAGCATAGTGACTTGTGCCAGTTCAACATCTTGAAATAGTGGTTGCACATTACTAGCCTTTTTAAAAAGCGTTATAAAGCCGTAACATTGCCCTCGAAACATCAACGCTGCTCTTATTTCATCACTAAAGCCATGTGGTTGAAGTACCTCTATAAAGCGTAAACTTTGTGATAAATGCTGGTTGGCAGCGTCACTCAATCTGCCTATTAGCTGACCACTCTGTACCAAATGCTCATATTTATTGACATCCGCCGACTCATACTCTAACAACATTATTTTATGATGAATAGCCTCTACTGAGTGCTCTGTTATTGCACCGACTGAAAAAAGCGTATGACAATCTGTTAAAGTACAACAATACGCATCAAAATTAACGTGCTTTTGAAGTAATTCAATCATCGATTGTCTGTAGGCAATTGAACTCGTACTTTCCTGTAAATATTGTTTCGATTTTCTTCGCCAAAACTGTATGTCTTTCATCAACTAATCCCCCTTCCTTATATCACCGTTAAATTAAATCTTTATGATACCCATTAAGTTCTTAACGACAACCTCATGCCCCCAGATTTATGGGATAGTACATTTTAAATAGAAATTTATAATTGAGAATAGTTATTGATTATATTGTACAAGAGTACAACTCTAAGAAACACAGTTAGCTATCAGTACTGGAGAAATAAAATTAGTAGGAGGTTTTTTATGACCGCACAAATGCAAAGTTGGCATAATCCAACTGTTTACACATATCAACAAACCATTCGCCAAAAAATTATAGGCTATGACCTTATATATGATCTAATGACTAATATGCTTCAAAATGTTCCTTGTAAGGAACGCATGCTCATTGTTGGTGCAGGAGGCGGACAAGAACTGCAAACGCTTGGTAGAACATTTCCATTAACCAAATTTACAGCGGTTGATACTTCAAGCTCCATGTTGCAGTTAGCCAAACAACTTATAAATCAGCTTCATCTTCCACTCGATATTGATTGGCATTCAACTGATATACATTCATTAAAAATTGATGAACCCTTCGATATTGCTGTTTGTCATTTAGTATTACATTTTCTTGAAGGCCTTGATGAAAAGAAGGCTTTGTTAAAAAAAATTGCAGAAAGTTTAAAGGATGGCTCTGTATTATTCCTGTCATCTATAAATACTGATTTAACGGAGCCTACTTTTAAACAACAGCTACGCCATTGGCAAAGTTCCATGCTTCAAAATGGTATATCTCAACATGATTGGCAACGTTTTGAGCAATCATTTGGAGTAACTACTCACCCAATTAACATTGAAACACTTGTTGATTTACTGCATGAAGTGGGTTTTACAACAGTGATTCCTTATTTTAAATCACATATGATAGATGCTGTAATTGCTACTAAAGAACATGCTAAAAGAGGTATTTAAATGCTAAAAGAAAATATTTTAATTGTAGGTGGTTATGGGGAGGTCGGTGGGAAAATTGCAAAATTATTGCTTGCAACGTACCCAAATCGACTATGGATAGCTGGTAGAAATATCGAAAAAGCTAAACAATTTTGTGCACAGCTAAATAACATGGCTACCCCTATTCAACTGGATGTTACGAAGAAAATTGATGGTCATCAATTAGCCAATATAGCCCTTGTCATCATGTGCTTAGAGCAAGAAAATACCGAATTCGCTGAACGTTGCCTTGAAGAAGGGATTAAGTATATTGACATTTCAGCTAGCAATTCCTTTTTGCAAAAGTTAGAATTGCTAAATCCCGTCGCTGTGCAACACAATACAACAGCCATACTTAGTGTCGGTTTAGCTCCTGGATTAACAAATTTAATGGCCATGCATGTGGCGCAACAATTTTCCTCCATGGAAAAACTTCATATTTCTATCCTACTCGGGGCAGGAGATTCTCATGGCTCAGCTGCTATTCATTGGATTTTAGATCAGCTTAATAGCAGCTACACAATCACTTATCAAAATGACATCCATGAAATCAAGAATTTTACCAATAAACGCGTAGTACATTTCGCAGGTCTAGGAAATCGTAGTTTGTATCAATTTAATTTTTCTGATCAACACACACTTTCTAAACATTTTCCCGCAAGTCCTATCATTACTAGATTGGGCTTTGATATTGAATGGCTCAATCTCCTTGTGTCCTTGTTACAAAAGAGTCATCTATCCAAATTATTAAAATGGCCGTGGCTAAAGAATAGATTTGCATCCCTCATGCAAAAGATGAAGATTGGTTCTCCTATTTGTGTTATCAAAATTGAGGCTACAGGAACAAGACAGCAGGAAGAAATTTCAGCATCGTTAACCTTCGCTGAAAATGATGAATCCTTTGTTACAGCAAAAATAGCCGCAACTGTCGCTCAGAAAATGCTTGAACAAGAGCAACCTGCAGGCATATATCATATCGAGGAGCTCTTTAATTTTGAAATATTAACAGACCAATTTGATTTACCTCCGGTGCACATCATGCATAATTAAAGCATGAAAAAACGCATTTAGTTGCTCGTATAAAGCAAGTCTAAATGCGTTCTATATTCATTCCGCCATAGAGAACCCTGTCTCTAGAGGAAAAAACAATAATCTGGAATTATAGTACTTTTTCTAAGAAATCTTTTGCACGTTGTGTTGATGGTGCTGAGAAAAACTCTTCAGGTGATGCATCCTCAATAAGCTTACCACCATCAAGGAATAAAATACGGTCTGCTACTTCACGTGCAAAGCCCATTTCATGTGTCACGATTAGCATCGTCATTCCTGTATCTGCTAGATTTTTCATAACAGCCAATACTTCTTTGACCATCTCCGGGTCAAGTGCTGAAGTGGGCTCATCAAATAACATTACCTTTGGATCCATGGCAAGTGCTCTAGCAATCGCAACACGTTGCTTTTGGCCACCAGATAGACGGCTTGGATATTCGTTACGCTTTTCAAAAAGGCCCACCTGCGTTAGTAAATCTTCAGCTTTCTTCGTCGCTGTCGCTTTGTCCACACCTTTAACATTAATTGGCGCATATGTTAAATTTTCAAGCACTGTTTTATGCGGGAATAAGTAAAAATGCTGAAATACCATGCCGACTTCTTCACGCACTTTCATTATGTTTGTTCCTTTATTTGTTAACACTTCACCAGCAATTGTTATGTTACCGCTAGTAGGCTCTTCTAATAGGTTCAGGCAACGAAGAAAAGTAGATTTACCGGAACCCGAGGGACCAATAATGGCGATAACTTCCTTTTCTTTTACCCCTGTAGAAATCCCTTTTAGAACTTCATTTTGTCCATATGATTTGTGTAAATCTTCAATTTTAATCACTTTTTCTCATTCCTTTCTCGATTCGTTTACCAAGGAACGTTAACACAAGCGTCATAATGTAGTAGATTAAACCTGCAACTAATAATGGCTCAAGATAGCGATATGTTGCTCCACCTACAATATAGGCACGACGCATAATATCAAGAGCGCTAATAACGGTTACAACTGCTGACTCTTTATTTAATGTAATAAATTCATTCATTAATGAAGGTAAAATATTTTTCAATGCTTGGGGAATAATAATGTCCTTCATCATTTTTCTGTAAGGTACGCCCAGCGCCATTGCTGCTTCTTGCTGTCCTTTATCGACTGCATTTATACCAGCACGAATAATTTCAGAAATATAGGCAGAAGAGTTTAAACCAAACGCAATAATTGCGGTCGGTACAGGGTCAATCTGAATATCTAATAATTGCGGTACAGCATAGTAAATAATCATTAATTGTAGGACAAGCGGTGTCCCACGGAAAATTGACGTATAAATATCGGCAAACCAGCGAAGTGCCGTAATCTTACCAATTTTGCAAAGCGCTAATAATATACCTACTATAAAACCAATGATGGTTGCACCAATTGTAATTTGAAGTGTAACACCTATTCCTTTTAATATATAAGGAATAGAGGGAATTATAGCTGTAAAATCTAAATTCACAGCATTCCCTCCTTTCTTTTTATCGATTAAACCTTAAGGGAGGTCTGAATTTAGTTAACAAGAAAAGCACAAGCGATAGCCCTATATAGAGCTATCGCATTTCAATTGAATTATTCAGCTTTTTCTAACCATTTTTCTTCAAGTTCTTGAATTTTGCCTTCATCCGCTAATTCCTTTAAAGCTTGGTTAATTTTATCTTTAAGGTCACTACCTTTTGGAACAGCAATTGCTTTGAAGTCTTCAGGTTGCTCTTCTACAGGGAACGCTGCTAATTTATCATTTGTTTTAAGATAACCTTTCGCTACGCCACCTTCTAAAATTGCACCGTCTAAACGTTTAGACATCATGTCTTGAATAATTTCAGGAATACGAGTGCGTCCTTCAACTGCTACATCTACCTTTTTCGCAATTGTGTTTCCTAAAGTTTCTTGAATCGAAGCTGTTTGCACGCCGATTTTTTTGCCAGCTAAGTCAGCTTCTTTTTTAATGCCACTATCCTTCTTCACAACGATCACTTGCTCTGTTTCATTGTATTTATCTGAGAAATCCACAACTTTTTCGCGGTCTTCATTTGGTGTCATACCAGAAATAACAACGTCAATTTTACCTGCTTGTAAAGCTGGTACTAAACTGTTGAAATCCATGTCTTGAACTTGCATTTCTACACCAATCTTTTCACCAACTAATTTAATTAAATCAATATCAAAACCAATAATTTCTTCCCCTTTTGCAGCATCCACATATTCAAATGGTGCATAGTCAGCAGATGTTCCTACTTTTATTACTTGTTTTTCTTCCGTCCCGGTACCAGCGTTTGAGCCTGTATCACTTGTGTTATCATCTTTTGTACCACATGCTGCAAGTACACCGATGACTAGAACGAGCATAAGTATAAAAATTTTATTCTTCATATTTAAACACTCCTTTGTATTTATTGTGTATTATAATCCAATTTCTAGAAAATATCAGATTGGATATTTATTCATATTACAGAATAAAAAATCTATCTGCTAATTAAGATATACTCTTTCAAAATAATTTTCAAGCTAAAAGTTAAAATTTTTTGCAAAATATTTTAAACTAAATTTTCTAATAAATCAATTTATTTTTATTTCTCTGTTAATATTTAAACTTAATGCCAACCTCCATCTACATAAAATTAGCGTTACTATACTATTTTCCTTCTTTTGAACATTTATGCTTGCTTCAAGTAAATTCTAATTTTTCCCTTGCCTTGAGATTATTCTAGACTATAAAAAAACAAATCTCCTAAAAGGAGATCTGTTCAGACTGTAGACAAACTCAATGAATTGAGTTTGCCTACAGTCTTTTTTCTTTTACAATGAAATAAAGTAAAGCCGTTGATTTCCACTACGGGCGGACGCTTTCCGCGGGCGGGGTCGAGCTGCTTCCCTCGCTTCGCTCAGTCCAGGATCT
>NZ_PYWI01000020.1 GCF_003049575.1 Lysinibacillus parviboronicapiens | reverse complement strand
ATATCAATTATTATAATAATGTTCGTATTAAACAAAAACTGGCCGGCATGAGTCCGGTAAATTACCGAAAACATGCCAGCCAATTAGCTGCATAATAAAACTCTAACTTTAAGGGGTCACTACCGAAATGCGCCCGATTGTTGAATATCGTTTTTCAATTAAAGGCCCTGTAATTGAAATATAGGAACGATAAAAAATGCAGTTTTAAAGCGTCAAATATACAGGTTATTATTCAGATAACACACTCTACATAATCTTGAAAAGTACTATCGTAGCCCTGTTTATATATTTGCATAAAAAGCTGTATAAACAATATTCAAAGGAAAATCCACGAAACGCTGATATTACAACGTTTCGTGGATTTTAAGCGTGTTTCCAAACTTTCATTTGAGAACGTTTTTTTATTTGAAATTTATATTATATTTACTAAAAAACAGCGATATTCTATCAGCCTTCTACAGTTGGCTAGAAGAAAGGGAATAAATAAAAAAGAGTAAGAGTAGCAACTTCTAATCCATTTTAATTTTCTTATACTTTGTGAAATACATTATAGAAAAAAATATAATCCAAAAAATAATTATTAAATACACAAGAGCAGTGAGAGGTTCGGTAAACGGATTAACATTATTTTGATAATCTTTAATAATTAGAATAGCTAACACCAAAATTGAACTCCAAAACATAATCATCAAATATAATTTCATAAGATTCTAGCCTCCTTTCTATTTACATTTTATCATTAATAATGTAAATTATGGATATATTGTAAAAAAGTACTGGAGGAAAAGTGTATGACTGTTAAAACTAGTAACTATTTCAAATTTTTAACTTCTTTCGTTACCATCTTTTTATTAAGTGTAATTTATTTTTCGGAAAATTCCAACGCTGAAGAAAATTCCTATGTTGAAGAAAATATTACTCATACAGTAATTGAAGTTGATTTGGATAATAACTTAAGTTTAAATCCTTTGAATGATACCCTTATTGAACCATTTAATGGTTACGCAGTAATTGAAGTAGATAAGCCTATTAAACATCAGGGCTATTTAAGTAATAAAGTTTTAAACGATATGAAAGATAGACAAAGCTTACAGATGGCTATTCTTGATATAATTGAAGCTGCTGCAATACCTACAGGCGGGGGTGTCTCAATAGCAGTTGCCAAAGCATTTAACCATGGGCCTACAAAACTAGCAGAAGCAGCTCTTACAGGTGACCATGCTTATGTAGTAACTGTATATGCAAGTGGTGTTGCGCCAAGTTTATCAGTAATTACTTATATTTATTACACAAAACAAACATTAAGATTTGTATATCAACCATAAAAAGAGTAGGCACATAAATTTATGTGCCTACTCTTTTTCAAGCCCTCAGCTCTTGGTACGACCGAGATATGAAGAGCACTAACTCGACATATTCTACGTTGAAGTTAATATACAAACATCCCCAAAGCGTCGTTTGGTAACATATCATAAAAGGTTGTTATTCAATAATATGGCCCGTTTGTTGAATAAAATAACTCACAATAATGTCCAAACATTCTCCTAATAAAAAAACACTTTGCATGTTGAATAGTGTCCATTATTAATTTCTGTAGATTTCTGTAATCTCCCCTTTATTATAATAGCTTTTTAAGCTTTGGACACATTTATAAGTAATCATAAATAGGCCACACGTGCTAATCCATGTTTCAATAACTGCTCTTGAACACTTATACCCTCTTTGGTATAAATATAGGCGAGTAGTCTTTTATATTTATCACGATAAGAAACATCAAATTCTAAATATACTGTATCTTGACCAGCTAATAGTTGCTTAGTAAATTCTTTAGCTTGTGGTCCATACGGTTGCTCTCCTAATGTCTCATGATTAGTTTCAGGGGTATCCACAAGTAAAAACCTAACCTTTTCGGAACTACCATTATATTTTATTCTTATAGTATCACCGTCAATTACATTTTCTAGCTCAAATTCTTCAAACCTACTTACATCGTATTTCTCAGCATTTTCTAACGTTGATGATATAAGACCCTCTATATCTTCATTCTCAATAATATTCGTACTAGCTTCTTCTGTGCATGCACTCAGAACCAATGTAGAAATGAATATAGCAAAAATAAATTTCTTCAAATGTACACCCTACTTTCTAACCTATATCCCTTTATAAAACTAAAAATCCTCAGTTAAATTAAAACTGAAGATCTTAAATTTATTTGAATATCAAATATAATACAAAAGCTAAAATAATTGTGCCACTTGTAATTAGCGTCTTAATATCTTTGTCACTCATTTTTCGTACCTCTCTTCAGCATTCATTAATATCTTATTTAAGTCTATTATCAATACATTAATATCACAATGAATTTGATTTATTTGCTCCTAAAAATTTTTCAATAATAATTTAATTATCTCCTTACATAAAAAAACCTTCAGTCTCAAAAACCGAAGATAGAAATCTTTATTTAAATATTAAATATAAAACAACAGCAAGTATTATTGTACCACTAGTTATTAGTGTTTTAATATCTGATTGTTTCATTTATTTCACCCTCACGTTAATCATGTATTATTTGTATAATAATACACTGTTTAGAACCTATTATTAAATAAAGTTCACCTTTATCACAACAAATTTTGATTTTCTCTTATATTTTCCAATACTTTTATCAATCTGCTGTTAATAAACAGATTGATAAAAGTATTGTTTTCTTAACAAAAAATCTTCAGTTATATTAAACCGAAGATTTTTAACATCTATCTAATTAAGTGACCTATATTTATGCCAAATAAATTCCATACCTTTTCATTTAGCGCCCTTACTATTTATTTTGGTGTAGTGGCACTAAAACATGGGTAAACAACCATTCCTTAAATTTATGATGTACATATAAATATGTACAGTTTTATATAGATAAGCCATCATAAGCTTTTATATATTCATGTAGTAGTTACCTTACAACTATTTGTCATCATCATGCTTTAACAGTAGCCCTATCCACTTAGATATTTACTGAAGTACAGCAAGCGACCTATATCAGTCTGATTGGTTCAGCTAATCATCTGCGGAGATGTGGAAAAGACCCCACTGATTGAAAATAATTTCACGTTGTTTCTATTGTAAAATATCAATCTACTACATTCAAGTTATGTAGATGTTATTGCAACCCAATGATTAGGGGACACTTCAACGAGTTCACTGTTTTCTACATCATATTGTACTTGTGTTTCTTCACTCCCTGCATCCGCATATTTTCTTTTTTCTATTGCTGGATCTGGAATAGGAATAGATTGCAGCAATGCACGTGTATAAGGGTGCTGTGGATTCGTATATAGCTCCTCACTTTCTGCAAGCTCAACAATTTTCCCACCGTACATGACAGCCACACGATCGCTTATATGCTTAACCATTGATAAATCATGTGCAATGAATAAGTATGTCAAGCCAAGACGTTGCTGTAAATCTTTTAATAAATCGACAATTTGCTTTTGAATCGATACATCTAGCGCAGATAGTGGTTCATCACAAACGATGAAATTCGGTTCAACAGCTAATGCTCGTGCAATTCCTATACGTTGGCGTTGACCACCTGAAAACTCATGGGGAAAACGCATTGCATGTTCTTTGCTTAAACCTACAAGTTCAAGTAAATGTTCTACTCGTTGTTGACGTTCCTCAGTTGTTTTCACAAGTTTATGAATATCTAGCGCCTCTCCAACAATATCTACTATTTTTTTTCGAGGATTCAATGAAGAATATGGATCTTGGAAAATAATCTGCATATGACGCCGCATCGCTTTTAATTGCTTTGCTGATAGTCTTGTAATTGGCACCCCTTGGTATAAAACTTCGCCATTCGTAGGTTGATGCAACTGCAAAATTGTACGTCCTGTAGTAGATTTACCTGAGCCTGATTCACCTACAAGCCCTAATGTTTCTCCAGGGTAAATATGGAATGATAGATCATTAACCGCCTTTACTGTTTGACCACGTCCTAACTCGAATTCCTTTGAAAGACGCTCTACTTGAATTAATGGTTTCGTTGCGTCTATTCCTGCTGAGATATTTGCTAATGGTTTTGGCTGTTTCTTCTCATGTAATTTTGGTAAAGCATTCAGCAGTTTTTTTGTATAAGGATGCTGGGCATTCGCAAAAATTTCCTCTGTCGTACCTTGCTCAACAATCTCGCCTTCCTTCATGACAATAATCCGATCACACATGCCAGCAACAACACCCAAGTCATGTGTAATTAAAATAATGGAAGTACCCATCTTCTGTTGCATATCACGCATTAATTTTAGTATTTGCGCTTGAATAGTGACATCTAGAGCTGTTGTAGGTTCATCTGCAATCAGTAAAGACGGCTTACAGGCTAATGCCATCGCAATCATAACCCGTTGACGCATACCACCCGAAAATTCATGTGGGTATTGTTTATAGCGTTGTTCTGCATCTCGGATTCCTACAAGCCTTAATAATTCTAGTGTTTGCTTATAAGCATCCGCTTTTGATAATGATTGGTGCTTTCTTAAACTTTCAGCGACTTGTTCTCCTATTCGAATGGTAGGGTTTGTAGATGTCATTGGATCTTGAAAAATCATACTTATGTCTTGCCCACGTATAGTTTCCATCTGCTTTTCGCTTAGGGCAGTAATCTCTTGTCCGTGAAAAAGAATTTCTCCCGATTTTAAAAATGAAGGTGGTGATGGTAATAAACGCATAATGGAACGAGCCGTTACACTTTTCCCACTACCTGACTCTCCTACTATTCCGAGTGTTTCACCTTTATTTACATGAAAACTAACACCATTTACTGCTTCAAATTCTGTCTCGCCAGTAATAAAGGACACGCGAAGATTGTTGATTTCTAGAAGCTTTTCACTCATTCAATCCACCCTTTTTTAAATTTTATGATTGACTTAATATCATGTATAATTCATACTTTACAATACTGATAGGAATTATACAATATAATGCTTTTTATGTCATTTACGTTTGGAGGAAATGCATGGTTATTTTAAAAAATCGTTCAACAACAAAGGAACATGTATTCTTTTTTACAGTTTATCAAAAGCTTATGCATCTACGACCCTATATGTTGTTACTCTTTCTCTTAAGTATCTTAGTACATCCATTTACATATTTCTTATATCGCAAAAGAAAAAATTCACACGTATACAAGCAGAGGTTTGAGCAACAATGTCAGCACTATAAAGAAAATGGGTCTTACACAAAGTGGAAATGTGCATTTGTAGAACAAGAGCAAGCCAAGGCTCGCTTTTTCGGTGAACAATTGTCTGAACAGCAGTTACAAACATCAGCTACTTCTTTAGCAGAAGCAAAGCTTCAACGAATAGTCGAAAAAGATTTAGCCAATGAAGGCCTCTATAAGCAATCCTATTTACAGTTTTTTGGCCAGCAACTGAAAAAACAAAGTTTTATAGCCATCACGTTTGTACCAGCAATTTTATTTTATGTATTGCTACTATTGTTTGCGAATCCATTTCTACAATATGTTATTGAACGAATTTTACAAAGCTTCATCGTAATTATAGGTGTTGCTACTCTCGTTTTTACGATTTTATATTTGTCGCCGTTTGACCCAGCGAGAAACTTACTCGGAGTGGAGGCAACGCCTGCTCAAGTTGCAAACTTTAATCGTATTTATGGCTTGGATCAACCTTATTTATCACAGCTCTGGCATGCACTTTCAGGACTTTTCACATTTGATTTAGGTACATCATTTGCTGGGAAAGAAGATATTACACATAGCATCGCCAATAAATTTCCTATCACCCTTGAAATTGCCCTATTATCACTACTAATGGCCATTGCTATAGCCATTCCAGTTGGCATTATATCAGCAGTCCGCCCAAATTCTTATTTGGATTACACATTTATGTTCATTGCGTTAATTGGATTATCGATTCCAAGCTTTTGGCAAGGTTTACTATTCATTTTAACTTTCGCGTTAAAGCTACAGTGGTTTCCAGCCACGTATAACCCACAAAACAGGCTATCACTCTTGATGCCTGTTATCGTCTTGGGTACTTCTATTACGGCATCCATTGCCCGGATGACAAGGTCCAGTATGCTCGAAGTTATTCATGAAGACTATATTATTACTGCCAAAGCAAAAGGTTTAAATGAATATAAAGTTATCACAAAACATGCAATACGCAATGCCATGATTCCGATTATCACGGTGATTGGACTTCTCTTCGGTGGAATGTTAGGAGGGGCTTCAGTTACAGAGAAGGTTTTCAATATTAGTGGAATTGGTAGCTATATCGTTGATAAGCAATTTATACCCGATATTCCAGCCATCCTCGGTGGCGTAGTGTACATTGCCATTACCATTTCTATTGTCAATTTATTGATCGATATTCTGTATGCCTATTTCGATCCACGTATTCGCTCGAAAATGAAGAAGTCTTAAAGGAGGATTACCTGTGAAAACTATCGTACATGTCAAACTACTTTTGAAAATTACACAGGAATATGTCAATGCACATTTTACATTTGTCTTTTCCTTACTGTTTTCTTTATTATTTCTGGCTTATAGCTACAATTTTTCTAGTCAAAGCTGGCGACCAATTATTTTACTTTTTTTCTTTGTTTATATAATAACGACAGTTTATGTTGGCTTTCTGACATTGCGTATCAAGAGTGATTTAGCAAAATTTGGTGACATACAAAAAACAACGCGCTTGTTTGGTTTCCCTCTGTTGTTGACTATTGCTTCTGGCAATATTTTTTCAGTCTCTTTTGCTTTTATGCTCGTGTCAAAAACAAAGACCGCTGAATATACTTTTGCAGCCTATGCATTTATTACGCAGCTATTTATTATCGGTATTTCAGCTTTGAATTTATTTAAATCCTATGTAACAGATACATTTCTAGTAGCAATGGGGTTATTTTTAATACTTGCTATTTTTTATCTTGCGCTATTAGTCCTTTGTACAAAATTTGTTACGGCAAAGGACGCCCCTAAATGGATGATCGTACCTGGTATCTTGCTTGTCATTGCGACATTTACAGGTAATCTATTTGCAACTTTGCTAGGATTTAGCCTCATTCAAAAGGCTAGAAAAACTAATCCATCGGCCATTGAAAAATGGCAAAAAATGTGGCAAAAGATTTTACGTAACACGATGGCGGTATTTGGATTATTTTTCATAGTCTTTATCTTTTCATTATCTGTAACAAGTTCTTGGACGTTTGATTATGACTTTGCAACTAAAAATAACTATGGGGCATTGTTACAAACACCATCATTGGAGCATCCACTTGGAACTGATAATTACGGTCGTGACTTATTTTCTCGTATCGTGTTTGGCGCGCAAATCTCGTTAATTGTCGGATTTTTCTCAACAATTATCCCAGCGCTAGTTGGTGGGGCTCTTGGTGCATTTTCCGGCTACTATGGGAAAGCGACAGATAACATCATCATGCGCAGTCTTGATATTTTGTATGCAATCCCTGGGATATTACTTGCTATTGCTATTATTGCCGCCTTTGGTGCCAATACCATTAATCTAATCATCGCACTGAGCGTTGGAGCAATCCCAACATATGCACGCACTATGCGAGCAAATGTGATGCAGCTTTCGAATTATGAATTTGTTGAATCCGCTAGAGCTCTAGGGGCTTCTGATGCAGCAATCATCTTTAAGCATATTGTTCCGAACTCTTTAGCACCAATGATTGTCAAAGCCACATTAACAATTGGTGGAGCAGTAATTTCAACAAGTAGTTTAAGTTTTTTAGGGCTTGGTATTGAGCCACACATTCCTGAATGGGGAAACATTTTAAAGGTTGGTAGTACGTACCTGGAGACACATTCCTATGTTGCTATTTTCCCAGGTCTTTGTATTATGCTTCTCGTCCTGTCCTTTAACTTCTTAGGTGATGGTTTACGAGATGCTTTAGATCCAAAAACAAATTAGAAAAATTGGAGGTTCTTATATGAAAAAACTACTGTTATTTTTAGTCATCACAGTGTTAGCATTAGCCGGCTGTGTACAAACAAAAACAGATGTAGAGGGCGGTAAAGACTCTAAAGGCGATGGGAAATCGTCAATTGAACTTTTAGGTATGGCATCTGGTGAGGAAGATATGAATATTGTACGTGATCAACTAGTGAAAAATGGCTTTGATGTTAAGCTTAATATTCAGCCAGATTACGGTTCATTTTCAGCGCAAAAAGAAGCTGGTAACTATGATATAGCGCTTTCTAGCTGGACAACAGTAACTGGGAATCCTGACTATGCTGTTCGTGGTTTATTCAAAACTGGTGGCGACTATAGTGTGGTTGCCGACTCAAATCTAGACGCTTTAATTGATGAAGCAAGCACTTTAACAGGTGATGAGGCCATAGCTAAATATAAAGACTTAGAAGAACGATTAGTATTCGATCAAGCATATATTGCACCGCTTTACATTTCCAATAAATATCAGGGGATTTATTCTGAATTAGTCAATCCAAAATCTGTACTTTTGCCGAAATCACGCGCCCAAGTATGGGAGAATATTGAATTTAATGTTACTTCATTAAATTCAACAGAAACATTAATTTTACATCAAACACTTGATTCTTTAACATCACTTGACCCAATTAAAGGTAATGATGGCTCTATTAACACACTTAATACAAATATGTATGTTCGACTTGTCAATTTAACAGATACGGATGAAGTTGTTTCAGATGGCTCTTTATCCTATAACCATGCCATCGCTGATGGAAATCAAGAATACTACTTTATTTTACGGGACGATATTCATTTTGCAGCCGTAAAGGACGGGGCTGCTGTTGATACTGGTGAATTAGTTTCGGCTGAGGATGTAGTGTTCTCATTAAATCGTGCAAAAGATTCAAAATCAGTACCAGACCATCGTACTTATAGTATTCATGAAAATATCGAAACTGTAGAGACCGTTACAGACTTAACAGAGTTACAAAATAAGAAAGTGGCTGGTTCTGACAAATCTATTTTAGATGTATTAACTCAAAACTTACCTACTACTATAGCCCAATTAGTGAAAGATAAAGATGCCGTGAGTAATGCTTCTGGTGCTTATCAAGTGGTAAAAATTACAACACCGACACCATTCCCGCAAGTATTAAACTACTTAGCACATCAATCTGGTGGTATCGTGTCTGAAAAACAAGTAACAAGCATTAACACATTTGATGTAGCAAACTATAACCCTGATAAAGATATCGCGTATGGTGATCAAGCAACAATTACTGAAGGTAGTGCAACATACAATAACCAACTATATGCAAGTGGCCCATACATTCTTGTACAAAAGAATGATTATGAAGCACAATTCGTGAAGAACCCTGCCTATCGTGTAGGTAGTGAGTATGAACCAAAGATTGCGAAAATCAATGTTCGATTTATTGCAGATAATGATAGTGCCCTGTCAGCCTTACGAAACGGTGAAATCCACGTACTACAAGCAGTGCCAGAAACTAAGCTTGATATCGTAAAATCTGATGCCAAATTAACATTAAACACAGCAGATAGTAATGCTGTCACGTATCTACAAATGAACACATCTGGTCGTGCATTCTCTAAATCAGCTGATTTACGTAAAGCCATTCTTTATTCTATCAATCAAGATGAGTTCATCAGTTATTACCAAGGCAATAAAAAACCTGCTGTTTCAACTGTTTCTCCCTTAGTCAATACAGGATTAAAACTTGAAGCAGACAGTGAAAAAGTAAAAGAATTTTTACAAGCTGCGAACGATGCAAAATAACAAAAGAGCCATCCCAAACTATTTTTGGGAGGCTCTTCTTTATATATAGAAGAAACTCTAATCAATTATATCTTTGAGCAACTTTCAGCTGTCTGGAGACTTCTTCTTCATATATTAAATTTCATTATGTGATTTTGGTTTTGGTCCAAGCTCTTCAGGCTCAATATCGGCAAATGTTTCGCCTTCTTCTTCTAAGTCACGCATACGATGTGCAATACGCGAAGCTGCAGAGGCTGCAATACTAGCCACTAAATCATCTAAAAACGTATTGACATGTTGCCCAGGTTCTGTGTCGAGCTTTTTAATAATGCCAATTTTTTGTTTGTCTAAATGACCAAAAGTTGTTACAGCTATGCTGCCATATGTAAAAACAGATCCAAGAGCAATTGTTTCATCAACTCCGAATAATCCTTCATCGGATTCAATAATTTGTTGTAGTGGTGATGACAATAATTTTTTCTCTGCAAGTTCATCTAATTCAATACCTACTAATACCGCATGTTGGACTTCACGTTTACGCAGTACTCGCTCAACAGAATGAACACAATGCTCTAATGTCAAACCGTCGTTATATGATTTTTGCATTTCAAAAACAATTTTAGCAATGTCCTCTAGCGTTACACCACGACGAACTAGCGCACCTAAAGCGGCCTTCGCTACTTCTTCGGAATGCACGCGAATACTTTTATTATGCATATTCTAACCCTCATTTCCATTTTTATTGCTAGTACAAGGCTAGCCCAATCTATTATACCTTTACTTACGTAATATGATACAATTTTGTTACAAACTACATGAAGGAGTGTCATCGTTGGATAAGGGAACAGTTCAGGATTTAAAGTTTTATAGTGAAGCATTGCAAGAGGAATTACAGCTTTATATTTACGTCCCTGCAAATTATTCTCCACTATATAAATACAATTTATTAATCGCATCAGACGGCAAGGATTACTTTCAGCTTGGGGGTATTACTAAATTAGCTGATGAACTTATTGATGACTATGAAATCGAAAATTTAATTATTGTTTTCGTTCCATACAAAGATATTAAAGATCGACGTCACAAATATATGCCAAGCGGTGAACAACATGAAGCTTATCTTCGTTTTTTAGCACATGAGCTTGTGCCCTATTTAGATGAAGAATATGCAACATACCAAATGGGGATGAGCCGAGCAGTAATCGGTGACTCTATGGCTGCAACCGCTTCCTTAATGGCAGCTCTGAAGTACCCAAGCATTTTCGGTAAAGTCATTTTACAATCACCACTTGTCGATGAGGATGTCCTGAAAGCTGTTGAAAATTTCAAAGATCCAGGAGCCATTTCCATTTATCATATTATTGGCAAAAAAGAAGATAAAGTTGTCACAATGGATAAAACAGTAAAGGATTTTTTAACCCCGAATCGTCAATTGCATAATCTTATGTTAAGTAAAGGCTTTTCTACATTTTATGATGAGTTCGACGGCAATCATACATGGAAATATTGGAAACCTGACCTTCGCCGAGCTTTAATTGAAAATTTCAATTAATATTAGGTGATTCAAATTACGAATAACGAAATTTCTGTTATACTTAGATAGAAAAATCGTTTATTTTCGGGAGGTAATGGACTATGAAGTACGGAATTGTGGCTTTTCCATCAAAAAAATTACAAGACTTAGCGAACACGTACCGCAAGCGTTACGATCCGCATTATGCGAAAATCACACCGCATATGACGTTAAAGGACAGCTTTGATGCAACGGATGAGGATATTCAGTCCATCGTTAGGCAATTAGATGAAATCGCTGCGAAATATGCGCCTTTAAACATTCATGCATCACGCATAAGTTCGTTTTTCCCAACAACCAATGCAATTTATTTCCGCATTGAGCCAACAGAACAATTAGTAGCATTCCATAATGTACTAGAAGAAAAATTTTCTTTTGGCGATACTAAACATGTCTTCGTACCGCATATTACGATTGCACAAAAAATGACTGACTCTGAACACGACGACATATTTGGCCAATTACGTATGACAGGTGTTGACGAGAAAGATACGATCGATCGCATTCATTTATTATATCAATTGGAGGACGGCTCCTGGACGACTTACGAAACATTCCGACTGACTGGAGCTGAATGACCTTTGTATAATGTTAAGATTGTTGAAACAATAAAAGAACATGATGATGCGTTCGCTGTCCGCAAAAAAGTATTTGTAGAAGAACAAGGTGTGCCTCTTCATCTCGAATGTGATGCTGAAGATGCAAGTGCAACGCATTTCATTATGTATGAAGACACTGAGCCTGTCGGTGCTGCACGGCTTCGCGGTATAGAAAGTGACACGGCAAAAATTGAACGTGTATGTATTTTACAAACACAACGTGGTAAAAAACTAGGTGCGCTAATCATGCAAGAAATGGAAAAACATGCTATTTCCACAAATAATAAGAAGTTAAAACTTCACGCACAAAGTTATGCCGTTCCTTTTTATGAAAAGCTTGGTTACACAGTAACCTCACCAGAATTTATGGATGCTGGTATCCCACATCGTGCTATGGAGAAAAATATTTAATGCATTACGTCTTGGCGACAGTTTTTCCGGATTTTGAATCTGCAAGTGTATGATAGTGCTCCATCAGAGGCTATTATAGAACATGGCGTCTTAGAGCAATACCCACTATTTCAGTGGGTGTTTGAGCACCCACTGAAAAGGGCTACATCTGCATTCATCTCTCTTCTATAGCGATGGAAGTCTTATTTAAATGAAGATGAATAGGTGTTACGAAAATGCGAATGCATAGTCGTAACACCTTTTTTTATGACTGCTTAAATGCTCTAATTTTCGATTATAGTGTAAATAAACATCTAAGCTAGCTAGCTATCCCCATACTTAACGAGATGTTTCCCAATGATGGAAATGCCATGCTATTTCATCATTCTAGTAATCTTATCCAAATCTAGTGAAGAGCCATCTTGAATAATAGATTGCACTAATTTATCTTCGAGTTCTTGTGTAATTTGTCTATTGGACACTTTTGCTACACGGCGTACGACTTTTCTAACTTGTTTTTCATTTGTAAAATCTGCATGTTGAATTGCATTTGCTAATGCGAAGATTTCATCCATCGATACACCAGTTTTTTGTTCAATAGAATTAAAAAACGAGCGATGCATGTTCCCCCTCCTATCAATTCCACCTCAACGTAATTGCCATAAATGTTTGCTGTTACCTTTTTTTGGTATTAAACATCTTTGACAATTGTTGGAGGCTTTAACTTCATTCAGTTTGTTTTTAGTCACATGCTGAATAAAAGCTAAAGCCTAACAATCATATCAACACCTAGAAATCGGTAATGTAATCTAAAATAAATTAATTAACGAACGTAGCGCCGACAATAATTAGAAGAATGAAAAGGACAACAATTAGCACAAATGTTGAGCCATAGCCATAATTGTTATTGCCTCCGCAATAATTATTGTTCCAGCTATTTGCACCTGCAACATTATTTCCATACGGTTGTGCGCACCAGCCTTGATATCCCATAAAAGCACCCCTCCCTTCTACAACCTATAATATGTATGGTTGCAGATTTGAGAGGGGTATTCGTCTAGTCAACATTTCCTTTTGGTTTAAAAATTAATGCACCAATGAATCCGAAGACAATAGCTGCACTTATACCTGAGCTTGTCACTTCAAACATCCCCGTTAGTACCCCAACAAGGCCATGCTTTTCCGCTTCAGCCAATGCACCGTGTGTTAAGGAGTTACCAAAAGATGTGATTGGTACGGTCGCACCTGCACCTGCAAAATGAATGAGAGGCTCATACAAACCCATTCCATCCAAAATTGCACCCACGACGACTAATGTACTTAATGTATGCGCTGGTGTTAAATTACCAACATCCATTAATAATTGACCGATGACACAAATAATGCCGCCAACAATAAAAGCAAATACAAATGTCATAACCATAGATTTTCCTCATTTCATTGTAATTTCAATTGCATGTGCTGTACACGGAATTGTCTCTCCCTGTTGATAAGAAAGTGGCGACAATAATGCTCCAGTTGCCACAAGCAGCACTCGTTTATAGCTTCCAGCTCGTAACTGTTGAATTATATAACTAAAAAAAACAGCTGCTGAACAGCCTGCTCCACTTGCTCCTGATTGGAATGCTTCATCCTGTCCATAAAATTCTGCGCCAGCATCGCGTAGAAGTGTTAATTCTTCTTTTTTTACTCCGTTTTCTACTAGCATCCCTTTAAGCAGCTTTAGTCCAAGCTGGCCTAAATCTCCCGTTAAGATTAAATCATAATTGTAGAACTGTTGATTACGTTGCTCTAAATGGGATTGAATTGTTTGAAAGGCAGCAGGTGCCATCGCTGCGCCCATATGAAATGGGTCATCCATGCCATAATCAATCACTTTACCAATCGTTGCTGCTTCAATACATGGGCATTCTTCTCGATGCTTGCCAATTAGTGCAAAACCAGCAGCCGTTACAGTCCATTGTGCAGTCTGAGGCTTTTGTGCCCCATAATTGACTGGGTAGCGGAACTGTCGCTCAATCGCATTATGTTGACTGGAAGCTCCTGCAATTGATAAGTTAGAAGCACCTAACTCCGTTAAAAGGCTTGCAACGATTACGGAGGAAACAGAAGTGGCACAAGCGGAGAATAATCCAATAAATGAGATGGCTAATTCCCTTGCGGCGAAATTGGTAGGTGTCATTTGATTAACTAAATCGCCACCCAAAAAGAAATCAATTTCTAAGTTATTCACACCTGATTTTTTCATCAAAATTTCACAGGCTTCTTGGATCATCTTTCGATGGCCTTGTTCATTTGTTTCCATTTTCCAGCGCTCATCATCGTAAATGGTATCGAAATACTGACTGAATACACTACGTTTTTCCAACGGTCCTGCTACTACACCACCCGCTAAGAAAGACGGTTTCGACTGAAAAACAATTACCATGAAACCACCCCTAACGTCACAAGAATATATTTAATAAGCGCCACAAAAAATGCAGATACAACCCCAAACAAGACAACTGAGCCCGCTAATTTAAATAGATTCCCACCTACACCCAGTACTAGACCCTCAGATTTATGTTCAATTGCCGCAGAGATAACAGCGTTACCAAAACCAGTAACAGGTACTGCCGAACCTGCTCCTCCAAACTGACCGATTCTTTTATATAAGCCAAAACCGGTCAAAATCATTGCGAAAAATACCATTGTTGAAACGGTTGGATTTCCTGCAGTTGCTTCTGTAAAATCAAAGAAAATGATATAAAAAAGCGATACAGCTTGTCCGATTGTACAAATAATGCCCCCTACAAAAAACGCCTTTGCAGCATTTTTGAAGTAAGGTGGCTTTGGTGTTACACTTTGTTCTAATTGTTGATATTGTTCTTTTTCCATTTATGTCTCCTCCTGTGCAAGTTTTTTCAGTTCTGAGATTTTATCAGTTAGTTTATTATCTTCAAGTTGATCTTTTTTTATTTTATTGGCTTCATAAAATATTTTGTAATCAGCCGAGACAAATACATCTTTGTTGGGATATTTTTCATCAAATTTCTTTTGTAACTTCTTTTCTAATTTGGCCTTTTTCCACTTATCCCACGGTTTAAATTGCACAGCAACTAGCATTTTATCGTCATACTGTATAACCGTTGTTCTTTCAACAAATTTCTCCTCTTTTAAAACCGCCTCAACTTCCTCTTCATTTTGAGGTGGACCATAAACAATAAATTTTTCTTTTTCTGTGCAACCACTAAGTAGTGCCATGCAGACCACTATCGGTAGCATCATCCCTAATAACCTCAAGTATTTACCCTCCTTTTCTTTACAGTTTCACCACACATAAAAAAAACTATTCATTCGCGGATATATACAAAAGCCCGAGTCCATATTTCAAAAGTACATATTGTAGGAGTAGTAACAAGGAAAGGAGGTGACAAAATGGGTTGTGGTAAACCAACAAATCCTATTAGCCCTATCCATTCAGCAGGTTGTGTTTGTGACGTAGTACGCGCAATTTTAGATATTCAAAATCAAGCAGTGCAAGATGAATGTTCACCTTGTACGTCAAACTGTTTCTTAGAGCCGCTTGGCGGCATCGTTAGCCCTGCACGCTCAGCAGCAGATACTCGTGTATTTATGTTAATTACTAAAGACGGTACTCCATTCAAAGCATTCTTTAGCTCACCTTCAGCAGATCCATGTATATGTACATCAGTATTCTTCCGTGTAGAAGATATGTTTGATGAGTGCTGCGCTACTTTGCGCGTTTTAGAACCTTTATGCACATTCGATTCTAGTGAAAGCACTGTAGATTTATTAAGTCGTGACGGCTGTTGCGTTAATATGAAGAAAATTTGTAAAGTAGATGATTGGAATTCTACTGACAGCTGTATTACTGTAGACTTATCTTGTTTCTGCGCAGTACAATGTATTGCTGATGTTGACTTAGGGATTTGTAATTAATTCTTTCCTCCTTTGACACACTACACAAAAAAAAAGTGTACAGCATCCTCTGCTGTACACTTTTTTATAATGTTGGTAAGTTTTTGCCTCGCCAAAGTATTTGTTGTATATCTTCAAAATGTATAATCTCTTGTGTTTGTAATTCTAAAGAGGTCAGCATCAATGAATCAACCTGTAAATCTGATGCAGTTCCACCCAATTTTCTACCATCTTTTAACGTTATTAATAATGGTTGATACACTTTTTGACGAAATGGCTTTTCTAGAAATTGTAGCTGCTTCAGTACATATTCATCGATTTGTAAATCTTTTCGAATGTCATTTTCTGCAATGTTCGGTTCAATGCCAAAATGGTCCTTTATATAAACCGACGTACTTTCATCCAATTCCTCTTCTAAATCTTCATCCAAATCAAGTTCATGAAGCATTTTGGAAATATTTAAAAAATAAGTGGGTGATTTAATAAACAAACGTGGCTCTCGATCCACAATTATCACTTCCCTTTTTTTCATACAATATGCGAAAGGAAAGGAATAGGTTCTTAGCCTATTTGACTTAAAAACATTGTCGCTAACCCTAAGTAAATTAAAATACTCGTTATATCATTCAACGTTGTAATAAACGGCCCAGATGCCACAGCAGGGTCGATTTTCATGCGATGCATCAGTAAAGGAATAAATGAACCTGCCAGGGTTGCTACTAAAATCGAACCGCAAATTGCTGCACCTACTAGCATCCCAAGAATAAGCTCATGCTTCCAAATATAAACAACACCGATTACAATCAGTCCACAAACTACACCTGTCATTAGACCAGTGCCTGCCTCACGAAGTAGCAACTTCATCTTGCTATGTTCTTCGACATCCCCTGTTGCAATCCCTCTAATGGCAACGGCTAATGCTTGGGTACCACTATTCCCTGACGTACCTGAAATAAGAGGAATAAAGACAGCGAGTAGCGCAACTTTATCTAAAGTATCTTCGAATTGCCCCATTAAATTTGCAGTCAGCATGCCTAAAAATAGCAAGATTACCAGCCATGGTAAGCGTTTTTTTGCCGCTTGCCAAGAGTTCGTATCGAATTTATCCATATCGGAGATACCGGCTAATTTAGAATAGTCCTCTGATGCTTCTTCATCAATGACGTCGATAATATCATCGACCGTAATAATCCCCAGTAGCTCACCCTTATCATCAATAACCGGTGTAGCAAGGAAATTATAATCCTTCATGATTTGTGCAACTTCTTCTTGGTCATCACCAACTTGCACCATCACAACACGTTCATTCATAATGGAACGAATAAGTGTGTCTTCATCGGCAATAATTAAATCACGCAGAGAAATGACACCCGTAAGTCGATGCGCTTCATCAACAACAAATATATAATAAATTGTTTCAGCATTCGGTGCCTCTTTACGTAAAATAGCCATTGCTGAACGTACTGTCGAGTTTTCTGGTATAGCTACATATTCAGTTGTCATGATAGAGCCGGCTGTATATTCATCATAGCTTAATAGCTCATTAATCTCTTCAGCCGTTTCCTCATCCATCATGCCTAAATAGCTTTCACGCTGTTTCGTATCTAGCTCATTTAAAACATCCGCCGCATCATCTGCATACATATGAGAAAGCATTTCTGCCCCATAGGCCGGATCCATTTCTGCTAGATATGCTTTGTATTCATCATCATCTATTTCAATTGCCTCAAAAATATCAGCCATTTCCGTCGGAGACAAGAACGAATAGATGACCTTCCTTATATCAGGTTCCACCTTTTCGTAAAACGTTGCCTGATCATATGGATGAAGTTCTAAAAACTCATCACGGAATGCGTCAATATCATGCCCCTCGAGCATTTCTCGTAAATGTGCTTCGTCAAATTGCACATCATCCTTTTCATTTCTTTCCTCTATCATGCTTGTCCCCTCCTTCCGAGCATTAAATTCATTTATACGTACAATACGTAAATCTACCTTTTATATAATAGTTTGTATTGTACTAATTCTGCAAACTCTTTTTTTCTTTCACCAAAACTTTCTACTCTACTATACCCTACAATCACTCTATTTTCTGTAAATATGCTGTTAAATACAGAACAGACGATGAAAAAACGAGAAGGAGATGCCCGTTTTTGCGAACATCTCCCTAAATATTTCACTTTATCTAGTAGGCATCCCCTCATCTTATAAATAGTAAGAATAAGGTTAGCTATTATTAATTAATTGTTGCATGTCTTCATGTAAAGAACTCGTAAAATGCAAAACCTCTCTGGTTAATGGATGCTGCATGGACAAGGAAACACAATGTAATGCCTGACGGTCTATCAATTGTCGTGTTCCGCCATACAATTCATCTCCAACAAGCGGATGACCAAGATAAGCCATATGTACGCGAATTTGATGTGTCCGTCCTGTATGAAGTTTTAAACGTATATGTGTCATTGGTTCCTCTTGTATATAAAAACGACGTTTTACAAAAACGTCGGTATGCGCAAACTGCCCATCGTTTCGTACTTCACGCTCAATTATACTAGTATCCTTACGTCCTATTGGGGCAACGATGGACTGACAAGCCTCTACAACATGGCCATGCACAATTGCTTCGTATTCGCGCGATACATCTCCACCACGCTGTGCAAGCCCTGTTAAATGATGAATATGTGCATGCTTGGCAATGCATAGCAGCCCTGATGTATCACGATCAAGCCTCGTCACAATATGGACTGTCGATGCGAGTGCTTGCTGCTCAAAATAGCCACAGATATAATTGGCAATGCTTTTTGTTGGATGCTCACGTGAAGGAATCGTACTTTGATGTGCTGGCTTGTCGAGCACTATAATGGCTTCATCTTCATAAACAATTGTAAGCTCACCATATTCAACAACAAGCCCTTCACTTTTTTCTTCAGGAGGGAATTTGACTTCTACACAATCGCCAATTTGGAGAGGGTGTCGCACATTCCGTTCGATGCCATTTACGGTCAGTAAGCCGCCTTCAAACTTAATTGCTGTTAATGCCTGTTTGGAAATGCGCCACTCCCCTAATGCCTCACGTAAAAGTTGGCCTTCCTTGTGTGCTGTAAAACGTAATGTATATCGTGTATCCATGTTATTCATTAGCAACGAATGATTCATGTACTCGCTCCCAAAATGGGAAAGGGCGGAAACGTGCAAAACGCACTCTTTCATTTGCTACGTTAAAAGCAATTGACTTCACATCACCTTGTGTAACTTGCAGATGGTCTACCGTCATATTAAAGTTTTGCTCATTGACTGGACGTAATATGCAATGATGATGTGCTGGTAAAATAAGTGGTGAACCAACTGTGCGGAAGACTCGATTATTAATCGAAGCAATTTCTGTAATTTGCAGTGCCGCTAATGTTGGGTGAATAATAGCCCCCCCTAGTGCTTTGTTATAGGCAGTACTGCCAGAAGGTGTTGAGACACAAAGACCATCACCACGGAAACGTTCAAACTGATTGCCATTTAACTCCACATCCATAACAAGCGTCACATCTGGTGATTTCACTGTCGCTTCATTTAACGCCAAATAGGTATTTGATTCTGTATTATGATGTTCAACTTTCACTTCCAATAATGGATATTCAACAACATTAAAGTCTTTTTTTGCGATAGATAATACGAGTTTTTCCAATTCAGAAGGCTTCCAATCTGCATAAAAGCCTAAATGTCCTGTATGGATACCCACAAAGGCAACCTGATCTAATAAGTGTGAATACCGATGGAAGGCGTGTAATAACGTACCATCTCCTCCAATAGATACTACTATTTCAGGCATTTCTTCATCATATGTTAATCCAAAATCTTGCAAATATGTTTTTGCTAACTCCATTAACTCGTTCGATTGTGCATCTCTACGTGATTGAATGGAAAACTTCATTGCGCGTCACGCTCCTTCTCCGTTAGTAAATTAGGATTCGATGCTTCTTTGTATTCACTAAAGTAGGCCTGTGCTTCTTGGATTTCACTACGAATCGATGACATTTCTTCATCTAGTCGGAAAGCTGCCTCCGCCGCACTCTGTAGGCGATTTTTGATTTCCTCTGGGAACATGCCTTTATATTTATAGTTTAAAGAATGCTCAATGGATGCCCAGAAATTCATGGCTAGTGTGCGTATTTGAATTTCTGCTAGTACGACCTTTTTTCCCTGTATCGTCTCCACTGGATATTCTACAATCATATGATGTGAGCGATAACCACTTGGTTTGCTATGCGTAATATAGTCACGTTCTTCAACAACACGCATATCCTTACGCTGTCGTATAAGCTCAGTCACTGTAGAAATGTCGTCCACAAATTGACACATAATACGGACGCCTGCAATATCACCAAGCTCATCGCCTAATTGCTTCGAAGGTTCAAAGGCTAGTCCTTTTTCTAACGTTTTATCATATATACTTGCTAGCGGTTTTACACGTCCTGTTACAAATTCTATTGGTGAGTTGGCATTTACAATACCAAACTGCGAACGCATACCCTTTAATTTTATTTTTAATTCATCTACTGCTTGTTTATAAGGACTTAAAAAAATCTCCCATTGTCCCATCGCTAAAACCTCCCGACATACGGCATTGAACAAAACTAACACCGTCTGTTCGTTTTGTCTTTTTATTCAGCGAGAACTGCCTTGAAGTGTTGTTCCACTGCTTGAACAAATTCTGCTCCATAATTGTAATTTCCCTGAATATTATACACGAGCATTTCCAATTCTTCGTAGAAGTTCGTAAGTTCCATCACTTCTTCTCCTACATGTAACATTGGATTTTGCTTTGTCTGTAAAATATGTACAAGATTTTCCCAACTATTGGTAGGGAAACGCAAGTAATGATAATCTTCCCCTGCATCGAGTAAATAGATAAATGCAAAATCATCCGAATCTGCAATCAATTGTGCTGCAGGCTTTAACTGTAAATTTAAGTCATTGTCGTTTAAACTAAAATGAAGTTGCTGATTTTCAAAATTAAATAATTCTATCGTATAAATTTTACGCACTTGAAGGTCCCCTTTTCGTCTTACTCTTCCTCTTATTTTAGCATATGGGGTAAATAGTTGCAGTGTGTAATTGTTAAAACCCCTTACAAACTTCTATTACAAAAAGAGCATTCGCGAGCGTTAGTACGCGACTGGCACTGGCTGAAAGGATGTACATTTCAAGTCCTTTCTAGTACTAAAAAATAAACAGTAAAGGTGAAAAAAAAATGTCACAACAACTTGAAATTGAATTTAAAAATCTCTTAACCAAACAACAATACGAGCAATTGTTAAAAGACTTCCATATTCACGACGATGCTATTCATCGTCAAACAAATCATTATTTCGACACACCGCAATATGAAATTCGACATTTAAAAAGTGGGCTACGCATTCGACAAATTAATGACTATTATGAATGTACCTTAAAAGAAAGGACAGCAGAGCATAAACACCTTGAAACAACGGATGAATTGAGTGCTGAGCAAGCGCAGAAAATGCTGAATGGAGAGGGCTTTTTTGCTCCAGAAGTAGCAAAAAGATTGGCGAACTACGATATCCCTTTAGATAAATTAAAAGTATTTGGTTCTCTCACAACTGACCGTGTCGAAATCCCTTATAAAGGCGGACTTCTTGTATTTGATCATTCTTTCTATTTGCAGTGTGACGATTATGAGGTAGAATATGAATCAAATGATGTCATAAAAGGAAATGCAATGTTCGACGCATTTCTACAACAATATGGTATAAAAAAACAAGTTACAGATAAAAAAATTGCACGCTTTATGAAAGCATTGCAAGCAAATAAAAAACAATAACGATTGCTTAATAGCAGAAAGAAAGGGTGACCAACTACTTGGATATCCAATCATTAAAGACTTTACTTGAAATTCAAGCACTGCAAACACTAGGTTCTACGGAAAGCTCATCGAACGCATTAACAGACAATAATTCTATCTTTTCAGATATGATTGGGGAGTTGCTCGGCGATGCTTCAACAGCTAGCAGTGCAGAATTATCGAGTCTACTCGGGATGAGCTCTTCTTCAAACACTTCAGATATCATGAGTCAGCTTGGTAATTTAACTAGCACATCTGGCAATATGTCAAATATGGCCATTCAATCGTTACTTTATAAAGGTTCTAATTCAGTCTATATTCCTGCATCTGTTTATGCAGCATTAGCAAATAGCCAATCTAGCACAAAGTTAGATACCTACGTTTCTGATGATGTGATTGGCTCAACTGCTTATGCAAATTCGCTTGCAGGAGCAAGCAAATTTGCTTCAATCATTGAAAAGGCCGCAACAACGTATAATGTACCCGAGAAACTAATCGCTGCCGTTATAAAACAAGAATCTAATTTTAATGCTACTGCTGTCAGTCGTGCAGGTGCCCAAGGCTTAATGCAGTTAATGCCAAAAACAGCTCAATATTTAGGTGTTACAAATGCCTTCGATCCTGAGCAAAATATTATGGCAGGTGCCAAATACTTACGACAAATGCTCGATAAATTCGATAACGACCCATCTCTAGCCTTAGCAGCCTATAATGCTGGCGCTTCACGTGTGACAAAATATGGTGGTGTTCCACCTTTTAAAGAAACGCAGAATTATGTCAAAAAAGTGATGAATTACTTCACAGCTTAATCGCATAAAAGCTATATTTTCAGCCTTTCTCAGCAAATTTCACCCTTGATGGTGAAATTTGTGTTTTTCTAGCGAAAAACTTATCGAGAGCTCTTTGTTTGTGTAAACGAAAAGACGTTGATAGAATGAAGGTAGTCACAAGAAATTCACATTTTCCTGATGAACAAATTCAAAATCTATAAAACAGTCAATTTGTCATACCAACAAATTGATTCGTACTTTACGATATACTTCATATAAAGAATTAAAGGAGCATTTACCTATGAGTCGAAAATACACTGTTCCTTATGAGGAGCTGGGAGCTGAAAAACTTTCAGAACTCATACATGCGTTCTATAAAAGAGTCGCTCAGCATCCTGATCTTATTCCAATCTTTCCGGAAGATTTAACTGAAACAGCCCGTAAGCAAATTCAATTTCAAACACAGTATTTAGGGGGATCAAATCTTTTTACTGAAGAACATGGACATCCAATGATGCGTGCACGTCACATGAATTTTGCCATTACGCCTGATCGTGCACAAGCTTGGCTTGAATGCATGGCTGAAGCAATGGACGAAGTTGGTTTGGAAGGAAAGTTCCGTGAAACTTATTATCAACGTTTAGTATTAACAGCTCATCACATGATTAATACACCTAATGACGATGAGGGGGAATTATTACGTGAATAATATTCAAATGCTACAAGAGCCAGCTCCTACGATTTCTACTGCCAATAAGCCAATTGAATTGTATATTTTCGTAGATCCACTTTGTCCTGAAGCTTTCAGTATGCAAGCAGTTATTCGCAAGTTACAGCTAGAGTATAATCATTATTTCACATGGCGCTTTGTACTTAGCACAGAGCTTTCTTCCCTTAATTGCCTGAGCAAGCGTACAAAAGGCTGTGAATCTGGCATAGAGCTCGACATCAACCATCCTGTTTTACCGTCTATTGCTATCAAAGCAGCAGAGTTACAGGGAAAACGTGCAGGAGCTCGTTATTTGTCTAAATTACAAGAATATGTTTTTCTGAATCATGAAGATGTAAATTCCTATGCGACTCTGTTAAAAATTGCAGAGGATGTTCAATTAGATATGAATGAATTTACTGTAGATTTCGGTTCTAAAGAAGCTGCACGCGCCTTCCAATGTGATTTATATATTAAACGTGAAATGGAAGTAGATGAAGTTCCTAGTATCGTATTTTTCAATGAGTGCATTGAAGATGAGGGACTAAAAGTTAGTGGTAGCTACACTTATGAAGTTTACGAGCATATATTACAAGAAATGATGGATGAACAACTGATACGTCAACCATTACCAACAATTGAAGAACTATTTCTGAAATACCATACACTGTCTACAAATGAAATTGCCTTTATCTATTCATTAACGGAACAATCAGCTGAACGTGAATTAAAAAAACGCATGCTGCAACAAAAAATTGAACGTATTCAAACAGATCACGCTACACTCTGGCGTACAAAATAATGCAATTATACTACCTTTTAAAAGGATAGGGACTCAAGCACAATTGATGAGTCCCTATCCTTTTTTTATTTAAATTACTTTGAATTAAATAGTAAAAACCTAAGTTCATCACCGTAACATGGGGTTGACTTCCGTTCCGACTGGGCGCTTTCCTGGAGGCATCCGATGAGCCGTTTGAGATGGGCGGCTTACTGACCGTGAATGCGGGATAACGTAAAACTTCAATCAGTGGGGGTTTTCTTCTTCTCCACTGATTGGTAGTTGAACCAATCTGGCTTTTACGGTCAGTTGTTCGCCCTCTTAGCTAACTCGTTCTCATCTTTCTCAACTTTCCACTTGAGATGGGCGGCTTACTGACCGTGAGTGCGGGATAACGTGAAACTTCAATCAGTGGGGTTTTCCTCTTCTCCACTGATTGGTAGTTGAACCAATCGGGCTTTTACGGTCAGTTGTTCGCCCTCTTAACTAACTCGTTCTCATCTTTCTCAACTTTACACTTGAGATGGCCGGCTTACTGACCGTGAATGCGGGATAAAATAAAAGAGACGCCACTATCCTCGACAGATAGAGACGCCTCTTTTTCACAAAGGGGATGGGAGAAATGTTCACGTTCAAACAAAGGGGTGTATGTTTGTTTTGTGATTTATTTCACAAGAATCACTTTATCATGGAATAATAAATTAAGCAATGAAACATGCTCTAGATTCACAAATTTGTCAAATAGAAAGCGATTACAGTACAGTATTTTTTCAAGATGGATACTTTTTTTCATTTAGAAATCTAAGAAAATCATTATTCTTTAAATTTATTGATGAACATAATTTTTACTCCATATAAAAAGTGGCTGTAGTAAAGTTACTACAGCCACTAAAAATTAATTATTTAACAATAATTTTTCTAGTTCATTTAAACGTTCTTCAAATACTTTACAAGCATCATCAATTGGTTTCGCCGCATTCATATCAACACCTGCTGCTTTTAATACTTCAATCGGGAAATCCGAGCAACCTGCTTTCAGGAAGTTATTAATATAACGTTCCACAGCCGGTGCACCCTCTTCAAGAATCTGTTTACTTAATGCAGTTGCCGCAGATTTTCCTGTTGCATATTGATAGACATAGTAATTGTAGTAGAAGTGTGGGATACGCGCCCACTCTAAGCCAATTTCCTCGTCTACGACCATATCTTCGCCGAAGTATTGCTTATTTAAATCAAAATAAACTTCGGTTAAACGTTCTGATGTTAAAGACTCCCCATTTTGATCCATTTGATGAATTAAATGTTCAAACTCTGCAAACATTGTTTGTCTGAAGACTGTACTGCGGAAACCATCAAGCCAATGGTTTAATAAATAAATCCTTTGTTGAGGATCTTCAATTGTTTGAAGTAGATAATCGTTTAATAGCTCCTCGTTACATGTCGACGCAACTTCTGCCACGAAAATGGAATAATCTCCGTAGACAAACGGTTGGTTATTACGCGTGTAATAACTATGAACACTATGTCCAAACTCATGCGCTAATGTAAATAGGTTATTCACATTATCCTGCCAGTTCATTAAGATATAGGGATTCGTACCATAGGCACCTGATGAGTAAGCACCACTACGTTTCCCTTTGTTTTCTTTGACATCTACCCAGCGATGATCCAGACCACTTTGTACGATATTCTGATACTCTTGCCCAAGTGGTGCTAAAGCCTTCACCAAAATGTCTTTCGCTTCATCATACGGCATTTTCATGTCTGTTTCTTGTACAAGTGGTGTGAACAAGTCCCACATATGCAATTCATCCACGCCTAACATCTTTTTACGCAAGGCAATATATCGTTGCATCACAGGTAAATGCTTGTGAATCGTCTCCACTAATTGATCGTACACATTTTCTGGAATAAAATTATTCGACATTGCTGCATGTCGAGCAGAATCATAATTACGAATTCGTGCATTGACATTATGTTTTTTCACATTGCCTGTTAAAGTAGAAGCAAATGTATTTTTAAAATGACCATATGTTTCGTACATTGCTTTAAATGCCGCTTCACGCACACTACGATCTGTACTTTCTAAAAACTTAATATAGTTACCATGTGTGAGTTGAACCTCTTCCCCATCTTCATTTCTCACTTTTGGGAAGTCCATATCCGCATTGTTCAACATACTAAATGTATTCGATGCTGTGCCTGTTACCTCCGCCATTTGTGCAAGTAGAGCTTCCTGTTCAGCAGGTAATACATGCGGACGTGCCATGGTAATCTCTTTTAAAGATTGTGTATATAATTGTAATTCTTTATTTTCTGCTAAGTAGCTTTCAATTGTATCTTCACTTAATGATAAAATTTCTGGCGTTAAAAATGATAGGGCAGCTGAAATATTTGTCGCTAATGTTTGGATACGGCTATTCATATCTTGATAAAAGCTATTTGTTGTATCTTGGTCATAACGCATATGGGCATAAGTATAGAGCTTCATAGTGCGCTCATAAATTTGATCGTAATACGTTAGCACTGCTAATAAGGCGTCTGCACCATTTTTTAAAGTACCTGCATAACTAGGTGCCTCTTTTGCAAATGCTGCGACTTCTTTTAACTCCTCTTCCCATTGCGCATCTGTTGCAAAAATATCCTCCAAGCGCCAAGTTAACTCTTCTGGTATTTCATTTCTCATTAAAACCTGATTGCTGTTACTAGCCATACGCCAGCCCCCTCTATATGTTAGTTTTACCTGTACTCTCATATTTTCTCAGTATATTGTGGCAATTGCAAATAAAGTGACCCTTTAATCTTGAGGGTTTTGCACCTCATAGAGAATTACTAATTGATCAAAACCAGGTACTTACTGACACTTGGTTTCACACATAAACATCTACTAACTTTTCGTATTCAAGGTGCGACGTATTAGTCGTTTATATTAGAAAAATGTGAGTAAACTTGCTCACAAATATCTGGAAAGTGATCGTTGCTGTGAGACCATCTTTCAAACAGGTTACAATAATTTTTCACAGCTTGAACTGCCTCGTTTGTCGTCTGCAAACTAAGCTGACTAAGAAAAAGTTGAATATTTTCCTTGCTTAATTCATGAAGCTGCAATTGAGTTAGCCTGCAAAAATGGTGTAAAATCGTTTGCCATTCGATTGAAAAAATCGGAATTGATGCAGCATTTTTAACAGGTAATCCAACATAAATAGGCATTGTCTCAAGCGAAAAGTGCAGCTCATAACAACTTCGTAGAAATAAATCCTGCACGCCTTTTTTACTACGTATTAATCTTTGATAGACATACTGCATACAAATCCTTTTATAGAGTTGCCAATAATAACGGAATTCTTCTCTTGTAATCGGCTTGGGCACATAAAACGGAAAGAGCTGTTTTTTAATCGGCACATATTGTACTTTCGCTATAAAAGTGTTCCCATGAACATAAAGAAGATTCGCCCAATAATTAAACCTTGCTGAATGCGCATCATAGGTCAATAAATAAGGTAAACTTTTGGATGTATAATTTATAGCATTTTGCCTAATGGGAGGAATAGTAACTTTTATGATATCCTGTGAGGTAAGATTTTTCTGAGGTGTTTGAAAAAGCCACAATGCTTGAATATGCATATTTTTATATCCTGCTGTACGCAACTGCCATTTTTCATGTGAGATAGTGCTACATTGGAACTCAATTGCTATTTGTTGATGCTCTTTCGTCACAAGAATATCTGGGCGTTGAGATAGTTTTTTTATATATGGCTCTAGCTCTACTGCATAACCTTGCTTGTTCAACCATTCAAACAATTGAATTTTACCTTGTAGATGGAGCATAGATTCACCTTCTGCAAATAATCGTTCACAACTTTGATGTGCAATATGTGAAAAATGCGGGATATTGACAGTACCAATTTTCAACTGAACAGGTTGCTGGCATTGAGGGCAAAAAAATTTTGAAATACGGCGATAGCGTTTAAGTGCTTGTCTTGAATGTTGATAAGACATAAAAGGTTTTCCATGCTCTGTATAGGCGAAAAGCATAAAACTGTCTCCTTTTTGTCCAATTGTAAAATGAAATTTCATGGTTTACCAAAAAATATCGGTTTTCTTTCCAAATTTAATATTTGCCATGTTCCGTCTCAAAATCATTCTACTTCAACCTTGATGACTAGCCACAAAAAAAGCCTCTGAATAATCTCAGAGGCTTGAATCATTTAGATAAAATATTTCCGAATAGTTTCAAAGCAATCATATTCCATAATCTTGTCGCCATACTCTTCAAGGCGATGTATCGTGAAATTTGACGGGCTTAGAAATTCTTTAATGACCGCATTTTTATCATGGCGATTTAAATCGTCATCGGCATTCGTGAAGTCTACAACTAGATAGTACCAATCTTCATATTTGAATAATGAGGAATCCACTAATTCGTCTGTTATACGTTTAGCAACAGGGATTAACTCATCAATATCTTTAAATTTATAAACATAAATATCTGTATCCATAAATAATTCTGACTCATCAATGTCACCGAATTGAGTTAGTTGACTGAGAAGATCCTCTCCAACTTCGTCAAATGGGGCAAACATCTCCTTGTGTTCATCAAAATGCGAATGACCATCTAATGTTTCACCGTCTTTTAATATATGTGCACGTGTGACAATGATCTCCAAGCCAACTTCAGACGCATTGATATGAATCCAAATCGGACCTTCCACATCAAAATAATCCTCTGTATTTACTTCGTCAATCATATCCCAAAAAAGTTGTTCACCCTTTGCTCGGTTGTACCAAATTTCTTCACGACTGTAGCCGCGATCCTCTATATCATTGTACGTTATAAAGAGCTTGAGTGTATTTTCATTTACACGTTCGATGTCCACTAGACTTCATCTCCCTTCACTGTCATTTGTCGAAAAACAGTATTATTTCATTAGTATGCTTTGATTCATTGTTTTTAACCTTCATACTCCTTTGTTTTTCAACCTTTGACTACACCACAATAAATCATCGAGCAACTGAAATCATTGAATTTACAGTTCAGTTGTCTCTAATTCTATTGTATGCTGTTCTTTCATAAAATGAAAAGGATATACACCATTTCACAAAAGATATTTGAATTATTGAAATTGTAGTAAACTATTTAGCTAAAATCAAGTTTAACATACTTTTACGGAAATATATGACTTTCCCCTATTAAATATTATAGCTTGTACAGAAGGATTTTACATAAGTAAAGCATAAAAAAATAGATGTCACAACATGCTTTTTGCATTTGCAACACCTAATACATTATATGCAGAATAGATTGATATTAGTTCACCATACGCTGTGCTTCTTGTAATTGATAAGCACGCACTTTACGTGGTAAGAATCGACGAATTTCATCTTCGTTGTATCCTACTTGTAATCGTTTTTCATCTAAGATGATTGGACGACGTAATAATCCAGGGTATTCTTGAATTAACTCATATAAACGTTGTAATGGTAAGCTTTCTACATCCACATTCAGTTTTTGAAAAATTTTAGAGCGCGTTGAAATAATTTCATCCGTCCCATCCTCCGTCATGCGTAAAATTTCTTTTATTTCACTAATGCTTAATGGTTCAGAAAAAATATTTCGCTCGGTATATGGGATTTCGTGCTCCTCCAACCATGCTTTCGCTTTTCGGCAAGATGTACAACTTGGTGATGTAAATAAAGTTACTATCATACTGACACATCCTTTCTGTTTGTAATCGTTATCTATAACCAGTTTGTTAAATTAGAATTAATGTAATGTAAAGCTACATATTCATTATACAGCACTCAGCTGTGTTTGAATATAGTTCCAATGAAAAAAAGAATGACCTTATCGCGAAATATTCTGTCTATTTCTATAGCTTGAAAGTAGCTAATTTCTGAAAGGTGTCCAATGAACTAATAATAATATTCCCACTTATCAGCGATTTTAAACATTCATTTATTTCTACTGTTGATTCTCAGTTATAAAATTTAAACGAGAATAATGTCAATTTGACGTGTACAATTAAGACGTATCGCTAATAATAAAGGTTGCTTTTTTACATAAAAACACAGCATAACTAGCATAAAGTTTTTTTCATAAAAAAAACACCGCTAAAAGTCTGATTTTCTAAGCTTGCAATTAGCTAACTCTTTATAATATAATTTTTGCAATAATTAAAAACGCTGACGAAGAGTAGTACAAATGCAATGTGCACGTTTAGAGAGTCTGTGGTTGCTGCAAACAGATCGTGCATGCGTTTGGAATGGACTTCCGAGTTAGTTTTGCGAACGTTCAAGTATGTGCACGATTGACTACTAGCAAAGCTCGTCCCTTCACGTTACGAAGTAGAGTGGCCTTTTTAGGCAAGCTGGGTGGTACCGCGGATACTAACATCATTCGTCCCTTCATTAGAAAAAACTAATGAGGACGCATGATGTTTTTTTATGATATTTAGTATTTATTTGGACGCTCTACCAGATAGCACAGTGGCTATCCGTCCGTAATTGAAGGTTTAATCAAAATTTTTGATGATGCCGAGTCGAAAATTATTTGCTAACTCGAAGGAGGAAATTATTATGACAACTATTTTTTCAGGCGTTCAGCCAACAGGTATTGTAACATTAGGGAACTATCTCGGGGCATTCAAGCAATTCCCTGCATTACAAGATGAAGGAAATGCAATTTATTGTATCGTTGACCAGCATGCCATTACGGTCGCACAAGACCCTAAAGAGTTGCGTCAAAACATTCGTAACTTAGCTGCTATGTATATAGCAACGGGTATTGACCCACAGAAATCTACTTTATTCATCCAATCAGAAGTATCTGCTCACGCACAAGCGGGCTGGATTTTACAATGTGTTGCTTCTATCGGCGAGTTAGAGCGTATGACTCAATTCAAAGATAAATCACATGGCAAAGAAACTGTTTCGGCAGCTCTTTTAACTTATCCACCTTTAATGGCAGCTGATATTCTATTATACAATACAAACATTGTCCCTGTAGGCGATGACCAAAAACAACATATTGAGCTAACACGAGATCTTGCAGAGCGCTTTAACAAACGTTATGGTGATGTATTAACAATTCCTGAAATTCAATTACCAAAAGCAGGTGCGCGTATTAAATCTTTACAAGAACCTACGAAAAAAATGAGTAAATCTGATCCAAATACAAAAGCAACAATTAAACTTTTAGATTCTGCAAAAGATATTGAGAAAAAAATTAAATCTGCCGTAACTGACTCTGATGGTATTGTGGCGTTTGATGTAGAAAATAAACCTGGGGTTTCAAATTTACTGACTATCGAATCAGCAATTTCAGGTGTAGCTATCGACGATTTAGTTAAAAAATACGAAGGAATTGGCTATGGCGGCTTCAAACAAGGTGTAGCCACAGCGGTTATCGACCATCTTACACCAATTCAAGAGAAGTTCTATCATCTCGTAGAATCGTCTGAATTGGACATCATTTTAGATGAAGGTGCAGAGAAAGCAAATACCATTGCCAGTGCAACATTAAAACGTATGGAAGAAGCAATGGGCTTAGGCCGTTCACGTCGCTAAGAGGTTTGTCTATGTCTATGCTATGCGAACTTTGTAAAAAGCCAATACAAACACTTATTTTAGAAGGTGACTTTGGTGCTGATCCTCTATGGTGTGGTCAGTGTCTTGCCAATTTAGAATTAGAGAACTTTCCATTAAATGAACATTTGCTAACTGAGTTAACATCATGGATGTGTAACTTTGGTGAATGGATTAATCTTGAAACAGATTCATTCATTGAAGGTATGGAACATTTGGCAAAAAAACATGATGAGCAAGGTACAATTTTGGCTCAACAGGTAGCAACTGAACTAGGAATTAAAGTGACTTTCTCTCCGTATCTTTTAGATTAGGATGTTCGCTCAAAACCAAAGTCAAGCACAACACCGCATAACACAATGCAGGCTCCGATTGCCAAATAAAATTCCGTTGTATGAACCATAAACTTAAAAACAACGGACCATGAATAACCGAGTGTGCGGTAATTCAAGTACAATATGAGATTTCCTATTGAAAGTATCATTAAGCCATAGCTCATTAAAAATAAAAAGAGACGGAACAAGTAGACGGCATCCTTTCTATTTCTTCTTATTTATCATCTATTCTCAAAGTGAATAAAAAATACGTCAGCCTGTAGACAAACTTGAAGAATTTCAGATTTGGTTACAGGCTTTTTTTCATAATCGGGATGCATAAGAACGGTGATTTCACTGCTGACAGGGCGTTCAGCTGGCGGTCACTCTAAACTTCAATAAACTGAGTACGTAAACGAACATTCCACTCTAAACTGTTTAATAGAAGAAACAACGAGATTTCTGCATAAGAATGAGCCAAACTCATGCTCGAAGCGCTAGCAGTTCGTCGCGCAATAAAAAAGCCTATAGCTAAACTCAATCTTTACAGAGTTTACCTATAGGCTAACGTTTTTGATTATTCTTCACATTTTTTAAATAGTAGGCTAGCGTTATGACCGCCAAATCCAAGAGAATTACTCATCGCGTATTCGATATTTGCATCTCGGGCTTCATTTGGCACATAATCTAAATCACATTCTGGGTCTGGCTCTGTTAAATTGATTGTCGGTGGTAAAATCCCCTCTTTTAACGCAAGCGCTGTGAAAATCGCTTCGACACCACCAGCTGCCCCTAGTAAGTGACCTGTCATTGATTTTGTAGAACTCATTGCCAGTTTGTAAGCATGTTCACCAAAGGCTGATTTTACTGCCTGTGTTTCAAATAAATCATTATAAGGTGTACTTGTTCCGTGTGCATTAATATAGCCAACTTGTGAAGGTTCTACACCTCCATCAGCTAATGCTTGTTTCATCGCACGTGCTGCGCCTTCACCTTCTGGTGCTGGAGCAGTGATATGGTGAGCATCACCAGTTGAGCCGTAGCCAAGCACTTCAGCATAAATTTTTGCTCCGCGAGCTTTCGCGTGCTCATACTCTTCTAAAATAACAATCCCTGCACCTTCACCAATAATAAAGCCATCGCGGTTTTTATCAAATGGACGTGAAGCGGTTGTTGCATCGGTATTTAAAGACAATGCTGTATTTGCACAGAAACCTGCAACTGCCATTGTGACGATTGGTGACTCTGCACCACCTGAAATCATAACATCTGCGTCGCCACGTTCAATTACTTTATAAGCATCTCCAATTGAATTTGTGCCAGATGCACAAGCCGTTACAGAACAAGAATTAATACCCTTAGCTCCGAAATGGATAGACACTTGACCTGATGCCATATCTGGAATCATCATTGGGATAAAGAATGGACTTACACGTCTTGCTCCACGTTCTTGGAACGTTAAAAACTGCTGTTCATACGTTTCCATTCCACCGATACCAGAGCCAATCCACACGCCTGCGCGCGGTGCTAGCTCTTCATCAATTGTAAGCTGTGCGTCCTCCATAGCCATGATGGAAGCTGCAAGTGCATAATGCGTAAAGCGATCCATTTTACGGGCTTCCTTACGTTCAATATACTTTTCAATATCAAAGTCTTTTACTTCTGCGGCAATTTTAGCTGCGAATAAATCTTTGTTTAAACGTGTTAACTCCCCAACACCAGATTTTCCAGCTTTAATGTTTGCCCATGTTTCTTCGATGCTATTTCCTAGTGGTGTAACTGCGCCAATTCCTGTAATTACTACTCGTCGTTTACTCATTGTCTTACTCCCCTCAAGCATTTATCGTTATTATTTTCCCCATCTCATTGCAACGGCACCCCAAGTTAAGCCACCGCCAAAACCAACAAGTACTAGTAAGTCACCATCTTTTATTTTACCTGCTTCAAGCTCTTCTACCAATGATATTCCAATAGATGCTGCCGATGTATTACCATATTTGTGAATCGTTTTCGACATTTTTTCAAGTGGTAAGTCGAGACGTTCACGTGCAGACTCCATAATACGTATATTCGCTTGATGTGGCACTAAGAAATCCACATCTTCTTTTGTTAAACCAGCTTTATCTAACACATTCAAAGCAGATTCACCCATTTGGCGTACTGCAAATTTAAAAACTTCACGGCCATTCATGGCAATCGTCTGTTGCTGTGTTAAACACAGATTTTTTCCGCCTGTTCCATCTGCTCCGAGCTCAAAAGATAAAATCCCTCTGCCTTCTGAAACCGGCCCAACAACAGCAGCACTTGCACCATCACCGAATAATACAGCCGTATTACGATCTTCCCAATTAATCACTTTCGACAGCTTTTCAACACCTACTACTAAGACGTATTTATAAGCATTTGTTTCTACAAACTGCTTGGCTGTCACTAAACTATATATAAATCCTGCACAAGCCGCTGCCTGATCCATCGCCGCTGCATTTACTGCACCAATTTGCTCCTGAACCATACATGCTACACTTGGAAAATTTTGATCTTGTGTTACAGTTGCTACAAGTATTAGTCCTATCTCCTCAGGCGTAATACCTGCTTTCGCAATAGCATCTTTAGCAGCAGCTACTGCCAGATCCGAAGTCTCCTGATTCTCTTCAGCAAAATGACGTTCTTCAATTCCTGTACGAGTTCGAATCCATTCATCCGACGTGTCCATAATTTTTTCTAAGTCAAAATTCGTAACGACTTTTTCTGGAACGTATCTGCCTAACCCTATAATACCTGCGTTCATATAGCAACCCCTCTGCTTTCTTACTATCAATTATTAGTAACTGGTCATAATTATAACGCATAATGAAGGAAGGGTGCAAGATGAATTACAATTTATGCTTTAAAGCTAGTGTTATCAAGTGCTTAGGCTTATGTACTTTAACAATGCCATGCTAAAAAGCAACGTATTTATGGATAAAATTATAAATATAGATGCGACATAATAAATGGAGACCGTGTGTTCACGTTAACCAATCCTCTTTTTGTAATTTCTAAAAAAAGAGTGTAGGCAAACTCGATTATGCCAAGTTTGTCTACACTCACACTCTTTGGCTGTCTCAAAAGTGAAAAGCTATTTTTTGATGTAAAATTGATAATCTGCTTAGGCTCCAGGAGCGTTAGCAACGATGTGGCTCAAGGTTCGCCCCCAAGAAAGCGTCCGGCGCAACGAAATCGAAGAAAAAGCCATGGCTAAAATTCATTTTATGGACTTTTTCAGTACTCTCGTTATACTATTTGGTCACATTGTTGTGACAAATTCGCCATGTTTCTTTTCTATTCACTAATGCTAAGTCTTTCACTTCAAAACATAGAATAATCAAGGGTTCCGATGGTTGATTGGGCATTTGTATTCGCCCTATTGTATCAACCAATTGGCGGCAGTGAGAGTATACCACCGATTAATGTCCACTTTATCGTAAAAGGTTCTTTTTTTTTCGTCTTATGTTATGATATGATAATGTATATGTAGTAAAACTTATGCTTTTAAAAAGTTCGGTTGAGGTGAAATTAATGCAATATATCGTTACATTTGTATGGTCATTCCTACTAGTTTCAATGTTAAACTATGTAGTAAGTTCTGTACTTGGTGTACCATTTGATTTCCAAACAGGTGCTATCATTTCAGTTGTGTTCTCAGTACTAATTTTCGTAATTGGTGCAATCATTCCAAACGAGCCAACGCCAGACGCTGCAGACCATCATTAATCAAATCCTTAAAAAACCTGTATCGCCTCAAGCGAAACAGGTTTTTTTCTTTTTTTCTATTATTTTTCAACTACGCAGTGACCATCACGTATTTTCACATGCAATGTGTCTCCAGGTAATACTTCCCCACGTAATAATTCCTTTGCCACAGCTGTTTCAATATAACGTTGCACGAAACGTTTTAATGGTCGTGCACCAAATTGTGCATCTGCACCTTGTTCTACAACCCAAGCAATGACGTCTTTTTCTACTGCTAATGTAATTTCCTGTTCCGCTACCCGTTTGACAAGCTGTTCTACGTATTTCCAAGCAATGGCTGTGAAATGTTCATCAGATAAAGCATGAAACAGGATAATATCATCCATACGATTTAATAACTCTGGTTTAAAATGCTGACGCAGCGCTGTCATAACTAAGTCCTCAATTGCTGCATCATCTTTTTTTGCTTCCATTAAATAACTAGAACCGATATTAGAAGTCAAAATCACGACTGTATTTGTAAAGTTGACCATTCGACCTTGACTATCCGTAATGCGACCATCATCTAAAATTTGCAGTAATATATTGGCTACGTCCGGATGAGCCTTCTCAATTTCATCAAGTAATACAACTGAATATGGATTACGGCGAACAGCCTCTGTTAATTGTCCACCTTCTTCATAGCCAACATAACCTGGAGGTGCACCAACAAGGCGTGATACGCTATGTTTTTCCATATATTCACTCATATCAATACGGATAAAATGCTCCTCTGAATCAAATAACTGTGCCGCTAGTGCCTTTGCTAGCTCAGTTTTACCAACACCAGTTGGTCCTAGGAATAAGAAGCTACCAATCGGACGATGAGGGTCTTTAATGCCTGCACGAGCACGCCATACCGCTTCCGTCACAAGTTGAACAGCTGTCTCCTGCCCTACAACCCGTTCATGTAGCGTATCTTTTAAACGCAGTAATTTCTCACGCTCACCTTCCACTAATTTTGTAACAGGTATACCTGTCCAACGAGACACGATAGATGCGATTTCATCCGCCGTTACTTCCTCGCGCAAAATACGTACTTCTGTCCCCTCTTCTAATTGTTTTTCCATCTCTTGAATTTCTTTTTCAAGGGTCGGGATTTTACCGTGACGTAATTCTGCCGCTTTATTTAAATCATATTTACTTTCAGCTTCATCTAAATCACGACGGTATTTGTCGAGTATTTCACGTTTTTTCTGAATGCCATGGAGCGCCTCTTTTTCTGCTTCCCATTGCTTGCGCATACCTTCAGAGGATTCTTTTAATTTAGCTAACTCATCGCGTAATTGTTCCAGTCTTTTTTTGCTTGCCTCATCTTTTTCTTTTCGTAATGCTTGCTCTTCAATTTCAAGTTGCATAATACGTCGTGTCACTGCATCTAATTCTTGTGGCATGGAATCGATTTCTGTACGAATCATCGCACAAGCCTCGTCTATTAAATCAATTGCTTTATCAGGAAGGAAGCGCTCTGTAATATAGCGATTTGAAAGCTGCGCTGCCGCCACAATTGCACGGTCATGGATACGTACCGCATGATGTAACTCAAAGCGCTCTTTTAAGCCGCGTAAAATAGATACAGTATCTTCAATGGATGGTTCGCGCACAAGCACTTGTTGGAAACGACGTTCTAAAGCCGGGTCTTTTTCAATATACATACGGTATTCGTCTAACGTTGTGGCACCGATACAATGTAATTCACCTCGAGCGAGCATCGGCTTTAACATATTTCCCGCATCCATTGCACCGTCTGTTTTTCCTGCACCAACAATCGTATGAATTTCATCGATAAATAAAATAATACGCCCTTGTGATTCTTTTACTTCTTTTAATACACCTTTTAATCGTTCTTCAAATTGTCCACGATAACTTGCCCCTGCTATTAATGCACTCATATCTAGCTCATACAATACACATTCTTTTAACCCCTCTGGTACATCGCCTTTCACAATGCGCTGAGCCAACCCTTCTACAATTGCCGTTTTACCGACACCGGGTTCACCAATTAATACTGGGTTATTTTTAGTTTTTCGCGTTAAAATACGAATAACATTGCGAATTTCTTCATCACGGCCAATAACTGGATCCATTTTGCCGTTTTTTACTTCTTCCACTAAATTACGTCCAAATTGCTCTAATGGTTTTTTATTATCTGTTTGTTGAAATTGCATCGTTAGCACTCCTTTTCAAATATCTTTGGCATAATTGCATCCACAATTTCAGAGAAAAATGTTTGACCTTTTTTGACTAACTTAATTTTACAACAACCGACAAGACCTAGCAAAAAATAAGCTCTAAATTTTTTTCCCTTACACAGGATAGATTACGTTATAATGAGGTTATGTTTCGTTGTTTTAATATATCGGAATGATTAATCACCATTCTTTTGTAATACGGTCACTTATTACAAATAGAAAGAGATGTGTTTTTATGGTACTAATGGATGATAATCAAGAAAAAATTCATGCTCTTTTTCAAAAACACGGCGTTTTTATAAAAGTGAATAAGGAAAGTAAAATTTTTTTAGAAGGCGAACGTGCAAAAGAAATATATTATATTAAAACTGGTGCCATTTCGATTAGTCAGGAAACTGAAAGTGGAAAAGAATTAACCGTACGAATTTGTGGTCCTGATAGTATTATCGGGGAAGGTTCATTATTTTGTAACCTAACTTATCACGCCATGACTGCAAAAGTATTAGAGCCCTCTACGTTATACGTCCTTAGCCGTAAATCGTTGGAGCAGTTATTATTGGAGCAACCGTCTTTAATGGTTGAGTACTTAAAGTGGCTACAAACTGAAAATTTAAAACATCAAAGCCGTTTGCGTGATCTAGTGTTGAATGGTAAGAAAGGTGCTTTATTTTCAACGTTAATTCGTTTATCTAACACCTATGGCAAGGTTTTAGAAAGTGGTACGATTTTTATCGATTTTCCATTAACAAATTCAGAAATTGCTAGTCTATGCGCAACAAGTAGAGAAATGATAAATCGCATGCTCAATGATTTAAAAAAGCATAATATTTTATCCTTTGAAAAAGGCTATATTACAATTCATGATCTACAATTTCTAAAAGATGAAATCGCCTGTGAAAGTTGTCCATTACAAATTTGCCGTATCGATTAATCCGATATATAACAAATTCCCACCTGCATTTTGTGCAAGTGGGAATTTGTTTTTACTGTACTCTATTTTGTACTTTAGTTAGCGACATACGCCTTGTGCTAAAGTTTACTTAACGTACACCTAATGCCAATTTCGCGTATCGGGACATCTTGTCTTTTGACCAAGGTGGATTCCACACAATGTTAACATTTGTACTTTTCACTTCTGGTAGTTCACTTAATGCTGTTTTTACTTGGTCAACAATAACTGGGCCAAGTGGGCATCCCATTGATGTTAGCGTCATTGTGACTGTTGCTAAGCCCTCATCATCTAATTCAACATCATATACTAATCCTAAGTTGACAATATCAATACCCAGCTCAGGGTCAATTACATTTTCTAATGCACCTAACATGCTGTCTTTCATATCTTGATCCATCTGTATTTCTCCTTCCATCACAGTGTTAACTTCATCATAGCAGATGCTACTTATTATGCCAAATGCTGCGCAAGCCATTCAGTCGATGCTAACATGCCTTCACGTGTCACGGCATGACCAGCCTGATTATCGACGAAGAAATTCAAATCTTCAGGATTTTTTTCATAATACGCTCGTAATTTTAAATAGAACGTATACGTATCTTTAAATGGCACAGTTTTATCTTTTTTACCATGCCAGAAGAATATCGGGCGTTGTGCAAATTTTTCTGGTGTTAAGCTTATATCATATTTCGCTAAAAGTTCATTCGTTTTTCGAACTTCTTCGTCTGACATCGGCCAATTTAAACCACTTTCTGCAAACTGCTGTAATTGATAAGCGCCTAATTCTATAAAACAAGGTGCACCCATACATATTGCAGCGGTTTGAATCCAATCATAAAGCTTTAAGCAACCTGCAGTAACAATTCCACCCATCGAAGTCCCAGCCACACCGATTTTATCATTTACTAATAGTTGTTTATTCTTTAGCTCATTATATAATTGTTCGACTTCGTGAATAGAATTTAAGACAATATCCCAAAAGTGTGAATTCATTTGCATTTCTGTTAAGTCTTCACTTCGATCACCATGTAATTTCGCATCTGGTAATAGGACACGCACCCCTTTATTGACTAACTGATATGCATAATGTAGATTATGTTCTTTCGCACTCATAAAACCGTGTAAGAAAATCACGACTGGGGTTTCTTCATTCATATCGTCTGTATGTATATGTAATAACGGAATACTTCCCCACACTTCTCTCTCTGTAAACATCTTTGTCACTCCCAACTTTTGTCTCTTCTTTTTATGTTAGCAAACTTTTTTCTACATGACAAAATTTTGACGAGTTGATGACAAAGAGATACTATTCTAACATATAGGAAAGGGGCAACATGCTATGAAACCGCATTTAATTGTTTTAGATTTAGACGGGACGTTATTAACGGACCAACAACAAATTTCAGCGAAAACTAAAAAAACATTATTGCAGGCAAAAGAACAAGGACATCAGGTGATGATTGCCACAGGTCGTCCTTATCGAGCTAGCGATATTTATTATCATGAGCTCGGTCTAACAACGCCCATTGTTAATTTTAATGGTGCTTACGTTCACCATCCAAAAAATACTGCTTGGCAAACGATGCATACACCAATTGATTTAGGCGTTGTGCGAGATGTCGTCGATTCAGTCAATAGTTATGAATATGAAAATATTATTGCTGAGGTAATTGATGATATTTATGTCCATACAGAGGACGATCGGATTTTAAATATTTTTAACATGGGCAATCCCAAAATTACATTAGGTGATTTATCAACTCATTTGCAGGAAAATCCAACAAGTTTACTGATACAAGCAAATGAAGTCAATTCCATGATTATCCGTGACCATTTACAAGCAGTTCATGCAGAAGTTATCGAACATCGTCGTTGGGGTGCACCACTACACATTATTGAGATTGTCCGTCGTGGTTTAAATAAAGCCGTAGGAATCTCACATGTTGCAAAAGATTTAGGCATCCCACGTGAGCGCATTATTGCTTTTGGTGATGAAGACAATGATTTAGAAATGATTGATTTTGCAGGTATCGGTGTAGCTATGGGCAACGGTATTGCGTCTTTAAAAAATATTGCCAATGAAATTACAACGACTAATAACGAAGATGGTATTGCTAAAATACTCATTGAACGCTTGAAATTATCATAATTAAGTAGTAAGTTCAAATTGACTTTCCAATTTTTACAGTTTAAATTTGGAGGAAGACAGTTTATTTAGGGGGACAAGATAATGAAAATTTTTACTGATAGTGGATGTGATTTACCGAAGTCTTACTATGAAGAGAATGATGTCGTACTCCTTCCATTACGCGTGCATTTAAATGACAGCGAGTACGATGACGTCATTGCGATTGATTGTAAGGAAATTTACGATGCTATTCGACAAGGTGCCCACCCAAAAACGTCACAAGTGTCACCAGAGCTCTTCCTTAAACATTTCGAAGAACTAGCACAAAACGACGAAGAAGGCATTTATATCGCCTTTTCATCGGAATTATCAGGTACATATGGTACGGCTATGATGATTCGCAATCAAGTACTTGAACAATATCCATCGCTGAAACTGACAATCATTGATTCTAAATGTGCTTCCTTTGGCCACGGTTTAGTGATTGAAGAAGCGGTTCAACTTCGTAATACGGGTGCCTCATTGCAGGAACTTGAAACAAAATTAACTGCTCTTGCTTCACAGATGGAGCACCTATTTACAGTAGAAGATTTAGACTATCTTGCAAAAGGTGGCCGTGTATCTAAGACTAGTGCATTTCTTGGTGGGCTCCTTAGTATTAAGCCAATATTAAATGTTGAAGACGGCAAGCTTGTACCAATTGAAAAATCACGTGGCCGTAAAAAGGCCATTGCACGTATGTTAGAATTGATGCAAGAACGCGGTGGTAATTTTTCCGATAAAATTGTCGGCATTAGTCATAGTGATGACCCTGTCTTTGCAAACGAAGTAAAAGCAGCCATCCAGGACCGCTTCGCGCCAAAAGCAGTTCAAATTACGATGATTGGTTCAGTCATCGGCTCGCATGTCGGCCCGGGTACAATTGCTATTTTCTTTACCAATAAAAGTTACCAAGCATAATTTATTAATCCCTCCATGTTCGCCCAAAAGGCAATTGGAGGGATTTTTATTTGTTATTTTGTAGCGTCTTGTTCCATGCGACGTTTTTTACCTCGTTTAATGATAACTACTACAAATCCTATAAATAGTAACCACACTAATCCAAGCGCCACCATGTATGGAACATTTAATCCTTTGTCTTCTCTAACCTGATAAATTTCTACGATTTCTCGGTCTAAAATAACAGGATATACGCCTTTTTCATTAATGCGAACTTTTTCTTCTTGCAAAATACCATTTAACATTTTACCTTCACCTAACTGATCGGGTGTTAAATCAACGCGTTGAGTTTTACTTGTATTATTTACCATGATGACCCATTGCTCTTCATCCGATGTTCTTGTAAATACAAGTAGACCATCTTCATTTGTAATAACCTCAAAATCGCCATTACGTAATGTTGCAGATTGATTTCTTAAAGATTGCACGTTTTTTACGTAATCAATCAACTCTTCATCTGTTTTGAAATTGTAAAGTTGATGTGTATTTGGTTTTGCTTCTCCATTCATCGCAATCTCTGAACCGTACTGTACAACTGGTACTCCAGGTAACATAAATAATGCACCCAACGCCATCTTTAATCGGGTTGGTGGGAACATATTTTCATTCGCAGAATCAAATGTAAAACGATGTGTTTGAAGAGAATCAATCATAATCTGCGTTGGTTTCTCGCCTGATAAGGGCTCCATTAGCTTTGAAGAATCCATATCCACATTTTTAAAGATATTGCGGTAAATATCTGCTGTTGCAGGGGAGAAATTCGTATCAAAATTTGCATCACTTTCTTCATTTGCTATTACATAAAATGATTCTTTCGTGCCTTTTAAAGCCTCTATTAGCGCATTGATAAATTGAGTATCTGCATCAGCAATATTTGTTAAACGAATACCACCAATATTATATGTAGAGGCAAATTCAGTTGCAGCCTCTATTAGCGCATTTTGTACATCACTGTTGGTTAAATCCCATTGTACTTGTCCATTATTGGTAGAGGCAATCCAGTCCTGTTTTGCCACGTCCTTCGCCCACTCATGATTTGGACTCACATTGTTAAGTGGAAAATCAACCATGATTGACATGTTCTTCGCTTTATAGGCCTCAATTACACTTTGGAATTCTTCTGCTGTCCCAAAATGCTCTTCTAACGTTGTATAGCTTGTTGGCATCGAGCCATCATACGTTTCAGTAGCGAAAAGCGACCCAATGGAGACGATTGTATACCCCATCTCTCCGATAAATTTTAATTTATCTTGTAGCCCAGTGAAGTCCCCTCCTGCAAATTTCGAAGGGTCTTGCGTATTTGTATCAATATCGTTAGTGCCCGAACCATTAAAGAAACGGTCAACGAGTAAATCATAGATGCTTTCTTGTGCAATCGTTCTTGCTGGTCCTTCTTCTGCATGTGCCACTGCTGGTGTTCCTAAGAATGAAGTCGCCAGTAAAAGCGATGCAGCTGTCGCACTTATCCACTTCTTAAATTTCACTTTTATTCCCTCTCTTTCAAACCAATCCATCGTCATTTTACCAAATAAAACTGTACCGTCGCTATCATTTCAAAATATTTTCCCAAATTGAAAAATGAATTACGGCAAAAAGGTGTCAACTTGAGTTATTTTCGCATGCAAACGTGAGCATAAACAACAAAGGACGGTTAACTGCGCTCTATTGGGTTACTCAACGCTTCCCCCACCTGTAACCTACGTTTAAGCTTGTCACCTTACCGTATAGTTTCTTTTACACACTAAAAAGCCGTGAAGCAAAAACTTCACGACCTTTACGAGCACTTATGCAAGGAAATTGATGTTCATTGGTAATTTGAACCCTAAGAACAATGTTACGAATAAAAATACCGCAAATAATCCCCAGAACATGCCAGTTGGTTTGTTTTTCTTTTGGCGAACTAATACCATTTCCATCATACCGATGACTAAAATACCAGCGATGAATTTGAAGCCGTATAACATACCTTGTCCATAACCCATTGTATGGATAAATAATGCACCGCCAGAAATGATGATTAAAATGTAAAATAATCGTAATACCATATGTAAGCCTTTCGATTGCTTGCCATTAAGCGCTGCAATGAAAAAGATTACGATACCAACTACCCACGTCGTAATGTGTAAATGTGTTGTATTTGTTAAAAAATCCATTCGTGTCCCCACCTCATTCTTTTTCTATCAAACTCTATCCTATCATGAGCTGGAAATGGTTTCAATTATTACAATTGCGTTCACCAAATATACTAAAAAAATCCGCGGAGCATAGGCTCACACGGATTTCAACAATTATTCGAAGTGGTTCACTAATGTACCAATTCCTTGGATAGATACTTTCACAGTATCACCCGCTTTTAAAAATTGTGGTGGGTTCATGCCTTTTCCAACCCCTGCTGGCGTTCCTGTTAATATAACATCACCAGGCTCTAATGTTACGTGCTGAGATAGGATGGATACTAAATTTTCTACAGAGAACATCATATCTTGTGTTGTACCGTTTTGGCGAACCTCATCATTAACTTTTGTTACGACAGTTAAATCTTGAGGGTTCGGAATTTCATCTTTTGTGACAAGGTATGGTCCTAGTGGGCATGTCCCATCCAAGCTTTTGCCTAAGAAGTATTGCTTGTGTTTATCTTGCAAATCACGTGCTGTAATATCGTTTGCGATGGTGTAGCCAAACACGTAATCGTAAGCTAAATTTTTAGGAATATTTTTTCCACGTTTACCAATAACGACTGCCAGTTCCCCTTCATAGTCCATTTTTGATGAAAGGTCTGCATGAATTGATATCGTTTGACCATCAGCAGCGATAGCAGTTGGTGATTTTGTAAATACCATTAGATCTGTTGGAGCTGCTTCTGCGCCCATTTCTTTTGCATGCTCATTATAATTTTTACCGATACACATTATATTTTTTGGTGTACGTGGAATTGGCGATAGCCATTCAATCACTGTAAATTCACGTTTGAAGCTTTCTGCGCGTTGTGATTTTTCAGCTGCTTCTACTAATTTACGAATCTGTTCAACAAAATCAAAGCCTAGAGCAATGCCATCAACAATTGAATTCGAAAAAGAAGGGAGAACTTGAAGTTCATTTTGAATAGCGAGTACATCCCATACTGCTTCTTCTTTTTTTACTTTCGGTCCAAAACTTACATGTCCACCTAATTTGAATGATAAAATTTTCATGATTTAAGAGCTCCTTCTTTTTTCTACATGATACAACAATATGACCTAAATTACCTTAATTTTGCGATAACATTTTATTACTGCGTAAAAACTCCAGCTATTTGGTAACTAATGGGTGTCCCCCGGCTTCACTTTATACGTTAATTTACGCCAAATTGCTTCTAACGGGCCCTGCTTCCATTTGGAAAGCCAAACTTCAGCTAAAACCATTTGTACAACAATTATGCTGATGGCGATTAACACACCTGTTGCGACACTGACTTTTCCATACCAGCCAAACCCAAATTGATAAAATAAGCATGTCCCAATAATGGATTGTAATATGTACATAGTTAACGACATGCGACCAATTTTTGCAAATGGACTAAGCATCTTTGGTACAAGTGGAATCATGCAAAGTAAGACAATAAGTCCGATATAACCGACCGATAAAATCGGCCCACCCATATAAACCTTGATGTATTCCAGTAAATACGTACGTGTATTTAGAACAGGTATACTCTTCACAAAAATCCCCATCACTAATCCTACTACCGCTAACGCCAACCACAGCCATTTTAACTCCTTCGCTCGCTCCACTAAACGCCATTTAGAAGCCGCCGCACCAATAAGCATATACGGTAAGATGGTGAATAATGAAGCAATCCACATACCAACCCCAGCCTGTTCTGATAGGTCTGATAAACGTTGCATAAAGGCATCTAGCCAATTACCTGCTCCATATGCCGTTATCGCTTTTTCTACCGCAGTAATGTTTAAATACGTATCAATTTGCGAATTGAAGTTAATATAGCCTACTATAAACAGCATAAAAACATGCATGAAACCATTAATAATTATTCCTATAGACAATAACCAAATTGGATGTAGACGAAGTAATAATAGCAAAAAGACGCCACAAAACGCATAGGTCATTAATATATCACCCCACCAAATAAGTACTGCATGTACAAAGCCAAACATAAATAATACAACTAATCGGCGTAAGCCAGTGCCATAAAAGTTTTGCTCACGACTTTGTGCTTTTTGCCACTGCATGGCTAGACCATAGCCAAATAACATGGCAAACAATGGGTAAAAGCTACTCTGAACGTAAATATCTAAATTTTGCTGCCAAACCATATCAGATGGTGTCGTAAACCAAGACGCCAAATCTATATATGGCATCGGCAAATAAAAAGCATACATATTGACGAGTAAAATACCTAGTAAGCTTATCCCACGTAAAATATCTAATGTTGCGATACGTTCCTGCAACATTGTTGGTTTTAAATCCACAAAATTGCCTCCTCTTTCCTATACACTTCCCTTAATATTACTCCATAGTGAAAAAACAGCCCATTACTTTTTAGTATGGACTGTTTTTCTCATGGTAAGGTTGCCTTATACGTGTAATGCCCTTTCATTGTCGAATAAGTACAATACTTTGTCGCCCACATTTATATGCAAGATAGATTCAATAGCTTCACTATAGACACGTAATTGCACACCATAACGCCCTAATAGTTCCTTCGATAATGCTGGTTCCTCTGCAAAATGAGATTGAATACGATCTGTTTTATAATCAAGTAATACCCATTCGCCATTTGCATCCTCAAACAGGCAATCGATAATCCCTTGGACGATTTGCGCATCACCGTCTTCATCCAAGCGACTAATCGTGAACGGCATTTCTCTACGTATTTGCTTCGCATTTTTAAAACGTTGGCCAATGGCTGTTGAAAAGAAATTCAAAATTTTCGCAGATGGGACGACCTTAGCCTCTGCCTCAGTTAAGAGTTGTCTTACCACTAAATCAGCAACAAAGCTTTCGACCTCCTGTAAATGCGTAAAACCATACTGTGGCACATGCTGCATGACAGTGTGAACAGCTGTTCCAATTTCAGCACCAGTCATCTGTTTTTCCTGTAAAAAAGTTGGTCTAGGTGCTAGCGCAGACTGTTGCTTGTTTGGTACTGTAAAAAAATACTCGGGCTCTTGTTGACGTTGTAAATTTTCTAAACGTTTAATTTCACTAACAGATGTTTTTGAGTGTTTTTTTGTAGATTTTTGGTACGGGTACTGTGCCTGGAAACGGGTTGAAATTTCTGCAAACAATGCTGTATCCTCTGATGTTTCTAACATTTGCTGAACTTCATCTTCTAAAGCGAATGTCTCATACATATAACAGCTTGTTTCGATCGCTCGTACCCACCAACGTGAAGCGTCCTCTCGCTCTTTATAGATCATTGTCGAGAGTGGCCCAAAATCCGCATGTCTTGCCACTGCTGGTCCTAACCAATCAAAATAACTATTTGCACGAGCACGTAGATATTCCTGTAATGGTGCATCTATGGGCAAACTTTGTGCATCCTGCCACTTATCGAGCGTTTTCTCCCAATTTTTTACGGAGCCAACTAAAATCAGTCGTTCCTTAGCACGTGTCATCGCTACATACAGCACACGCATTTCTTCAGCACGCATTTCAAGCTCTTTCTTCTCTTTCATCGCTAAAAAGGGCAATGAGGTATAAGTAATACGATCATCTGGATCAATCGCTTTCACAGCAAGTCCAAAATCTTGGTCAAATAAATAGGGATTGTGAAAATCCATTTTATTAAATGGACGGCCCATACCAGCGACAAAAACGACAGGGAACTCTAGCCCTTTGGATGAGTGAATTGTCACAAGGCGCACAACATCATCCTTTTCACCTATAGATTTCGCTGTTCCTAAATCATCTCCGCGTGTGCGCATACGGTCAATAAAACGTAGAAAGCGGAATAACCCACGAAATGCCGTTTTCTCATACATTAATGCACGATCATGTAAGACACGTAAATTTGCTTGACGCTGTTTGCCATTAGGCATGGCCCCAACCATTTCATAATAATGCGTATCTAAGTAAATCTTCCAAATTAAATCGGACAGCGAACCACGACGTGCTAAATCACGCCAATTCTCAAATGCCAACATAAAACGTTGCAGCTTTTCAAACGTAGTAGATTGTACGCCATAACCTTCGCTACGAATGAACTGTCTCAATGCATCATAAAAAGGCGCTTTGGGCTCTGCTAAACGGATTTTTGCCAGCTCATTTTCAGATAAGCCCACGAACGGGGCACGTAGGACTGAGACTAATGGAATATCTTGATAGGGGTTATCTACTATCTTCAAAGTGTTGAGTACAATCATGACCTCAAGCGCATCAAAATAGCCCTTTGATGATTCTGCATAAAGGGGAATTCCAGCGAGCTTAAATTCCTCCACTAAATCCGTTGACCAAGTCATCGAACGCATTAAAATAACAATATCACTATATTTTAACGGTCGTTCTGTCTGTGTTTTTGTGTCGTATACAGTTGTGCCTTCTTCCATCATTTGCTGGATACGTTCAATAATAAAGCGGGCTTCATACTGTGATTTTTTTAGTTCTTCTAGTTCAAATGCTTCGTTGACTATATCCTCTGCTTCGTCATCGCTTGCCTCTTCAATTGGTGGATGTAAAACGACCAATTCAACAGGGACTTCCTTTGCATCATATGGCGCTGCAGGCTTTAACGAAGCGTTTTCATCATAATGTATTTCACCAACACGAACTCCCATAATTTGAGCAAAAACAAAATTTGTTGCGTTCAGCACTTCCTTACGACTACGAAAATTCGCATTCAAATCAATGCGCATGCCGGTCACCTCAGGATGCTCAATAAACTCCCCATATTTCCTCATAAAGAGCTTTGGCTCTGCAAGGCGGAAGCGGTAAATACTCTGTTTAACGTCACCAACCATAAAAAGATTACCGTCCAGCTCGTCGCCAGTTTTCACGAGCTGTAAGATTGTTTCTTGTAACATATTTGTATCTTGATATTCATCGACAAGTACTTCTTTAAAACGTTTTTTCAAATCTAATGCAACTGGAGACGGTTGTAGTTTACCATCTATATTTTCAGTTAGTATTTGTAATGCAAAATGCTCTAAGTCAGAGAAATCAATAATGCCCCTCTCTAATTTTGCTAGACGGAATTGCTCACTAAACACTTTTGTCAACTCGACCAATGTGGCAATGGTAGGGGCCATGAGCCGTATTTCTTCAAGCAAACGTGCAGGTGTGCGTACAAAGTATGTTTCTTTAAGCTTATTAATAATTTTTTTGGCAGCATCACGCTTTTTCTTGGCAAGTTCTTGTAAATCAACATCCACTAAAGCATCCTTCGCCACCCGCTTTAATGTTGACCACTTCACAGTTGAAAAGAAATCAAATAATTCCTGCCACGTTCCTTCACGACTTATACGAATTCCTTCTTGAATCATAGCAAAATCAATTTCTGCGGTTTCAGCATAAGGTGCAGGGCCTTCTGGCTGTAATGTAATAGCACGCATTTCAGAAATTAAAACAAAAGCTTCCTCAAGGCTATGCTTCACTGTTAATTTTACATATTTTGATAACTCTAAATCATCAATTGTGACATCATCTGCAAGTTCATATGCCTTCGGTAGACTACGTAGCCATTTTTGTGGCTCAGCATGAACACGAGAAGTATCATAAAGCTTGCTCATGAGTGTTTCAATGGCCTGATCATCACGATCTGATGTAAAACTATCGACAAGGCGATAGATAGCATGGATTTGAGATTCGTCTTCAACATCGTATGCAGCTTCTAACACCTCTGCCAAAATGTCATCTCGTAGTAATGCTACCTCTGCCTCATTGGCAATACGGAAGCCCGGATCAATATCTAGCATGTAGGCGTATTGTTTGACTATGGCTAAACAAAAGGAATGTAAAGTTGAAATTTGTGCCTTATTAACAAGGCTTAACTGTCTTCGTAAATGTTGTGACGTTGGATTTTCTGCAATCGCCTTTTCTAGCGCCTCCGCCATTCGATGACGCATTTCAGCAGCAGAAGCATTTGTAAACGTCACGACTAATAGCTCATCAACATTGATAGGATTGTCGTTCGCTACGACCTTTTCAATCATGCGATTAATAAGTACCGCTGTTTTCCCAGAACCAGCTGCCGCTGACACAAGTGTATCCTGCCCACTTGCATAAATCGCCTTCCATTGATCGTCAGTCCAAGTGACATTGTCTGGTTTCACTGGTATTTGCTGCACCATGTTAATTCAACTCCTTCCGAATTTTCTCTACCACCTCTATCGGCTTTGCCTGCGGTAACTGCCGATAACTTTGCTTGCCATCAGACGGATCAAATTGACAAACAGATGCAAATTGACAATAATCACAGGCCGTTTTCGTTTTTAATTTATACGGACTGATTGCCGTATCACCCGCTAAAATTCCATTTCCTGCCTCTTGATGCTTACGACGTACAAAATGCTGTATATTTTTCATATCATTCACAGGCACAATACGCGATTGTGATTCCGATGGGGTACCATCTTTTTTCATATAGACTGGAATAATTTGTGAATGTCCACTTGCTTCCTCAAGTTGCTCGTCCATGGATAAAATCGCCTCTGGATTTTCGGTTAAAAGGCCCTTCATCTTGTATTGCTTTAAACGATCTTCCTCAATTTCACTATGGCCCAAATCCTTATCAAGCTTTAACATCGGATTGTGGACATGGACATATAAGACGCCTGCTGGTTCAGCATCTCCTTGTAGCCAGTACGAGGCATTTTCCATCGCCACATCTAGATATGTCAATACTTGCAAGGACAGTCCATGATACACCTCGTTTAAATCTAAATCACGACTCGATGACTTATAATCGACAATTCGTAAATAGGAGCGATCATCAAATGAAGCACTGTCAACCCTATCAATGCGTCCTCGCATAAACATTTTCTTTCCACCTGTTAAATCAATTTCAAGCGCAGGTAGTTGCTCGTGTTGCCCTGGTCCGAATGATGCTTCGATGGCAATCGGTTTAAAATGGGAAACATTGGCATGTTGAGTTAGTGCGGTCATTGTGCGCTCCACAATGCGGATAAGTTTACGCTGAATGTAACGATAACGCGCACTAGATAATAAAATTTGATGTGAGAATACTGGTACAATTTGCTCGACAGCCTGTCTTGCTAGCTGCTGAATTTGCTGTTTTGACAATCGAATCCATGAAAGCTGTTGACGATGTGTCTCCTCTGTTATCCATTTTAATGCCTCATGAAATAAATCGCCCATTGCAAATGTTTCTAATCGGTACTCAGCTCGTTCTTCTAACCGCAAGCCGTACGTTGTGAAATGTGAAAATGGACAGCGGAAGTATTTCTCCACACGCGATACACTTGATGTTAGTTGTTTACCGTATAACTCTTGGGTAATATAAGTTTCTAATGGTTGTGCTTCATTCTTATGTGAGATTGGATGCATAACCCTGCCTAATATTAATGACCAATAAGGATCTAGCTCATAGAATTTCTGTAAAGCTAGCCATTCTGGAGCAAGCTCACGGCTATGTTCCGCCTGACGTAGTTGCACCATTAAATGTGCTAACGCTGTACGTGGATGACGTAAATAGGGCAGCACGTTGTCGTCTAATAATTCAATCGGATCTATAACGACACGTTGGACCATTACGCCACTTAATAAACCTACTGTTTTGTCATTTCCAATAATTTTTTTGATATACAATGATGCTAATAATGCCTTACCTTCTTCATCTGCCGTTGGATATGTCATATATAGCTTGTTAGAAGGTGTTGTCAATGCTCGATATAATAAAAAGTTCTCCTGTAATAATCGGTTTTTTGAAGTAGGTGCAAGTTCATAGCCAATCTGAGTGAACCATTCTCGTTCGGTATCAGAGAGCAATCCTTCATAATCTAATCTCGTTGGATAAATACCATCATTCATGCCGAGAACAAAAGCAATTTTTATGTCAGATAATCGAGCTAAATCGACTGTTGCCACCATTACTTCATCAAGTGTTGGAGGGATACGAGAAAATTCTAATGTATCAAAACCTTCATCTAAAATTTTTGCTGCTTCCTCTACAGACATCTCCTGTTCGCCAAACATGTAAACAAACTGATCCAAAACTGCAACCCATTCGTTCCAGGCTTGATTGTGCTCACTTGCAGCGAGTGCATCACCTCTATCTAACTCTCTGTCTTTCATAGACTGGAGCTTGTCATATACTTGTACTTCTTCAATCAGCTCAAATAGTGCCGTCGCTACATCTCTTCCGGTTTTCGCTCGTATAAGCTTGTCATGAAAAACTTTTAATGGTTGTCGTATATCATCACGAATTGCCTCGATTTCTGCCTGCATCGCACGTTCTTCGTCGGTTTGCGTGCGCGAATGAAACTCAAGACCTCGATATTTTTTATAGAACCAGCGAGATTCTTCAAACCAACGTTCTCCATAAATTCCCTGTGCCAAACAGTAATTCTCTAAACGATCAGCTCGTTCACGCCACACACTTCGCTCAGCATGTAACGGGAAAAACAGATCTGTTTTCACACTACGAAAAATAGGTTCATACTTCCAATTAGATGTAAAAACTTCTAAAGCTGAACGACTAAATTCAATCAACGGATGATGTAACATCGTTTTTTTAGTATTCGTAAAGATCGGAATGTCATATTGCTGGAAAATTGTTGAAATCAGTGGGTCATATACATCTGCCTGGCGATAGAGTAGCACAATGTCCTGATATCGGTAGCCGTCTTGCCTTGTCAACTTTGTTATTTCCCGGGCAATGGCGTGGATTTCAGCACGTCGATTTGAAGCCTCTAATACCATTACATCTCCACTTGTTTTTTTTGCCTGTGGCACCATTTCTGTAAATTCTGCTTCTATATGACGCAAATCTTCGGATTGAAAACGACGCGTTTTGATAAAATGCAATGGCGCTTCAACCTCAATCCCTTCGTCTTGCGCAATATCAATTAGGCGCTGATTCGTCGACGCTGCTTCATTGAATAGTGCCTGCTCATCTTTAGCTTCCTCTACATGCTCAAAAGGTAGCACTACGGTTACGTGCTTCGTCACCTTTAGCAGTTCTTTCACAAGCTCTAACTCTCGTACCGTAAATGCCGTAAAGCCATCTATATAGATCGTTGCTTGATTCATAGTCTCTGAATGTTTCAGTTGTTCCGTTAAAATCGGATAATAACCCTCACTATCGACATAAGTCGTGCCAAGTCGATCTTCTAAAGCCTGTAATACTATCTGTAGGTCATTGGTTTTTGCCTGTAATGTGTTTGGTGCGTCAACGGCCTTCAAAGATGCTGTTACCTCAGACAATACCGTACTATTTACACTATAGCGGCTAAATTCACGTAATAATGTTTCAATTTCTTCAGTAAAGCCCCTCTTGCCAGCAGCTTGTCGAAATAACGAGAATTCGCTTTTTTGCTCCTCAAGTAATTTGCGAATGAGCATCCGATAGCCATAGCCGTTTACTTCTTTACGAGCAATACCACCTGTTTCCTGCAGGACAAGCCATGCCAAACGTTTAAACGTCATAACCTGCGCACGAATTAGACCCTGCAAGCCATGCTTATTCGTGAGCTCATACTCCGTTGAATAAGACATTTGGTCAGGTACAATAATAAAAATCGGATATCCTAACGGATCTGTATTTAATTGCTCAACAATTTCCTGATGAATAAACGCTGATTTTCCTGTACCAGCACGTCCTGAAACAATACGCAATGTCATTCACTTTTCCCCCTGCTTTATGATAAATATTCATGATGCCTTGGTGTTAATGTAGCTGTCACATCAATGTTCGTGTCATCACCTAAGGCTATATTATTAAAATTAAAAAAGTCCCTTCTACCATTTTACATGATACAAGGGGCTAGATGTGCATATTCAACTTACATCGTTATTCATTTTTCGGCAATTTTCGCATTTGCTTCAAATCTCTTTCTACTCGAGCATTCAATCGCTTCTCAATCAGCTTACCAATCCACCATAGCACGACAATCGCTAGACCAGCTATAATTAGTCGTACTGGACTTGTCAGTAACGATTTTAAATCATAGCCGAGCACGCTCATTCCTAAAATCATGACAAATTTACCTGCTAACAGCACTACTAAATAAAACTTTTTATGAATGTGAGATAGTCCTGCTACTATATTGACAATGACGGAAGGTGTAAAAGGAAAACACAGCAATACAAACAACGGGCTAATTCCATTCATATCTACCCATTTAATCAGTTTTTCCACCTTTTTACTGCCCGTTATAAAACGGAGCTTTGGATGCTTACCAAAATGACGGACGAGCAAAAAAACTACATACGAGCCAGCCGCTGAGCCAAGCCATGACAATAAAAAACCAAACCATAAGCCAAACGCACTTGCATTTGCTACAACAAATACGACCAATGGTAAAAAAGGTAAGAATGCCTCTATAAAGGGCAATAACAAACCAATCAGCGGACCAAACGTTCGATATTCGGCTGCAACATGCTCAATATTTTCTATAGTAAACCATTCATTCATTATAGACACCTCTATTTGTATTGCAGAATTAAATGTAAAATTGTCAGTTCTTCCGACGTATTTTTATATTCGTGTAGTTGATGCCCCGAGAATACCAGTGTATCCCCTTCTACTAATTGTTCATGCATTTCTCCAGCAGAAATAACAGCTTGTCCTTGGATAACGGTTACTGTTTCCTCTACCCCTTCTGTGTGCGCCTCACTCCTACTGAACGCTCCCGGTTCCATTTCAATCTTGTAGAACTCCCAGCCGCGCTCTGGGTCGTAAGGTATAATGGAGTACACGCGATAGCGCCCCTCGTCCTCATCGACATGTGGCGCATCCTTACTACTAAATTTCATAAAATGGGCAGTTGGAGGTTGTAATAGAGAAGAAAATGAAATCCGTAAGCCTGCAGCAATTTTCCAAATAGTTGATACAGTTGGATTGGATTCACCTTTTTCAATTTGGGCAAGCTGTGCCTTACTAACCCCCGTTGCTTTGGCAACATCGTCTAGGCTCAAACTTCTTTGTTGCCGTATTTTTTTTAGTTGAAATGCTAAATTTCGACTCATTTGTTCCAACTTAACTCACCATTTCCTATTGTTTATTTTATAAGACATATGTATACTTTAATAGACATATCTGAACTATCTAACTATTGCAACTTTACACTATTAGTATACATGGATTTTTTGAAAGGATGATCTATTTATGACAAGTACAACAGAATTTCATGATAAGTCTACCACCCCAACAGACAACAGCTTTTTACAAGGAGTTAAGGATTGTATTCCCACCTTACTCGGTTATATTAGTATAGGACTTGCTTTCGGGGTTGTAGGTTCCGCTTCAGGCTTGTCTGTTCTTGAAATCGCACTATTAACCATACTCGTTTATGCAGGTTCTGCACAATTCATATTTTGTGCACTGCTGTTAACTAGTAGTCCTGCTTCTGCCATCATTGTAACCATATTTGTGGTAAATTTACGTCATTTATTAATGAGTTTAACTTTAGCCCCTCATTTTACTCGTTATTCTATGCTACGAAATGTTGGATTCGGTACATTATTAACGGATGAAACATTTGGTGTGGCTGTCACGAAACGAATGCAAAACGGCAAATTATATGGAAAATGGATGGATGGACTAAATATTACCGCCTATTTATTCTGGATTTTGTCCTGTGTAGCTGGCGCTTTTTTAGAGCAATGGGTAGCAAATCCAGAGAAATGGGGCTTAGACTTTGCATTGATTGCCATGTTTGTTGCTTTACTTGTGCTACAGCTTAGTAGTGTCAACAAAAACAAGATTATGCATTACTTAATATTAATTGGATATATGGCTGTTAGTATGTATGGTTTATCTTATATAGTACCTTCTCATGTAGCAGTACTTCTAGCAACAGTCATTGTAGCAACAATTGGGGTGGTGACAGATAAATGACAACAACAGCTTCCATGGTGTGGCTTATTATCGGATGTGCGCTTGTGACTTGGCTACCCCGTATTGTGCCATTTATGTTTGTACGCAGTGTAAAGTTGCCAGATGTAGTATTAAAGTGGCTTAGCTTTATTCCTGTTTGTATTTTAAGTGCCCTTGTCTTCGAAAATTTATTGGACACAGAAAGCACAAGCTTTGTAACACTTGATTGGCCCGTCTTTATTACATTTGTGCCCACACTTATTATTGCTCTTGTTACAAAAAGCTTGTCCATTACAGTAGTTGCCGGAGTAATGATTATGGCGATGGTACGATTCTTCATGTAAAAAGGTACTTAGCAGATTTTTGTCTGCCAAGTACCTTTTATTTGGCTTATCACCATTCCGGCTGTGCGCTTTCCTTGCGCGTCCAATGAGCCTGGGCAACAGGATGTTGGTGACGAAGGCATGATCACAGGACGTGACGCTTTTAGCCTTCGTTCCTCTACGTGCTCGCTCAAAGGTCTCACCTGTGACGCTGATTCCCAAGGAGTCACGCAGCCTCCACTCCAATCAACTATACAACGTAAAACTTCAATCAGTCGGGGATTTCTTTATCTCTACTGATTGGTAGTTGAACCAATCAGGCTTACGGTCAGGTGATCCACCACCTAGTTAATGTGGTATAAATGGCAAACGTTTTAACAGATGTCCAAATTTTTGTTGATGAGGCTATTTTTTTTGCATGCGACTTGCAAGCCAAAAGCCTACTGTTAACGAAAAAGCATCTACAACGAAAATAATTGGTGGCGACGTATACCCTGCATAAACCGATGCTGCAATAAGTGCAATTGCTAATAAAAGTGCCACATAGCGGTTATACGTAATGCGTGTAAACAGTAACACTAATAATGCGGGTAAAAATAGCGCCAACATCATTTTTCCAATAACATCTATCATACATCCCTCTGCTCCGCTAACAATAAACCAATACGGTAATGATCATTGCTGTAAATTACATGCTGTGTGAGACGAATTTCGTTGTTACGATCAAGCACCTCTAAACGACAATGAGCAGCATTTAATTGTAACGCCTCATATAATTCATTTTCTGTATAAATCGGATGGCCATTTACTTTACGAATACATTCCCCTGCAAGTAAACCCATTTTCTCTGCTGGTGAATCCGGTAAAACTGCCGCAATGACCGCCCCCTTAGAGCTTGGTGCAACCGCATAAATTTCCGTCTTGTCCTGTATCGCATAATATATTGTAATACTAAGACGAATGATTACGCCCACTGCAAGGGTTATCAAGCCAACCACAGGCTCGAAGACTGAAGCAAGTCCACCTATTACCATCAGTTGCCCTAACAACAATACAGAACGTCCAATTTTCGGTAATTGTAGAACCGGCAATTCTTTTCTTGAAAGCTTTGAAAATCCGATAACTACTGGAAATACTACAAGTGCAAATTTACTCTCTCCCAATGTGAATTGTGGCCAGTATGGAATAACTGACGAAATGACATCACCAGGTATGATAAAGAGTATCGGTAATACCCATATGTTTCTCGTCCGATACACAATGGCCTGCATACCGCGCTTCGTATTTTCAACACGTGGCGTTGTCACCATTGTTGAAGTTCGACGAATCAGCATACCTTCAGCAATCACACATAATCCAGTTATAATCGTGATTGTTACAATAGCACCTTCAAATAAATCCGTGCCCTCTAATGACACTTTCCACCATGAAAACGACCAATCGTATTGATACATAGCCCATGTTGCCAATGTTGCAAAGCCCATTGTATAAATTGATGATAATGAATTGATGAAAAACAGCAAGAGCGCCAGTGCGGAGAAAGCAAGCAAAACAAGTAAAAATGTTTTTGGTACTGTCAAGCCTACCCCAACACTTATGATGGAAATGATTAGCGCATAAGGCCATCCTCGTTTCCACTGCCCTACTAACTCAGTCCAGCCCCAAATAATACGTCTATTAAAAAATTTACGCTCCTGCTTCACGCGACTATATCCTAATAAGATAGCTAACAAAATTGCTATATATATTACTGGGTTCAGTAGAAAGCGGCCAATCGCTGTTACAAATTCTATTAAAATATTACTAGCCATACAGACACCCGCCATTTCTATCTCGATTACTATGAATTCATTGTATCAAAGGACTACACTCTTGCGTAGTACAAACTAGTAGAAAGCTTCGTATTCATATCATATTTCCTAGATTTAAAAAGTCTATTGTTCAATATTATGCAATAAAAAGCTTGTTGCCATCTGGAACTGTAAATCATTTGTGCGATCTTCTTTATAATTTTTTAACGTTTCATTCAGGCTATTAAAAAAGGCCGTATCCATTGAAACATCATTGTCTGTTTTTGTTAACTTCTTCTGCTCACGGTAAAGCTTTACAGCTTCGTCTGTGGCTTCATCTAAATAACCATCTAATCGAACAATTTGATAGCCTAGTTTTTGCAGGGCTTTTTGTGTATAAGCAATTTCTTCACTCATATCACCTACTTTAAATTGCCCTGTTAATGGATGCAATTGCAATGCAAATAATTCATTTTGTTCAATGACTAAAGCTGCTTCAATTCCTTGCCCATGAATCCATTCACGTTTTGGTGTCAGCCATTTATTCGTGGATAATTTAAGTTCTCCTCCATTTGACAGAGCCCAAGATTCCTGCACTGTACCTTTACCGAAACTTTTCACACCGACAATGGAAGCCCGATCCCAACTTTTTAACGCTCCACTCAGTACCTCACTTGCCGATGCACTGCCTTGATTTTGCAAAATGACAATCGGTAATTTATTCATCGTTTGCAGATATTTTTCATCAAAGCTTTTCGATTCAGTCTTTAATGGTTCCATAGCACCTTCAGCATTTTGCATATACGCAAATACCTTGCCATTTTCCAACACCGTGCTCAGTAGCGCTGCGACGCTATGTAAATAACCCCCTGGATTATCACGTACATCAACAACTAACCCCTCTACATCTTTGCGTAGTAATTTACTTGTTTCTGCAACCCACTCGTTAGCCGTTTTCTCACCGAAGAGCGAGATTTCCACATAACCAATGGCAGTATCTTCTACCATCACTACCTCACTTGCTACAGTTTTATTGGAAATTGCGGCACGTTCCATGGTCATTTTAATATGCTTATCTTCACTTGGACGATAGACCACTATTGTGATTTTTGTACCTTTTTCACCTTGAATTAAATGCATTAATTCACTCATCGTCTTACCATCCACTCGTACGCCATCAACTTGTACAATTTCATCGAGCGAACGCATTCCTGCTTTTTCTGCTGGGGACGAACGAACAGGAGACACAACGATAAATTTCCCTTTGTTTTCCGATAGTTCAATTCCAATGCCGACCCTTTCCTCAGCAAGCATTTGTCGATGCTGTTCGGCCTCATCCTTCGAATAATAGGTACTATAAGGGTCTTTTATCGCATCCGCCATGCCTCGAAGAGCCCCTTCTACTAATGCATCCTTTTTTGTACTATACACAGATTGTTCCTCAATTAAATGCATGGCTTCATTAATCGATTCGACCTCAGTAACTTGCTCCTTTTTCTCCGCACCATTAAACCAGTCAAAGTAAAATCCACTACCTACCAATATACTACTGATAAGTACGCCGACACCTGCGGTAATTTTGCGCAAACCTTCCCTCCTCCGTCTCTTTACTGTATGAATGTTCTTTTTCAAACATACAACATAAAGCTACCCCAAAATCATCTGTGACAACTTTTATTTTCTTACGCAAAAGGAAAATGGTTTGCAAAGACTTGCTAGCAATGCCTGAAATCATTATTCTACTGTTGGGCTTTTAAAAAAACAAAAAATGTCCCAAAAGATAGTATTTCTTTTGAGACATTCCCTAGTGCTTATTAGTCTAGTGCTTCTACATAGTTCGTCAGCATATCTACATCCATTGGCCCTTGAATGGTACGTTGAATGTATCCATTCGAGTCTATGAAATATGTTGTTGGAATTGTTATAACTTGATAATCAAAGCCAGCATCATTTTTCTTATCGAGTAAGATAGGAAATGTTAATTCATAGCTATCTTTGAACGTAGTGATTGTATCAATTTTAGCATCTTCGGTAACATCTCGTTCAGCAGATGTTAAATTGACAGCCAAAATTTCTACATTTTCCTTTTTAGCATATTGGTCATAATAATTTTGCATATGTGGCATTTCTGCCTTACAAGGCGGACACCATGTTGCCCAAAAGTTAAGCACCACTTTTTTTCCACGTAGGTCGCTTAAAGTTACCTCTTCCCCATCCAAAGTCGTTAATGTGAAATCAGGTGGTGTATCCCCTTTTTTTAATCCAATTTCACGTTGCTCTGTTTCTTTTCCGAGTGAGGCTGCATCAATCTCTCGGTCCTTATCAATTTGCTGTCTGACGTATGTACCAATCATCGCGACCACTAGCAATACGACAACCAGCAATCCAATATTTTTCTTCATTTTTTTCCCCCTACTCGTTGAATTCCTAAGCCTAACATAAGTAATAGGACGCTCACACCTACAGCCGGTTGCCATAAGCCCTGTGGCTGAAGAGTAGCAACAATTAGATATCCAGCTGTATAAATTATTAAGGCTTTTTGAAGCGCTGTTATTTTCCATAGTATGAAAAGCGTTAGTATACTTAGCACTGTTAACGTAATAACTTCACTATTCATTGAATTGTCATTTAATAATACCACGAACCATTGGTAAATAGATTGCGTTAAGATGATTGCCCATACGCTCGCCATTACTCCTTCATCAGCCCATTGTAACTTGTGGCGCTTCCATAAAAGCTGAAGCAACACAGTAATAGTAGCTAAGTAGACGCCAAATGTACCTCCATTAAAATAAAGTAGTGCTAATGGCTGCGCAAGCACTGCTTTAAAATCCGTTACAATTAAGCTGAATTTCAAGACGATGATAAAGGTAAAGATTGCGTCAGCATATACCCCCGACCATTGCTTTGAAAATTGCATACGTAAAACAAACCACACAACAAAAAATGCGGCCAATAAAGCAATTGCTGTAGCTGGTAATGTTAATGTACGAATTGAAAACCACTCTGTATTGAGCACCCGCAAATCCTCCATGAAAAAAGATAGCTTTAGCATAGCATACAAAGTTTTTTCCATACTGAAATTTCACAGTGTGTTCAAAAAACCTTCTTAAACAATCTGATCATGTTTATTTTTTGAGCAAACTACTTGAAAAATACCCCATAACGTATAAGTTAGAATTCATTGCCTTATGAATGTTATCGCTCACATATTACTTTTTATCGAATAGATCGCAATATTTATCGAGCACTATTTTAATATCGACTAACTTTCTTTATTTATCGAGCATTCATTCAAATAACGAAAAAAGAGGCTGGGACAAAACTTTTAAGAAAGAGGAGCAAAGGTATTATTAAATTTTCGCTATCTAAAATGAAGAAAAATTTAGAAGAGAGCACTAGTTGTTGGTAGCGAAGGTGGCGACTCCTGGGGGATTAGCGTGACGCCTGAGACTACAGGCTCAGGCCACGCCCCCGGAAAGCATCCGCCGTAGTGGACGTCAACGTTCACAGCAAAAAAGTGTTAGATCGACATCAGTCGATCTAACACTTTTTCTCTTTTGTCCCAGCTTCTTTCGTTATTGTTACAAAGGAATATATTTTAGTGGATTTACACTACCAACTGCTTGTCCTTGCCAAGAGCCAATATGCACTTCAAAGTGTAAGTGAGGGCCCGTTGAACGACCAGTACTACCCATCGCAGCAATCTGCTGCCCTTGTGTCACTTCTGTTCCAACACTAACATTGAACGCACTTAAGTGAGCATAAACGGTTGTATAAATTTGACCGTTGATAGAATGCGTAAGAATGACTACATTGCCATATGAGCTAAGTGGTGCGGCATATGATACAACACCGTCAGCAGACGCCCAAATAGGCGTGCCTGTTTTGTTGGCAAGGTCCACACCATAGTGGAATTCTGGACCCGCACCAATATTACGCCAACCATATGGCGATGTTAAACGGCCATTTGTTGGTTTAATCCATGTGCCATTAGATTGTGGTGCATTGACTGTAGAAGAGCCTGATGAACCGCCAGAATTTGCTGCAGCGGCAGCAGCTGCCGCTTTACGTTTTGCTTCTTGTTGACGTGCAACTTCGGCTAAACGATTTTGTTCTGCAATAATTTGCTGTTGTAATTCTGCACTAATATCAAGTGCTTCTGAATATTCTTTTTCTAGTAATACTTTTTCAGATTTCAGCTTTTCTTGCTCTTTTTCTAATTGATCGACTAAAGTATTTTTCTGTGCTTTTTGTCCATCTAGTGATGATTTTAGACGCTCAAGCTCTGCTTTGTTGTCTTCAAGCTTTTGTCGCTTGTTTTCCAAAGCTTGCTTTTGTTCTTCTAATGTTTCTTTATCTGCTTTTTGGTCACGTATGATTTGACGATCTGCTTCAAGCAATGCATTGACAGCTGAGAAGCGGTCGATGAAATCGACAAAGCTATTGGAACCAAGTAAAACATCTATATAGCTGACCGAACCACCCGCTTGAATCGCGCGCGCACGATCCTGTAATAATACATCGCGCTCTTCAATTTTACGCATTAGCTCGTTGATAGATTCTTCTAATGCTTTAATCTCTGCGTTTGTCGTTTGAATATCCGCTAATACATTTTTTATATTACTATTTGTTTTGTCGATTTCAGCGTTTAACGATTGAATTTGATCTAATAATTTTTGTTGTTTTTCTTCATTCGCACTAATAGCACTTGTCTTATTACTGATTGAAGAATTTAATTCATTTTTCTTTGTTTCGACTTGTTTTTTCTCATCTTTTAAATCCGATAAACTAGTTGCATACGCTGATGGAGTTTGGATAAAAAGGAATAATGCAGTCATTGCTGCAAATGTTTTTATAGAGTTTTTTGCCATACTTTTCACCGATTGAACTCCCCTTCGACTATTAATTTCAATATTTCACTTAATGCGTAATGTAGTTGTGGTTGATAATTCAATTAACTAAAAAATACGACTTACATTTTGCGACACGTTAAATTTTTAAAAACTTACGCACTGACATGAAACTTCCCCAAATACCGATCAGCACACCAATAAGTAGTAGTAGACCGCTTACTTGGTACACCAGTGGTGAGAAATCCAGTAATTGAACAAGCTCCCCTTTTAAACGTGGTGCAATAATTTTATATACATTGTGGTAAAGAGTTGCGACAACCGCAATCGGAATAACAGAACCTAAAATTCCGAGCCACATACCTTCTAATAAAAATGGAATTCGCACAAATGAATTCGTTGCCCCAACAAGTTTCATAATTTCAATTTCATCGCGACGTGCAATAATTGTAATGCGAATGGTATTGGAAATTAGGAAAATTGCTGTGAATAATAACCCTAAAATGAGTACAAGTCCTACATTACGACTAATATTTAAGAAGTTGAAAAGTTTTTCTACCTTACCTTCACCATACATCACGTCATATGTATACTCATATTTGTCAATTGCCTTTGCAACGGCTGCTGTTTGCTGTGGATCTGTTGCCTTGACATAAATTACATTGCGTAGTGGGTTACTTTGTTCAAATAACTTGAAGTCATCGCCAAAATCTTTTACTAATTTTGTTAACTCATTTTCCTTTGTTGAATAAGACATCTCCGCAATATCAGGTAACTTTTCAATTTTTGTGAGTAACTCTTTTTCAGCCGCCTCATCTGCCGTCTCATCAATTAAAACTTTAATTTCTACATCATTCTCTAAGTCTGACGCTACTTTGTTTAAGTTCATCATAATCAGTGCAAATACACCTACAAGTATCAATGTAACTGTTACTGCACTTACTGATGCAATCGTCATCCAACTATTCCGGCCAAGTGATTTTATACTTTCTCGGAAATGGCGTTTTATCGTATTAAATTTCATAGCCGTAATCACCTCCGTGTTCATCACGGACAATCATTCCGCCTTCAATCGCAATTACCCGACGGCGAATCGTATTCACGATTTCGCGGTTATGGGTGGCCATCACAATCGTTGTACCCCGCGCATTAATTTCTTCAAATAAATTCATAATCTCCCAAGATGTTTCAGGATCTAGGTTCCCTGTAGGCTCATCTGCAATGACCACTTTTGGTACATTAACAATGGAGCGTGCAATGGAAACACGTTGCTGTTCCCCACCTGAAAGTTCATTTGGGAACATTCTCGCCTTATGTTTAAGTCCTACCAACTCAAGAACTTCCATTACACGGCGTCGAATCTCTGCCGGTTCCTCTTCAATAACCTCTAAAGCAAATGCTACATTTTCATAAACATTTAAACGAGGAAGTAATTTAAAATCTTGGAAAACAACACCGAGTTGTCGGCGCAAGAAAGGTACTTTTTTATTTTTTAATGACCCTAAGTCAATACCATTTACAGTAATTTCGCCTGAAGTCGCTTTTTCTTCACGATACATTAATTTGATAAATGTCGATTTACCTGCACCACTTGGACCCACAACATAGACAAATTCACCTTGCTTTATGTTAACCGAAATGCCGTTTGTCGCAACGACACCATTCGGGTACTTCTTTGTCACATTTTTCATTTCTATCATATTTAAACCACCTAAACCTCTTACACATGTAAGATGTATTTCTCTATCTATTATAGCACTCAATCTATGTTTTTTTATTACAGTTTCATTTCATTCCTTGGAAGTTGCTTCTATTTAAATATTATATTGTCAAAGAATGTACTAGTGTAGTATAAAATGCAGACAAAATTAAACAGCAATCACTTCAAAAGTATGTAAGTCGATTCCTGTTTTATGTATATGCAACATTGGACAATATCACAATTAAAAGGCATTCAAGCTATGTTATTTCATAGCCTTAGACTGTTGACAAACTTTGCTTTTAAGAAAGAAGTATCTAGATGAACACGTTGAATTCCTATAGTGGACGCTTTTCGCGGACATCGCTTCAGTCTCCTCGTCGCGATTGCTTCTGAGGGCCCTTTAGCTCGTGCTATTCCCGCAGGAAGCTTTACTCTGTAGCGAAAGGCGAATACCGCCAGCTATACTCGTCGCCTGCGCTCCCATCAACTCGGGTACGTCTATAAATGCTTGTGGTGATGAATAGCTTGACGGCAATAATGAACGACATCCATTAATTGGTACCTTACAAAGTGACGTGAAACAATGCTATGCACGTCGAAAAGAAACGATTGAATGTGTACTTGCGGAAGTAAAAAACAGCATGGTATGCGGTGGACAACTTTACGAGGGATTTAAAAATTGTTCAGGCAGGCGTTGCTTTTGGCTGGCATGAATTTGAAGAAGCTATAATTGGACATCGCAATTCCAAAGTGGCGGAAAATATTTGGCTGTAGCGAGCTACTCTCGTTAATAGAGGCTATTTGTAATTATTTTGTCTGATAAAATTTCAAAAGGTATTCGGAATGTAATCATTCTGAATACCTTTTATCAATTCTGAAGCTATGTTATTTCATAGCCTGAATGCTTTCCATATTATACTTGTTGTTCGTCAGTAGTCGTATAACGTACCAAAACTGCACCCGTTTTCGATTCACCTTCGATAAATAAACGGTTTGCATTTTCTACTTCTTTATCAAAGCGTACTACTTTTGATAAAAACTGATCCTGCGATTCCATTTTTGAAACATCTTGAATTCCAACATCTACTTTACCAAAGTTCGTCACTATTTTACCGCTTAATGACATCGTGCGAGGCACATATAATTCAACAGCCCCTGCAACGGTTTGTGCTTTGATTTTTGATGAATTGCTAGAGCAAGTCGTCACTACAACATGTCCATTCACCGATTTTGCTTCCACTTCATCCAATGCTCCATCTAAATAGACGCGACCATTTAATGTTTCAGCTTCTAAATCTTTACCGCGGACATCTGTTAATTCAATCGAACCGTTAGAAGAATCAATCTCTGCTTTCGTAAAACTTAGCTTAGAACCTTTAATAGCACCATTTAGGGTCTTTACTTTTAATTGCTCTAGCTTAGTATCTTGTAAAGTCACACTACCGTTCATCAAACGCACAGACAATTTTTCTAACTGTTCCTTAGGCACAAGTACTTTTACATTGACCTGTACAAGTTTCAATTGGCTTAAAATTCGTAGTGAATCTACATCCTCTTTTACAACAAATTGCTCTAGGAAATGGCTGCGTGTTTCTTCTTCATTGTCATTAATAAGAGGTGCCTTCACTTTACAGATGACCTGGAAGTTGTCTCCTTCACCAGGCTCTAATGTAAAATTGCCGTTTGGTAATTCGACGATGACATTTTGTACATTTGCAGCTGCAAACTCTTCGGTATGTGTAAATTCAAATTTATCACCGAAGGGAGAGGCAACATCAAATTCCTTCACTTTTTTTACTGCCGTATTCATCATATCCATAAAGACTGAGCCGATTTGCGATAAATCTTTACGAAAATCTTGTATTTCATCTTGGAAGTACTTCATAAAATCTGTATCTTTCTTGTGTTCCTCTTTTGGTGCTTCATTAAATATAGACTCTTTTTCTGTAGAAGATTGTTGTTCTTGATTCAACACATCATTCATAACATTTTGAGTGGACTTGCTAGGTTGCTCTAATGCTTCTAATAATGTAATCGCCTCTTGCGCTGAAATAATTCCTTTTTCCACAAGTTCTAAAATTCGTTGACGTTCATTTTGCATAAATCTAATAGCCTCCCTCAGTTCGTTATACTATTTATACGTAACATTTTATGAAAGGTTTCATATTAAAAATGAAAAAAGTATGGCGAGATGAGAAAAAAAATTCGCTTTCTTTTCCACAAGTGATTCACAAGCCTCATAGAACAAAAGTATCTTTGAGGCTTAACGTGTTCACTAACCCGCAGGAATGTCGCGAATTTTTTATCCATATAGGATTGCTCCCGCGGCATCTAAGCATATTCTAGTAGAACATTGAACATTTTATTTAGATGCTTGTGCTAAAACTGCTTCCATACGCATTCGATCACGCACTAAAATTGGTTTTAAATATTTCCCTGTGTAAGAACCCTTTACTTCCACTACTTCTTCAGGTGTACCTGTAGCGACGATTGTACCACCTTTATCGCCACCTTCTGGACCTAAATCGATAATATAATCGGCTGTTTTAATTACATCCAAATTGTGCTCAATCACTAGGACCGAGTCTCCATTTTCTACAAGTCTTTGCAAGACAATTAGTAAACGTGCAATATCATCAGCATGCAGGCCGGTTGTTGGTTCATCTAAAATATAGAATGATTTCCCTGTGGAACGACGGTGTAGTTCTGAAGCCAGCTTTACGCGCTGTGCCTCGCCACCTGATAAGGTCGTCGCAGGCTGACCTAGTTTCATATAACCTAAGCCAACATCCACAATCGTCTGTAGTTTACGCTGGATTTTAGGAATATTTTCGAAGAACACGACTGCATTTTCAATTGTCATATCTAAAATATCAGCAATACTTTTATCTTTATATTTCACTTCAAGCGTTTCACGGTTATAACGCTTACCATGACAAACCTCACAAGGTACATATACATCTGGTAGGAAATGCATTTCAATCTTAATAATGCCGTCTCCTCGACAAGCCTCACAGCGTCCACCTTTTACATTAAAGCTAAAACGACCTTTTTTATAGCCACGAACTTTGGCCTCATTCGTTGTCGCAAAGACATCCCGAATATCATCGAAGACCCCTGTATAAGTCGCAGGGTTTGAACGTGGTGTACGACCGATTGGTGACTGGTCAATATCGATAACCTTCTCAAGTTCCTCCATACCTGCCACTTCTTTATGTGTACCTGGCTTCACCTTTGAACGGTTAAGCTTCTGCGCCAAAGATTTATATAAAATTTCATTTATAAGTGTCGATTTACCAGAGCCAGAAACACCGGTCACTGCGACAAATAATCCTAATGGTACATCTACCTTGACGTTTTGTAAGTTGTTTTCTTTTGCTCCTTTAATAGAAAGCTTACGACCATCTGGTTTACGGCGCTCAATTGGTAATGGAATAAACTTCTTACCACTCAAATATTGCCCTGTTAACGACTTAGGATTGTCCATCACTTCCTGTGGTGTTCCTGCCGCCACTATTTCACCACCATGTACACCTGCCCCAGGCCCTACATCAATCAGATAATCCGCTGCCATCATTGTATCTTCATCATGCTCCACAACAATTAATGTATTGCCAATATCACGCATATTTTGTAGCGTGCTAATGAGACGGTCATTGTCACGTTGATGTAATCCTATTGATGGTTCATCCAATATATAAAGCACGCCCGTTAAACGAGAGCCTATTTGCGTCGCTAGACGAATTCGTTGTGCTTCCCCACCAGAAAGTGTTCCAGCGGCACGACTTAACGTTAAATAATCCAAACCGACATTGACTAAAAAACCAAGCCGTTCTTCTATTTCACGCAAGACAAGTCGAGCAATTTGCATATCTTTTTCTGATAAATCTAGCTCTTTGAAAAATGTATCTGCATCCTGAATGGAATACTTTGTCACTTCTCCAATATGCTTGTCAGCAATTTTCACCGCTAATGTTTCTGGTTTTAAACGATAGCCTTTACAAGACGGACAGTCTTGCTGTGCCATATACTTTTCCATTTGTTCACGCACATAATCAGAAGTTGTCTCTTTAAAACGGCGCTCTACATTATGCACAACACCTTCAAATTCAATCATTTGGTCACGCACATTGCCAAACTCATTTTCATAATGGAAATGAACTTTATCCTTCCCTGAGCCATATAAAATCTTATCCATTTTTTCTTTCGGTAGATCTTTTACAGGCACGTCCATCGGAATATCATAGTGGTCACATACCGCCTTTAATAGCTGTGGATAATATTGTGAGCTTGTCGGTTCCCATGGTGCAATGGCATGCTCTAATAATGAACGGTCCCAATCTGGCACAACTAATTCAAGGTCTACCTCTTGAGTTGTACCTAAACCATCGCAACTTGCACAGGCTCCAAACGGACTGTTGAATGAAAACATCCTTGGTTCAAGCTCACCAATTGAAAAGCCACATAATGGACAGGCATGATGTTCACTAAAGAGTAATTCTTCATGCTCCATTACATCAACTAACACACGCCCTTCCGCTAGCCGAAGGGCCGTCTCAAGCGAATCACTAAGACGTGCAGCGATACCTTCTTTTACAACGACACGGTCCACAACTACCTCAATAGAATGCTTTTTGTTTTTATCAAGATCGATTGCATCATCTAAATCACGTAATTCGCCATCAATACGTACTCGTACAAAGCCTTGCTTTTTCAAATCTTCTAGCAGCTTTACATGCGTTCCCTTGCGCCCTGAAACCATTGGCGCAAGTAACTGCATTTTCGTACGTTCTGGGTAAACTAGAAGGCGGTCCACCATTTGTTCAATTGTTTGGGAAGTAATTTCAATCCCGTGATTTGGACAAATTGGCTTGCCGACACGTGCATAAAGTAACCGCAAATAATCGTATATTTCCGTTACTGTTCCTACAGTTGAACGAGGATTTCGACTCGTCGTTTTTTGATCAATCGATATGGCAGGTGATAGTCCTTCAATCGCATCCACATCTGGTTTGTCCATCTGTCCAAGGAATTGGCGAGCATAAGCAGACAATGATTCGACATAACGACGTTGCCCCTCCGCATAAATCGTGTCAAAGGCTAACGAGGACTTTCCTGAGCCGGATAAACCCGTCAGCACAACTAATTGATCACGTGGAATTGTGACATTAATGTTTTTTAAATTATGTGCACGTGCGCCCTGCACGACGATTTCTGTATTTTTCACAAGCCCGATCACCCTTCTGTCTTCAATTCAAAGATAGTATCTCGCAATTCTGCTGCACGTTCGAAATCAAGTGCTATTGCTGCTTCTTTCATTTCTATTTCAAGTGTAGCAAGTAATTTCTCCTTCTCTACCTTCGTCAACTTCTTACCTTTTGTTGCCTTCGTAACATACGATTCCTCTTCTTCAGCAACCTGTGTCGCACGAATTATATCAGGAATTTTCTTCACAATGGTCTTCGGTGTAATACCATGTTCGTCATTGTACGCCATCTGTAGTGTACGACGACGTTTCGTTTCTTCAATAGCCTTTTTCATGGAATCTGTCATATTGTCGGCGTACATAATAACATGTCCATTGGCGTTACGGGCTGCTCGCCCTATTGTTTGAATTAATGAGCGCTCTGATCGTAAAAAGCCTTCCTTATCTGCATCTAGAATCGCGACAAGGGAAACTTCAGGAATATCCAGCCCTTCACGCAAAAGATTAATGCCAATTAGTACGTCATACGTGCCCTTCCGTAACTCACGGATAATTTCAATACGTTCTAGCGTCTTAATCTCTGAATGTAAGTATTCCACTTTTAGGCCCATTTCCTTCAAATAAGCGGATAAATCTTCCGACATTTTTTTCGTTAATGTTGTTACGAGAACACGCTCATTACGAGTAATACGCTCTTGAATTTCATCGATTAAATTATCAATTTGCCCTTCTATCGGACGTACATCAATTAATGGATCTAACAAGCCAGTTGGACGAATAATTTGCGCAGCCATCACTGGCGTATGCTCGATTTCATATGGACCAGGCGTTGCCGAAACATAAATTGCTTGACTTACTTTAGCATCAAATTCTTCAAAACGCAGTGGTCTGTTATCGAGCGCAGACGGCAAGCGGAAACCATGCTCTACAAGTACACCTTTGCGCGCTTGGTCCCCGTTATACATACCACGCACTTGTGGTAGTGTTACATGGCTTTCATCGACGACCAGCAAAAAATCCTCTGGAAAGTAGTCCATTAATGTGTACGGCGTTGCCCCTGCTTCACGTAATGTTAAATGACGGGAATAGTTTTCGATACCTGAGCAAAAGCCCATTTCCTTCATCATTTCTAAGTCATAGCGTGTGCGCTGCTCTAAGCGTTGTGCCTCTAGTAGCTTATCCTCCGCACGTAATAGAGTAAGTCGTTCTTCTAGTTCTTTTTCAATATTTTCAATGGCTTTAATCATTTTCTCTTCACGTGTAACGAAGTGGGACGCAGGGAAAATAGCTACATGATCACGGTCCGCTAAAATTTCACCCGTCAACGCATTGACCTCACGAATGCGGTCAATCTCATCACCGAAAAATTCAACACGGATGCAATGTTCATCGCGCGATGCTGGGAAAATTTCAACAACATCACCGCGAACACGGAAAGTCCCACGAGTAAAGCTCACATCATTACGCTCATACTGTACATCCACAAGTTTTCGAAGCAATTGATTCCGCTCAATTTCCATACCTGTGCGAATTGACACGACCATTTCTCGATATTCTTGTGGAGAACCTAATCCGTAAATACAAGACACGGATGCAATAATAATGACGTCCTCACGCTCAAAAAGTGCAGATGTAGCAGAGTGACGTAATTTATCGATTTCATCATTTATGCTAGAATCTTTCTCGATGTACGTATCTGTTTGTGGTACATAGGCCTCTGGCTGAAAGTAATCATAATAACTGACAAAATATTCAACTGCATTATTAGGAAAAAACTCTTTAAACTCACTATATAATTGACCAGCAAGCGTTTTATTATGGGCCATAATAAGCGTCGGTTTCTTCACCTGCTGAATCACATTAGAAATCGTAAACGTTTTACCTGTTCCTGTTGCGCCAAGCAATGTTTGATGACGTTTACCTGCGTGAACGCCCTCCACTAATTCTACGATTGCCTGCGGCTGATCCCCACTAGGCTGATATGGCGCTTGTAAATCAAATTCTTGCACACATGTCCCCGTCCTTTCCTTCCAATTTGTACATTTATTTTAGCATAGCAGTATGAAAATATCGAACATTTAACGAACGAATGTTTGTTATTTTTTTATTAATAAGTTCTTCTCTTTCCTATTATCTTTCTAGCATTGACGTTTCTAATGGAAATTACTCCCTGATATCCGAGGTACATTCTAAAGTCCTTAACATGTTAACCACTGGATACTTAAAATCCTTGCAAACGCCTTTACACACTCTTTTTCCTCATCTAGCAACATTGCTACTTGCAGATATTATTTAAAAACCTTGATTTAATAAAAAAACCGCCCTCCAATTATTGGAGAGCGGGCTCGTCATATTATTCACTTGCTACTTGGTGTAATATTTCTAATTCAGTTGCGTATTGATGAAATGCTCTTTCATCTTTTTCATCGAGTGCTCTATCTATCAGAACCATAAGCTGCTCCTCACGATGCATACGCTGGATACGATTTAAAAATAGATCTAAATAAATCTCGTTCAATAATTTCTCTGCCTCATCAACTTTTTTTGACTGACCAACGGCTTTTAGAAAATCTGTATACGAATAATATTTATCCAACGATCTCACCTCGATCCTTTTCTAAATTATAAGAAAATTGGAACTAAAATGCAATGCTTAAGAAATGAAATTTGATTTGATTTGGTATATTTCTCATGTTTTTACATGCATTTCTTTTAAGAAATTAACTGTTTTATCTAGGGATTTTCATCATTATCCAGTATTTTATGAATGTTAGTTTGTGTTATAAACTACAGCTAATAAATAGCAAAAGGAGGCACTACATAATATGTCAACGAACTATGTTAATGGTTATATAATGTCATTCAATACGTATTTGTTACAGCCTATTCAACATGAGTCTAAAATCTTCACACGCGTAATCGACAAGCATAATGAACTTATTGTTACACGTAAACCGATGCATGTATTGCGGAAATCTTGCTTATCTTTAGGTACAACTTATGAAGCAGCAAAATATTCTGCAAAACGTTTTTTTGGCAATCAACATAAACTGCCAATTGTCGTCGCCTATGATTTCGGCTTTCCTTGCATTTTCCTCCCAACCTATTCACCAAATTCTATACACAATACATGGATTGGACTCCATGCTATATCTAATATTATACAGAGTGAAAACGGTTGTATTGTCATACTAAAAAACGATATGCGTATTGAATTCCCCATTAAATATGCATCAATTAGCAAACAATTTGTCAATGCCTCCATGCTCTATAAGCATTATATGGGTGAGCGAAAACAGCTTAGCCAGGACGCTCCATACCACCCACCCTTCTAGACAGTTGATGTGATTTAAAAATAAGTCTACAGCCGTAATGTATTTATCAAGCCTATATCAAAATCATTCCATAAAAAATGAGGTTGAAACAAAACTTTAAATTTTAAGAAAGAGGAGCAAAGGTATTATTAAATTGTTGCTATCTAAAATGAAGAAAAATTTAGAAGAGAGCACTAGTTGATGATAGCGAAGGCGGCGACTCCTGGGGGATTAGCGTGACGCCCCCGGAAAGCGTCCGCCGTAGTGGACATCAACGTTCACAGCAAAAAAGTGTTAAATCGACATCAGTCAATCTAACACTTTTTCTCTTTTGTCCCAGCCTTATTTCTATTATCCGATTCTTGAGCGTAAGTATGCATTAATAAATGGATCTAAATCTCCATCCATAACTGCGCCTACATTACCTGTTTCTTCGCTTGTACGATGATCCTTCACCATTGAATATGGATGGAATACATAAGAACGAATTTGCGAGCCCCAGCCAATTTCCTTTTGCTCACCACGAATTTCATCTAGTTGAGCTTGCTGCTTATCAATTTCTAATTGATATAATTTCCCTTTTAACATAGTCATAGCTTTTTCACGGTTTTTAATCTGTGAACGCTCTGCTTGACATTGCACGACTGTGCCAGTAGGAATGTGCGTAATACGAACGGCTGAATCTGTCGTATTAATATGCTGACCACCAGCACCTGTTGCACGGTACGTATCAATTTTTAAATCCTCTGTGCGAATATCCACTTCAATATTATCATCAAATTCGGGCATCACATCACAGGATACAAATGATGTATGACGACGACCTGAAGAATCGAATGGTGAGATACGCACTAAACGGTGCACGCCCTTTTCTGCCTGTAAATAACCGTAAGCGTTATGCCCCTTAATGGATAATGTCACGGATTTAATCCCTGCTTCATCACCTGGTAAATAATCGACCGTTTCTACTTTAAAACCACGTTTTTCAGCCCAACGCGTATACATACGAAGCAACATTGATCCCCAATCTTGTGATTCCGTTCCACCTGCACCTGGATGTAGCTCTAAAATCGCATTGTTTTGATCATATGGACCACTCAATAATAATTGCAACTCAAAGTCCGCTATTTTTTGTTGGAATTCCACAAGCTCTTTGCCTAGCTCCTCTTGTAATTCCTCATCCGGTTCTTCGCGCAATAATTCTAACGTCATATCTAAGTTTTCATGTGTATCCACTAACTCTTTATATTCATTGACAATCGCCTTTAAGCCGTTACCTTCATTAATGACCACTTGTGCTCCTTGCTGATCATCCCAAAAGCCAGGCTCTAGCATCATTTCATCTAATTCCTGAATACGTGCCTCTTTGTTTTCTAAGTCAAAGAGACCCCCTAAAGTCCGCCAGTTTCTTGGCTGTATTGTCTAACGTGTTACGTACATCTGCTAATTCTATCATCGTAAAATCCTCCGAACATTTTTAATGGATTTCTACATGCAGAAATCCGTATCTTTCTATTATAGCGTTTTTATTTCGGAAAACATACTTTTTTCAGCACAACACCATTTTAAACAACAGAAGAAACACATACTATTACACAAGTTCTGTGATAGTATGTGTCATAAAATTCTTCTAATCATCATCTTTCTTTGCTTCTTCTTCTAGCAAGGGGCGATTCCTCATTCGTTGAAATACTTTCACACGGTCATGTTTGACAAGTAGATGCTTCGTTCGTTTCTCTAATTTATATTTCAATAAAAAAGCTCGTTGAATTCGATATTCAAATGACTTTGCACTTACATCAACAATCATTTCATTACCATTCATAAAAATCACTTTTGTCTGCTTTTTATCAACTGCTGTAAAATCATCTATTTGATGTACAGCAAACCAAATACAATCTGGATGTAAGGGCGACTTACTTGGAAACCATAATATATTAAAACGTTCATGCACAATAATTGGATTTTTATTGAGCTTACCTAGAATCATTTTTGATCCATCAAAAGCCCCTCGTAAACTTGATCCATAATATCGTAGATTAAAGTCCATTAATTGCGTTGGCGTTAATTTTGATACATATTGATAATCCCGTTCAATGACACGCGTACACAAATTTCCAAAGGAATCATACTCAGGCATATACAGCATTGTTTCACGACTCATTATGTCTTCATTATTATAACGCATTGAAAAACCTCCTTTAAAAATTTTATAGTTTCAATAACAAGGAATATACTAGTTGACATTTGGTATACTCCAATAAATTTCCTCGGTAGGTCTGACAGGACATTATTATCGAGGATATTTTATAGTTACAGCGAATCACCCCATTTTCACAAAAAAGGTTTACAGAACAACTCAACACTTTCAATCTATCTATTTCACTAGTCTACTTTACATATAATTAGAAGTACTAATTCCCATTGATTAATTCAACTAAATACCTATTGTTACATTTATTGTATACATATAACACACAATTGTCTATCAATTCTGACTATTTTCTACTTTTTTAACTAAAATTTTAAAGTGTTATAAAACGAAAAAAGACCATTTCAACGTAATGTTGAAATGATCTTTCATAGATTCTATCTTATTGTCCTGCACCATGACAATTTTTGAACTTCTTGCCACTTCCACATGGACATAAATCGTTTCGACCGACATTTTCAGCCTTGCGTACAGGTTGCTTTTTCGGAGCTGGCGAACCATCCTCTTTCGGATTAACCGCCTGGCCTTTAGCAACTTCCTCACGTTCAAGATTACTACGAATTTCTGCCTTCATGGCATATTTTGCTACATCTTCGCGAATCGAAGCGACCATGTCCTCAAACATTGCAAAGCCTTCTTGTTGATATTCGCGCAGTGGATCATTTTGGCCATATGCACGTAAATGAATACCTTGACGTAGCTGGTCCATTGCATCAATATGATCAATCCACTTCGTATCAATTGAACGCAATAAAATAACCTTTTCAAACTCACGCATACGCTCTGGCGTAAGCTCAGCTTCTTTTTCATCATAGCGAGTCTGCACAGCGTCTGAAATCAATGCAATAATTTCTTCGGAAGACTTGCCTTGTAAATCTGCTGCCTTCAAATCGCCTTCTTCTAATAGGTTTGCAGCAACAAAGTCCTCAATGGCTTTTAAGTTCCAATCATTTTGCTCACCCTGCGTATACAGTCCGACAATATTGTCGATTGTTTCTTGAATCATTGACTCGACAAGCACACGCATATTTTCAGTTTCTAAGACATCATAACGCTCTTTATAAATAATCTCACGTTGCTGACGTAAAACATCATCATACTGTAATAAACGTTTACGTGCATCGAAGTTGTTCCCTTCAACACGTTTTTGTGCAGATTCTACAGCTCTCGAAACAACTTTTGATTGCAGTGGCTGAGAATCATCCATTCCTAACTTCATCATCATTGACTTCATGTTATCAGAGCCAAAACGACGCATTAAATCATCTTCAAGAGACAAGTAGAATTGCGTAACCCCTGGATTCCCCTGACGACCAGAACGTCCACGTAACTGATTATCAATACGGCGAGATTCATGACGCTCTGTACCGATTACCGCTAATCCACCGATTTCCATTACGCCTTCACCAGGTTTAATATCTGTACCACGACCAGCCATATTCGTCGCAATGGTTACCGCACCTTTTTCACCAGCATTCGCAATAATTTCTGCCTCACGCTCATGGTTTTTCGCATTTAATACGTTATGCGGGATTTTATGTTTATTTAATAAATTGGAAATAATTTCAGATGTTTCAATTGCTACAGTACCAACAAGAACGGGTTGTCCAGCTTTATGACGTTCTGCAATATCTGCCGCAACTGCTTTATATTTTCCTTCCATCGACGCAAAAATCAAATCCGCTCGGTCATCACGCGCAATTGGTTTATTCGTTGGAATCGCGATAACACTCATATTATAAATATTACGGAATTCCTCTTCCTCTGTTTTTGCTGTACCGGTCATACCTGCAAGCTTTTGATACATACGGAAGTAGTTTTGGAACGTAATTGTCGCCATTGTCATCGATTCATTTTGAATCTCAACGCCCTCTTTGGCCTCAATTGCTTGGTGTAGTCCGTCAGAATAACGACGGCCTTTCATTAAACGACCCGTAAAGCCGTCAACGATGACGATCTCGCCCTCTTGTACGACATAGTCAACATCATTATGCATACTAACATGGGCCTTTAATGATTGGTTAATGGCATGGTTTAAACGTACATGTGTTAAATCAAATAGATTGTCGATACCGAACGCCTTTTCGGCTTTCTCCACACCGGCATCCGTTAAGGTAACACCTTTTGTAGACTCTTCATATGTGTAATCTGTATCTGCACTTAACATACGTACAAATGCATTAGATTGCTTGTACAATTGCGCTGATTTGCCGGCCTGTCCCGAAATAATTAATGGTGTACGTGCTTCATCGATTAAAATCGAGTCAACTTCATCGATAACAGCATAATGAAGTGGACGTTGTACACGTTCTTCTTTATAAAGCACCATATTATCACGTAAATAGTCGAAGCCAAGCTCATTATTCGTGCTATACGTGATATCTGCCTCATATGCCGCTCGCTTCTCCTCTTTTGACAAGCTATTCAAGTTTAAACCAACTGACAGCCCTAAGAAGTTGTACAGCTCGCCCATTTCCGCAGCATCACGACTCGCCAAATATTCATTGACTGTTACAACATGCACACCCTTACCTGTAAGCGCATTGAGATACACCGCCATCGTAGCTGTTAAAGTTTTACCTTCCCCGGTTTTCATCTCCGAAATATTACCTTCATCTAATGAAGCAGCCCCCATAATTTGCACGCGGAATGGGTACATCCCTAATACACGTTTCGATGCTTCACGACTTACAGCAAACGCTTCGGCACGAATCGACTCTAAATTTTCGCCATCCGTGTAACGTTGTTTAAATTCTTCTGTTTTCGCTTGTAATTGATCATCTGAAAGCTGTTCCATTTGAGAAGCGAATCCCTCTACTTGGTCAGCGATTTTTTCTAATTTTTTTAACTCACGTTTATTGAAATCAAATAATTTATTTAATAGGTTTGCCATGAATTTTTTCACTTCCTATATAGTCTCAACTTTCATTTTACCATTGTCTAACATCTTCATGCAAACAGTCTCTCTATTACGTATGTAAAGCGCATAAAAAAGGTTCTACATCAAGTGTTGGATGAGGCGACTGACTCCAAGCCTCCTCGATTTGTTGACACAAACACTGCGGGGTCTTGACTAGCCAGTTTTTCGGCAGGAGTGTCGGGGACATCCACCTCCAACTTAAATTGTATGGTTACCCCAACAAATATTATAGAACCAAAAAAAAGCCCTCGCAATCGCGAGAGCCTTAAGTATCTTAAGTTGTTTCAATCAAGCCGTATTTGCCATCTTTACGTTTGTAGACAATATTTGTGCCATTTGATTCTGCATCCGTAAAGATATAGAAATCATGCCCTAGCATATTCATCTGTAAAACCGCTTCTTCTTGATCCATCGGTTTTAAATCAAATTGTTTTGTCCGAACAATTGAGTATTCTTCTTCCTCAGTTGCTGCATCCATTGTGGCCTGTGAAGTAGCGAAATAAATACCTGTACCTTCACGCTCACGGAATTTACGGTTTACCTTTGTTTTATGTTTACGAATTTGACGTTCTAATTTATCAACAATTAAGTCAACCGCTGCGTACATATCATTATGACGCTCTTCGGCACGAAGCGTTAAGTTTTTCATGGGAATTGTAACTTCGACTTTTGTTTGCTTGTCATTATAAACCTTTAAATTTACGTTGGCGTTTGCATTAATATCTTCGTTAAAATAACGCTCAACTTTTTCGACTTTATTCTCAACATACTCTCGAATAGCTGGAGTTACCTCAATATTTTCACCGCGAATGTTAAAGTTTAACATGTAAACTCCTCCTTTATAACTGCTATACTATCTATTTCTACACAAGTGTGTGAAATTCCTCTAAAAAAATTCCTTTTCTCACAATAATTTTTAGGAATCGATTTTTTTCATTTTTGCCTCAGCTGCTTCTTTTTTACGACGAGACTTCAACTCTTCGACAATAAAATCTTCTAGCGGTCCTTGATTATTGAAATACACACCATAGTACTTACCGTTAGCAAACGGACGACTCCAAATCACCTCACCATAAGCACGTATTTCTCTTGTATCCAGAATAAAACGTAAATCAAGAGGTGGCGGGTTCACCCCTAAATCAACCTCTGTAAACATCTTTAAACCTCTTGGACTCACATCGAGCAAGTCTGCCATCGCAGTTTGTGAATTATTGACTCTGCCGTTTTCATATATCGCAAAAGTCATTTTAACCGGCTCCTCGAATTTAAATCGAAAGCCTTCTTGACGCTTAAATATCATTTTCCCACCCCAATACTTTTCCAAACATTTATTTAGCTTGATTATGACACGAATGCACGATTTACATCTAGAGGGAATAAGTAACATATTCTACCGTTTTATGAACTAATTTATGACTATATGGGCTTATGCCTCTGTCTATCGTTGAAAGGCTTTAGGAATTATAGCGTTTTTTTATGAATATGTTCTGATTTCAAGTCCTTCTTCATATAACAAAAGAGACCATCAAGGTAGTGACCCCTTAAAGTTAGAGTTTTATTTATGCAGCTAATCGGCTGGCATGAGTTCGGTATTTTACCGGGCTCATGCCGGCCAATTTTTGTTTTATTCGATCGTTATTAAAGTAATCGATATACTTCTCTATTTTCTTCTTTAATGCTTCATAGGAGATTAATTCCTCTCCGTAATACATTTCTTGTTTGAGTAAGCCAAAGAAGTTCTCCATGGTCGCATTGTCTGCACAGGTTGCTTTACGAGACATGCTTTGGAAAATCTTGTTTCGCTTTAATGTTATCACCCATAAATGATGTTGATAGTGCCAGCCCTGATCCGAGTGAATCGTTG
>NZ_PYWI01000001.1 GCF_003049575.1 Lysinibacillus parviboronicapiens | reverse complement strand
TAAATAGTGCAGCTGTGTCAATCGAAGATGTACCTGTCTCGTTCATATAATTAAGTACATTCATTTTATAGTCAGCTGAATATTTTGTATAGGATTTTAAGAAAGCCTCTACACCATTTTTTTGATATCGGCGAATCCAATCACTGACAACTCGATCTGTCACTCCGATATCTTTCGCAATTCCACTCATGGATTCATCTCCATTTAAGTATCGTTGAACTGCTTGAATACGTTGTTCAACACTTACTTTGCCATAAAAAAACCCCCGTAAAAGTTAGATTGGTGTCTAACTTTTACGGGGCAGATCACTTTGGAGTGGATGCTTTTTTAGTTGTGAAAAAGTGACTAATATTGTGCTTCAGCCACTTTTTTGACACGTTCTAGAAACTCGACAACTACCTTGTCCGAAGCAAATAATAAAAATAATTTTACGAACCATTTTAACGGATTATTTGTTACAGTATAAGTAAAAGAAGTCTTTGTTTCATTTATTTTAATTAATTCATAGTAAGCTGTAATTTCAAACATATTAGCGAGTGTAAAGCCTACTTTCAGTATTTTTTTTTCAGGTGTATTCGTGTATTCCAATGTTTCAACATCATACTCTTCAATGCGTTTTCCTTCTTTATATTTTTGACGATAAACACTGCCAACCACTTCTTCCGTTATTTTCATAGGTTTGTTTTCAACTACTTGTGGCATAATCTTTTGCAAATCAGCTAAAGAGCCATCAAGCAATCTCCAAATATTTTCTATGGGTGCATTTATGTTAATAGCCTTTGTCCATGTTTTCATCAAAAAACACCTCTACTTCCAATAATAAAATGACTGATTTTTTTATTTTATCCTTTAAATCTGTGCCTCAAACAGAAAATTTAAGGCTATTACTAAATGTAATTGTACTGGATAGTTGTAAAGGAATATATCTATTTGAGAGTTATTAACTTTAAATAACATTTCACTTTGTTGATAAAAATAATCTATCGAACAATATTTTGCATTGTATTAATATTATGGTGAGTAATATGTCTTTTTTTAGGTATACTGTATAATTATTTTTTAAAGGAATGTTGTGGAATTGAACGGAGGCTATGTCATGCTAGTGGAATTTAGAGTCAAAAATTGTTTAAGCTATAAAAATGAAACATTATTTTCAATGGTAGCAGGCAGTCGAATTCGAAAATTGAAGGATACACATACCATACAAGGCGAATCATTACATCTGGTGAAAAGTGCCTTTATATTTGGACCAAATGGTAGTGGGAAATCTAATTTATTCGCCGCTATTAAAGTGCTACGCTCACTATTGTTCAACTTTGAAAACTTAAATAATGTCAAACAGCTTCGTTTACCATACCAGCCTTTTAAACTGGGTGGTTATTCCGGGACACCAACAGAATTTATGATCTCTTTATTATTAGAAGATTCTCTTTACGACTATGAAGTACAATACAATGCTGAACAGGTCCTTTTTGAGCGCCTGACCAAAACATCGAAAACGAAAAAAGTAGAGTTATTTGTTAGAAGGTGGGATGGTACGGATTACTCGTATGAAGCCGCGCAAAGCACATCACTGGAGCTGACAAAATATACACGCAATAATACTGCTTTCTTATCCGTTTTAAATGTTTTTAATGATGCCGATGCAACGAAAATTTTTGATTGGTTTTTACATAAAATTTTATTTTTAGATGAAGCCTATCGTTTATCGGGTCATCCGCTCATCCGTAAGCTTGAGGAAGAGCCATTTAAAAGAGAAGTCTTGAAGTTACTAAAAATTGCAGACTTTTCAATTCAAGATTTGACAGCGAGACGTGTAGAACGCAGAGAAAAAAATACAATTGGCTATGATTTCGATACGCCAGATATTATTCAAGAAGTTGATATTGATTTACATTATTTATCGTTTGATGAAGTAGGTACACCACTTGGTACAGAAACTATTAATTGGACCATGGATTCAAAGGGAACTGTGCGTATGCTACATTTGTCATGTGTCATAGTGGATGCATACAATAAGGGGAAGACAATTTTTATCGATGAGTTTGATACGGCTTTTCATGTGTCAATTTGCGAATTTTTAATGGCTATTATGAATAGTAAGCGCAATGAAAACAATCAATTTGTTGTGACGAGTCATGAAATTGACTTATTGGATCAACCACTACGCTCCGATCAAATTTGGTTCGTCAATAAAAGTTTTAAAAATGAATCTGAGTTATATTCTTTATTCGATTTTGCCGATTTGCACAAGAAACGAGGAGATATTTCGTACGCAAAGCGTTATTTAAAGGGAGAGTTTGGCGCAACACCAGTTATTAATGAATACTTATCAAAACAATATTTAAGTGAATTGGAGGTATCTGAGCAGTGAGAGTACGTCAACAAGGAAATCGAACACTGCGTAAAACAATCTTAATTTATTGTGAGGGTGAAACTGAGCGCATTTATTTTGAACAACTGCGTATTTTAAAGCGTTCAAAAATGGTGAGTGTCAAAATTAAAAATGTTAAGCGCTCTGCCATTAAGCTGGCACAGCATGCATTTCGAGATTCCAGCTATCAATATTTTGACGAGGTATGGATAGTTTTTGATAAGGATGATTTAACAGAAAAACAGTTAGAGGAAGTAAATGTGTTTTGTGAGGAAAAAAATATTCAAATCGCCTATACAAACGAAGCTTTTGAACTGTGGCTTCTGTTACATTTTGAAGAAGTTGATGTAAAGGAAAAATACCCCAGAGCTGTATTGAATGATAAAATGGAACAGCATCTTGGGGTGGCTCGCTATTTTCGTCATAAAGCTGACGAAACAATCATTGCGCCGATAGCGTTGCGGCACGAGGTGGCTATTAAAAATTGTGCAGATATGATGGCGCTTCGAAAGACAAAAAGTCGTGATAATCCTTATTGCAATATCCATGAAATGATCCAATACATATTCTAAAAAGCACAGCAGGCTTTCTATCCATAGACGGAAAGCTTGCTTTTTTTCTATTTATGTTTTTACATTGAATTTTCCGAATTAATTTATTTTTTATTGAATTTAGGTTGTAATTTTAAACTGAGTATAATAAAATAACTTAAAACATATTAAACCTAGTAAAATTATAAAGATTATAGGGGTGGCAGAATACATATGACAGCGCCGTTAATTTCTATACAGCAAGTAAGTAAAACATTTGCTGAGCAATCTGTACTCAATCAAATATCATTAGACATACAAAAAGGTGAAGTGATTGCCATTTTAGGAAAGAGTGGTTGTGGTAAAAGCACCCTATTGAATTTAGTAGGAGGCTTTGAACAGCCTACTACAGGGCAGATATTTTTGGACAATCAAGTTGTAACAAAAGCAAGTAAACGCTGTATTATGCTGATGCAAAATTATGGATTACTTCCTTGGCGCTCAGTTCAAAAAAATGTTGAATTAGCACTAGAAGGAACAACTTTGACGAAGCTGGAGTGTCAACAACGTGCACAGCAATACTTAAAGCTCGTTGGTTTAGATAGTCGGTTAACGGCATTACCAAGCGAGTTATCGGGCGGGATGCAACAGCGCGTAGCAATTGCGCGCGCATTAGCGATTCAACCAGAAGTGATTTTGATGGATGAACCCTTTGCGGCACTCGATACTTTTACACGTTACTATTTACAAGATGAGTTACTTGCCATTCAAAAAGAAGAACAAACGACTATTTTATTAGTGACACATGATATTGACGAAGCCATTTATTTGGCGGACCGCATTTTTATAATGAGTCCAAATCCTGGGCGTATACACCGTGAATTACAAATACGGAGTACAAAACCAAGGGATCGTTCACATTCGGAATTTCAACATTTTCGTGAAGTCATTTTCAATGAATTCCAGTTTACGCATCCCAAAGACACCATCGAATACAACATTTAAAACGGAGGAAAAGACATGAAGAAGAAATTAGGTCTACTCTTACTTGTATTGACAGTACTACTTACATTAGTAGCTTGTGGAAAGAATGAAGAAAATGCAGAATTTCAAGTTGCTGGTGATAAAAAAGTGGTGAAAATCGGTTACTTACCGATTACACATGCAGCTCCACTTTATATGCAAACTGACAAGGGATACGAAAATTATGCCATTGAGCTTGTGAAATTTGGGTCATGGCCTGAACTGATGGATGCTTTAAATACGGGCAAAATAGATGGTGCATCTGTCCTTATTCAATTAGCGATGAAAGCAAAGGAGCAAGGAATTGATTTAAAGGCGGTAGCTCTCGGGCATCGAGATGGCAATGTTTTAGTTGGCGCCCCTGATATTGAAAAAGTAGAAGATTTACAAGGGAAAAGTTTTGCCATACCAAATAAATACTCTACGCATAATATTTTGTTATACCGCATGCTACAAGACGCGGGTTTAAATTATGATGATGTCGACGTTGTTGAATTACCTCCAGCTGAAATGCCAGCTGCGTTAGCGGAAGGTCGTATCGCAGGATATGTAGTGGCAGAACCATTCGGTGCTCTTTCTGTGGCGCTTGAAAAAGGGAAGGTATTATTCCAATCAGAGGATATTTGGCCAGATTCAATTGACTGTGGATTAGTCCTTCGTAGCGCATTTATTGAGGAACATAAAGACATAGCCAAACAGTTCGTAACTGACTATGCAGCTGCTGGCGAGCAAATGAATACAAGTGATAAACATGCCCATGATGTTGTTGCAAAGTACATTAAAGTGGATGAAGAAGTTCTAGATTTATCGTTAAATTGGATTTCTTACAATAATTTAAAAATCGAAGCGGATGCATATTCAATTTTAAGAGATTCCTTAATGGAGATGGGCTTATCAGAAGAGCCACCTACGTATGAAGAATTTGTAGATGCGACGTTAATGGAACAATAAGGTGGCATGGATATGAGAAAATTAAACAAAATGGGCCCAATTGTGCTTGGCATTGTGTTGTTAGTTGGTGTATGGCAACTGGTAACGGTCCTTGGAGGACATGATGCAGCTTTATTTCCTCCTCCGTTAGCTGTATTTACTGCATTACTTGCTACAATTAAAGATGGCTCTATTTTTGACCATATTCAAATTAGTCTTTTTCGTTTTTTTAGTGGTTATTTGTTAGCAGTTATCGTGGCCGTTGTTCTAGGCTTGTTTTTGGGCAGATGGCTAAAGATTTGGGCTGTTATAGATCCAATAGTGCAGGTGTTACGCCCGGTATCACCAATTGCTTGGTCGCCATTCATCGTACTTTGGTTTGGAATTGGCAACATGCCAGCCATAGTCATTATTTTTATTGCAGCATTTTTTCCGGTACTCTTATCGACAGTGTCAGCCGTAAAAAAAGTCGATGCTGTATATTTACGCGTGGCAGCTAATTTTGAAATGTCACAGTTTGATTTATTGCGAAAAATTGTTTTTCCTGCTGCATTTCCGATGATTGTAAACGGATTACATATGGCATTAGGTAGTGCGTGGATTTTTCTTGTAGCAGGAGAGATGGTTGGTGCGCAGTCAGGACTTGGTTTTTTAATAGTCGATGCCAGAAACTCACTAAGCCTTGATTTAGTAATGGCTGCCATTATTGTCATTGGTGTACTCGGTTTACTATTAGATAAAGCAATACGCTATTTTGAGACCTGGGTTGCAAAAATTTGGGGCGGTCAAGGAGTCTAGTTACAATTAATGGCTACTTGAGTAAAGGGGTATTAGTGAATGGTTCTACGAGCTGTAAGAGGGATGATAATAGCGCTGTTGAAAGTTTTATTGATGAACTTGCATTATTATTGTCTGTACAAAAAGAACTGCTCCAATAAATTATTGGGCAGCTCCTTTTTGTATCGCACGTATTTGAATTGCTTCGCTACGCTCGCCTGTATTTTTCGAGTAGTAACCTAATTCTACTTTATCACCAGTCTTGGCATCGACGATTTCTTTATAGCAAATATCTAAGTGTTCACTGCCCCATAAAATCATGGCGTTAAATACGGGTTCCAACGCTTTACCAGACTCAGTCAAGGAATAGGCATAGCGGGGTGGATGAGCAGAATAGAGCGTCGATGCCACAAGCCCTGCATCTTCTAAGGATTTTAAACGAGCAGACAATAAGTTTGCAGAGAGTCCCGGCAAATTTAATTTAATATCATTAAAATTTGTTTGTCCGATTAGTAGCTCATGTACAATGAGCAAAGTCCAACGATCACCGATAATATTCAATGTTTGTGCAATATTGCATGGTAAGTCATAACGTGTTTTCATAATACTTCCCTCCATGCAGTAGTGTAGCACAAAATATAATTTTTAGTAAATTCAGTTGTTTTTGTTAAGTGAGTATAATAAAATAACTAACATAAAGAAAAAACAAACTATTCGGAGGTATTTACTATGGGTTTATTTTTAGTAGAATCAACAGTAAGTGATGTATCGAACAAGGAGCAATTTGCAGTATTAGTAGAGCGTGTAGGTCAAAAGCAAAATGTTTCAGTAATTGAAGTACAGGTTGCAAAAGATTTTAGCCGTGCGTACTTTATTGTGGAGGCGAATGAAGTGACTCAAGCAACAGCCGCCTTAACGGAACAAAAAATTCAAGCGGATTTAGTAAAAGAAGTTCGTCTTGTTGGAAAAGAGCTTGAAGATGTGAAACAAAATCAAGAAGTTGTTAACTACTTAGTGGAATGGGAGATTCCAGCGGAAATTACAATGGATCAGTATCTTGCTCGTAAAAAGAAAAACTCAGTGCTTTACGAAGAAGTACCTGAAGTGCATTTCTCTCGCACATATGTATGCGAAGATATGACGAAATGCTTATGCTTTTATGATGCGCCAGACGAAGCTGCAGTGAAACGTGCACGTGATGCAGTTCAAACACCAATTACGTCTTTAACAGAATTAGCCGATAAATAGGAATTATCATCGGTGGGTCTCGATAGATATTTAGTTGAACTGATGGAACATTTGCGGCTGCAAGACTTCTCGTTTTAGCGCAAGAATCTTAGCACTCGGTAGTAATGCGGAAAAAAGGATTGGAGTGGTAACCATGGCAGTAGATGCAGAAGTTTTACAAGCTTTAATTGATGAAAAATTAAAACCGTTGGTAAAAAAGATTGATGAGGAAGCTTATTATGCGGAGGATTTTTTATACGCGCTAGGTAAGGCTGGATTTTTTGCTTCAACACAAAAGGATGAGCAGACAACGCTACTAGATGAGCTAACTATTGTACAAGAGACGGCGAAAGTTTGTATGACAACTGCATTTTGTTTATGGTGCCACCTTGCCGCATTAACTTATATACGTAAAACGGATAATGAACAATTACGTGCTAATATTTTGACACTACTCGAAAGTGGTGATGTACTTGGTGCGACGGGATTATCAAATCCGATGAAATACTATGCTGGCTTGGAGAAGATACATCTATCAGCAGAGCGTGTAGAGGGTGGCTATGTCATAAATGGCGTGCTACCAGCAGTGTCCAACTTAGGGGAAAATCACTGGTTCGGAGCCATTGCACTTAATGGCGAGCAGGAAGTAATGGTGTTCGTCAGTACGGACAATGCAGATATTACGTTAAAAGAGAAAATACACTTTTTAGGCGTCAATGGCAGTGCGACCTATACATGTAAGTTTGACAATGTGTTTGTTGCGGATGACTATGTCGTTACCCATGAAGCGAGCTCCTTTGTCGATATCATTCGCCCGACATTTGTCCTGTATCAAATTCCCCTTGGCTTTGGTGTAGTTGCATCTTCGGTTGAAGGCATTGAAAAGGTCAAAGCCAAACAAAATGGTTGCAATGAATATTTGCAGATACAGGCTGAGGAATTGACAGGGAAATTACAGCATCTGCAAACGACCTTGAAAAATCTCATACAATCGGGTGAGGTAAATTTACAAGCTATTTGCCAAATTCGGTTACAAGCGGTTTATGATACATTAGCAGCGGTGCAAGCGAATATGCTTCATAATGGCTCGGCTGGCTATATTGCTGGCAGTACCCCTTCTCGTAAACTTCGAGAGGCATACTTTTTCGCAAATTTAACGCCAACAGTAAGACAGCTTGAGAAAATGACACAGATCTTAAAGAAAGCTGAATAGAGTAGCAGCAAGGTTTCAGACTGTCAACAAACTTAGAGATTGAGTTTGTTGACAGTCTTTTTCTTTTAAATATAGAAGTATCTATAATGAACTCGTTGATTTTCACTGTGGCGGATGCTTTTCGCGGGCATGGCTTCAGTCTCCTCGACGCTACGTTCCTGCGGCTTCTTTAACTCATGCTATTTCTGTAGAAAGCTTTACTCTGTAGCGAAAACTCGGGTACAAGCAACAATCGCTCAGGTACAAGCAACAATCTTTAAGGTCAACTGTAAGGCTTTAAAAAGTCCATACAGGCGTGTTTCCTGTTGCTGCCATGAATATAAAGAGGCTCAAGTATTTTTGGCAAGTTAGGAGCAGCATAGGTCAGGAAGCTATACAAGTTGATTGGAGTGAACGGCGCGATACTCTTGCAGGAACAGCGGAAGAAAAAAATTCAAGCATGTTTGTTCTAGCGAAACATATAGTGTGTATAGAGCGTAATTAGTACTGGTACGAAAGGGGATTGCGTGGATAAATCTTGGTCAGATCAGCGCAAAGATGCAGATGGCAATGCAAAGGATAAGCAACTAGAACAGTTTCGTATCAATAATGATGGAAAAAAGATGAACACCAATCAAGGTATTAAAGTTTCAAATGATGAGGATTCATTAAAAGCTGGTGTGCGTGGTCCAACCATCATGGAGGACTTTCACTTTAGAGAGAAAATGACACATTTCGATCATGAGCGGATACCAGAACGAGTTGTGCATGCAAGAGGCTTTGCAGCACATGGAGAATTTGAACTATATGAGTCCATGAAAGAGTTTACGAGGGCCAATTTTTTGCAAGACACAAGTAAGAAAACACCGGTATTTGTAAGGTTCTCTACGGTAGTCGGAAGCTTAGGTTCAATGGATACCGCTAGAGATGTTCGAGGATTTGCAACGAAATTTTACACTGAAGAAGGCAATTACGATTTAGTCGGCAATAATATACCTGTATTTTTTATACAGGATGCCATTAAGTTTCCTGATTTAATTCATGCGGTCAAACCCGAGCCACACAATGAAATGCCACAAGCAGCCTCCGCTCATGATACATTCTGGGATTTTGTTGCAAATAATCAAGAAATAGCTCATATGATTATGTGGCATATGTCTGATCGAACGATTCCTAGAAGTTTTCGTATGATGGAAGGCTTTGGCGTTCATACGTTTCGCTTTGTGAATGACAAGGGAAGGTCCCGATTTGTTAAATTTCATTGGAAGCCTGTATTAGGTGTACATTCACTTGTTTGGGATGAGGCGCAAATCATTGGGGGTAAAGATGCTGATTTTCAACGACGTGATTTATGGGAATCCATTGAAATTGGTGATTATCCAGAATATGAGCTTGGAGTACAAATGATTAACAAAGAAGACGAATTCAAGTTTGATTTTGATATTTTAGATGCCACGAAGCTTTGGCCAGAAGAGTTGGTGCCAGTTAAAAAAATTGGAAAAATGACATTGAATCGCAACGTGGACAATGTTTTTGCAGAGACAGAACAAGTCGCTTTTCACCCCGGAAATGTTGTGCCGGGCATTGACTTTACGAACGATCCACTTTTACAGGGACGATTATTTTCTTATATAGATACACAGCTTATTCGTCTAGGTGGTCCAAATTTTGCTGAAATTCCGATAAACAGACCTATTTGCCCAATTCATAACAATCAGCGCAACGGCTTTAGCCGACAAACCATTAACTTAGGGAAAGTGAGCTATCATAAAAATTCACTGGCAGGTAATACTCCCTCAACATCTACCGAAAAAGAGGGCGGTTTTGTCCATTACGAAGAAAAGGTCGAGGGACGTATTACGCGAGCAAGAAGTAAATCATTTGATGACCATTTCTCACAAGCAAGACTCTTCTGGAATAGTATGTCACCACCTGAAAAACAACATATTATCGATGCCTTTAGCTTTGAGGTAGGGAAAGTGAAAAGTAAATCTGTTCGGCAACAGGTAGTTGATATGTTCGTCCATGTGGATAAAGTGATGGCGACCACTGTAGCTGAGAATATTGGTGTTAATCGACCAACTGGTGAACAATCAAAGGTCACAGCCTCATCCCCTGCACTTAGCCAGGCAAATACAATAAAATTACCGCAAACACTAAAAGTGGGTGTACTAATTGGTGATGGATTTGATGCTAATGAAGTGGGAGAGGTACTGAAATTTTTAACTAGGCAGGGTGTTCGATATAGCATAATTTCTGACAAACTTGGTGTAGTTACAGGCAGTAATGGCGTTCAGTTAATGGCAAGTGAAACATTCATCACAACGGATGCAGTGTTATTTGACTCGTTATATGTTGTAGGCGTTCGAGCTGACAATCAGGCGAAATTTAATACACATATTGTAAATTATATAAATGAAGCATATCGACATTATAAACCGATTGGTATTGCCGCTTCAGGTATGACATTTTTTAATATGTCTAATGCGAATGTAGGATCAGGCATAGTAATGGCGACAGGCAACACCAATTTTGCTAAAAAATTTGTAGAAGCTATTGCACAGCAACGTTTTTGGCAGAGAAATATCTATTAGCTCTTTATGACGTTAAATGCTTCATTTTAAAAAAAGTTACGACGAAAATAATGTTTCTAGCAGTGATATAATGTCTGGTCCTATTATTTGATGTGGATGATGTTATAAGGTATCAGAGATAATATAAAAGGGACTATTCGACACTGAACAGTCCCTTTTATAATGACTACGATTTCACCAAAATAATAGGATAGTAAATCTTCCCTATGAGTCTCTACCCATTTCGTATATACTTGTATTGACTATATTTTGAGAAAGGGACCAATATTATGCAATGCGTTAGGAAAGTATTTTTTTATATGGCAGCGCTCTTCTTTTTTGTAGCCATATCTGATCAGGCTCTCGCAGCCAAATCGACAAATTTTTATGAATATAGTAATGCTAAGGGTGTTACGGTCATTAACTATCATTCGTTTGGCGATTACAAAGAAATTGCCAACATTAATATTACAGCAAAGTTATTTCGTGAGCAGTTACAAATGCTAAAGGACAGTGGCTATACGACCATTACTGAAGCGCAACTAATTGCTTATTTACAGGGGCATGGACGCATTCCTGAAAAATCAGTATTTTTAACGATTGATGATGGCTATGAAAGTGTATATACGATAGCTTACCCTATTTTAAAGGAGATGGGCATGCAAGCAACATTATTCGTGATTGTGAATGATGTGGAAACGGGCTTAAGAAAAGGCGTACCCATGTTGAACTGGCAACAAATAAAGGAAATGTCCGACTCATCGATTATTCAAATAGGTAATCATACATATGATTTACATTGGCGTGGCAAAAATGATGCGCCAAAGCACGAGGCTATGATTCTAAATCAAACGAAAGAGGGCAAGTCGCTAACAAATGATGAACGTCGACGTTACATCCTTGAGGACGTGACAAAAGCGCATCAATTAATAGAGAAACATACAGGGAAGGCCCCTACATCCTTTGCCTACCCATATGGTGTATATGATCGAGTGGCTGAGCAAGCAATTAAGGCTGCTGGTTATCAAATCGACTATTCAACACAGGGTGGTTTTAATATGTTCGGTGATGGAACCGTCCATATTAAAAGAATTGATTCTAGTAATCGTGTAAGTGCACAAGACTTAAAAAGGATTTTAGAAAAATATCAGAAACAGGCAGAGCAACATTATAAAAATCGCGATATTCAAGTCGAAGCACAAGTAACAGCCGACAAAGTAGCACTGAAAGCATGGTTGAAGAGTGATATGAAGAATAGTACACTTCAGGCACAAGAAACTCGATTTGAGCTCTATAAAATGGTGAAGGGTGAACGCCAACTACAGCGTAATTTTGGCAGTTATCTTGTAAAAGCGAGTAACAATACAAGGGTCATGTCAACAGAAGAGAATGTAACAAATTACGAAGCTGGTGGCTACTCTGTAAAGATAATTATGTTAAAGCAGAACGGAAGTAAAGAGGTTTTTTGGATTAATTTTAATCGATAAACCAGAAAGGAGAAGTCTCTTATTCGTCTTTTTCAAAGGTGATGAGAGACTTTTCTTGTGCTACTGGATTGTAACCTTGTTAGTGGTCGCTAGATTCTTACAAAATCTGCATGACCAATGCAAAGATAATGCCATTTTGGAGACTAATCAATGTAGTGTTTGCTTTAGACAATCTAAAAGAGGTAGTCATACAAATGGCATCCCATTGCATTGAAATTTTGGAAATGTTAAGGTGAGAGATGAGGTGAATTTAGTGGAAAAGTTTTATATAGCAATTATTGGCGCAGGTCCAGGGGGATATGTAGCAGCCATTCATGCAGCAAAAAGTGGCATGAAGGTCGCTTTAGTTGAACGTGGTAAAGTGGGAGGGGCTTGCTATAATGTTGGCTGTATTCCGTCCAAAATTTTATTAGAGCATAGTAAGCTAGTGCAAGAAATAAAGCGCGGCAATGATTGGGGTATTGAAACAACTACGGTGAATGTGAATTTTGCGCGTTTAATGCAACGCAAAGATATTATCATTGGTGAACTACTAGCGAATATAGAGCGTTTCATTGCGAGTAATGATATTACATTTTATCGCGGCGAGGCAACTGTTGCGAAGGATTTAACGGTAACGGTTGGAGCAGAGACGTTTGCAGCTCATGATGTTATTTTAGCAACAGGCAGTAAACCTTTTGTACCACCGTTGGAAGGCTTAGATTCCTCAACATATTATACGACAGATACCTTTTTTGATATGAAAGAGTTACCTAAGCAATTAACCATTATCGGTGGAGGTGTAATCGCAGTAGAAATGGCATTTAGCTTGGCACCACTCGGAACGCAAGTAACAATGCTGAATCATAGCGCAGATATTTTACAAACGGAAGAATCGGATGCACGACCAATTATTCGTGAAAAGATGAAAAAGCTTGGTATTAAGCTTGTGACAGATTTTCAATTTGAGCATGTTGAAGGCAATGAAATTCACACGTCTAAAGGAATCTATACATACGAAAATTTATTATTTGCCACAGGGCGTCGTCCAAATACAGATATCGCCCAGCAGTTAGCACTTGAATTTGATGGGCGATTAATTGCTGTAAATGAGCATCTTGAGACGAGTCAGCGGCATATTTACGCAATTGGAGATTTAGTGGGTGGTTATCAGCTAGCACATGCTGCGAGTGCGGAAGGCATTCATGTTATTGAGCATATTTTAGGAAACAGACCTGCATTGATTGACCAAGCATTAATCCCACGTTGTGTTTATACACATCCTGAAATCGCCACATTTGGTTTGCTAGAACAGCAAGTTGAAGGAGAATACACGGTAACAAAAATGCCGATTCAGACAAATCCGAAAGCATTGATGGAAGGCAATAACGAAGGTTTTGTAAAGCTAATTGCAACACAAGAAAATGGGCAAATTCTTGGTGCATGTGTAGTTGCAGATGGAGCAACAGAAATGCTGAATGCCATTTTAGCTACGAAGCATGCAGGTGGTTCAGCACGAAACTTAGCTGAAATGATCTTCCCGCATCCAACGGTATCTGAGCATATCGATGATGCAGCGAAAGCTGTATTTAGAAAGGCAATTCATCAATAAAAACAAGAGATTGTTCAAAAGGTCAGCTGTGAATGACTTTGGTGGCGGCCTCTTTTTTATTTTATGAAATGATAATTTATCTTACATCCTTTAAAATATCATGAATACCTATTGACTTTGTAGGATATTGTGATAAATTAAGTTTATAAGATTACTTGGTTTTAGCGTAACGAAACAGGCTGACTAGTCATCTAGAGGCATCTATTTTATACAGGGAATTCCCCTCTATGTATAAAATAGATGCCTCTTTTTTAGGTAAAGGAGGAAAGAAAAACAATGAAGCTAGGATTTTGGCTACCGATTTTTGGCGGATGGTTACGCAATGTAGAAAATGAACATATGCCGGCAACATTTGATGATGCAAAACAAGTAATACAAACAGGTGAAAAGCTTGGTTTTGATGTAACTTTAATTGCAGAGTTATACCTCAATGATATTAAAGGTATTGATGCAGATGCACTTGAAGCATGGTCAACAGCTGCAGCACTGGCAGCAATTACTGAAAAGGTAGAAATATTAGCGGCAGTTCGACATAGTTGTCATAATCCAGCTGTAACAGCAAAAATGGCTGCAAATATCGATCACATCGCCAGAGGTCGTTTTACATTAAATATTGTGTCAGCTTGGTGGGAACAAGAGGCGAAGCAATACGGTGGTTTTTTTACAGAGCATGGTGAACGTTATGATCGCACAGAGGAGTTTGTCACTATTTTAAAGGGTTTATGGACAGAACAATCATTTAGTTATAACGGTAATTATTACAACCTAGAAAATGCACATTTAGCGCCAAAACCAGTGCAAAAACCATTTCCAAAACTGTATGCAGGAGGCGAAAGTGAACGCGGCAAGCAGGCAATTATAAATCAATGTGATGCCTATGTAATGCATGGTGGTACAGTCGGTGAGGTAGCTGAAAAAATAAAAGATATGATAACACGCCGAGAGTCTGCAGGGAAAGCATCATTTGCAACATTTGGAATGGCGGCATATGTCATTGTTCGTGATACAGAGAAAGAAGCACAGGCTGAGCTAGCACGAATTACCAATGTACAAAATACGGCAGGCTATGTAGGCTTTGGCGATTTTACAAGTAAATCAAAACTGGAACAGGAAATTACTTTACAGGATTACTCAGTATCCAACAGGGGCTTACGGCCAAATTTAGTTGGTACACCACAGCAAGTCGCTGAGTGAATTTTAGCGTATGAGGCTGTGGGCGTTAACTTACTGTTACTACAATTTTCACCACAGTTAGAGGAAATGGAACGTTTTGCAAGGGATGTTATGCCTTTAATAAAAAGCAAAACAGCGATCTTACAGTAAGGAGCGACAATATGACGGCCAAAATTTATATACTCCATGAAAATGATGCATGGACAATGCATTTAGTTAAGCGTTTAAAGGAGCAAAATCTTCCTTATGAGACATGGCATCTTGCAGAAGGTTTCGTCGATTTGTCAGAAGAGCCGCCAAAAGGCATATTTTATAGTCGTATGAGTACCTCATCACATACTCGGGGACACACTTATGCACCTGAATTAACAGCAGCACTTCTTGCTTGGCTAGAATTCCATGGTCGAACAGTTATTAACGGTAGTCGCGCGTTACGATTAGAAATTAGTAAAATTCATCAATATACAGCGCTTGAAGCTGCAGGTATTCAAACGCCGAAAACGATTGCAACCGTCGGTAAAAATCAGCTCGTAGCAGCGGCTGAAAAAATTGGTACAACATCGTTCATTACAAAGCATAATCGTGCAGGTAAAGGGCTTGGGGTACAGTTGTTTCATTCAGTAGAAGCACTAGAAGCTTATGCGCATAGTTCTACGTTTGAACCGCACGTAGATGGTATCACGCTAGTACAGCAATATATAAAGGCGCCTGAGCCCTACATTACTCGTTGTGAATTTGTTGGAGGCAAATTTTTATATGCTGTTCGTGTAGATACATCAGATGGTTTTGAGCTTTGCCCAGCTGAAGCTTGTCAAATCGGTGACTTCTATTGTCCTGTGGGAGATTCTTTGCCGCATAGACCAAAATTCAGTATTGTGGATGATTTTTCGAGGGAACTAATAGAGCAATATGCAACATTACAGCAGTATGAAAAATCATTCCAAAGCATGTAAAGATGACTTTTAAAGACAATGCCATCAACAATCAAGTAAATATTTTTGGCATTGGGGAAGACAAGGAAAACAACAAACTTAAATACAAAGGGAGTGGCTAAAGTGACAAAAGTAGTCATTATTAATGGTAGCAATACAAGAGATTCACGTGTTACAGCGATACATGAAAAGGTAGAGCGTTTTTTCAAGGCACAAAGAGTAGCGATACATGCCAATTATGTGCATGAATTACCGACAGCAGATTTAATTAAGGCCAATTTTGCTAGTGAGGCGATTAAAGCGGAAAATAAACAAGTAGAGGAAGCAGATATTGTCGTGATTTTAACGCCGATATATAAAGCCTCTTACACGGGTATTCTAAAAACTTATTTAGATTTATTGCCTCAAAAAGCGTTGGAAGGTAAAACGATTTTACCCATAGCAGTTGGTGGGTCAATTGGACATTTGCTTGCTTTGGAATACGCCCTTAAGCCGGTTTTAGCCGTATTAGGAGCTACAGATATTGCACATTCTGTCTACATTGTTGACAGACAAATTATTCGACTAGAAGACGGAGGCTTTGCAATTGAGGAAGACGCTATTAAACGTCTAGAAGTAGAATTGCACAAGTTACAGCAGATTGCTACCGTTAATTAGCAAAAGTGTGTCTAACATATCCATAAACATGTATCTATTGGATCATGTCTGTGAAATAAAAAAGTAGCGCATCATAGGAAAAATTATCCATGATGCGCTTACTATTAATTTGTTTCAGGTTCATCCAGTAAGGTTTCCTTGTCCAACGTTGTTGTAGAAAGGTATAAGAAAGCTTCATCTTGTAATAACGAGATTTTCTCCTCACAAATACCATGCGCTAATGGTCCTGAAAAAATTGATTCCCACCATGTTCCTGTTGTTGTTGACATTATCTACGCCCCCGTTTCAATTCATCATATGTAATTGTATATTTCCCGAGATCAAAAAAAGTAAAACATACCTTACACAACTTCATTTTTAAATTTTTACACCAACATCACCCATTGCCAAAAGAGGAATTTTGCTCTTCGATGTTGTATCGTATAGACAATGATAGTTTGTTTCAAAAAGACAAAACTATGTATGCCATTATAAAAAAAAGGGGTGTTTTTTATGAATTTTACAACACAAGATGTTGAAAATATGATTGCAGAGCAACGCACATTTTACTTCTCACGCGCGACAAAAGAAGCAAAGTTTCGAAAAGATCAATTAATGAAATTAAAGAAAACCATTTTAAAATATGAAAAAGATGTATTGAATGCTTTGTATTTAGATTTACGAAAAAGTGAGTTTGAGGCATATGCAACAGAGGTTGGTATTGTTCTCGATAGCATTTCATATATGGTGAAGCATGTGGAAGAATGGATGAAGCCGGAAGCTGTAAAAACCCCAATTCAGTATCAGATGGGGAAAAGTTTCATTGTTCGAGAACCATATGGTGTTACATTAATTATTGGACCTTTTAATTATCCATTTCAACTCGTGATGGAGCCATTAATTGGCGCGATCATTGGCGGGAATACGGCCATCGTAAAACCATCTGAAACATCGGTGCATACAGCAGTAATGATAAAAAAAATAATCGAGGAAACATTTGATTCCTCTTATATTCGTGTTGTGGAAGGTGAAAAGGAAGAAGTAACAGCACTTATTCATGCCTCCTTTGATTATATCTTTTTTACCGGAAGCGTAGCAGTTGGGAAAGTAGTAGCAAGAGCAGCAGCTGAACGTTTAACGCCAATTGCACTTGAGCTTGGTGGAAAGAGCCCAGCGATAGTGGATCAAACAGCTAATTTAGAAGTAGCTGCAAAAAGAATAGCATGGGGTAAATTTACAAATACGGGTCAAACTTGTGTAGCTCCAGATTATGTGCTTGTTCATAAGGATGTCTATGAAAAATTTATAAAATTATTAAAAGATACAATTCGTTCTTATTATGGAAAAAATGCTTTGAAAAGTCCTGATTACGGTCGCATTGTGAGTATGAGACAATTTGATCGCCTGCACCAAATTTTAGTGGAAGAGCGTGATGTGATAACATACGGCGGTCGATCAGATCGCGATGATTTATATATTGAGCCTACGATTATTGAACAGGTAAAATGGTCAAGCCCTTCGATGCAAGATGAACTATTTGGACCGATTTTACCAGTTATGGTATATGATGATTTGCGACTTGCTATCCATCAAATTCGGCAATTACCAAAGCCATTAGCTGCATATTTTTTCTCGGAACATGAAAAAGCCATTCAATATTTTTTAGAAGAGCTACCGTTTGGAGGCGGCTGTATAAACGATACAATTACACATGTCGGAAATCTACATTTGCCGTTTGGCGGCGTTGGTCCTTCAGGAGTAAAAGCCTATCATGGTAAGGCAAGCTTTGAAAACTTTACACATCCAAAATCCATCTTGAAGAAATCATCGAAGCTCGAAACGAATGTTCTGTTCCCACCTTATAAACAAAAGGTGAAACTTGTCCGTACCATTATGAAATAATATGAATGGAGGTGTCTTTGCACTATGCTTGCGACGCCTCCATTGTTAAGTTACTATAGGAGTCATTTTATTTTTGCCACATTGTATCTCACTTCAATGGCAATAGTTTGCCGTGATCCTGGGTAATCTTATTTGTAATCAGTATTTACAAGACTTTTGCTAATTTTCCGTTAGTAGAATAAAAAGATTGCTAAATATGTCTTATTCCACTTAAATGACAACCAATACCATTATTTTATAGTAGAGCTACTGAAAGGTTTCTTCAATTTTTCTGCATAAATAATAAATTCTCCGTTAGAATATACATTTCAATGACGTTTTTGATGATATTTATAAATTTTTGTTGTATAACAATATGTACCAACATACACGATTTGGCGTTGTCGATAAATGGCGATTTATGATAACTAAGGCTAAATTCAATATATTATCAAAATGGTAGCGTTTTCATTGAAAAAACGTATCGTGAAGCATTTCATTTATAGGTGAATAAGTAGTAAAATAAATTTATTAGAATGTGGGGGTATTCATTTTGTCATTTTATGTCGAAAAAACAACAGATGATGAAATGAGTGTTGAGATTGATTGGAGGACTATGAAATGTATGCAGAGGAATTGTTAAGTGCATTACCTTTGAAAAAAATTATTGGTGAGCTACCAGACCAAGTCAGTGATATTGTGATTGATTCGCGTAGTGTGCAACCCAATAGTATGTTTGTTTGCATAAAAGGTTACACAGTAGACGGTCATGACTATGCTGAGAAGGCTGTAGAAGGTGGCGCAACGATTGTGTTAACGGAACGTCAATTACCGTTAGCGAATTCCATTGCACAAGTTATTGTAAAAGACACGGAACGGGCAGTTGGCTTACTAGCGGCTAAGTTTTTTGATTATCCCTCGAAAGATATCACAATGATTGGTGTGACAGGGACAAATGGTAAAACATCAGTGACGGGAATAATTCAAAATATCATGCATGGTATGGGCGAGAAGTCTGCACTATCTGGAACAATTGGTTTTAATTTAAATGGTATTTTATATGAATCTGCAAATACGACGAGCGATGCATTATCGACGCAACAAATGATTTTCCGTGCAAAAATGGAGGGCTGTCGTTTAATGACGATGGAAGTTTCTTCGCATGGTTTAGCACTTGGACGTTTAGCTGGTGTCGATTATGATGTAGCTATCTTTACGAATCTTACACATGATCATCTTGATTTCCATGGTACGATGGAGGAATACGGCCATGCAAAGGGCTTATTATTTTCTCAACTTGGACAAGATTTAGAAAAGAATAAATATGTGGTGTTAAATGCTGATGATGCTTGGTCTGAGCGCTATGCAGCGATGACACCTTTCCCAGTATGGACATATGGTCTAAAAAATGAAACGGCCGATTTTCATGCCATTAACTGTGAGTATCATGACTACATGACCTCTTTTGACGTGGTAATGCCTGAAGGCACATTCCCTGTCAAAATGCAATTGCTTGGTGAGTTTAATATATACAATGTACTTGCAGCGATGGTTGCATTTTATGGTCGTGGCTACTCTATGGAAACAATTATTGAGCAAATTGAACAACTACCACCAGTTAAAGGACGAATGGAGAAAGTTTGTTCAGATTTACCCGTACAAATTTTTGTTGATTACGCTCATACTCCTGACGCTATTGAAAAAGCGATTGCAGCGGCTGAGCCTTATAAAAAAGGCAAGTTGATTTTCTTAGTTGGCACAGGAGGTAATCGAGATAAGTCAAAACGTCCAGCGATGGCGGAGAAAGCATCAGCAGCAGATTATGTGATTTTAACGACTGATGACCCTCGCTATGAAGATTACGATAGCATTACTGGGGATCTTGCAAAAGGAATGCTACATAAGAATTATGCATGTATTGGTGATCGTGCTGAAGCAGTCCGTCATGCAATTGCAGTAGCTGAACCTGGTGATATAATTATTTTTGCTGGAAAAGGGCATGAAGATTATCAAATTATTAAAAATACAAAATTTCCACATAGCGATGCTGAAATTGCTGTAGAGGCAGGACGTTTGAAATTTGTCTAATGCTATTTCGTTCAGATGCTATGAGCAGAGGACGCCAATTATTTTTTGTTAACGCCTTTGAATTTTTTTCGAAACCTTTTAGTTAGTGACTAAGAGGTTTTCTTTTTGGAGAATTCATGTAAAAAGGTTGTACGAAAGGCAAGTCTTCTTTTATTATTAGTAGGTATGAAAAAAGGAGAATGACGAGATGACTTCAAATTTAGAAAAAGATATATTATCAAGACGAACGTTCGCTATCATAAGTCACCCAGATGCAGGGAAAACAACGATTACAGAAAAACTTTTACTATTTGGTGGTGCGATTCGTGACGCAGGGACGGTAAAAGGGAAAAAGTCAGGGAAATTTGCAACATCTGACTGGATGGAAATCGAGAAGCAACGTGGGATTTCGGTAACATCTTCAGTTATGCAATTCGATTATAGTGGCTCACGAGTGAATATCTTGGACACACCAGGGCACCAAGATTTCTCAGAGGATACGTATCGTACATTAATGGCAGTGGACAGTGCTGTCATGGTTGTCGATGCAGCAAAAGGGATTGAGGCCCAAACATTAAAACTATTCAAAGTTTGTAAAATGCGCGGTATCCCTATTTTTACCTTTATCAATAAATTGGACCGTCAAGGTAAAGAGCCACTTGAGCTGATTGAAGAGCTAGAAGAGGTACTTGGCATTCATGCTTACCCTATGAATTGGCCTATTGGTATGGGGAAAGAGTTCCTTGGTATTTATGACCGTTATAATAAGCGTATCGAGCAGTTCCGTACAGAAGAGGGAGACCGATTCCTGCCAATCGATGAGGAAGGCGCTCTAGCTGTGGATCACCCGATGAAAGTCACTTCCTATTACTCTCAAGCAATGGACGATATCATGTTACTTAATGAAGCGGGTAATGAATATTCAGAAGAAAAAATTCGACGTGGAGAATTAACACCTGTTTTCTTCGGTTCAGCCTTGACGAACTTCGGGGTACAAACATTCCTAGAGACCTATTTACAATTTGCACCAACACCACAACCACGTATCACTGAGGATGAGCAATTTATAGATCCAGTGGAGTATGGGGAATTCTCGGGCTTCATTTTCAAAATTCAAGCCAATATGAATCCTGCACACCGTGACCGTATTGCCTTCGTACGTATTGTATCAGGGAAGTTTGAACGTGGTATGAATATGACCTTATCCCGTACAGGTAAATCTTTCAAAGTAACACAATCTACACAATTCCTAGCGGACGACCGTGAAACGGTTGACGAAGCAGTGGCTGGAGATATCATTGGTTTGTATGATACAGGTACGTATCAAATTGGTGACACAGTCGTAGGCGGCAAGAAAACATTCCAATTTGAAAAATTACCACAGTTTACACCAGAACTATTTGTCCGTGTGACGGCGAAAAACGTCATGAAATCGAAGCAATTCCATAAGGGGATTCTACAATTAGTGCAAGAAGGTGCGATTCAATACTACAAAACGTTGCATACAGAAGAAGTTATTCTTGGTGCAGTCGGTCAATTACAATTTGAGGTATTCGAGCATCGCATGAAAAACGAATATAATGTTGAAGTAAAAATGGAGCCGATTGGTTCAAAAATTGCACGCTGGATTGAAAACGAGGACGAGGTCAAAGAGTCAATGTCTTCAGGACGTTCTATGCTTGTAAAAGATCGCTTTGACAATTATGTATTCCTATTTGAAAATGAATTTGCTATGCGTTGGTTCGCTGATAAAAACGAGCACATTAAATTGTATAGTCTATTGTAAAATAACAACACGAATCGACATTTAAGCGATTCGTGTTTTTTTACAAGGAAAAAAGGGGATATGTGTTGAATATATACAGTATTAGGAATACCTATCGGGTGCCAATCTTCAACTTACAAGATACATGAAGATTCCATTACCTATAAGTGCTTACTATAGAATACATACATTAACTCTTCGCTTCACATCAGTGGCATGTGGGACGTACTTAACGTTCCTAACTATTTACAATGTCTCCGCCGATTTTAATTTCACTTTATAAAAAATTCTCCTTTTCGGCAATAGTAATAAGGAAGAGAAGAAAAAGGAGTTTATACAACATGAACATTAGTGATTTTTCGATTAAAAGGCCAGTTTTCACCATCGTTACGATGTTGCTCGTTATTATTTTAGGTGGCGTATCATTACTAAAAATACCAATCACGCTTATACCTGAGCTAAATCCACCCATTGGTGTCGTTGTCACAACCTATCCGGGGGCAAGCCCAACAGAGGTAAATGAGAAAATAACTAAGCCACTAGAAACAACATTGGCTACTTTACCAGGTATAAAAAAAATTCAGTCTACCTCACAGGAAGGGGCAAATTTAATTGTACTAGAGTTTAATTGGTCAACAAATATAGAGGATGTTCAGCTAGATATTTTGCAACGTATTGATATGACACCACTACCAAATGATGCAGAGAAACCAAGTTTTCTAAAATTTGATCCGTCGCAATTTCCAATAATCCAGCTTTCTTTACGTGCTGAAAATGACAATGTGGACGTGCGCGTTTTGGCGGATGCTTTGGAAAAAGAGCTTCGTCGTACAGAAGGGGTTGCCAGTGTAAATGTGTCAGGTAAGCTGGTAGAAGAAGTACAAGTAACATTGGATGAAGCGAAACTGAAGGAAAGAGGTTTAACGCAGGCAGATATTATTCAAATTATTCAAATGAATAATATTTCACTTCCAGGTGAACCGGTATCGACTGCAGATGGAAAGATGCTGACGACACGAATTATTAGTACGTTAACATCACCGGAAACTATTGCTGATTTAATCGTTTCGGTAAATCCCATAGACGGACAGTCCTTAACAGTAGGAGATGTAGCGACGGTTGAACGTACGGAACAAAAATCTATCACAGAAACACGCGCTAATGATCATCCAGCAGTATTAATGTCCGTTCTACAAGAATCAGGCGCCAATACTGCTGAAGTGTCAAGAGCCTTTCAACAGGCATTAGAAGATCTACTCGCGCAAGAAAAATATAATGATGTAGTAGCCGATGTGTTAGTAGATCAAGGTAATTATGTGGATGCAGCAATTCGTAATATAAGCACTTCACTGCTAGTTGGTGGCCTATTTGCAATGCTTGTTTTGTTTGTCTTTTTACGTGGTGTGAAAAGCCCAATTATTATTGGGATTGCTATTCCGTATTCGGTTATCGTTACATTTGTTTTAATGTTTTTTGCCAATTTCTCACTTAATATTATGACGTTAGGAGCATTAGCACTCGGTATTGGGATGCTAGTTGATAATGCCATCGTCGTGATTGAAAATATTGAACGCCATTTAGGCCTTGGCAAAGAGCCAATAGAAGCGGCTAAGCAAGGGACGAAGGAAGTGGCGTTAGCAATCACTGCATCTACATTGACTACAATAGCTGTCTTCATTCCTGTTATGTTTATTGAAGGCTTAATTGGGCAAATTTTTACGGAATTTGCACTTACAATTTCCTTTAGCCTAATTGCCTCATTGACGGTCGCATTAACGGTCGTACCGATGCTGGCAAGCCGTTTTTTAACCAAGAAAATCAAAAATATTAATGAGCTTCGTCAAGAATCTTCATTTTATAAGCGTTACAAGGCATCCGTTATATGGGTATTGCAGCATCGAATACTTGTACTAATGACGACTATTTTTCTTTTTGCCTTATCATTATTTGGTTTAATGAAAATCGGTACCGAGTTTTTACCAGCAACAGATGAAGGGTTTGTATCTGTGAACGTGAATCTTGAAAAAGGAGCCGCAGTATCAGAAACAGAAAAGGTTGTTGCTAAAATCGAGAGTCGCTTGAAAGAAGAGCAAGATGTTGATGTATATGTCAGCCTAATTGGTGGTACCCAACAATCGCAATCTCGAGGACAGACAAGTGCCAACCAAGCAGAAATGTATGTGAAACTGGTGCCACTGGCAAATCGACAACGCTCAATTTTTGAATTTGTTGAAGAGGTTGAGAAAGATTTAAAAACAGAGCTTGGAACGCAAGCTGATATCACCTTCAATGTATCAACGACTTCCGGCTCATCGCCGAATACATTAACGTTCCGTTTAACGGATTCAAATGAGCAGAGTCTTCATAAAGCGGTTGAAAAAGTACAGAAGGAGCTCTTGAAAATTGAGCCAGTTACAAATGTTATGACTGATTTGGATAATACGGTACAAGAAATTCAAATTGAAGTCGATCGTGAAAAGGCAAAGGACTATGGCTTCTTACCGGCACAAATTGCACAAACCGTTAATCAAATGACAAAAGGTCAATTTACCTCGCAAATGATTGCTGAGGATGGAGCAGTATTATCAATCTTTACAGGCTTTGGACAGGCTTTTAATGACAGTGTCGACTCATTAAAGGCGATGCAACTTCGTTCACCTGCAGGACTTTTTGTCAAACTAGAGGATATTGCATCAGTGTCAGTGCAGGAAGGACCGATATCCATTCGACGTTCCGATCAAGCGGCTGCAGTAGCATTTTTTGTTGACTATGAAACGAAGGAGTCACTTGGCAGCATATCAAATAAGGTTGATGCAGCTTTGGAGAAAGCTAAATTACCTTCTGAAACTCAAATTGTCTTTAGTGGGGATCGAGAGCTTTATGATAGTGCCATCGATGATATGCTTTTAGCGGTTGCACTTGCAGTAGTGCTAGTTTATATTGTCATGGCTGCGCAGTTTGAATCCTTTAAATATCCATTCGTCATAATGTTCACGGTGCCATTGATGATTATTGGTGTGGCGATTGCGATGTTTGCTACGAACACATTAATCGGTGTGACATCTGTGATAGGTATCTTAGTACTTGTCGGCATTGTCGTGAATAATGGGATTGTACTAGTCGATTATATCAATCAGCAAAAGGACAGAGGATTGGCTCCCTATGAGGCGATTTTACTTGCCACCCAAGATCGCCTTCGCCCAATATTAATGACTGCACTTACAACTATTCTAGGGTTACTACCGCTTGCATTTGGCATTGGTGAAGGAGCAGAGATGAATCAACCGATGGGCATCGCTGTCATTGGGGGACTTGTGACATCCACTTTGCTGACTTTATACATTGTGCCGATTGTTTATAGCTTGATCGATAAAGAAACAAGAAAAATGCAGTAGAGACAAGGGGGAATGGGAGATGAGTGTTCATTTTTTTACAGGCTTTCCAGGGTTCATCTCAAGTCAGTTAATTCGTGAGTTATTTCGAAAAAATAAAACACAAAAAGTCATCGCTATAGTCTTAACAGGAGAATTACCAAAGGCTGATCTAGAAAAAAATGATATACTGGCAGACTTTCCAAATTGCTCGATTCAGCTGATAGAAGGGGATATTACGCTCCCAAACATTGGGCTTGAAAATCAAATAATGCAGGAGATTTTACCACAAATTGACGTGATGTGGCATTTAGCGGCTATATACGATTTAGCAGTACCACGTGATATAGCCTGGAAGGTAAATGTTCATGGAACTGCGATGGTCAATGATTTTGTGCGGATACTACCCAATTTAAAACGCTATATGTATTTTAGTACGGCATATGTAGCGGGGTCACGAGAAGGGGTTTTACGTGAGAATGAGCTAATTCGACCGCGTGCTTTTAAAAACTATTATGAGGAAACAAAATTTGAGGCTGAACATCGTGTGGAAGATTTAAAATTGGAAATTCCCATAACAATTATTCGCCCTGGCATTGTACGAGGACATTCTGAAACAGGCGAAACGATTAAATTTGATGGCCCGTATTTCTTTTTAAATATGGTAGATAAGTTAAAATGTTTACCGTTCATTCCGTATATCGGAGATTCTAATTCATCGATAAATGTCGTACCAGTGGATTATATTTTAAAAGCCTCTATATTTATAATGGATGAAAAAAGCGCTGAAGGGAAAACCTTGCATTTGACAGACCCTAATCCTCATCCTGTACAGGAAGTGTATCGTACAATGGTAAAACTAGTGACGAATCACTATCCAAAGGGACGATTACCCCTGTTTCTTGCAAAAAAATCGTTGCGAGTACCATATGTTCGCAAAAAGTTAGGCGTTGAGCAAGAAACTTTAGATTATTTAACATGGAATGCTCTATTTGATACAACAGAAGCCGTTACTATTTTACAAAAGGGCGGTATAACATGCCCTGACTTTATACAGACTATGCCAAAGATGGTTGATTTTTATTTAGCCCATAAAGAAGATGAAAGCTTTCAAATACAGATTAAATGATGCTAGATATTTTTGTCAGCAATAAATGATAGTGCTATAATAAACACGACAGAAGAAAACCTTTTGACATTTGTCAAAGAGAAGTAGCGAGCAGATGCGAGTGATGTATCTAGATTCACATTCGTCAACAGAAGGTGAAAACCATCGGGTGTGAGAGCACATGACTGAAGTGAAGATATAAAACCCACAAATAGTGGAGATTTATGCACTAAAAGCGAAGTAACAGGTATAAATTGCTTAGCAAGGGAGGTGTCTCAAAGTCATTTGAGACACCTCCTTCTGTGCGGCGGACATAGTGATGTACTAAAATGGCCTAGTTATCATGGGCATCAAAATATACTCTGCATAGTAACGGTAAGGAGAGGTACCCCTCAAGCTGAACAAGAAGAACCTAGTTAGCTAGGGGACGATTGACTGACCGTAAAAGCCCGATTGGTACAGCTAACATTTATCGCATTTGGCTTATTAGGAGCTTCCTTTTCTTTTGCAATCTATAGTAATTGTGAGTTATTAGGGTATACAAAGCTTAAAGGAGGCACATTTAATGGAAGCAATATTATTACAATATGGCTGGGTACTCATTGTACTAGTAGTATTAGAAGGATTATTAGCAGCAGACAACGCGGTTGTAATGGCTGTAATGGTAAAACACTTACCACATGAACAACAAAAGAAAGCATTATTTTACGGATTATTTGGGGCATTAATATTCCGATTCTCTGCGCTGTTTGTTATTACAGTGTTGGTAAATTACTGGCAAATCCAAGCGGTAGGAGCAGCCTATTTACTATTCATGTCTGCCAAAAATATTTATGACTTGAAAAAACACAAAGACGAGCCTGAAGAAGAATATGAGGGGAAACCTAAAAAAAAGGGTTCTGGTTTTTGGATGACTGTTATTAAAGTAGAAGCAGCAGATATAGCTTTTGCCATTGATTCTATGCTAGCTGCAGTGGCGATAGCTGTGACATTGCCACATTTGGGTAATTTTGATATAGGGGGTATTAATGGCGGACAATTTATTGTCATGTTACTTGGAGGCTTTATTGGGGTTATTATGATGCGATTTGCAGCACAATGGTTTGTGAAAGTATTAAATGATTATCCTTCACTTGAAACAGCCGCATTTTTAATTGTTGGTTGGGTAGGTGTGAAGCTTGTTGTTTTAACATTAGCGCATAAAAATGTGGGTGTTTTACCGGCGGATTTCCCACATTCAACAGCATGGGAATTAACCTTCTGGATTGTTTTAATAGCAATAGCATTAGGTGGATACTTAATAGGGGTACGAAATAAAAAAGGTAACTAAATAATGTTATGAGGCTGTCCCAAAAATCGCCAAACTCTAAGGGGTGCTGCTCGCTTTCTATCGGCAATGCACGAGCCCACAGAGTCTCTGGCTAAAAATAGCAGCATGCTATGTGTATTCTTAGCATACTATTTTTACTTTTAGGACAGCCCTTTCTTTTTATAACTATTTTTTCTATACTAATATCAAGTTTGTCATCAAGAGGTGGAAGGGGTTGGTGAGGTGCCGTGGAAAAAATCATCGAATAAACTCGTGACACCGTTTCAGGTACTTGTTTCTTATTATTTTATAGCAATAGCGATTTCCTTCCTGTTATTAAGACTTCCTGGCGTACATAAAGCTGGTGTGGATGTTTCACTACTAGATAGCTTATTTACGGCAGTGAGTGCTGTTAGTGTGACAGGTTTGACGACATTTAATATTTCAGCAACCTACACAACATTTGGCCTTGTCATGGTTCTTGTGATTTTGCAACTAGGTGCAATTGGTATTATGTCACTCGGTACCTTTGTTTGGTTGCTTGTAGGGAAAAAAATTGGGATGCGTGAGCGTCAATTGATTATGATTGATCATAATCAGTACAATTTATCAGGTGTTGTCCAGCTTATTCGGGAAATTTTGAAAATCTTAATTGGTATTGAATTAGTAGGAGCTATTATCTTAACGGCTCATTTTATGAATTATTTCGATACGTTTGAGGAAGCACTTATTCACGGTGTCTTTGCCTCGATTTCAGCTACTACGAATGGTGGCTTTGATATTACGGGGATGAGTTTACAGCCATTTCATAATGACTATTTTGTGCAATTGGTAACGATGGTGCTGATTGTTTGTGGAGCAATAGGATTCCCAGTGTTAATTGAAGTGAAAACATTTTTACTCAATCGACACCCAAATTTCCGATTTAGCCTATTTACAAAAATTACAACATCGACATATGCGATTTTATTTGTTGTGGGAGCGCTAGTTATTTTATTGCTGGAGTCATTCCATTCCTTTAAGGGGATGCCTTGGCATGAGGCTATTTTTTCAGCAATGTATCATTCTGTTTCGACTCGTTCAGCAGGACTGACAACGTATGATGTTACATCTTTTAGTGAAGCTACGGATATTTTTATGAGCTTTTTAATGTTTATTGGTTCGTCTCCAAGTTCAGTTGGGGGAGGCATCCGAACGACGACTTTTGCCATTGCGATTTTATTCTTAATCACGTTTGCACGAGGAAGAGAGGATATTCAAGTATTTGGCCGTGAAATCCATCTAATCGATGTTTTTCGCTCATTTGTCGTTATTTTATTGGCATGCTTTATGGTGTTAACTGCCACAATTGTTTTACTGATTACGGAACCACATGCGACACTTATTCAAATTATCTTTGAAATTACCTCAGCGTTTGGAACATGTGGGATGTCCTTAGGAATCACTTCAGATTTATCGGTAATCGGTAAATTTATTATTATTATTTTAATGTTTATTGGCCGAGTCGGTTTAATATCTTTCCTTTATACACTCGGTGGTGGCGGAAGAGCAAAAAAATCAAGTTACCACTATCCTAAGGAAAGAGTCATTATTGGGTAAAAGCCTAAATCATTGGTAAAAAAAAATTTGTGGGGGGTGTATTCTTGAATTGCCCCCCTATAGTAAACTTAACGAAAGCTATTAAACAAAAAAATAATAAATTGATTTCATTAATGAAATACGCAAAAAATACATAAGAATCCCTCGCTAAAATAAGAGTCAATATTCAGTAAATATTTGCATTGATTTTTCTATTTCTTTTAGGAAGTAGATTAAAATTCAGTGGGGGGGGTAACTCACTGTATTTAATCGGTCAAAATGCATTTTGTGGTTCATTTTTTACTTGAAAGTGGCAGCTCTATATTTAAAAATCAGTAGCAGAAACAATGGTGCAATCCCCCGATGATCAATTTTGATAAATAATTTTCTAAAAATTTAAAAAAGTTTACAGCATAATTCCCGATTGTGGTTTCTTTTAATGGGTATTATTTACAATGTATACACCTTATCGCGTTAAGGATTTTGCACTAAGTTTTTTTAGTATAGTAAGAACCTCTACTAAGGAATTGTTAGGATGATAAGGTTTAATTTCAGAACCAATATTTAGCTATGCTCGCTTTAAAGAATTGTAAAGTTTATGAATAATATATGAATAACATATAAAAAAACGCTATTCCCTTTATTTATTATGGGAATAGCGTTTCTTAAATTAAAGTGAATGGATTGTTGCAAAGTATGGAGCCTGACCATGACGGAAGTAGGTTAATAAGTATCCATGTTTTTGTATTATTTTGCCTTTTGTAAAATTATGGTAATCTAAGTGGTGCGGGATAACAAGTGTATGTTTGAATAATTCTTTCTCAGATAGTTTGAAGTTAGCAAATTCTTCGCCGGCGATTTCAGGATTTTCACGTAAAGCATTATAAATAGCTTTTTGTTGTTCCTCAGAAGGCCGTTCTTTCCACCACAATTTTCGTGGCTGAAATTGTTGTGCTTTTAAATAATCAAGTTGCATTAAGCTTTGAATAATTTGTAAATCAGCATTGTCCACAGTGTCTAAAAACTCAAGTAAACGTTGGAATAGATCCTCAAGTTGATGTCCAATGCGTGACCATCCCTTAGTTTCCCAATACGTCCCAAAATTTTGGAAGAAATCAAATGGCGTTTCAAAGACTGTTGTCACTAAGTATTCAATCGTATGATCCATGCGGTGAGCGTTCCAATATTTCTCTAGCACATCCTCTGCATGCTTAATACGAACAATATCATCGAAGGTTAAAACATTATTTGAGAAAATTTCATATGGTGATAAATCCACATATGTGTAGCCAAACTTTTCAGCCTCTAAACGAAGTCCAGTACCGCGTAATAATTTCAAGAAACCAAGCTGTAACTCCTCAGGGCGCATCGCAAAGACATCATTAAAAGTTTGGCGGAAGCTTGTATAATCCTCTTCCGGTAGACCAGCGATTAAATCTAAATGCTGATCTATTTTTCCGCCTTCTTTGACCATCGTCACCGTGCGCTTTAGCTTTTCAAAGTTTTGGCGTCGTTGTACGAGCGTATTCGTTAAATCATTTGTCGACTGTACACCAATTTCAAAGCGGAATAAGCCTACAGGTGCGTTATCATTTAAAAATTGGATAACTTCAGGTCGCATGATATCGGCGGTAATCTCAAACTGGAATACAACGCCTGGCTGATGTTCATCAATTAAAAATTGGAACATTTCCATTGCATAGCTACGGCTAATATTAAAGGTACGGTCAACAAATTTAATAGTTCGTGCACCGTTATTCATTAGGAATCGAATATCTTCTTTAATTTTTTCACGGTTAAAGTAGCGCACACCTACTTCAATAGAAGATAAACAAAATTGGCAGCTAAATGGACAGCCACGACTTGTTTCGATGTATTGGATACGCTTGCTAAGATGTGGAAGATCCTCTTCAAAACGGAACGGACTCGGTAATTCACGTAAATCTATTTTTGGTGCTTGTGCGTGAATTCGTACCTTGCCATCTTCTAAATAACAAATGCCTGGTACATCTTCCAAAGCAATTTCTCCATTTAAATGGCGTAGTAATTGTTTAAATGAAGTTTCTCCTTCCCCCATCACAATGAAATCAACTTCTTCTATACGACGTAACCAATGATGGGAATCATAAGAAACCTCGGGCCCACCTAGCAAAATTTTAACATTCGGGCACACCGTTTTTAACATTTTAATTACGTGGATAGTTTCTTCAATATTCCAAATATAGCAACTAAATCCCACGATATCAGGTTTTTTTTGAAACAAATCTGATACAATGTTAAAAGCAGGGTCTTTAATTGTGTATTCTGCAATTATGGGATTAAATTCTGGTAAAGCAGCACCTTTTAAATAACGTAAGGCTAAATTTGTGTGGATATATTTTGCGTTCAATGTAGTTAAAATAGTATTCATGCACTTATCTCCTTTTCAACTTCTAATTGTAACAGTCAAATAGCTGACAAACAATATAATCCTTTTTGCCTATTTATTTTGTTAACAGTTCGTGAAATAATTTTAAATACTTAAATTTACTAAATTTTGTAATAATAGAATTGTACAGTCATAAAGTATAGTAAAGGCTCAAATTTGGAATTAGAGGTTTTTTACTCTTGTGAAAGGTTCGGTGAGAAAGTTGAAGCAAAATGATATGAATCAATGTTTTGGAAATCTTATGAAAAGTACTTCGTCACCAACACTTATTCTTAATAAAGCAGGAAAAATTTTAAATGTGAATGAGGCTGCTATTAAACTTTTTAATCTTAATTTAACCTATATTGGCTATTTATCAATGGACGAGCCATCTAATTTAAAATGGGCAAAATTCGTCAACCAACTACAAAGTGATTTAAGATCAGAAGAAATATTTAATATTCGAACGGCTAGTAATGATTTTGAAATGATGTCCTTTAAATGTTTTTATGATCCGAACACAGAAGAAATTGTCGCACAAATTTCTACATTAAATTATGATATGGCCCATGAATTATATGTTAGTCAAGAGCAGGAAAAGTCACAATCTTTCAATGCTTATGATCACTTACCCTATGCTGTTATTGTGAGTGATGCTAGCGGTATTATTCTTGGGCTAAACAAGTATGCTGAAATGTATTTAAAAATAGAAAAATCTCAGCTTTTGCATAAAGCTCATCAACATATATTCGATTCATTTTCAATGAAGAATGGGCAAATTACAACTTATCTCTCCAAGCTTATGGGGGAGAAGCATGCCAATATCCATGTTGTAGATGAAACACAAGTGGGTAGCACTTGCTACTATGAAATCTCCAGCATTTTTGACGAGTATAACAACATTATTGTCACAGTAATTAATGATGAAACTGAAAAGAAACAATTACAGCATAAAATTGAACATCAACAAGCTTTAAATGTTGTTGGTCAAATGGCAGCTAGCATTGCTCATGAGATTCGTAATCCGTTAACTTCTTTAAAAGGCTTTACGGAATTGCTAAAGCTCAATGCAGATGAAGAATCACACATGTATTTATCTGTAATAGATAGTGAGTTACAACGGATGGAACAAATTTTATCGGAGCTGTTAGTATTGTCCAAGCCGACTAGTATGAAGGTGGAGTTAATCGAATTAGATCATATTGTGAAACAAGTAATAGAATTTATGTTACCAGATGCACTTATGAAGAAAATAATGATTCAATATATTTCCTCATCTACTCAAGTGTATATTGGTGGTAATGAAAATCGCTTAAAGCAAGTATTTATGAATCTTATAAAAAATGCGATGGAATCCATGCATAACGGCGGAACAATAACGGTAGAAATGAATACTATAGACTGTGCAATCGTTGAATTAATGATTAAAGACGAAGGAATTGGGATGGATAGCACTACGATTCAAAATTTATTTCAACCTTTTTACACGACAAAATCAACAGGGACAGGTCTGGGCCTTGCTTTCGTGAAAAAAGTGGTTGAAGAGCATGAAGGTGTTATAGATGTGAACAGTGAAATTCAGAAGGGGACATGCTTCCATATGCAATTTCCAATTTACACATTCAACCAAATTGATTCGTTAGAAGTTTCTACAAAAGATTCTGCTTATTTAGTAACATAGTGAAAGTAATAATGTTTGTATAGGCACTAACTAGATATGAAATGATGAAGCTTTTGACAATACTTTTCTAAAGTCGCTATAATGGCAATTATAAAGTGCGAATTGAGAGGAAAAGGCTATGACGTCAGAAGATTTAAAGCAATCTTTAAAATTATTTATTGTATTATCACGTGCACATAAAGCAATTACTGAAACAACTAATCACTTTTTTCAAGCAAATGGATTAAATCCTACTGAGTTTGCGGTTTTAGAGCTTCTTTATCATAAAGGACGACAACCGTTACAGCAAATAGGAAATAAAATACTACTTGCAAGTGGTTCGATTACGTATGTAATTGATAAGCTTGAAAAAAGAGGTTATTTATTGCGTGTTTCTTGTCCATCAGATCGCCGAGTTACCTATGCAGAAATTACTGCTAAGGGAGAAACTTTTATGGGCGAATTATTCCCAGAGCATGAACGGCATTTGCATAAATTGATGAGTGCACTGTCAGAAGAAGAAAAAGATGAAGCCATTGCATTATTAAAAAAATTGGGTTTATCGATTAAAGATTTGTCTTATTAACAGGAGTTGTCTCAAATGAACTTTTGAGGCAACTCTTTTAGTATGCGTTCAAACAAACAATGTATTGATGGTGATAATTCACGTGGAATGTCCGTTAGCATCCATTTTTAACACGTTAGAAGGTCTTAAAATGCATGTAACAATCCATTGAGTAATTTTCCATACGAAGCAAAAAAGAGGTCTTAGAAAGACTTCTAAGACCCCACAGGGATTGCATATTATTTTTTAGATATAGTAGCTGCCATGGCAAGCATTGCGGCTGTTAAGTCTTGTTCATCATTATCATGAATCGTAATTTTTGAAATAAGACCATCTTTCTCGAACACAACACCGATTACTTTTTCTGTATCAAAGTCTACAACATAACTGTCAATGTTTTTAACATCTTTGAAAACTGCAAGTTCTTCAGCAGATAATGCTACTGTAGTTCCAACTGCATTCATGTAGTCTTGCATAGATGTTTTCACAGCATCATAACTTGTTTCAGATGCAGTAGTAGTTTCGACGCGCATAAATACTTCATCATCTTCGTTTGACACTAGCATATCTTTACCTGGTTCTTCTTGTGAAAGTGTAAATCCTGGTAACTGTTGTAATTTATAGCCTTGGTCAACGCTTTTTGATTCAGTTGCAGTTGCTGATTTGTCTACGCCTTTTTGTACGTAATTAATTTCTTGTTCTACTTTAGCCTCTGCATTTGTTTTTGAGTCATCTGTAGTAGGCGTTTCTTGCTCTTTGTCTGCAGTTCCACTCTCAGTAGGTTCTTGTTCAGTCGCTGTGTTTGCTGGTTCATTTTGTGCAGCATCTGATTCCTCTGTTTTATCTGTAGTGTTACACCCCACAAATAAAACGGCTGTTAGTAATAATGCAATCATTGAAAATAATTTTTTTTGCATGAAAAGCCCTCCTTTTCTATATTAAACGTTGGTAAAAGATAAAATGTTTCCTAAATTTTTTGTTATGATGTTAAAGGCAACACCAAAAACAATAATAGTACAAAAACGACATGAGCGACAATAACTAACGGCATACTTTTACGCCATTCATATAAAAAGCCCCAGATTAGACTGGCTACAAGTGACGCAATCATCCCAAGCATAAAGCCACTTAAAGCGAAGGACATGGCACATAGTAATGCAGTTAATAGCACAGCGAAACTAGGACGCATAAAGCGTTTAATTTGTTGCTGTACATAACCACGCCAAAATAGTTCTTCACCGATGGCTACAATGAATACAAGTAAAATGTAATGCCAAATATTTTGTGGGCCATAAATCGTTAAAAACTTTTGTACGGACTTTACTAACTGGTCATTTATGAATGGAGCGAGCCAATAACCAAATCGTATAATGCCATATGTGATTGTGCCGTAACCGATACCAAAAAGTAAAAATTGCCAAGTAGGTAACTGATCTTCAATTTTACCAGCAAGAATAGCAATGGCAATGCATACGAGTAAGGTGAATGCATATAAGTACCAAAATACAGCCGGGTTAGCAAAAGTATAAGCAAGCATGCCATAAACGAATAATAAAGAAAGGAGAAGTATTATTGTTTGTTTCGAATTTGTAAGCATAATTCGACCTCCATACTTTAATATTATCAAAAAAAAAGTCCCTTATCATCTATTAAGACAAAAAGGGACTATTCAGACTATTAGGCTTCACTTGCATTTAGAATTTTGTAGCGTTTATGGTTGATGACCGTCTTCTCTTCAATTTCAAGGGAATCAAAATTCTCCATATATGTTAAATCAACGATCACCGAATTTTCATTTACTTTTTCAACAATACCTTGTAAACCATTTTTAAACTCGATAATATTTCCAACTTCAGCTATTTTCACAGACAGTCAGCTCCTTCATCGACTAATAATATACAGTTTGCATCAAAAAAAGGGAAACGTAAAGCTTTTTTTGAATAATTCATAATTAATTACACAAAATAAGAAATAAGAAGGGAATAGTAAAAATGGATAAATATGAAAATATGCTTAAACAATTACAAAATGGGGAAATAGACAGTATCGAAATTGATAAGGACGCGTTTTATGAGTTTCGTGAAGTACTTGTTAAACACCCTTTCTTTAAACATTTTAGAGGTGATGCGAAACAAAATGGACGAATAATATACACGTATTTGGAAATACCTAGAAGTTAATTTGTCGAACATTGTCGTAAGTTAATGCTGTAAGAAATGAAATATAAATGTATAATAATGGTATGATTATTTGTATGTTGGAGGGTTGTATGAATGGTCAATCTACTCTTGAAACAAATGGAACAAACTCGTGAGATGATGATTCGCTCCGGTGTAGAAAACGGGTTACAAAATGCAAAAACCATTCAACTGAGCCGCAGATTAGATCAGTTAATGAATACTTATTATAGACAGACAGCATTTGAAGAAAATGAAGACCATGATGATTTGTTTCAGTATTCAGAGTAAAAAAACTTTTTAAATAAGATGTTTAAAAAGCATTTATTGGGGAATAAATATATTGAACACAGCAACATTCTCATTTCCCCCTTTAGAGCAGTGATAACCCATCACCTGCTCTCTTTTTTTTGCTTATTCGGTATATATGCAATACGCAAAAATTTTAGTACAAGTCAATGTGAAGAGTTTGAATTATTGCACTAATTCAACTACACTAAAAACACATAAAAATTGCTAATTCGATTGTTTCTGAGATTTGTCGGGAGCCGGGAATTTGTCGAATAGTATTCAAAGGAGTTATTACATATGGGAAAAGAACGTATTGCATTTATTGGCGCTGGTGTTATGGGTGCTAGCATCATCAAGCATTTACTACTAAATGGTCATGCAGTATCCGTCTATACGCGAACGAAAGAAAAAGCACAGCCACTTGTAGCACTAGGCGCTAGATGGGCAAGTTCGCCTGCCGAAGCATTTAAAGATATGGATATTGCCTTAACAATGGTAGGGTATCCAACAGATGTTGAAGAAGTTTATTTTGGAGACAATGGTTTATTTCAAACTGCTGAGGCGGGCAATATTATGATTGATATGACTACTTCAGAGCCGACGCTTGCCAAGAAAATTTTTACACATGCACAGACCCTAAACGTCGAGGCATTAGATGCACCTGTTTCTGGTGGGGATATTGGTGCTCAAAATGGTACATTGTCGATTATGGTAGGCGGGAATCAGGCTACATTTAATAGTGTTTTACCAGTGATGAGCCATTTTGGTGCAAATATTGTTTATCAAGGTGAAGCAGGGGCTGGACAGCATGCAAAAATGTGCAATCAAATCGTTATTGCTTCTGGCATGATTGGTGTGTGTGAATCACTTGCTTACGGTTTAAAGGCTGGGCTTGATTTACCAACAGTATTACAGTCGATTTCTTCCGGTGCCGCTGGATCATGGTCTTTAAGTAATTTGGCACCACGTATGATTCAGGAAGATTATGCTCCAGGTTTTTATATCAAGCATTTTGTAAAAGATATGAAAATTGCTTTAGACGAAGCACAAAAAATGGGAATTATGTTACCGGGCTTAGCGCTTGCTTATGACATGTATGAAAAGCTAATTGAAGCAGGTTATGGTGACAATGGCACACAGACGCTAATAAAGACTTATAGATAAATGCCTGAAAGTTAGCGATGAAGGATCTTCGCACGTTCATCACATATATTAAAGTTAGATTTTAAGACAATAAATTAAAACCCGAAGTATCATCTCAAACGAAGAGGGATGCTTCGGGTTTTTATATAGAAAGCAACTCACTACCACACAGAAAATAGCGAGCTACAAGAAGCATTACTCTTTATCAAACAGTTTTGCGTCTATAGAATAACTAGAAGCCCCTGCAAGTGCAAAGTATAAAGCCATTGCAGCTAAAGCTAAATCTAATTCATAACCAGCCAAGCCATTTGCCCCAATAAAGCCAACGCTAAGTTTTGCTGTAAAGATTGCAACAACCATTGTAATTGTCAGTAAAGCGCCAAAAATTCTTGTACCTAATCCTAAAATAATGGCAATACCTCCGACAAGTTCTATAATGGCAACAATATAAGCCATAAAGCCAGGTATACCAATCACATCAAAATAATCTGCTGTGAATCCAATACCCCCCTGAAACTTTTGAAATCCATGGACTGCAAAGATAATGCCAAGTACGACACGTAAAATAGTTGAACCGATATTTTGCATAGTGATTAACTCCTTTTTGTTTTTAGACTTACATTTCGTAACTTAGTTTATTTTTAAAAACAACTTTTGTCAAGTAACTAAATTTTATTTTCGGGAATGGTTTTCGGAAAAATGATATACTGTTATATAGGAACAAAATAAAATGGAGGCAGGTAAATTGGAGCAAAGAAAAATTTGTCCACGATTTGAAAAGGCATTAAAAATATTAAATCACCGTTGGAATACCTTGCTTATTTATCAGTTATTAGAGGGTCCTCAACGATTCTCAAACATTAAGAGTAAATTGAATATTAGCAGTCGGGTGTTAACGGAGCGATTAAAAGAATTAGAGATTGAGCACATCGTGATACGTACAGTTATTCCATCCACTCCCGTAGTGATCGAGTATGAGCTGACAGCAAAAGGACATGCACTCGCACCAGTTCTTCAAGCTATTGAACAATGGTCTTCTATGTGGATTGACACGGATGAATAGTGCAAAGGATATCCAAGTGAAGGGGTCTTGGATATCTTTTTTCTTAAGAAGTCATCATCATAAAATATTTAAAGCTTACGGCCTTACTAAAACAAAGGTGTCAGACATAATCTTTATAAAAGCATAATGGCACATTTCCAAAGCTAATTACTTACTAAATGTTTAAGACTAATTGTTAATAAAAGAGAATCCTAATGCAGACTTTCAGTAGCTATCTTTCTAACTGGAAAAGTTTTTTCGTTATTGAATTTTGAAAATTCTGTAAATAACAAACCTTATTATATTGTAAATAATATTAATTTTAGTTAAACAAAAGGTATTTTTTAATTCATAGTGGAATTAATTTAATATTATAAGAAAAGAAAAGGAGGAGTTTAATGAAGCAGAGGCCAGCAGGGGAAGCACAGCATCGAAGTCAGCTAGCACTCTATTTATCATTGCCAATATTATCTTGGGCATTTTATGATTTTGCTAATACGATATTTTCTTCAAATATAAATACTATATTTTTCCCATTTTATATGGATGAGGTTTTAGGAACAAATGAAGTGATGCAACAAGTGACCAGCACATTTATTTCTTATGCCAATGCCATAGCAAGCTTTTTCCTTGTGGTGTTTTCACCATTATTCGGGGTATGGATTGATAATACAGGCTATAAAAAAAGATTTATCGTGTGGTTTGCCTCTATCTCTATTTTCTTTACCTTTATGATGGGTATATTTGCTAATTTACAATCGACCCCGAATTTTTCGGGCGTACCGCTTAGTTTATTTTTAGTTGTAGCCAGTTTTGTCATTGCGAAATTCTTTTTTAATTCTAGTCTTGTATTCTATGATTCGATGATGGGTGATTTGGGTACAAAAGCAGAAATGCCACTTATTTCTGGTTATGGAGTGGCAATAGGTTATTTAGGCACAGTATTTGGCTTACTCGTTTATTTATATGTTGGTAGTAGTGATTTCCATCGTGCATTTATTCCAACGGCGATTTTGTATTTATTATTTTCATTGCCATTATTTTTTATTAATAAAGATACGCCAATTCCAAAAGAACAGCGCAAAAAAATTAAGTTTATCGATGGCTATAAGGAAATTATCCAAACTTTTAAGGATATGAAACAATATAAAGCGATTTTTACTTTTATGATTGCTTACTTCTTTATAAATGATGCCATTGCCACGACTATTGCTATGATGGCTGTCTATGCAACAACGATTGTTGGCTTTACTTCCGGCCAATTTATCATACTCTATTTAGTATCTACGTTGTCTACAATTATCGGCTCGCTGGCATTTGGTTACATTACGAAAGCGATTGGTGCTAAACGAGCAATTACGTTGGTAGCACTGTTAATGATTATTGCTTTAGTCTTTGCTGTCTTTGCTACAGAACAATGGATGTTCTGGATCGCAGGCAGTATGTTTGGTATATCGTTAGGCTCAATGTGGGTAACATCTAGAACATATATTATTGAACTATCACCGATTGAGAAACGTGGGCAATTTTTCGGATTGTTTGCTTTTTCGGGTAAAGTATCCTCAATTATAGGACCAGCTGTCTATGGAACGGTCACACTATGGATGAAGGACTACGGTACTTTAGCTAGCCGTGTTGCATTGTCCACATTAATTTTAATGACGGTAATTGGGCTATTGGTTCATCTAAAAGTTAATGATAAAAATGGAAATAGCAAGTAGGAGAAATGTATTGCCTATGATACAATTGAATTATTAATAGAAGTTGAACAGAAAGGAGCGGGGTTGCTTTGGAACATAAAGGCATATTATTAGAAAGTGGCACAAATGAGCTAGAAATCGTTGAATTTGAAGTAGCTAACAATAAATTCGGTATTAATGTAATTAAAGTGAAAGAAATTATTCAACCCATTCAAGTAACATTTATTCCACACGCGCACCCGCATGTAGAAGGAATTATACAATTACGAGGTGAGGTATTACCGGTTGTAGATATGCTGCGAGTGCTGGGCATTGAAAATGCAGTACGGAATCCGCAACAAAAATATATTGTTGCTGAATTTAATAAACAACGCGTTGTATTCCATGTAGATAATGTAACGCAAATTCACCGTATTTCATGGAATCAAATCGAAAAACCATCAGATATGTATCAGGGAGGTACTTCACAAGTAATCGGTGTCATTAAGCAGAATGAACAAATGATTCTATTACTTGATTTTGAGAAAATTATGGTGGATATCAACCCTGATTCAGGCATTAGTGTAGATTCAGTGAAAAAATTGGGTAAACGAGATCGTTCAGAAAAACGTATTTTAATTGCTGAGGATTCACCTTTACTACGTAAATTATTATTCGATACGATGAATGAAGCAGGCTATGTGAATGTCGAGTTCTTCGAAAATGGCCGTGATGCTTATGATTACTTAGAATCACTCGCAAAAAGTGGTAATGATGTAACGGAGCATATTCAATTAGTTGTAACGGATATTGAAATGCCACAAATGGATGGTCATCATTTAACACGTAAAATTAAAGAACATCCAGACTTGCAAAAACTACCTGTTATTATCTTCTCAAGTTTAATTACCGATGACCTTCGTCATAAAGGTGACCAAGTTGGGGCAGAAGACCAAATTAGTAAACCAGAAATTGCAGAGCTTATTTTACGCGTAGATCAACTCATCTTATAGAGTTGGAGAAAAGATACTTCACAATTTTAATAATGGGTATCCTGAAAGTATATTAATAAACAAAAGTAAGTCGGATACCTTTTAGGTTCCGACTTTTTTGTATAGATCATGGTATTTCTAACACATGATAATAAAACTAGGATGATTTTCCGCGTAAAGGAAGTGTATTATTTGGATGGTTTGAAAACGGCAATTATCGATATTGGCTCGAATACCATTCGTTTAGTCCTTTATCAATATGATAATGAGGAAGGACTGCGTGAGCTTGGAAATATAAAAACGGTTGCTCGATTACGTACATATTTGCAACCATCAGGTGAAATGTCAGAAGAGGGCATTCAGGTATTAACAGAAACTTTATTGACCTTTAAAGCAATGCTTGACGATTTTGAGGTTGTCGATGTAAAGGCTGCTGCTACTGCGGCAATTCGCCAGGCCACAAATAGAGAGAGCATTATTACTCTAATGCTGGAACGGACAGGCATTCAAATTGAGCTGTTGTCTGAGCAAGAAGAGGCTTACTATGGCTATGTTGCTGTCGTACATTCCATAGGAACACAATCTGCAGTGACCATTGATATTGGTGGCGGTAGTACGGAAATAACCCTCTTTGAACATAAACAGCTCAAAAAAACATTTAGTTTTCCATTTGGCACAGTGTCTTTAAAACAACGTTTCGTAAAAGGAGACATTTTGAATAGCAGTGAAAAGAAAGAGCTCATTACGTTTGTGAAGGAGCAGTTTACATCGCTGCCTTGGATTCAACAGGTAGGTTTGCCGATAATAGCAATTGGTGGTAGTGCGCGAAACATCGCTCAAATCCATCAACAACAGCGTGAATATCCTATCGCTAGTGTGCATGGCTATGAAATACCAAAGCAGGATTTAGAAAAGCTAAGTATGTATCTAGGAAATTTAAGTTTTAATGAATTGAAACAGTTAGATGGACTATCCTCTGACCGTGCCGATATTATTGTGCCGGCATTGGAAGTATTCCGTGTACTAATGGAAGTTGTAGGCAGTGAAGTGTTTCAGCTAACAAAAAAAGGTTTACGAGAAGGGCTAATTATTCACCGTATTTTACAAACTGATGATAGTGCTTTTGATAAAAACAATGTTTTTGAGGGAAACGCTAGAAGGCTAGCAAGGCAATATGGGCGCACCGAGGCAGAAGTGGATTATTTAATGCATTTGGCAGATCAATTGTACCGTGAGTGCTGCCATTTAAGTTATTTACAATTTGACGGTACGGACTTGCAATTATTAAGGAAAGCAGCAAAGGTATTTAATATTGGAGAATATATAGAATTAAGTTCTGCTAGCCAACATACTTTTTATTTAATTGCCAATCAATCGATTGATGGTTTGAATCATAAAGAACGTGTAAAATTAGCCCTTTTAGCTTCATATAAAAATAAAGATTATTATCAGCGATTTGCTGCGCCATTTACAGAATGGATGAGCCGTGAGGAATATCGAAAAATACGTGAACTAGGTGCGCTTTTAAAATTCGTCTATTCATTAAATGTATCAAAACGTAATATCGTACACGCAATTGAGCTGCATAAAAAGGAAAGTTTTGCACAACTTGATGTCTATGTGAAAAATAATGCTGCTGCCGAAAAATATCAAGCGAATCGCCATAAAAAGCATTTAGAGCGTACATTAAAGATACCTATCAAAGTGAATTTTATTGAAGAAGGGTGGAAAAGTAATGACAACTGAAGTAACGAACGATCGCTTACATGAAGAAGAACATTCAGAAACATATAACCGATTATTAGAGGAAATTGCAAAACCTCAATATTACAATAATCGGGAATTAAGCTGGCTTGCATTCAATGAACGTGTTTTAGAAGAGGCAGAGGATGAAAATAATCCTCTGCTAGAGCGTTTGAAATTTTTGGCGATTTTTAGTTCGAATTTAGATGAATTTTTCATGGTACGTGTGGCGGGTCTTCAGGATCAGGTCCGAGCTGGTTTTCATAAGCCTGAAAATAAATCTGGCTTAACACCAAAAGAGCAATTAGCAAAGATAGCGGAGCGCACGCAAGCTTTAGTTCGTCGACAAACTGAAGTATACCGACATTTAATTTATGATTTACTACCACAACATAATGTACATATTGCAGACATGAAGGATTTAACAAATACACAAAAGGCCTTCATCAATGAAATGTTTGCTGAAACAATCTTCCCAGTGTTAACACCGGTAGCTGTGGATGCATATCGTCCGTTCCCGACGCTTCTAGGGAAGACATTAAATTTACTTGTTCTATTAGAGCAAGATGAGTCAAATGCAGAAAATCATGAAAGAGTAGCGATTGTACAAGTCCCATCTGTTTTAGATCGTTATATTAAAGTACCCTCTTCAGAAGGTGAAACAGTCGTTGTATTACTTGAGGATGTTATTGTAGCGCATATCGAAAAATTATTCTATGGCTATAGTGTCAAGTCAGCACAAGCTTTCCGCTTAACACGTAATGCAGATTTAACAATTCACGAAGAAGGCGCACGGGACCTACTGGTAGAAATAGAAAAAGAGTTAAAGAAACGTAAATGGGGTTTAGGAAGTCGTCTAGAAGTACGCGTAGGCGAAATGAATGATGAGGTACTCGCTTACTTATTAGAGGAATTTGAAATTGAAGAAACAGATGTTTTTCATATTGATGGCCCGTTAGATTTAACGTTTATGTTCTCGTTTGTAAAAGGTATTGCTGTAGGGCGTGAACATTTAGAATATGAAAGTTTTATCCCACAACCGCCATTAGATTTACAGTCTGATGAAAATATTTTTGAAAAAGCATTACAGCAGGACATTTTTTTCCATCATCCATACGAGTCATTCGCACCAATAGTAGATTTTATAACGGAGGCTGCGGTCAATCCCAACGTATTAGCGATAAAACAAACATTATACCGTGTGAGTGGAAATTCTCCGATTATCCAGGCATTAAAGCTAGCGGCGGAAAATGGTAAGCAAGTGACTGTGTTAGTAGAGCTAAAAGCACGTTTCGATGAAGAAAATAATGTGCACTGGGCGAAGCAACTTGAACAAGCTGGATGTCTGGTCATTTATGGTATGAACAATTTAAAGACGCACTCCAAAATAACGCTTGTTGTCAGCCGACGAAACGGGAAAATAGAACGCTTTGTACATCTTGGTACAGGGAATTATAATGATGCAACTGCAAAAATTTACACAGATATGGGCATAATAACTTCGGATAAGGAATTTGGCATTGATGCAACTAATTTCTTTAACTATTTAAGCGGTTATACTGAGAAGCCAACCTTTAATCATTTAGTTGTAGCGCCATTTGATATTCGAGATGAATTTATTCGTCTAATGGATGAGGAGATTGCTTGCCATAAGAAATACGGAAACGGTTTTATCCGCGCGAAAATGAATTCATTAACGGATAAGGATTTGATGATGAAGCTATATGAGGCATCTATTGCAGGGGTGAAAGTAGAGCTCATTATTCGAGGTATTTGTTGTATTCGACCTGGCATTCCAGGAATTAGTGATAACATAACCGTAACAAGTATTGTTGGTCGTTTCCTTGAACACTCGCGTATTTATTGGTTCCACCATAATGGGGAGAACAAGGTTTATCTGTCTTCAGCGGATATGATGACGCGTAATATGATTAAGCGTGTAGAAATTTTATTCCCTGTATATGCAAGTGAAGCAAAAGCTCGTATTATTGACATTATGAACAAACAATTGGTGGATACGGCAAAATCACGTATTCAAGACTCGAATGGAAAATATCATTATAAAGAGTTTGACCGCGGTGAGGACCCCATTAACAGCCAGGAAATATTTTTAAAGGAAGCATTAAAGCCAACGCTAGATGAAGAATAACTTACATTTTGGATATTGAATAGAGCAAACACGCTACTTAGTGAGGGATATAATGAAAAAAAATAAAGAGAATGTAGCGCAATTTGCAAGCTATCATCAAGTGTTACAGCTCAATCCATTTGATGCAGTAGTATGCTTGAGAAAAGTTGATACAATAGCGTATGAAATCGTAGATTATAATGACAAACTATCGTCTTTTATTGAGCTACAGGATGCAAATGCCATACAAGCACACTGTTTTTTTACAGAGCAAAGCTGGCAGCAATTATTGAATATTTTACAACAAGAATTTAATGTTGTTCGAACGTTGGACCACTATACGGGACGCAAATCAAAAACATTTGCAGTTAGTGTACAACAACTAGCGGACAAAATTGTCGCGATTATACTACGTGAAGAACAGAACGATTCTAAGCCGTATTTGCAATTTGTAGAACAGCATGTAAGTCCAGTGCTAACGACTGATTTACAGGGTCGTATTATTCATCAAAATATTGCGGCTACTTCCCTCTTGCCAAATAAGCACCACTGCCTGATAGGATTAGATATTTTTTCATTAGTAGAGAGTGAGTATTTAAACGAATTTAAGTTGTTATTTTCGAAAACTATTAGGGGTTCTGCTTTTGGTATGCCAAAATGTTTATTTCAGGATCAAATGTTGAGTAACGAACCATTTTATTTACGTACGCACCCTACGTATTATAAGGGTGAAATAGTTGGTGTGCACTTATTTGTGAAAGATGCGAATTCATTTATAAATGAGCAAGAGGCGTTCTATTATCTTGCACTAATGGATGAATTAACAGGTATTTGGAATCGCAAGGCATTTAAAGAACACTGGCTCCTTCATTTGAACGATAAGAAGAATGTTAATAGGCAAGCAGCACTTATTTTAGTGGACATAGATCGTTTTAAAAAGTTCAATGAATCTCTTGGTGAGGGAAAAGGCGACGAGCTTATGCGCAAGTTCAGCCAAAGGTTAAGTGAGCTCTGTCACTCAAAATGTTCGCTTTATCGCTATAATAGTGATGAATTTATTTTCATTCTAAAAGATGCGTCGATTAGTAAAATTGAGCATATAGCGAATTCAATTTTAGAGGTGTTAAAACAACCATTCATGATTGATGGCCAAGAATACTTTATTAGCGTTTCAATCGGTATTTCGCTTAGCCCAGCGGATGGAAATGATATAGAAACACTAGTTCGAAAAGCAGATCAAGCACTATTTTCAGTTAAAGAGCATGGACGTTCACATTTCCGTTACTATCGAGAAGATATGACAACTGTTTTTCCAAATGAGGCATTGATGGAGGCGCATTTACGCCGCGCTATTGAATTTAATGAGTTAAGTATCCATTTACAACCACAAATGGATTTAAACAATAATAGCATCAATAGCTTTGAAGCATTGTTACGATGGAACAATCGTAAATTTGGTTTTGTTTCACCTGCACAGTTTATCCCGATTGCAGAAGCATCAGGCTTAATAATAGAGATAGGTGATTGGATTATTGATGAGGTATGTCGCTATCAAAAAGAGTGGCATATGAAAGGGTATCGTCCAGTACGTATTGCCATTAATATTTCACCGAAGCAATTTAGAAAAGAAAACTTTGCACGGAAAATTAAAGCAACTTTAAAGAAGTATAATGTATCGCCTGAGTTAATAGAGGTAGAGATTACGGAAAGCTCAATGACAAATGTCCATGAAACGTTTTCCATCTTAACGGAATTGAAGCAGTTAGGTGTTTTTGTTTCGGTGGATGATTTTGGCACAGGATATTCGTCACTTAGCTATTTAAAACGGTATCCAATTGATATTATAAAAATAGATCAGTCATTTATTGCCGACATTGAAAAAGATGATAAAAACGAAGCGATAATTAAGGCTATTATTTCAATGTCTCATAATTTAGGGCTTGAGGTTATCGCAGAGGGCATTGAAGAACCATCACAAGTTGCCTTTTTAAAACGACATCATTGTCAAAAGGGGCAAGGATATTTATATAACAAGCCATTGCCTGTAGAATCTATAGTTAAAAAATATTTTGTAAGTTAATACACATAAATAACAGTAGCACTTCACCAAACAGCATGGGAGGAGTGCTACTGTTGTTTTCATGTTACTTCGTCTGTTGCTTCAACTTTCATGCCATTTAATACAACTGCTGTAAAGTGTGCCATCTCTGCTACTAAATCAAAATCTTCATTATGAATTAACCAATCATACACATTTGCTCGCATACAACGTTTGATAATGGTTTGCATTTGTGTTGCTTGTAAATCTTTACGAAACTCTCCTAGTTTAATTCCTTCCTCAATATATGTATTAAGGATTTGGAAAATTTTACGCTGGGGGCTAATTAAATAATGATCTTTTTCCACTTGATTGGTCATTGCAGCCGTATATACAGTACGCAATAAATCCTTGCCAACGATGTTTGTTAAATACAGCATTTGTTCTCTGTAAAGCAATAGTATTTTTTCACTTGCCGGCATATTGCCATCAATACTTTTCTCCACGGTGCTATAAAAATTGTCGAGCTCTTTAAATTTTTCTAAAATAACATCGTATTTAGAAGGGAAATGTGTATAGAATGTCCCTTTTGAGACATTACATGCCTTGGTAATCTGTTCGACTGACACATGCTCAAATCCATGTTTATTAAATAAATCTAGCGATGTTTTTAGTAATTTTTCTCGAGTCTCTAATGCCTTCTTTTGGCGAGTCGTTAATGAATTCATACTCCTTTTCCTCCAAATATAGATATACTCTAATAATTTTAATTCTATTTTTTCAGAAAATAAAAAAATTTTAATTGACGAGATAGATTGCGTTTGATTATGATTTAAATGACCGCAGTCAATGACCGTAGTCGCCTAATTTATCTCGTTATTGATGTTACGACAAAAAAATGAAGTTGGCTAGTGTATCATTCAGCTTTATTTGTGAATTTTTAAGAAACGGGGGGATATCGAATGAAAGAGAAATTAGGGTTTATCGGCTTAGGTAATATGGGATTACCGATGTCGATAAATTTCCTACGTGCAGGTTATGAGGTATTTGGTTTCGACATAAATGCTAAGGCAATAGACCGATTCATCGCAGAAGATGGAGTTGGTTTAGCTACTTTACAGGATGTCATTAAACAGAGTGATGTTATTATGACAAGCTTGCCGACCCCACAAGCAGTCGAGCAAGTATACAAAGCACAAGATGTGATTTTACAACATGCGAAACAAGGAACTTTATCTGATTGACTTCAGCACGGAGAATCCCCAATTAAATGATTTGCTACATAAAGAAGCGCAATCGTTGGGGTTACGCTACCTTGGCACCTGTAAGTGTGAGTGTCATTGGTGCTACTCGTGCAACGCGAACAATAAATGGTAGGCGGAGAGCGAGAAGATTATCAAAGTGGATCTGGAATTTTCAGAATAGTTGGTAAAAATATTTATTATCTTGGTACTTCTCCTAGCGTTGGTACCCGCGATAGGATTCTATACAGAGGCAGTAGCAGAAACAATCGTGTTAGGGGAAACAATGGATATTACAGCAGATACGCTTTATGAAGTGTTAAGTAATAGCTATGGTCAAAGTCGAATTTATGAACGCAATTACTTGGATATATGAAAAATGAAAACTATCAGCCTGACTTCTCAACAAATCGTTTATTAAAAGATTTGAAATCAGCTAAAACCTTGGCAGACGAAGCAGGTGTCCCACTTCGTATTGGCGAACAATTAGTGAATCTTTACAGTGATATTTCAATAGAGGGCTATGGAGAAATGATATGTCAGCTGCATATTTAAGTTTAAAAGGAAAATGTTACATTAAACAACTTTGAAGGAGGAAAAAACTATGACAACAGCACAAGAAGTAAAAACATTAACGCATTTTATAGGTGGTGAAATGACGAAGGGAAAAAGTGGTCGTTACGGTTCAGTATATAATCCAACAATAGGTGAGGTTATCGCAAAAGTCCCCTTAGCAACAGTAGAAGAGACACGTGAAGCCATTGCGAAGGCACAGTCAGCGTTTCCAGATTGGCGTGATACATCAGTATCTAAACGAGCGGAGATTATTATAAAATTTCGTAATTTGATCACTGACAATATGGATGAATTATTACAAATTATTTGTAGAGAAAGCGGTAAAACTGTAGAGGATGCAAGAGGTGAGATCACAAGAGGACTTGAATCTGTAGATTTAGCTATCGGTGTACCTCATTTGGTTAAAGGTGAGTATTCTGTCAACATTGGAGGTCAAATAAACGCCTATTCAGCTAAATATCCACTAGGGGTTGTAGCGGCCATTTCGCCATTTAACTTCCCGATTATGGTACCGTTAGCGCAAACAAGTATGGCAATTGCAGTGGGGAACGCTGTTGTGTTAAAAGCATCTGAACGTGTACCAATGACTTCGTTGTATGTCAGTGAATTATGGAAAAAAGCTGGCTTACCAGATGGTATTTGGACAGTTGTAAATGGTGATAAAGATGCAGTAAATGAAATATTAGAAAACCCGACAGTACAAGCAATTTCATTTGTAGGGTCAACACCGGTTGCTAAATACATTTATGAAACAGGAACAAAATACGGTAAACGTGTTACTGCACTTGGTGGTGGTAAAAACAATATGGTTGTAATGCCCGATGCAGATTTAGAACAAGTAGCCAACGCATTTATTGGAGCGGCTTACGGTGCCGCTTCACAACGTTGTATGGCCATCTCTACAATTATGCCTGTAGGGCAAGACACTGCAAATCGTCTTGTTGCTATTTTAAAGGAAAAAATTTCTGCATTAAAAGTGGGTTCATATACGGAGCCTGATACTGATTTTGGCCCAGTAATTTCCCAACAATCCAAAGATGCCATTTTAGCAGCGATCGAACGCGGAGAGTCTGAAGGTGCGACTGTCGTATGTGATGGTCGTGACTTAGCAATAGTTAAAGAATCAAAAGGTTTTTTTGTAGGTCCAACATTACTGGATAATGTGAAACCGGGTATGGAGATTTATGAACAAGAAGTATTTGGCCCTGCTCGTAACATTGTTCGTGTCGATTCTTTAGATGAAGCGATTGCATTAATCAACCACCATGAACTTGGAAATGGCGTAACAATCTTTACGAATGATGGTTTTGCAGCTCGTAAATTTACAACTGAAATTGATGTAGGAATGGTTGGTGTGAATGTACCGATTCCGATACCAGTGGGTTATCACAACTTTGCAGGATTTAAAGGGTCTCGCTTTGGCGAAGGTCATATGTTTGGTCCAGATCAAGCACGTTTCTTTACTAAAACGAAAACCATTTCAGAACGCTGGATGACAAGTAATGTGTCCACAGCATCAACATTTGCATTCCCAAGTAATAACGACTAATCAATAGAAGAAGCTGTAACTCTTGATTAATGAGTACAGCTTTTTTTTACAAAGGCTTGCTATGCTTCGGTTGTTATAAATTGGTGGCACTTTAGTTATGACAGAGTTAGTATCGGGTGGTCAAACGAGTGCAATGCCTTTACTAGCACCCCATGGGATTGATATGAATGTTGATATGTAGGTATACACCGCATAATTGCGATAACATTGGGCTTCTTTACCACGTGGGGCTATAACGATTACCTCTGTTTGTAAAAATAATAAGCTGCTTATTTACTATTTGGTGCATTGGCCGTCATTATTGCAATACTACAATTCTTGCTTGGTACGTAGGAGGGATATAACGTGAATGGAAAAACAGTATTTATTACCGGTGCGGCACGTGGAATTGGGCTCTCGTTAGCACAAGCATTTGCTGAACAAGGTGCGAATGTAGTGATTACGGATATAAATGAAAAAAGTTTGATCGCGGCAGTTGAACAAAATCCTTTATTAACGGCATATACCTGTGATGTAACGGATGAGCGGGCGATTCGTGAAGCGATAGATTTCACAATCCAAAAGTTCGCGACAATAGATGTTTTAGTGAACAATGCAGGATTCCAACATGTTTCATTCATTGAGGATTTCTCGACAAATACTTTTGAGCTAATGCAAAAAGTGATGCTAACTGCACCATTTATAACGATGAAATATGCATTGCCACATATGAAGAAAAATAACTTTGGCCGTATTATTAACATGGCGTCCATTAATGGGGTTATTGGATTTGCAGGTAAGGCAGGATACAATGCAGCTAAACATGGGGTAATAGGTTTAACAAAAGTGGCTGCGCTTGAGGTAGCAAATGAAGGCATTACGGTAAATGCTATTTGTCCAGGTTACGTTGATACAGATTTGGTACGTAATCAGTTTATAGACTTAGCGAAGACAAGAGGTATCAAGGTAGAGGAAGTACTTGAACAAGTTCTTTATCCACTTGTTCCACAAAAGCGCTTGCTAGATGTATCTGAAATTACAGGACTAGCGCTCTATTTAGCAAGTGATGTGGCAAAAGGTCTAACGGGTCAAGCGATTGTATTGGATGGCGGCTATACTGCACAATAGTTAAGGGGGAGACGGAATGATTCAAACTAAAACAATTTTCACAGTAAATTCTCCAGTGACGATGATTTATGGACGGGATTCTTTTGAAGAAGTAGGGGTTCATGCAAAAAAATTAGGGACGAGAGCATTGATTATTAGTGATCCCATCATGGATAGTTTAGGATTTGTCAATCAATGCAACTTATTATTGAAAATGCAAGGATTGGAAACAGTTTCATATTTAGGGGTAACAACTGAACCAATTGATTCGTTTGTAAAAGAAGGGCTTGAAGTTTTGCAAGCGCAACAATGTGATGTCATCATTTCACTAGGCGGTGGAAGCTGCATTGATACAGCGAAAGCCATTGCAGTGGTCGCAACAAATGGTGGTTATATTGGGGACTACATGAAAATGCAAAAAGTCGCTGATAAAACACCTATTCCACATATCGCGATACCAACAACTGCCGGGACAGGATCTGAGGCAACGGATGCAACTGTTATTACAAACACGACAAATGAAGTGAAAATGATGATTAAGCAACCGGCATTTATGCCAACGATTGCAATTGTTGATCCTATTTTGACCATCACTTCGCCATCAGCAATCACTGCGGCTACTGGTATCGATGCACTGAGTCATGCAATCGAGAGTTATTTATCACGCTTAGCACATCCCTACTCTAATGTACTTGCGTTATCAGCGATGGAGTTAATTGTCAATAACATACTAAAAGTTTATGAACATGGAGATGATATTGATGCCCGTGAGGCTATGTCACTTGGTTCTATGCAAGCAGGCCTATCGTTCTCAAATGCTTCTGTCGCTTTAGTGCACGGCATGTCTCGTCCTATCGGGGCACTATTCCATGTGCCACATGGAATTTCTAATGCAATGTTACTACCCGCTGTACTAGAGTACTCAAAAGATGCCTGTGTAGATCGATTAGCTGACATTGGTAATTTTTTTAATAAAGAAGGAAAGTATTTAACACAAGAAGAACTTGCCGATTTAGCCATTGTTTCGATAAAGGAATTGTGTAAGAGAATGAACATTGGTAATTTACAGCAATGGGGTATAGAAAACGATGCATACTATGCGGCTATTCCAAAAATGGCTGTGGATGCAATTGCAAGTGGTAGCCCAGGGAATAATCCGAAAGTGCCAACATATGAGGAGTTAATGGAGCTATATAAAATGGCTTATCATTATGAATTTTAGAAAGGTCCTAAAAAAGATGATATCTTTCAGACAGTAGACAAACTCAAAAAATGATTTTGGTTACTGTCTTTTTCTTTTAAACATAGAAGTATAAGTATCTATATGAATCCGTTATTTTCGTTACCGGCAACCGCTTTTCGCGGGCATGGCTTCAGTCTCCTCGTCGCTAAGCTCCTGCGGGGCCTTTAGCTCATGCTATTCCCACAGAAGTCGCCGCCTGCGCTCCAGTTAATTAGTGTCGTCTATAAATAATTGAAGCGACATCTGCTGACATCGGAAAATCATTGAACGTGCTATATGAATTTTATCAGAAATAGAAGTTTCAAATAGCCCCTATTAACAAGAGTAGTACGCTACGAGCAATTATTTTCTGCCATTTTTGGACGTTGCCATTAGCTGCCTCGTCAAATACATGGCAGCAAAAATAAACAGCGCCAGCGACAATTTTAATCCATCGTAAGGTGGTCCAACGTATATCATGGTTTTTCTTACGCATCGCAAATACACGATCAATCGTTTCTTTTCGACGTGCATAGATGTGAGTTATTTGATGATTGTTGCGTTGAATAGTCGCTTTTTTGATTGATTGCGTTGTTTGAAGAGTAGGAAGTTTTATTTTATCCCGCAAGCGGTCAGTATGACGCCAACTAATTGAAGTTTTCTCTTTGTAGAATTTATATGACATTTTCGAGAAAATATAGTAGAATTTATGAATGAATGGTTATTCATTTTGTAAAGGGGGAAATAGTATGTTGCAGGGGAAAACAATACTTATTACAGGTGGCTCAAGTGGGATGGGGCTGTATATGGCGAAGCAATTCGTTGCAGAAGGGGCAAATGTAATTGTTACAGGCCGTAATGAAGAGCGTTTGAAAGAAGCAAAAGAATTTATATTAGAATCAGGCACGACAATTGAAACATTCCAAATGGATGTCCGAGTGCCAGAACATGCAGAAGCGATGGTTGCGTTTGCCGTTGAAAAATTTGGAAAAATTGATGGACTTGTAAATAATGCCGCGGGTAATTTTATTGTTCGCGCAGAGGATTTAACGCCTAACGGTTGGAAAGCCGTAGTAGATATCGTATTAAATGGTACATTCTATTGTTCATCAGCAGTTGGTAAGTACTGGATTCAAAACAAGAGTCAAGGTTCTATCCTTAATATGGTTGCAACCTATGCTTGGAATGCAGGCGCTGGCGTTATCCATTCTGCAGCAGCAAAAGCAGGTGTATTATCAGTAACAAGAACGTTAGCGGTCGAATGGGGCAAACAATATGGAATTCGTGTAAATGCAATTGCTCCAGGTCCAATCGAACGCACAGGCGGAGCGGATAAATTGTGGGAGTCAGAAGCGGCGGCCGCTCGAACAATTGATTCTGTACCATTAGGTAGAATTGGTACACCCGAGGAAGTGGCCGACTTAGCAACATTTATGATGTCGGATAAGTCACGCTATATGAATGGTGAATGTGTCACACTTGATGGTGGACAATGGTTAAATCAACACCCATTTTAATCAATAATTTTTTTGCATAATGAGGAGCTGGATTGACGCATACTAAGGGTAAAGAAAGGAGTCTTGCCTTATGGGTATGTGGTTAATACCAGCTCTTATTGCGATAACCATCATTGCTGTCATTTCCTTCGTTTCCACTTTACGCATTGCTAAAATGACAACGGAACGAAAATCAGAAAAAGATACACCAATTTCAGAAACTGTGGAAGAATATGCAACAATGTTGAATCCAATTGTTTGGGTGTATGCTATTTTCTTACTTTTTTTAGGCATTGTTATTTTTTACTACTGGAGTCAGGCAGGGTATTAAATGTATGAGTTAAAAACTAAGTATCAAATTTGCGTGAGCAGATTTGATACTTAGTTTTTGTTTAAAATGCTAAAATAATTCGTTGTTCTTCAAAAACTCTTCTCGACCTTGTCGTGGTCATATACGGAAAAATTATGATATGATAAAAGGGAAGCATCCTGTTCTGCAAAGCAAGGACAGAAAAGGAGAAGAAGTTCATGATTTCAACTAACAGCAAAGACTTATTAGCAATGCCAATTAGTGAATTTGTTATTTCATCCGAAAAGGTTGCACATGTACAGATTGGAAATAGTGCAGAACATGCACTCCTTGTACTGACACGTACAGGATATTCATCAATTCCTGTACTAGATTTGAAATATCGACTTCAAGGGTTACTCAGTATAAAAATGATTACAGAAGCGATTTTAGGGCTCGAGCACATTGAATATGAAAAATTACCTGATATAAAAGTGGATTCGATAATGGATAAAAATTTAGCTGTTATCAAGCTGACAGATACATTTCAACGTGCTTTAGATTTAGTCATTAATCATGCCTTTTTATGTGTAGTGGACGATGAAGGTACATTTGCAGGAATTTTAACGAGACGAGTTATATTAAAACAATTGAAAAAATATATTTATCAAACAGAAAAGTAGTTTAAGAGGGGACTCAGGTGTAAATCGTGTGGCCCCCTTTGCTTGTATTGGAGGTTTAGGTAATTGATGGCAACGGAAGCAGAAATATTAAAAATATTAGCTGAGGAACGTAATATGCGGAAAGCAGCCGAACGGTTGTTTTTATCGCAGCCAGCGCTTTCTCAACGGTTGCAATCGATTGAAAAAGAATGGGGTGCACAGCTTTTTATTCGTTCACAGAAGGGACTAACTGCGACACCTGCTGGAGAACTAGTTATTGCTTATGCAATAGATATGCTAGCAAAAAAAGAAGAAATTTTCGAAACGATTCAATCATTAACAACAAAAGTAAACGGAACACTCAAAATTGCTTGTGCATCCATTGTCGGGCAAAATTGGCTTCCGAAAATATTAAAGGATTTTGTGTCTAAATACCCGGAAGCAAAAATTTCGCTTATGACTGGCTGGAGCTCGGAAATTGTCAAAGCCTTGTACGAGGGTGAAGCACACATTGGCATTGTACGTGGACAGGTTGATTGGAAGGGGGAAAAGATTCATCTTTTCCGTGACACCCTTTACTTAGTCGATCAAGAATTGAAAACTATTGAAGACGTACTTACGACGAATCGACCATTTATTCAATTCAAGAGTGATTCGAATTATTATCAAGAAATTCAACAATGGTGGCAACGACATTTTGCATCGAATCCGAGACGACAAATTTTGGTGGATCAAATTGAGACGTGTAAACAGATGGCTTTGAATGGGATTGGTTATGCCATTCTCCCTTCCATCACATTAAACGAGCATGATGGCATAAATAAAATTGCGCTGACTAACAATGAAAAAGAATTTGGCTTAACGCGTGATACGTGGTTAATAGGCTACGAATCTTCTTTTGAGTTACGACAGGTAGAGGCTTTTGTAGAAGTAGTACAAGATCATGCGCGTTGCCTGTTTGATTATACAAAATAGGATATAGCTTCACAAAAAACACGGGCAGCCCCAAGTGATTCATCCATCACTTGTAGGTTTGCCCTTTTTGTTGTTGACCTGTCTAAATCTTAAGAGTTTATGAATATTCATGAAGATATCATAAGAAATGGAACAAAATGCAATTTAAAACGTATAATTATGTAATCATCTATATGTTAAGTAAAAAAAGGGGTTGAGTTTTTGAAAAAATCGAGTATAACGGCACTTATAGTTCTATTAATGTTTGTTATGAGCTTTATGCTACCTGTATCGCAGGCAAGCGCCGCACCAACCTTAGAAGTGCAAGCCCATGCGGGAATGGCGGGAAAAGCAAAATATCAATCTGTTGTGCCATTACAAGTAACAGTGAAAAATAATGGAGCTGATTTTTCAGGAGACATGGCGATAAATGCGTCAAGTTCCTTTGAGGCTGCATCAGCGCTTGTACTACCGCTAGATATAGCAGCAGGTGAAGAAAAAACAATTGAGCTATATTTGGATGGACTAGCAGATTATAGCTATTCAGAAGCAGATTTGTTTGCCTTTTATGAGGGGAGCATTGAAAAAGGAAAAAAGGTTGCTTATAAAGGAACAAAACGTTTACAAGCAAACTTTTTAGATCCTTCCACAACATTTATCTATACATTAACGGATAAAAGTGACCGCTTATCTGCTTATTTGCGGTTATCACAGTTTTCTTCGTCTGGTAATGTAGAAATTTTTAATTTGAATCAACTAAAAGACTTTACTTTGCCGGAGGATGCACAAGGCTATGCGATGGCGAATATTATTGCAGTCGATGAAATCTCTATTGCCGACCTATCTCAAAATCAACAGGAAGCTTTATTGAAATGGGTACAGGATGGAGGTACTTTATTACTTGGTGCTTCTGATCAAGTACTGACAACTGCGGGCATCTTTAAAGATTATTTACCACTGACATTATCACAACAAATGAAGACGGTTTCAGCAGGAAGTTTAACAAAATTATCAGGTGGAGGTATCTTTACAAAAGATATTTCCGTTTATACAGCAACCGATAATCAAGGAAGCGTTGCTATTTTAAAAGAAAATGACACAACACTAGCTGCAAAGAAAAAGCTTGGTAGTGGGGAAATTGTGCAAACAACATTCTCATTAGGAGATCAGCCTTTAGCATCAATGGATGGATACGCCGCATTAACTGCAAAAATGTTAAATATCCAAACCTTGTCCCAACAAGGGATGATGCAAGGACAATCCACAATGGATCAAATTTCATATGAACTGCGTTCCATTAATGAATTATTCCCCTCATTTGAAGTGTCTGTTAGCTATATGTTAATCGTCATTATTTTGTATATTTTAATTATCGGACCTCTTCTTTATTTTGTCCTGAAAAAAATGGATAAACGTGAACATGCGTGGTGGTTAATACCAGCTATTTCAGTTGCAATCTCGATTGCGCTCTTTATTTTTGGTGCTAAAGATCGTATCGTACAACCACAAGTACAGCAATCAGCCTTCTATAAAGTAAATGAGGATAGTAGTATAAATGGCTATTATGTTGAATCGATTTTAACGAATCGTAGTGGAGATTTTGTTGTAGAGGCAGATAAAAATACAACTGCACTGGCATTACGGAACAATAATAATATCACTGGTACGGTAGGCGATTTACATGAAACATCGTATATTAAGGAACACGCTAATGGCTCGACATTAACATTACGAAATTTAAGCTATTGGTCTGTTCAATCATTTGCGGGGAAAACAACTGCAAAAGACATCGGTAAGATGGATATCGATATTACACTTAAAAATGAAAAGCTCTCTGGGACAATTAAGAATAATTTCCCGTTTGAATTAAAGGATGTCACGTTAATTTCAGGAATTAAAGAAGTAAAGCTTGGGGATATCGAGCCGAACGGCACACTAAAAGTGGACAAGGAACTGAAGTCAACGGTACTGCAAAAGCCATCTTCGTTTAATAATTACAATTATAATTATCCAAAGAAGAAAGAAGATGTAGATCCTCTTCGTATCGAGCGTATGAAATCGTTCGCACTGCCGCTTGCAGAAAAAGACAAGCAACCAGTAATTGCTGCTTGGGCAGAACAAGCAGTTGTCGGGGTAGAACTTGAGACAAGTGCTAACATGTCACCTATTTCATATTTCATACAGCCATTTGAAGGAAAAGTGGATTTAACAGGTCCATTTACAATGAAGCGTACAAACTTTACTTATACAGTGAGTCCACAATCAGCGAATGCCTATTTTGACAAAATAGACGAACAACTAAATAACTGGTACCTATCAGACGGTTTATATGAAGTTACAATGGCCATGCCAGATAATTTTATGGCATCTGTTCAATCATTAAATGAACTTGTTATTTCAAATCTGGATGTCAAGCGCATGCAACTTGCTCTTTGGAATAATGAAACGAACATCTTTGAGCCTATGGTTGATACAAAGCAAACGTTTACGGACAATATTATGCAATACGTAAATGAAAATGGTGAACTACGCGTACAAATTAAGTTTGGACCGGATCAAACAGGTGAGCAAACAAAATTACCAAATATTGAGCTGAAAGGAGTGGCGAAGGAATGATTGAAATTCGTGATTTAACAAAACGATATGGCTCCTTTACAGCGTTAGACCATTTAAACCTATCACTTGAGGAAGGAATTGTGTTCGGCTTTGTTGGCGCAAATGGTGCTGGGAAATCGACAACATTTTCGATTTTAGCAACATTACTCTCCCCAACTTCTGGCGATGCCCTTATCAATGGAAAAAGCGTTATCAAAGAACCAAAGGAAGTACGCAAGCAAATAGGTTATATGCCGGATTTCTTTGGTGTATACGATCAACTAAAAGTAGATGAATATTTAGATTTTTATGGTGCGAGTTATGGCATTGGCGCGACGGAGCGTAAAGTATTAATTCCACAGTTGTTAGAGCTTGTGAATTTAACAAATAAGCGTTTTGACTATGTAGATTTACTATCACGAGGCATGAAGCAACGTTTATGTCTTGCACGCGCTTTAATCCACGATCCAAAAGTATTGATATTGGATGAACCAGCATCAGGACTTGATCCACGTGCTCGCGTAGAAATGCGAGATATTTTAAGAAATTTAAAATCAATGGGAAAAACCATTTTAATCTCCTCACATATTTTGCCTGAACTTGCAGAAATGTGTGATGAAATAGGTGTTATTGATAATGGGAAACTAATCGCTCATGGTAATGTTGCAACAATACAAGCGCAATTACAGGGAGAGAAGCGCATTGTCATTAAGGTAGCGGAACGTTTAAGCGAGGTACGTGCATTTTTAGAAGAAGATCCCCTTATTTCTTCCATTGATGTAATGGATAATCGCTTAGAGATAGCCTTTAATTACCGTGGAACTGATGCGCAACAAGTAACACTACTGAAAACAGCAATCCTTGCAGATTTACCGATTTATGCACTAAGTGAAGAAGAAAAGGATTTAGAGGACGTCTTTATGGCGATTACGAAAGGAGCGGACAATCAATGATGGAGCGATTTTATAATCCCGTACTCGTTAAAGAATTGAAGTTACGCTTCCGTTCTTTTAAAAGCTTTTCAGGTTTGATGTTTTATTTAGCAGTTATTTGTATTTTTATCGCAGGTTTTTTACTACTGACAACTGAATTTACAGGCAAGGGTTTCTTTAGACCTGAGATAAGCTTTATGATGTTTGCTGTGTTAACGATATTGCAAATGGCACTGGTTCTATTTATCACACCAAGTTTAACGGCTGGTGCTATTAGTAGTGAACGTGAAAAGCAAACATTAAATATTTTATTGACTACAACACAAAGTTCAACACAAATTGTGATTGGAAAGTTATTTTCTTCGGTGGCATTTTTAGTGCTAATGTTAATCGCAGGACTACCTTTGTATAGTTTAGTGTTTTTATTTGGTGGGGTATCGCCTTCTCAATTAGTTGCTATCTTTTTATTTTACTTAGTGACTGTCATTGCGATTGGTAGTATCGGGGTGATGTTCTCTACCATTACAAAAAAAACAATTGTTGCGATGATTGCAACGTATGGCTCGATAATCTTTTTAGGCGGGATCACTGCATTTTTCTTCTTTTTAACAATGGCCTTTCATCAAATGGGGAATGCCATAGGGACGAGTGTTTCCTATATGACGTATTTCTGGGCATCCATAAACCCAGGTGCATTAATGTTGACACTTATTTCTTCAGACATGGGGGACGCTTTAGCAGAGCTTTCAGGTGTGGATTTCCCAGTGTGGATTACTTATTTACTAGTGTATATAGTCATTATTGTTCTTAGCTTAACAGTTGCTATTAAAAAATTACGTGCCAATATGAAAAGCAATCGATGAGGAGGAAACCCTATGGAGCGTCGTAAGCAATTACAAAAATATATACAGCGTGCAAAAACGAGTCTAACATTCGAAAAAAGCATTCCTATTGCACAGTACGGCTTGTTTTTGGCATTGCTTTCTAGTGCTTCCCTCATCCTTATCTCTAGGCTATTTGTCTGGCCGTATTACCGTCAAACGGCATTGGTTGTCTTTCTAGTTGGGATAATTGCAACAATTGTCATCATGTGGTGGAAGCGTGTAAGTGAGAAAGAGGCATTACACACACTCGATTATTATTTCTCGCATAATGAACTGGTTACAGCTTTGTCATTTAAAGAAGATGAAGATCCATTGGTTCAATCACTACTTGCAAAAGCAGTCCAAAAGGCAGAAAAAGCATTCTCTGAATTTAAAGTTCGAAAGAAAGCTTTGTTTCGACCTCCAGCATTTATTGGACTATTTACAACAGCTGTTGTGTTAGCGGTGCTCTATATGTTCCCAGCTACTACACAAATTGAAGCGATAGAGGTAGAAAAAGAAAAGGCGGTCATCGAGGATATAAAAAAAGAAGTTGCTAAATTAGAAAAAAAAGCAGAAACAAAAGAAGTGAAAGAGCAGATAAAAGAATTACAAAATATATTAAAAGAGACAGATACAGCTGAAGAAGCACTACGTGAAGTCGTGAAAAAGCAAAAAGAACTTGCGTTAAAGGAACAACAATTAAAGGATAAGCAAACGGCTAGTGAAGACGGTGCATCTGAGGGGCAAGGCTTATCTAAAGAACAACTTGAACAATTGAAGGAGCTTGCTCAAATGCAGCAAGAGCTAACGCAAAATGCGAATACTACTCAAACAGCAATGAGTAAGCTCGGCAAGCCAGCAAGTAATTCATTACAAAATGCCATTGCAAGTGCCAATAGCGCAAATAGCAATCAACAAAACAGCACCAATGCGAATACCAATCAAAATCCTGCTGGTAATGCGCAGTCAAACAATCAACAAGGTGGGCAGCAGGGGCAAAATAGCAATGGGCAAGCGCAAGGGTCTAGTCAAAGTAATCAGCAAGGACAGGGCAATGGTCAAGGCCAAGGACAGGGCCAAGGACAGGGCCAAGGACAGGGACAAGGCCAGGGTCAAGGTCAAGGTCAAGGCAGTGGCTCTGGTCAGGGTTCAGGTTTAGGAAACGGTGCAGGAACAGGACAAGGTGGCCGAAACCTCTTAACAATGCCTGAGCGGTTAGGTGGTTCAAGTGAAACCACTGTAGATGGAGGAGCATTAGGAGACGGCTCACATGTTTCGGAGCAGCAAGGAAATGGACCGATTACAAAAGGTTCGATTCGTCCATATGATGAAGTTTTAGGCTCTTATAAAGACAGTTATTTAGAAAGCTCAGAGCGTTTACAATTACCGAAGGATTTACAAAATGTCGTGCAATCTTATTTCACGTCAATTGAGTCGCAGTAGGAGGAAAAGAAATGGCATTTACAGAACAACAATATATGGAAATGAGTACGAATTTACAACAAGTCAAAGCAGAAATTCATCGCTTTATAGTTGGTCAAGAGCAAGCGATTGATTATACATTGTATGCTGTTCTTGCAGATGGTCATGCGCTGTTAGAGGGACTACCAGGCTTAGGGAAAACAATGCTAATTCGCACAATATCAGAGGTGTTGGATTTATCCTTCTCGCGTATTCAATTTACGCCAGATTTAATGCCTGCCGATATTACAGGAACGAGTATGATTGAGCGCACAGCAGATGGTAAACAACAATTTACGTTCCAGCCAGGGCCAATTTTTAGCCAAATGGTATTAGCAGATGAAATTAACCGTGCTACACCGAAAACACAAAGTGCACTGCTTGAGGCAATGGGGGAAAAAACCGTAACAATTTTAGGGGATACGAAGAAAATGGCAAAACCATTCTTTGTGCTAGCTACCCAAAATCCAATTGAAATGGAGGGGACATATCCATTACCAGAGGCACAAATGGACCGTTTTCTTTGCAAAATTCTCGTTCCGTATCCAGAGAAAAGTGAACTGATGGACATCATGAAACGAACAACTGGAGCACAGGAAATCACCCTACAAAAAATAATGGATACAGAAGGACTCCTGCTCGCACAACAAATGGTGAAAGAAGTACTTGTCGCAGATGAAATGCTTGAATTTGCAGCTGATCTTGTTGTGGCAACACATCCTGAAAGAGTGGATGCCATAGATGAAGTGAAGCAATATGCCATGTATGGTAGCGGTCCTCGTGGCTTACAAAGTTTAATAAAACTAGCAAAAGCAAGAGCACTGATGAATGGACGCTTCCATGTATCAGTTGCGGATATTAAATCCGTAGCGAAGCCTGTACTACGTCATCGTATGCTGCTGAACTATGAAGGGGAGGCTTCAGGGAAAACGGCAGATGATGTGATAGACATTATTTTAGAAAAAGTACAGCAAGGTGTTAGCGGGTGACTCAGAGAATATTATTGCCCGAAGATTGGCTAGCGAAAATTAGTCGCTTCCAAGTGGCGACGGCCTCCAAATTGCGTGGGCAACATAAGGGCTCGCACCGTTCGCAACGTTTCGGGGCATCGCTCGATTTTTCGGATTTTCGTGAATATCACCTAGGTGATGATGTAAGACAGGTGGATTGGAACGTCTTTGCGAGAACTGATAAATATTTCATTAAACGTTTTTTAGATGAACAAGAGATGCGTGTTCACATTTTATTAGACACCACCAAATCTATGGGTGAGCAAGCAAAATGGACTTTTGCTCGGCAAATTGTTGCGTCACTTGGCTTAATGGTGCTTGGTCGTGATGATCGATTATCATTTTCAGTTGTTCAAGAAGACATGAAGCCACCGTTTCGTCGAAAAGGTGCAATGTATCGGCGTGCCTTCTTACAAATAGTGACTGACATTGAAGATGCGACATATACTAGTAGCTTTGCACAGGGAGCATTAAAAGCAATGCCTAAAGACAGCACGGTGCTATTTATAGTGACAGATGGTCTAGAAGCAATCGAAGAATGGGAACAGCTATTGAAAAGGTTGCCACGTTTTGCAGGGGATGTGCGCATTCTACAAATCGTTACACAGGAAGAATTATCTCCAAATTATAGTGGGGATGTTCGTTTACTTGATCGTGAAACGGGTCGTGATGTGAATGTTACGATGTCATCCAAGGTACTTGATACGTATGAGGCAAGAAGACGTTTACATGAAGAAGAGTTTGAGGCAATTTGTCGACGCTTCGGTGTTCGAAAATTACAACTGAAGGTGGAAGATGGACTTCAGCATGCCGTCTTTCAACAATTATTAAAAGCACATTGGATTAGGTGAGGTGAGCCGTATTGGGCTTTAGTCAAATACTTTTTAGCTGGACGGCCATCATCCCGGTCATTGTCCTACTATATTATTTCTTTCGAAAAAAATATACCGATCAAAGTGTGTCTTCAACACTCTTCTGGTCGGAAATTATGCAGGAGACACGTGTATCCCCATACTTAAAGCATTTACAAAAAAATGCATTGCTCTATTTGCAACTGTTAGCACTTCTTCTACTAGTACTCGCGCTGATGAATCCATATGTAAAAAAGTCAACGATTGCAGGAGCACAAACCATTTTCATTGTTGATACATCTGCGACAATGCTAGCAGGGAAAGAGCAGTCAACATTTGATGCACATAAAAAGGAAATGTTGTCGTTAGTCAATCAGCTTGATGGAAGACCTGTGACACTTATTACGACAGGTAATACTCCGCATGCCGTTTTACAGCAAGAAACAAACGCTAAAGATATTGAGAAAGCTGTCCAGGATTTGCAAGTGACATATGAAACTGCGCAAATGAATAAAGCACTTGATGTGGCGCAAGCTTTTGTCGGTGAGACACCGACATCGATTTATGTCTTTACAGATACACTCGACAAGAAGCAATTACCGATGGAAAAGGATTCGGTGAAATGGATTGTCCAAGGATCAGCGAAGGATTTAACCAATATAGCCATTACAAAGTTTGCTGCTACAACAGACGGAAAAGCAACGATGGCACTTGTACAGTTGCAAAATGATACAGGCAAAGAGCATAATCTGACTCTTACGCTAGAAAATGCTAAGGGTGAAGAAGTTATAACAGAGAAGGTCACAATACCAGCAAACGAAGCAGTGACTAAAACGTTTAAAGACTTACCGTTGGTGGATTCGATGACTGCGATCATTGATGTGCAAGACGATTATGCCATCGATAATAGTCAATCGGTATTGTTACAAACAGCCACTTCCAAAGTAGTTGTTGATCAAGATATGCATCAACTTATTCAAAAGGGGTTCCAAACAATAAACAGTGGCGTAAAGATTGTTCCACCCTTACAAATGGTAGACAGTCAAGATGCTACCGTGGTGACAAATCAAACAGCCTTGCTGAAAGAAATGGTCAAGCCGATTGTATTATTTGGACGTGATGATAGCGAAAAGATTGAAATGAATGGTGTCGTGAAAACCACGAATGACGCTTTATTTGCATTCAGTGATTTAAAAGATATTTATGTAAGTGCACTTTATCCTGCATTTGATGGCTATAAAACAATTGCCACTGTTGGAGATAAACCATTTATTCAGCGTTCAACAGAAGGAGATATTATCATACTAGCGGATATAGCCGATACCGATTGGCCATTGCATCCCTCATTCCCACTATTCTTATGGAGTGCCCAACAACAATTAGCTGAATCAATTGGTTCACTGGGGATTTTTACGCCAAATGAACAGCGCTCAGTTGCTTTAGCGCAAGGAGAGTGGAGTGTTTATGCACAGGATGATGAATTTTTATCGACGGTTACAAATGGTTTATTAACAGCGCCGATGAAGCCGGGAGTTTCCACAGCACGCTCTAATGGTGAGGAAAAACGCCTCATCGTGCAACTTCAGGCACAGGAGCGTGTGATCGAAAAAGGCACGAGTTATACACTTGGAGAATTACAAGAAAGTGGCAAGGAAGAGGTATCCAAGACTTCATTTGTGCCTTGGCTCATACTCATTATTTTAGTATTACTGGTGTCAGAGTGGGAGGTGCAACGACGTCGTGGATTTACGAATTGATACGCCACTAGCTTTATTGTTATTATTACCGTTATTTGCGTATTTTGCATGGACTTATTGGCGTGAACGTCAACGTCTGAAAAAAAGCCATCTCGTTGTACTTGGTATTCGGGTTATGGCAATAAGCACTTTAGTCTTTGCTCTCGCAGCACCATATATTTTGTTACCAATTAAAGAAGAACAGGTACTGTATTTAGTCGATCGCTCCGCTTCCATGAAGGGTACAGAAGAGGAGATGGCTAGTTTTATAGAGGAAAGTTTGCAGTCAAAAAAGGATGAGCAACTTGCAGGGATTTATTCTTTTTCTTCGACATTACAAACAGAAACGATTTTATCGAATTCATTAAAGGAAGTACCGAAATTTACAACTATAAAAGAAACGGATCAAACAAATATTGAGCAAAGTCTTCAATTAGCTACTGGTATTGTCAATCCGAAAAAAGCTACAAGGTTGATCTTATTAACGGACGCGAATGAAACACAAGGTGATGCATTGGAGTTTGCTACCAAATTAAAAAGCTCCAATATTAGCGTAGACGTTGTGCCATTCAGTCAGTCCGTTGCCAATGATGTATCGCTTAAAAGCTTTGTGACACCACAGATTGCTTATGTCGGCGAACAACAGCAACTTGTCACTGAAGTGAATGCAACAGCAGCAGGTCAGGGCGAATTATTGCTATACGAAAATGATGTGCTTATTCATCGAGAAGTAGTGGCACTTGCCGAAGGATTGAATGTATTTACCTACAAGCATACGGCAACTGCCGAAGGACTGGTCAAATACGAGGCACTTGTTCAAGTAGACCAAGATGCAATATTTGAAAATAATAAATTAACGAGTGTCACGATGGTACAAAGTGAGCCTCACTTACTGATAGTGAACGGTTATGATACAGCATCACCAATTGCTGCGGCATTGGGCACGAAGTCAATTTCCTATGATGTCGTAGATGCAAGCAGTTTGCCAAATGAGCTATCAAGTTATTTACAATACAATGCAATAATTTTTGATAATGTTCCAGGGCATTTGGTTGGTGAGGCCAAAATGGGCGTTATTGAGCAGGCAGTGAAAAATTTTGGTGTCGGTTTTACAATGGTCGGTGGCGAAAATAGCTTTGGCTTGGGTGGCTATTTTAAAACACCAATCGAAACATTGTTACCTGTTGAAATGGAGATTAAAGGTAAGGAACAATTACCATCTTTAGGTCTGGTCATCGTGCTCGATCGTTCAGGAAGTATGCATGGTACAAAGTTAGAACTTGCTAAGGAAGCGGCAGCACGTTCAGTTGAGATGTTGCATGACGAGGATACACTTGGCTTTATTGCCTTTGATGATCGCCCTTGGGAAATTATCGAAACCGGACCGCTTGGCAATAAAGAAGAAGCAGTCGATACGATATTATCTGTGACTCCTGGTGGGGGTACGGAAATATATAGCTCCCTTGCAAAGGCATATGAAAATTTGGCCGATCAAAAATTACAACGTAAGCATATTATTTTATTAACTGACGGACAATCACAATCAGGGAATTATGAGGATTTAATTGCAACTGGTAAAGAGAATGGGGTTACACTATCGACAGTTGCGATTGGACAAGATGCGGATGGCCATTTACTTCAGTCTTTAAGTGAAATGGGGAGTGGACGTTTCTATGATGTTATTGATGAACAGACCATTCCTTCCATATTATCACGCGAGACAGCGATGATTTCACGCACATATATTGAAGATAATCCTTTCTATCCAACGATTTATAATGCCTCGGGTTGGCATTCATTATTTGCAAATGGCGTGCCACAAATGAATGCGTATATAGGTACAACTCCGAAGCAGGGCGCTTCTGTAATCGCAGAAAGCGAGAAGCAAGATCCAGTGATAGCACAGTGGCAATATGGACTAGGCAAAACATTCGCTTTCACATCAGATTCCACAGGGAAATGGACAGGAGACTGGGCAAGATGGCAGGAATGGGGCACATTTTGGCAAACGATGATTTCGCAAATGCTACCAAGTTATAATGATGTAGCCTATGACGTACGTTTAGATACGGATGGCACTTTTGTTATTACTGACCCGACAAATGAAGCGGCATTTTTAGATATCGTCGCTGTCAATGAGGCAGGAGAAGAGCTAGAAATGCAGCTCGAAACATTATCTGCCTCGCAAGTTCGGGCGACTGTACAAGCACAACCAGGTCTTATCTTTTTCCGTATTGCCGATGAAGAACAGGCAATTTATCAGGCTGGTCTAAGTGTTCCGTATAGTGCCGAGTATGAATTACGTCCAGTAAATGAAAAATTAGTGGAAGACCTTACAAAGCAAACAGGTGGTAGTGTGTTAGAAGAACCACAGGAAGTGTTCCGTGATTTCACGCAAAAAGGGGCAGAGCGCCAAAATATTGCAACCTGGCTGCTATTAGCAGGGATGTTACTATTCTTCATAGATATTACAATCCGACGTTTTGGCTGGAGTTTCTTAACAAAGGCGAAGCAAACACAGCAAATTGCAAATGATACACCAGTACAGGCTGAGGATACAAATGTAGCACAGCTATTAAAGGGCATGAAGAAACGTCAATAATAATTGAATACTTTAAATTTAAAACGCAGTGCAAAATTTTGCACTGCGTTTTTGTGTTATTCGAAATCAATAAAGTTCTATTCGCTAATAACGTGGTCATATAAAGCTTTTGATAAGTACGGTTTTCCGCAGATTGCTGGCAACGATAATTCCCAGAATTGCTCCAATAATGCTTGATGTTAAAAAAGCAGGCATAAAAAATAATGCAGCAACAGAGGTACCCATTAAAAGATGTGCATAAGGCACTGCTATAAGGGATGCGATGATACCTGTCCCAAACATTTCACCAACACCTGCGAGCCAAGCCTTAGAACTATATTTATAGGCGAGAGCTGCACACAAAGCCCCGATGACACTGCCTGGAATCGCTAATAGAGAGCCTGTTCCTGTAACAACTCGAATAATAGCTGTGACAAAGGCTACTATAACAGTAGGTACTGGGCCAAGAAAAATGGCTCCAATAACATTAACGGCATGTTGTATAGGATAGGCACGTGCAATCCCTGTTGGAATTGAGACAAAAGTAGAGCCAGCTACAGCAATGGCGACAAATAAAGCCATAATAGTTAATTTTCGAATTGACACCTTTTTCACCCCTTTTTGGTAGATAGCTCTCTAACCACAAATAGAACCTGGTATAGCTGATAGCATGTAGAAAATCGCTGATAACTCACACGAAAACGCTGATAGCATGAGAAAATCTCTGATAACTCACACGAAATCACGGATAGCATGCAAAATATCGCTGAAAGCTTACTTAACATCACTTCAAGCACAATCTGTCGAAAATGAACACAAAAAAACCGCTTCCTCACAACGAAAAGAAGCGGCCTTGCATTTACATATTAAAAAAGCAAGTGTCGCCACTTCCCTACGCTAGTGTGAACTAGATCAGGTTCGAAGGGTCCGTGGTTACATACACGTCTCAGTCAGAAAGACTCCCCTAGTGGTTTTGAAACGATTTAATTTTTATAGGTAAGAAAGTATATACTTTGCTATCCATGACTTCTCTCAGTGATATGCTTGATGTTGTTCTTGCGCGTATGCGCTTTTCACCTAATAATGTAACATACTACTAAAAATAGTCAATATTTTTCAGACTATTTCGAATCAGGGTGCATAAGATGTGGCGCTTTTTTCAATGTCCAGATGAGGGCAAGGAAGAAGCAGGCCATTAATATAATTGCCCCAAAAATATATGGGCTGTTCATATTCCAATCGAATAAGATACCTGCTAAAGCAGGGCCAATCATATTACCTAAACTCATATATGCATTATTAAGACCAGCGGCAAAACCTTGCTCATTTTCAGCGAGTTTAGAAATTAGCGTATTGACTGCTGGTCGAATCAATGTCGTCGCAGTGGAGAAAATTGTAGCTACTATTAAAATAAGTGCAAAGCCAGAGACAAATAATATTAAGTAAATAGAAACGGCTGCAATAAATAAATTGACTAACACAACTTTCATTTCACCATAACGATTAAAAAGAGGTGTAATTATAAACATTTGTACAACAACACCAAACGCACCACCAACAACCAATAAAATGGCAATATCAGTAGGTGTGTAGTTAAATTTGTTTGTAACAAATAATGATAAAGTCGTTTGGAAATTAGCAATTCCGAACGAGAACACAAGCATAATGATGAGCATTACAAAGTAAGGCATTTGGACAGAGCGTACCATCTGCTTCGCAAGATTGTCTTGTTTTTGCGCCTTTTGGGATGTGCTTGGTTTTGAAGAAGGTAAAAGAAAGAATGATAGAATAGCTGCTAAAATCGCTGCAGATCCAGCTGTATAGAACGGGAAGTGCAGACTAACCTTCGATAAAAAGCCACCTATACCCGGACCAATCATAAAGCCAAGAGACATTGCTGCCCCTAACATACCCATTCCCTTGCCTCGTTCCTCATATGTTGTCACATCAGCTACAAATGCCATAATAGGAGGTGCGATGAAGGCAGAACCTAAACCTCCAAAAAAACGTGCGAGGAAGAGCATCCAAACATCCGTTGAAAGCCCAAATGAAATTTGTGCAAGACCAGTTACGATGAGGCCAAAAATAATGAGATTTTTTCGACCATACTGGTCGGAGAGATTCCCAGCAATTGGAGAAAATACAAATTGTGCCAAGGCGAACGTTGCGATAAGCATGCCAAGAACTTGTCCTGCAGCCCCAAATATTTTCAAATACTCAGGCATAACAGGAATAATAATACCAATACTCCCCATTGCGATAAACATATTAAACATTAAAATATACAAAGCCGCCTTATTCGACTTCTGCTGGGTCATCCATAGCCCCCCTTTTTCTAATCAAATATACTACAGTCTATCATAAAGAAATGAGGCTTGGCTATTGGATTAAAGTATGAGAAGCACATCAATTAAAAGTTGACGTTTTATTTTGCAAATAATAGTTTCGACTGTGTTTTTTCTACTGTTGTTCGATGAGGAAATCCCGCATATTTTTGCGGGATTTACTTTTTTATTGGTATTGGATTAGGGGTTACAACGTTGATAGTTATGTTAATCTTCTTATATCGATAATTATTTCAATTTTTTGTAATAATAGTAAATTATCGTAGTTGACTTTTTGCTAATAGTCAACCATTAGCAGTCTTTATAGCTTCTATTAAAAGATAATAAAAAGGGGAGAAAATGTACGATGGTATCTATGCAAACGGCTATGGAAAATTTAAAAGAATTAGGATTTAACCCCGTAACTACAGCGATTGGGGCAACACAACAATTATTTCATTGGGATGAAGCAAAGGTCAATGAACTAAAAGGATATTTAATTGCTCAAAATTTTCAACATCATTACGAAAACAATAAGTTTTATCGAATGCTTTGTGAAGATAGTGGGGTTACACCAGCTGATATTCAAAGTTTGGATGATTTACACAAAATACCATTAATTCCGGTAACGAGCTTTAAAAGACCTGACTCACATTTACTTTTATCAACCTCTTTAGAAAATATTGAATTTGAAATGCGCAGTACTGGTACAAGTGGCATACCAAGTATATCTAGAAGAGATGCTGAAACATTAAACAATTGTGTCTTTAGTATATATGCGATGTATAGAGAAATGTTTGCCTTTTCTAGAGGAGCTGGACTGTTCTTATTCCCATCCCCTGAAGAAATGCCAGAGATGGGCATGGTTAAAGTGCTAAATATGCTTTCAGGTTTATTTGATGCAACAAGATGTCTTGTGAAAAGAGCTTCTTTTAAACCTAAAGAGGCAATTGAAACATTGGAAAAATGGCAAAATATTCATACGCGTCACATTATTGGGCCGCCATTTTTAATTTATAAATTAGTAAATTACCTAAAAACAAATAATATACATTTAAAACTAGATAATAAGACAATGATTATTAATTTAGGAGGTTGGAAAAGATTCTCCGGTATGGAAATACCACGCGAACAATACAATAAAGAATGTGCTGAATACTTAGGTATCCCAGAAGAAAATGTTAGAGATATGTATGGCTTAGTTGAATCAAATATTTTAGCCATAGAGTGCGAGAAACAATCGAAGCATGTGCCACCTTGGGTTCATTTTTCTTTAAGAAATCCCAAAAATTTAGCTGAAGAAGTACCGCAAGGAAAAAGAGGTGTCTTAGCAATATTTGACCCTACTTCACTTTCATATCCAGGATTTATTCAAACAGAGGATTTAGTGTATTTAAAGAAAGAAAATACATGTGAATGTGGAAGAAACGGTCAAAAAGTCGTTTATTTATCAAGGGTAGCAGGGGCAGAGATTGGCTGTTGTGCTATTAATTTAGAGAAGCATATGGATGCGGCTGAAGAAAAAAGTCAAATGACAGAAGTATAAGAGAGGTATCAACATGTACAATTCTATCATCGTTGATTATTTCAGCAAACCTAGGCATTCAGGAGATGTGATTGATGCCAATAGAGAATTGAAAATTGGTAATTCTGTTTGTGGAGATACCATTTTCATGAAAATTAAAGTCACGGATGGAAGGGTAGTAAATGCAAAATATAAGGCATACGGTTGTGCGACGTCGTTGGCAACGGCTGATATTTTTGCAGATTATATTATCGGTAAATCCTTAGCTGAAATAGCTCAACTGTTAGCGCATGAAATTGATAGTATGCTGGGAGAACTAGAACCTCCACAAATGCACTGTTTAAATATTTTACATGATTTATTTGAGCAAATACTTAGTGAAGCATAGGAGGTTTTTTATGTTAGGGAAGTATTTTGACTATAATGCCACTACCCCTCTTCGTGAGGAAGTGGCTTCTATTTTAATAGATAATTTATTGTTATTTGGTAATCCCTCAAGCAGTCATTCTTTTGGTCAATTTGCGAAAGAAAAAATAGAGGAGGGACGATCACAAGTAGCAGCATTAATTAACGCAGATAGCTCAGAAATCTTATTTACATCTGGCGGTACAGAGTCAATCAATACGGCTTTAAAAGGCTTTTTCTTTGCCTGTGATAAGCGACCGTTTCATATCATCACCTCTAAAATTGAACATTCGGCGACCTTAGAGCTGTGTCATTATTTAGCCTCACTAGGTGCAGAAATTACCTATTTACCTGTAGATGCTAATGGATTTATAGCTATAGAAGATTTAGTGAATGCTATCCATGAACATACCGCATTAATTTCAATCATGTACGCGAATAATGAAATTGGTACCATTCAACCAATTAAAGAGATGGCAAAAGCCATTAAGCAAATAAATAGAGATATTTTCTTTCATGTAGATGCTGTGCAGGCACTTGGGAAAATTCCTATAAATGTTCAAGATTTAGAAGTAGATGCGCTATCGTTAGCGGCGCACAAAATATATGGTCCTAAGGGAACGGGCGCATTGTACTTAAAAAAAGGAAACCAACAGTTAGTTCAGCTACTTCATGGTGGTGGGCAAGAAAACGGCCTACGAGGGGGTACTGAAAACCTATTGGGTATCATTGGATTTGGTCAAGCTTGTGCTTTAGCGACGGAAGAGTTATTGCAACATAAAAACAATACAGTTGCCTTAAGAAACTATTTCTTAGAAAAAATAAAACATGCCATTGAACAAATTGAGATGAATAGTCCTGAAATAGAAGGGGATGTCTTACAAAATACATTTAATATATCCTTTACGAATATTAGAGCAGAAGCGCTGTCGGTTCTTTTAAGTCAAGTATATGGCATTGCGGTGTCTATCGGTTCTGCCTGTAGTGCAGAAAAAGCTGAGCTTTCCCATGTATTGCTTGCTCTCGGACTGTCTGAAGAAAGAATTAAATCTTCTATACGTATTAGTTTTGGCCTTTATACAGACTACAAAGATGTTGATTACCTTGTCGACAGTCTGAAAGAAGCTGTCACCCGTCTAAGAAGTATTCTCCCTGTAGGATAGAAAGGAAGAATAAAATGGATAAATTAAACATTTTGGCACCAGTGCGCTCAAAATTTATGATGGAAGAAATGATAGAGGCGGGTGCAAATGAAATCTATTTTGGCGTCTCTAATCCACTTTTTCAGCAGATGTCATTTGATAATAAGTTTCAAACAGTAGCTGATTACCCTGCCCACTTCTCTGATTGGGAAGATTTAGACGACATAATGTCCATGGCTAAAACGCATCAGATGAAAGTAATATTCATGGCAAATACACCTTTCATTCCAACCAACTTAGAGACAAGTTTTCAACATCATGTTTATAGAGCCCTTGAGAAAGGTGTAGATGCTATCACAATTTCCTCTATGCAAGCTCTTAATCTTCTAACCAATGTAGAGAGGGATACTCAAATTATTTCGGGTTCGCAATTAGCGCCAGTCAATAAATATGGGGCAGAAATGTTAACAGAATTAGGCGTAAGCCGAATAACCGTTTCACAGTCCATGACATTAGAAGAAATTCAGTCACTTCGTGATTTAGATGTTGAACTGATGATTACAGGCAATTTTGGAACAGGAAGCATAGCTAATTGTTGTCGTTTATGGGAAAGCCCAAATAATGGTGAAATAGGAGAAGGTGTAAGAACACTCTATCGAATACTGTCTCCATTAAACAATCAACTAAAACAGCATCATATTTTAGATAGTGCAACGGATTGTAGTTTGTGTAATTTAGAAGATTTAGTCTCTGCTGGGGTGACAGCTATCAAATTTATCGGAAGGGAAGCACCTAATCCTGTTACATTAGCCATGGTGGTCAGTATGTTTAATGAATGGAAAGAGATGGGGGTTTCTGGATTCTCTATAGAACAAAAAATGAAAGTCATGGAGCAGGAGCAGTTAATGTGGATTATGAAATGGGTGCCACGCTTTTGTGAAAAATGCCGATGTACTTACAAATCAACTGCTATTACAAAAACATACATTTAGGTGGTGCTTATTTGAAAACGCCATTAAAAGAACTACGGATTCACCACGAACATTTATATGAATTAACCGAAGAAATTTTAGGGAATTATCAAACTGTTTCTTTAGGACATTCAGGATGCCACTATAAAATGAATGGCATTGAAGAGCAACATATCCATTATTTATTGGAACGAGACAAAAAGGTGAAAGTCGAAATGCCTATTTTATTTGAAGCAGCTATGAACGGATTTTTTACTAAAATGCAGCGTTTTTTTCATTATGAAATAAATTTCATCGTGAATGATTGGGGAACTATGCGTTTTTTAGCACAACAGCAACTACCCTCAACAGTGTCCTTATCGGTAGGCAGACAATTGGCTTTTAGTTATGGAAACTGCCCGTGGTATGAAGATATTTTACAGTACGAAGATCAGACAATTAAAGAGAATTACTTGCAATTGAATTTTGGTAATCCTGCAATGATAAAACTTTTAAAAGAATATGGTGTGACAGAAATAGATGCAGATATTCATGCTTACATGGAGCATTCAGTAAACATGCTCAGAGATGAAGGGATAAAAGTAAATGGCTTTTTACATTACCCAATGGTATCTACTTCGAGGTCCTGCCATACATTAAGACTTTATAATGAACCAGTAGGAAATTGCCAGCATTTATGTAATAACGGCATTATGATCGAGCCGAGAGAACGATGGAATCGATTTGAGGATGTAACAGTAAAGATTTCCAAAGAAAGTAGAGAGAAGATGGGGAACTTACTGATATATGGAAATATTGTTGTCCAGGATAGTAACCGGCACAACGAAAGTATAGCATTTGAAGTGGATTCATTGTGCGATGATGCAAGATTTTCACCAATACTTCTTAAAGAGGAGGCAATAAAATGAGTAATATTCAGGAGAAGAGCTTGACGCAAGATATTTTAACAAAATTGGATGATATTATAGTGGATTTCGTTGCACCTAACGCGGCTCATATTGATAGAGAAAGAGCATTCCCGAGAGAAAATATAAACGAAATCGGACGAAATGGCTTATTGGGCTTACTAATTCCACAGCAATTGGGCGGCTTAGAGGCTCCTCTATTTTTATATAAAGAAACAGTTATTAGGTTAGCTCAAGCTTGTGCTTCAACTGCACTTGTCTATGTGCAACATATGTCGGCCGTTTCTATCTTATTATATGGAAAAGATAGTGACTATATAAAAAATATTTTAAGTAAAATTGCACAAGGGAATTGTCTTACAACCATTGCACTTAGTGAAGCGGGTTCGGGCTGCTATTTCTTTTTACCTGTAAGCCAAGTACGTAACACTGACAATGGACTTCGCTTAAAAACTAATAAAATTATGGTGACAAGCGCAGGCGAGGCAGATTTATATGTCATAAACTCAAAAGCAACATTTGCTAAAAATTCTATGCAAAGTAACTTTTTCGCAGTTTCGAGTAATTATGATGGAATTGAAGTAGGTGGTACATGGGAAGGCATGGGCCTGAGAGGTAATCAAAGTGCCCCGTTAAATATAGATGCCTATTTAAATCCAGAGATGCTTATTGGAGAAGAAGGAGAAGGCTTTAAAATTACGCGTGAAGCATTGCTTCCGATGGGGCAAATTGGTATTTCAGCAGTAAATATTGGGATTGCAAAGGCAATTTATAAAGAGTCCGTAAACTACGTCAAGAAACGATTTTATACACATATTAATACGAATCTTTCGGACTTTCAAAGTATTCAACAAATGGTTGGAGAAATGAAGGTACTATGTGACCAAGCGGAAACAGCTTTAAATGCCTTTGTGCAACGGATGGAAAATAAAGAAATAGATATGGTTAGCACACTAGAGGTCAAAGTAATGGCTTGTCAAACAGTACTAAGAGTTGCAGAAATAGGCTTAAAAGTTTGCGGAGGTCATGCTTATTCAGCAAATACACCAATAGAGAGGTATATCCGAGACAGTATGGCGGGAACAGTCATGGGACCAACGCCAGATGTGTTAAAAGAATTAATCGGAAAGATTGTATTGGATGTGCCTACCCAGTTGTAGTTGAGTCAATATTTCATGTAATGGATGAAAGAGGGTTGAAAATGACAAATCAAACAGCGCCTAAATATGGAGGTATGAAGCAAGTACTAGCGGTTAGTTTAGGTTTGTTTTTAGTATTTTTAGATAGTACAGTGGTCAATATTTCACTCCCTAACATAATGAATGATTATCACATTAATTTGAATTTAGCTTCTTGGATAATCAATTCCTTTGTACTGACGCTTGCGATTTTGTTAATTACTTTAGGAAAAATAGCAGATTTCTTTGGGAGAATTAGAATTTTTTTAATTGGGGTTATTGTATTTGCGATTAGCTCCCTATTGTGTGGTATGGCGCCAACGGTAGAAGTGTTAATAGCTGCTCGTGTTTTACAGGGAATTGGTGGAGCTATGATTATACCTACTAGTATGATGCTCGTAAGAACTGCTGAGCCACCTGAAAAATTAGGGCTGGCAATGGGCATCTGGGGAGCCGTTGGTGCGCTTGCAGTAGCCATTGGCCCAAGTCTTGGGGGAGTTGTAACTGAATTTATTAATTGGCGTTGGATTTTTTATATAAATGTGCCAGTTATCATGATCGCTTTCCCATTCATTATAGTAGCATTTAAAGGAAGTAAAGACGTTAAATCACCCTTTAAATTGGATGTACTAGGCGTGATCGTCGTAAGTATGGCGCTTTATTTTTTAACATTTGCCATATTACAGGGTGAAAAACTAGGCTGGACTTCTACAACAATCTATATGTATTTCACTATTAGTTTAATTGCCACTCTATTATTTATTTTTATAGAAAAACGGACAAATATACCTTTAGTTGATTTTACAATATTTAAAAATCAACATTATTTAGGTGGTATTCTTTCAAACTTTTTAGGCGGCATTTTGTTAATGGGAACGTTAATTTTATTGCCAATTTATCTTACACAGGTGAAGGAGATTTCTACATTACACGCTTCGTTTTTAATAACACCTTTATCGGCTGTCATGTTAGTAGTTGCACCAATTGTTGGACGATTAATTGATAAAATTGGCTATCAAATTCCAATGTTCTTTGGTTATGTATTTACAGTGATAGGTTTTGTGTTCTTATTAAAATTAACACCAGATACAGAATTTTCAATGCTTATTACCATGATGTCCCTTCTCGGAACAGGGTTAGGCATCATCATGGTGACAAGTGTAACTGTTTGTACGGTTTCCGTTTCAGAAAAGCATGTATCCTTAGGGTCTGGTATTTTTGCCACTGCACGAAATCTTGGAGGCGCTCTTGGTGTATCTTTATTTGTATCAATTACATTAAGTTTTTTAAATCAATATGCGGATGATGTTGTTGCAGATGGGGTGGCACGTTTTGAAAATGGTAATATGCCTGAAGCTGTAAAAGCCATTGCAATTGAGAATCTACAAGGAAAAAAGGATACGCTATTCGAAGGTGAAGGAGAACAAGAGAGTTTTGAAATTCCACAGGAAATGCAAGATCAATTTGTTGCGAAGAAATTGGAGGAAACGTTAAAGGAAATGCCTCAAGTAGTAGAAGTTAATGCTACTCCAAACATCGAAAAGAAAGTAACTGCGATGGTAAATGTAGAAATAGAAAATATAGAGAAGGAAGTTAATAATATTCAAAATACTATCCGCAGTGATGCACAAAGTTTTATTGTTGAGGCGATGACGAAAGCATTTTGGTGTGGATTACTTTTAACCTGTCTTTTTAGTTTATCATTAATTTTTTTAAGGAAGAAACAAGTCGAAGAAATTCTTTAAGATATCGGTAGGGATAAGTAAATCCCTACCGATTAAAATTGCATTTTCGCAGTGTAGATAGTCATTATTCCATGCACAATGTTTCAATTAACTTCCATACATAATTCAAAGTGAGTAAGAGGAAATATGAGTAGTAAGATACCATATTTTATACAGATGATATTAGTTATAATAGTAAATATATAGAAAAAGTTAAAAGGAATCGTTGTGAAGGATAACTGAAAAGGGTGAGAAAAGATGGAAAAATATTTGGAGCCGACAGCAATGTTAAACTTTAACGATGAAATGTTTCAGCACCTAATAAGACAAAAAGGCTGGGATAACTTAAATTATGAAGATAGAATCAAGCAGATTTATGATTTTGTCAGAAATGAAATTAAGTTCGGGTATAACCGAGGGGATGATATACCTGCTTCGGAAGTATTGCAAGACGGCTATGGGCAATGTAATACAAAAAGTACACTTTTAATGGCTTTACTAAGAGCTGTTGGCGTTCCTTGCAGGATTCATGGTTTTTTTATTGATAAAAAAATGCAAAAGGGTGCTTTAACGGGTATCACATACCTATTAGCGCCCAATAAAATTGTACACGCTTGGACGGAAGTGAATGTAAATGATGAATGGATTGCCCTTGAAGGTGTAATTATTGATGACTCTTATTTAAAGCAAGTAAAAAATAGACTTTGCAGTTTTAATGATGGTTTTATCGGATATGGAATTTCTGTGAAAGATAAGGATAACATAAATCTATGTTGGACTGGTGAAAGTGTATATGTACAGAGCTTTTCAATAACAGATGATTTAGGGATTTTTAATAACCCGGATGAATTATTTGTAAAGTATAACAATACGGGGAGTAAACTAAAGCGGATAATGTTTAATAGAAAAAGGAAAAAAATTAACCGAAAATTGGATATATTGAGAAATCAGTAGTCTTAAATAAGGATAAAAAATGAGTCTACTTGCTTAGGATTAAATGCATGTAGACTCCAGTTTCTACACTATATGATATTAAAATTTTAGAGTTAATAGTTGCTCGCGTGCTATGTTCGAGATAGGTAAACCTTCAATGCAATTTATAAATTTACGGTAGTAAATTTTTTCTACTGCATGACAATATTGAATAGCCCCGCCCTGTCGTATGACTTTCATAAAATGATCCTTTTCTGAATCTGTTAAATGCATAAAGATTTGCTCACTATTATAGTAATGTTTTATAGGGAGAAAATCGTCATCATCTATGCAAAGATAGTAAAGGACTGGTAAAGTAATCTTTTTTATATGTAAATCACTTATTTGGTGCTCTGTTAACAAATCATGCACATCATTGCGGATTTGAGCAATGATGCCTATATAGTTTGAATAGGTTTTAATAATATTTAAAGTTTTTTCTGAGACATTGCCAGCCCCTAGTACACAGGCCAATTGCGTGAGGGAACCTGATTTCAAGCTAGCCATTTCTAAATATTCGGTTTCAGTCGTGATTCGATTGTTAATATCTCTTTGCTGTCCATTAATGGATTGCAGCAATAAGCAATGAATTTGCTGGCTCATGAAATTTCTGACCTCGAAACAACAGTCTAATAAAGTAATTTTATTGAATGCTGTGAGTAATAAACCAATAATGATATTTGAATTTTCTTCAAAGTTGACCTCTGACCAAGGATAAATAGATGCATCTTTGTCTTGAATATCATCTAAAATATCGGCCGCTAAAATAATTAACTCCATCACGACTTGCAGCTCTCTTTGTTCCTTGAGGGTCTGCTGCTCTCTAAAGATGGAATAATGAAGCTCAGTTAGTAAGGCAAAGTTTATACTTTGATGAAATTTAAACCGTACATAACTTTGGGCAAGGTTGTGCAAGTGTTGCTCTGTAAAAGCAGTCTCAATTAGTTGATTTGCTATGGATATTAATTCTTCATGTAATTGACTGTTGTTGCGTGTCTCCATTTATAAATTCCTCCATATACCAAAAACTCGTAATCTCAGTAGTGAAAATTATATTTGACTATTGTTTAATACTTTTGCGACTGCCTCGGAACGAGAAGTGACACACAACTTTTTATAGATTTTTGTTAGGTTATATTCAACTGCACGAATACTCATAAAAAGCTCATCTGCAATTTCTTTATTGCTGGAACCTTTTGCTAAACTCTCCAATATATCTAGCTCTTTTTGGGAAAACACTTGACGATGATCAGCACTGAATAAACCTTGTGAAAAGTTTGAAGGGGTTGACCTGATTAGCATTTCTCTTGGGACTAACACATAACCGTTCAGCACAGCTTGTATATTCAAAACTAAAACTTGATAGGAAGCTGATTTACTTATGATGCCATAAATACCTAATTCAATTAACGTATTAAATTGAAAAGAGTAATCAAAACCTGTATAGAAAATGATTTTAGCATCCGCATGAGTATTTAAGATTTTTTTGGATAATTCAATTCCCGAACAGTTGGGCATATTAATATCTAGTAAGTAAATATCAAAAGATTTTTTTTTAATGGCTTGTATAACCTGTTGACTATCTAATAGATAGGTAATATCAAAATTTGTTACTTCCTCCAGTATATTTTTGGTACCGAGACCAACCATTGGATGGTCATCCACAATTAATATTTGTATCATTACTTTCACCTCGGTATTGTTATTAGAATTTGTAATCCCTTATCGACTTCAGAAATAAATTCAATGTCACCGTTTAGAATATGAATTCTTTCTTTTATTCCAATGAGTCCAATATGGTGTTCACTATATTTTTCGATAGAATTGTTCATTCCTACACCATTGTCCTTATAATCTAAAAAAATATAATCATTTTCTTCCCACATCTCCACTGAAACGACAGAGGCTTTAGCATGCTTCTCCGCATTGTTTAAGAGTTCTTGTAGTACCCGATAAATGGAAATAGTTAAATTATAATTATTAGAGTAATCGGAAAAATTATGAAATTCATATTTCAAATTATAACTAACTTTCATTTGTTTTTTTTTACAGAATTCTTCTAACGAAGCAGTAAAATCTGTATTCAGCATAAAATTGGGACGAAGCTCACTGCAAGTTTCTCTAAGCTGTTTAATAACATCCAATAGCCCATTTTTTATTTTATTTAATGTGGCTAATTCTTCTTCTTGCAAGGTACTACTTGAATTTTGTATTACTTTATCTAATTTTTGATACCAAATTGTTTGATCTTGTAAGGCAGAATCATGCAAATCAGAAGCCAGTCTTATTCGTTCTTGTTCGCCTAATTGCAATAAAAATCTAGAAAGAGTATTCGATGATTGATGATTAGTAGTATCTCTTTTTTCTATTGACTTTATAATATTTTGTACGATATTTAAATTTTCATGAACTAATCTCACATACTTTACAATATTAATTAGCCACATTTTTTCGTGCATATTAAAAGTGGTATTATTTCTTTTTTGGCTTACCCATAGATAGGTGACATAGCTATCAGTTTGATAAAGTTCAATTCCAAGATAATTCGGGTTGCCAATTAAAGTATCAGTAGTAGTATTTTTTAACTTTTTCTTGATGAAATCAGTAAGCATACTTTGTGAATTGCTTTTATAATCTATGCTTTGAAATTCTAGTGTTTCTTTATTTAGCCGTATTAATAAAAGAATCTGAGGGTCTAATATTTCTGTAATTTGATTAAGCAGTAAATTTTCCAAATCATTTTCTTTCATAACTGAAGGTAATTTTTGTGAAAATTCATTTAGATTTTTGGACAAATAGGATTGTTTATAAAGAAAACTATCTTTTAATTGAAAATCTAATTTTTCTTTTAAAAATAATGTAACAATATTAATAATTAGTATCGCTAAAAATAAGATAATAAAATACACAACGCCATTTTCTGTATAAAATCTATCGCTTATTACTAGAATAGTTAACACTAACGTGGGGATAAATGTTAAGAATGTATAATATGGAATTTGTTTTAAAATAAAATTTATGTCTATTAAACGGTTAGTCAATACTATGTAAGAATAACCTATAGGAATAATAAATAACGTAAAAGCTGCTACATCATCTTGTAGATAGGGAAGATTAAAAATAAATGGTACAGCATGTAAAAAAATAAATGGGATAAAGGCACAGACATGAATTAATATTAACCATTTAAAAAAGACTTCATGATGAGAGCCTTTAGTGGCTACATAAAAATAAAGTAAGAGCATAATTGAAAAACAAATATTGAGGCAAAAGTAGCTTAACATTAGTCCAGTGCTGATAACATCAAGTAAATTGTTTTGCAAAAGTGTCGCTAATTTTAGAAAAATAACGAACAGGCAAATGACACTATTGATTTTAAAAAAAGTTAGCCATTTATTTTTAATAATTCCTTTTTCCAGTAACAACCTATGAATGAAAAGTGTAAGGAAAAGGGAACCAAGAGGGAAAAAAACACATATTAAAATACTAGATACAATATCCCCTCGTCCAGATTCTGTAGAGGCAAAAAAACTAAGAGATACTGATAAAAGAAATCCTATTAAATAGAAAGCAACTTTACTATTTTGTTGGTAAATAAATAAAGTAAGGACAAATACAGTTAAGGAAAAAATACTTGGAATTATAATTTCCTGAAAAGTATCTTTACGTGAATTAGTTGGAGCTTGAATGTATTTCATTTCATTATTTCGTTTAATTTTTATTGAGGAACCATGAACAAAACAATTATTATAGTTATAAGTTTTTATTGAGCTAATTTCCTTATCATCTACTTCTAAGATGACGTCTCCAGGTGAAAGATTCGTATAACGTGCCCAACCATCATTATCATATACATTAGTAACGACAACTTCCTCATTACTGTTAAAGTGTATTGCTATTCCTATATAGGGTGAGAGCATGGTGAAAATTAAAAAAAGATGAGCCGTTAAAAATATAAACTGTAAAACAAGGATTTTTCTTTTTTCATTCATCATTTTTAATCCTTCCCAGAATAAAAAATTTGCGGTTATCTCTAATATATTTGCGGTTATTACTTACTTCTTTTATAGTATTATAATTGTAAAGAAATTGAAAGGAAGGGAATACTATGATAATGAAAATAGTTCATTCAATGCTTTTATGCTCCAATAAAGAAGTAGATTTCGGTAAAATGGAAATGGTTGGGGATATTTCAGTTTCAGAGTTAAGTATTATTCAGGAAGTTATTAACGGTTCTGATAAATCGGATGTTTTACAAAAATCATCATCCTGGTTACCTAGATAAACTCTTTTAAGAATTCTTGAAAGTACAGCAATTTCTTCAGGATTGCAAGTTACAATTTTTGCGCAAAAAAGGTGATGAAAAATATTTTTTCATCACCTTTCTTACTGTAGACAAACTCAAAAAATTGAGTTTGTTTTTTTCTTTTAAATAGAAGTATCTATATGAACCTGTTGATTCCCGTTCCAGGCGCTTCCTTTCCGCACGTGCTGTTGTTGCAGGAATGTACCACCTTCCATGCCAATCAACTTGTATGCTTACTGATATTTTATTCTGCTTTTAGCCTGCTAAGAAAAGAATTCTTGAAGTGATAATAAATGAGATGAAGAAATATAAATCAATGAGCGTAAAAAGCTCGAAATACCAACAAATGAACGTGTATATGGGGATATGAAAGATGGTATGCGTTGGACAATTCTACTGAGGAGTTAATTACTATAGCTGTGATGAATTAAAAATAGCTTGCCACTTGGACATGGCAAGCTACCTAATAGGACATAAAAACTAGAGACAATTCATCCATAAAATTCAGGGGGATTTATATTCAACTGCCTTCAAAAAAGACAAAATACCCTGAGAAATGAAATTCTCGGGGTATTGGTCTATAGGCTGTGGCGATGAAAACTTTTTTAACTTTTTGTTTTTTATCACCTTTTCATTTATAAACGAAAACTTAACGTATACTCATTTTAAATTCTAAAAACAGTTCATTGTATTTCCCTAAGTAATCTGGGCCTAGGTTTTTATAAACTTCTAATGTGTCACGTTGTTGTTCAGAAGGGTAGTAGCGTTCATCAGTTACCACTTCTTCATCCATTAAATCCATCGCCGCAATATTAGGCGTCGAATAACCTACATAATCGGCATTTGTAGCAGCAGAGTCCGCATCCAACATAAAGTTGATAAATGCATGTGCTCCCTCCATGTTTTTTGAAGTTTTTGGGATAACCATATTATCAAACCATAAGTTAGATCCTTCTTCAGGTACAGCAAAGTCTAACTCTTCATTTTCGTACATCATATCTGCCGCTTGACCAGACCACGTAAGGGCAACAGCCGCCTCATTATTAATCATGAGTGGCGTAATTTCGTCGCCAATAATTGCTTTGACATTTGGAGCAAGGGTTATAAGCTTATCAGTAGCCTCCCGCAATTCGTCATCATTTAAAGAGTTTAGAGAGTAGCCGAGGCTATTTAAGCCCATACCGATTACTTCCCGTGCACCGTCTACTAAAAATACTTTACGTTTTAACGAAGAATCCCATAAATCTTCCCAAGAGGAGAAGTCTAAATCGCCAACAAGACTTGGATTATAGACAATGCCGACTGTTCCCCAAAAATATGGCACAGAATATTTATTGTTATCATCAAATGGCAAATCTAAAAAATACGGGTCTATATTTTTAATATTAGGGATTTTCGTTTTGTCTAAAGGAATGAGTAAATCTTCTTCTTTCATTTTTTCTATCATGTACTCAGAAGGTACTGCAATATCGTAAGCTGTACCACCTTGCTGAATTTTTGTCATCATGGCTTCATTTGAGTCAAACGTTTCGTAAACGACATGGATGCCAGTTTCTTTTTCAAATTGCTTCAATAAATCAGGGTCAATATATTCTCCCCAGTTAAAAATGGTCAATGTATTTTTACCACTTTTACCACCACCAGCACTCATCGCATTTGCAGCATACATTAACAGGGCGGAAACGACAAGGATCGCGATTGTAGCTTGAATTAATTGCTTCATTGTTGTCCCTCCGTTCTTTTACTAGCACGGCTTGTAATGAAATAATAGCCGATAACGACGAAAACAGTGACGAAAAAGACTAACCCTGAAATAGCATTTACCGTTAAGGAGATACCAGCACGTGCCATCGAATAAATTTCAACAGATAATGTACTGAAGCCATTACCTGTCACGAAAAATGTTACTGCAAAGTCGTCCAGTGAATACGTTAAAGCGAGGAAGAATCCTGCAAAAATACCAGGCTGAATATATGGTAAGATAACGCGCATCATGATATCTTTTTTCGTTGCGCCAAGATCTAATGCAGCATCGATTAACGATTTATTCATTTCTAGCAATTTTGGTAAGACCATCAGTACAACAATCGGTACGCTAAACGCGACATGTGCTAATAATACAGAAGCAAAGCCTAATTTAATGCCAACCATTGTGAACAGTATTAAAAAGCTTGCACCGATAATAACATCAGGGCTTACTATTAGTACATTATTTAACGAAAGTAATGTATTGCGCATTTTTGCATCTTTTACGGTAACAATGCCAATTGCACCTAATGTGCCGATAATTGTAGAGATTAACGCCGAAAGTAAGGCCACAATAACTGTATTAATTAATATTACAAGGAGTCTTGAATCCTCGAAAACCGCTTTATAGTGCTCTAATGTAAATGATTCGAAATTATTCATTGAGCCACCACTATTAAATGAGTAGAAGACCAAGTAAAGAATAGGCGCATATAAGACAATAAAAACCATTGCTAAATAGACCTTCGCTGATGTAGATAGTTTTGTCATCGTACACGACCTCCTTTATCCTTTTGACCTGTAATTAACATAATGATGACCATAAATAAAATTAAGAATACAGCAATTGTTGAGCCCATTCCCCAGTTTTGTGTCACCAGGAATTGCTGTTCAATCGCTGTACCAAGTGTAATTACTCGGTTCCCCGCGATTAAGCGTGTAATCATGAAAAGTGATAATGCTGGGATAAAGACAACTTGAATACCCGATTTAACGCCATCCAACGTAAGGGGTAACACGACACGACGGAAAGTTGTAATGGCAGAAGCCCCTAAATCACGTGCTGCATAAATCAATGTTGGATTTAAACGATCCAATGAATTGAAAATCGGTAATATCATAAATGGAATAAAAATATAAACGGATACGAACACAAAGCTAAGATCTGTGAAAAGCATCTGTTGTGGATCAAAACCAAATACTTCTATAAATGCATTAATGGGACCATATAAACCGAAAATCCCGATAAATGCATAAGTTTTTAATAAAAGATTGATCCAAGATGGAATGATAATGAGTAATAACCAAAGTTGCTTATGCTTTGTTTTCGTTAAAAAATAAGCAGTCGGATAGGAAATTAATAATGTGAAGAATGTAATTAAAAACGCATACCAAAACGAGCTAAGTGTCATTTTTAAATAAACAGACGTAAAGAATGCTTTATAGTTATCAAGCGTGAAGTTGCCATGTAAATCGAGTAGGGAATAGTAAACGACGAGGGCAATCGGTGCGATGACAAATAATGCAATCCATAAGACGTATGGAAATAACGCAGATTTTGATGTCTTAGTTTGCATCTTCGTCATCTCCATAGGCTTCTAGTCGTTTATCGAATTCTTCCTCTGTCTCATTTAAGCGCATGACATGGATTGCTTCCGGATCAAAGTCTAAACCGATTTCTGTCCCTACTTCAGCTTTTTTCAGTGAATGCACTAGCCACTCATTGCCGTCTTTATCGTATGTAGACAACTCATAATGTACCCCACGGAATAATTGAGTATCTACTTTAACGATTAATTTGCCTTTCTCGACTGTCGTCATTTCCAAATCCTCTGGACGGATGACGATATCGATTTTTTCATTTGGTTTCATACCTTGGTCAACACATTCAAAAACCTTCCCAGTAAACTCAACTTTAAAATCTTCAATCATTACACCCGGCACGATGTTTGATTCTCCAATAAAGTCAGCTACAAAACGGTTAATTGGCTCATCATAAATGTCTACAGGTGTACCAGATTGTTGAATTTGACCTTCACTTAGCACAAAAATTTCATCACTCATTGCTAAAGCTTCTTCTTGGTCATGCGTAACGAAGACAAAAGTTTTACCAAGACGTTGCTGTAACTCACGTAACTCATATTGCATTTCTGTACGTAGCTTTAAATCTAATGCAGACAGGGGCTCGTCGAGTAGAATGACCTCTGGATCATTGACAATGGCACGCGCAATTGCTACACGTTGGCGTTGACCACCTGACATCTCTGAAATTTCACGGTTACCATAGCCCGCTAAGTTGACGAACTTTAGGGCTTCTGCAACACGTTCTTTAATGTCATTTTCAGGTAGCTTTTTTATACGTAAACCAAAAGCTACATTTTCAAAAACATTCAAATGTGGGAATAGTGCATAATCTTGAAATACCGTATTTACTTGGCGTTCATTTGCTGGTACAGCATTAATTTTTTTATCGTGGAAGAACACATCGCCTGTTGTTGGTTCGGTAAAACCAGCAATAATTCGTAAAATAGTCGTTTTGCCACAACCAGATGGGCCGAGTAACGTATAGAACTTACCTTTTTCAAGCTCTAGGTTAATATTTTTTAAGACGACAGTGCCGTCGTTATATGATTTAGATACATTTTCAAAGCGGATAATTGAATTCGTAGTCATTGATGCGCCTCCTTAAGTTAAGCTATAAGTATGAATCCGTTGCGACGAGTAAAATTTTCGTTTCATCGTCATGTGCGTTAAAAATTTGATGATGATCTGCAGCGTCAAAATAGAGCGCATTGCCTTCACTAGCTATATATTGTTCTTTCCCCAAAACGAGACGAATACGCCCTTTGACAATATATATAAATGTTTCCGCTAACGACGGCTCGAATTGTTTGAATTCACCGCCAGCAGCAAGTGTCAGGAAAATAGGTTCCATTTCTTTTTCGTTTGATGTGGGAATAAGCCATTGAATTTCATATTTTTTTTCTTCGTCCGTGTAAATGGATTGATCTTCTTCGGTATATACAACCTTTTGTTCAGGTGCTTCATCATCGAAAAATTCTTTAGGCGTTGATCCTAAAACTTCTAATAATGAAAATAAGGTTTCAATAGAAGGTGAGTTCAAATCACGCTCTAATTGTGAGATATAGCCCTTACTCAAATCTGTACGTTCTCCAAGTTCTTCTTGGGTGAGACCTTTTTTCAAACGAAGTGCTTTAATTTTTCCTCCAATTTGCATCTTTTCCCTCCTAGAAGAAGTTTAGCAATCATAAACTTTCAGAAAATGAAGTTTACTTTAACGAAACTTTTAGTTTACTAAAAACATTACTATTATACATATTAATAAAAAATTTGCAATCATTTTTGCTGAAAAAAACATGCTATTTCTTAAAAAAATTAGCATATAAATTAAGCCTGAAATTTTTGTTTATTCCAGAATAAAATCGCTAAAAGTAGCGAATAAATAAGATGTAGGAATGATTATGTTTGGGTATTTGACAAATATTTGTCAACGTACTTGAAATGAATCGCATGGCGAAGTGCACTTCGTTGAAAAACTGCGACTTCTTTGCTATCGTAGAAGACGAGTTCGCATGTGCGAATGGAATATTTAACTACATATTTATTCGGAGGGATTAACAATGGCAGAACGTATGGTAGGCAAACAAGCACCTAACTTCACAATGGAAGCAGTACTTCCAGACAAATCTTTTGGTAAAGTATCTTTAGAAGAGATTAAAGCACAAGACAAATGGACTGTATTATTCTTCTATCCAATGGACTTCACATTTGTATGTCCAACAGAAATTACTGCAATGAGCGATCGTTATGATGAGTTCGAAGACTTAGATGCTGAAGTAATCGGTGTTTCAACTGATACAATTCACACACACTTAGCTTGGATTAACACTGACCGCACTCAAAATGGTCTTGGTGATTTAAAATATCCATTAGCTGCAGATACAAACCACACAATTTCAAAAGAATACGGTGTGTTAATTGAAGAAGAAGGTATCGCACTGCGTGGTTTATTTATCATTGATCCACAAGGCGAATTAAAATACCAAACAGTATTCGATAATAACATCGGCCGTGACGTAGATGAAACTTTACGTGTACTTCAAGCTTTACAAACTGGTGGTCTTTGCCCGGCAAACTGGCGTCCAGGTCAAGCTACTCTTTAATTTTAAAATGAATAGTAGGTCCCCACGACATGTTTGTGGGGATATTTATTCTTTATCAGTAGAAATTGTCGTTTCTTAGGAAGATTTGAGGATTTCTACTATCTAGAGGGAATCGTATGTATCCCTAGTGAAATTTTTTCGAATGCAAGTTGGGTCGAGAAAAATCCGGTCGCAATTACGCTGTGACCGTATTTGATACAAAAGGGGAGGATTTTTGATGAAACTTCGTGAACAAATGCCTGAACTTGCAGGTGCCACAACTTGGTTAAATGGTGAAGTGACAAAAGCAGATTTAGTGGGCGAAAAACCAACATTAATTCACTTCTGGTCAGTTAGTTGTCATTTATGTAAAGAAGCTATGCCAGACGTGAACAATTTCCGTGATCAGTACAAAGATGAGCTAAATGTTGTCGCTGTGCATATGCCGCGTTCTGAGGCTGATACTGATTTAGAAACAATTAAAGCAGTAGCTGCTGAACATGACATCATGCAACCAATCTTTGTAGATAGCGAATTGAAGCTAACAGATGCATTCGAAAACCAATACGTACCAGCGTATTTCGTATTTGATAAAGATGGTCAACTGCGACATATGCAAGCTGGTGGAAGCGGTATGAAAATGTTAGAAAAGCGCGTAAATCGTGTTCTAGATGAAATGCGTAACGCTTAAGCATATTATTTTTGAAGGCGGGGATATTAAAATCCTCGTCTTTTTTAAATCAAAGAAGTTAAATATAAAATTATTTATGGAACTTAGGTAAAGGGTACTGCGTCCTCGATAAACATCTAGCATATTTATTTTGAAGTGAAGTCTTCTCATTAAAATGTCGAAAATGACAGCTAGAATACATAGATTGACGAATCGTCTCCAGTTTTGACGATACATATGACAAAGAATACGTTACACTAAAAATAATTGTAGTTTTCGGAGGGATTTTTAATGATGAAAAAAGAGTTTGCTGTCATTGGACTGGGACGTTTCGGTGGTAGTATTGTTCGTGAATTAATGAGTCAAGGAGCACAAGTAATGGCGATTGATAACTCCTCAGAGCGCGTGGATGAGTTTGCTGCGATTGCCACTCAAGCTGTCATTGCAGATTCAACAGATGAATCTGTATTAAATTCATTAGGCATTCGTAATTTTGAGCATGTTATAGTGGCCATTGGTGAGGATATTCAAGCAAGTATTTTGACGACCATTATTTTAAAAGAGCTAGGTGTAGAACAAATAACTGTAAAAGCTCAAAACGACTATCATGAAAAAGTACTACGTAAAATTGGGGCAGATTTTGTCGTTCACCCTGAGCGAGATATGGGCATTCGTATTGCTAATAACATGTTATCAAATACTGTACTGGATTATTTAGAACTATCTGATGAGCATTCTATTATGGAGTTAAAAGCGAATGACGCGATTGCAGGCTATTCCATCATGGATCTTGATATTCGTGCGAAGTATGGCATCAACATTGTTGGTATTAAACGTGGAACAGACATTATAGTATCACCACAAGCGAGCGATAAAATTTTGTTAGGCGATATTATGCTTCTTATTGGGGCAGACGTTGATATTAACCGTTTTGTGAAAAAAGCGATGAGAGAGTAAAAAAAGGTGGAATCTTGTAGTTTTCTTACAATTCTCCACCTTTTCAACGCTACCAATTAGTTAAAATTGTCATCATAAAAGTCATTGGTGACACTATGATTTATTTTCAGAAAGCATATGGGGAGTAGGTTTAGCACATGTTCAGTTTTCGGAAAGAGCCATTGTTAAAGTTTGTGAAAATTCTATTTCCAATAGTACTGTTAACGATAGCTATGTATGAAATAAAAAAAACAATAAGTGGTGTAGATGTTAATTTACTTCGCTATGAAGTAAGTCAACTGCAAATATGGGAACTCTTGCTGATCTTTATCATGATGATTTGTGCAATCACCCCAATGATTTTCTATGATGTTATTTTAGTAAAGATTGTGGGTATCAAAATAAGAAAAAGAGTATTGGTAAAGAATTCTTTTATTGTAAATACCTTTTCAAATCTAATTGGCTTCGGTGGACTTGTTGGAATTTTTCTTCGTAATTACTTCTACTCTAAGTCTAATGAAGATAAAGAAGGTTTACTAAAAAGCATAGCTTCCGTTACGCTTTTTTATCTTACAGGCATCTCTTTATTAACATGGATGATGTATATGTTCTATTGGGACTTTCCGATTTTGCAAGAAATACGGTGGTTATCGATTGCCGTAATCATTGTCAGTTTATATTTTCCTGTTTTTGTTGCTGTGCATCTTGTTCGATTTAAAAACAGGAATTTACTATCGTTAAATGCCAAGCATTCTATGTTATTGATTGCTACCTCAGTAGCAGAATGGCTAGCGGTCTTTTTAGTTATTTGGTTATTAACATTTATATTGGGGATACCGATTGAACTTTCAGCATTGTTACCCATTTTTTTAGTAGCTTCCTGTGCGGGAATAGTTAGTATGATACCTGGAGGAGTGGGCTCATTTGACCTTGTTTTTCTGTGGGGCACTCAAAGTTTAGATATTGCTGATGGAAAAGTACTTTTTTTATTAATTTTGTATCGGCTTGGTTATTTTGTTGTTCCATTTTTGATTTCCTCCCTTTTATTTACAAAAGAGTATTGGGAGCGTTGGAATCGATCTTGGGACGATTTGCCAAATGTTATTGTTCAAAAGCTTAGTCATACACTATTAACAATTTTAGTATTTGTCTCTGGTATTGTGTTATTGCTTTCGGCATCGGTCCCAGGAGTTTTAAGTCGATTAAAAATAGCGCAGGAATTTTTATCATTACCCATAATGAATGTATCTCATCAGTTGACTGTTGCTGCAGGTTTTATTCTTTTGGGATTATGCAGGGGCATTAAATATAAAGTAAAAAGAGCCTATCAGCTTGCAATTATTGTCTTAATAAGTTCTGCTATGTTTTCTATTAGTAAAAGCTTTGATTATGAAGAAGCTATCTTTTTACTTATTGTTACAGGGTTACTTATTGCATCAAAAAAACAATTTTACCGTGAGAGTTATGTTTTAACGTGGGGCATTGTGTTGTTTGATATTGCTGCTGTGTCATTCATAACAGCTATGTATTTATTCATTGGTTATGTGAACTTACCTACAGCAAAAATTCATATTCCAACTGTTGTGCATGATTATTTGATTACGGATTACCGTGATTTATTTTTTAGTGCCATTATCGGTCTATTAATTGCCGTTGTGATCTTTTATCTTGGCTATTTTATCCGTACACCAAAGAAGATGATAAAACTATTATCAATAGAGCAAGAAGAAAAGATCCAAAAGCACCTAATGACCTATAAAGGGACAGAGTTTTCGCATTTAATCTTCCTACATGATAAATTCGTTCACTGGAATAAAAATGACACAGTTCTGTTTTCTTATCAAATTTTTGCAGATAAAATAGTTGTACTTGGCGATCCAGTGGGTAAAGAAACTGATTTTTCTGCAGCGATACAGGAATTTTTTGAATTAGCAGATAGTCATGGTTATACGCCTGTTTTTTATAAAATAAACAATAAAATTTTCCCCTCGTTACATGAGCATGGATATAGTTTTTTTAAGCTCGGTGAAGAAGCCTTTGTTGATTTAAGAGAATTTACATTTTCAGGAAAGGTGATGAAAGGATTTCGAGCCATCAAAAATAAATTTGAACGTGAGAACTATACAGTGGATGTCTTGCATCCCCCTCACTCATTAAAAGTAATGAACGAACTAAAAGAAGTGTCAACGAAATGGCTGCAAGGACGTGCAGAGAAAGGGTACTCCCTTGGTTTTTTTGATACAAACTATTTGAACATGTCAAAGATAGCTGTGTTAAAGGGAACACAAGGCGTTATTGGCTTTGCTAGTCTAATGCCAATGTATGATAATGGTGAAAGAATTTCGGTGGATCTTATGCGTTATAGACCGGGAGCGCCATCTGGAACAATGGATTTTCTTTTCTTATCGCTCTTCGAATGGGCAAAACAAGAAGGATATCGTGTCTTCAATCTCGGGATGTCACCATTATCAAATGTTGGTCAGTCTAGGTATTCTTTTTTAAGCGAAAAAATTGCTGCACAAATATTTTTACATGGTCAGCACTTCTATCATTTCAAAGGTTTAAAAAACTTCAAATTAAAATACGCAGATATTTGGCAACCCAAGTATGTAGCATATCGAAAAAAATCTTCGTTAACATTTACCATGGCACAAATCACGCTATTAATTGGCAGTAAACGAAAATAATAAGTCATAAAAAATGTTGGTAAATATCAATGTGGGCAAGTTATTTGGCTATTATGCTATGCTTGTCCACCAATAATTTCTTTAGAAGAAGCGTCATCATGACTATGACGACTTCTTCTTTTTTATAAGCTTGGAGGATAGTTTGTATACAAAAAATACCATTGATTTATTGATTTCCCATTAGTGTTTTGTGATAATAAATAAAAGTATTAGGAAGATGCGGTTATAAACAAGCGGTTTATGTATTAAGAAGAGCTAAGGTTCAGGTCTAAATAACAAACAATTTATTGCGCTATCAGGTTGTGAATTCTCAACCGATACATCTGCATATATGGGTGAATAATATTGAGCCCACGTTCAATCAGATGAATAAAGTATAAGATTGAGAGGAGACTTACACATGTTAATCAGAGAAGCGAGACTAGAAGACGCTGAAGGACTAATTACGGTGATGAAAAATGCGGAAGAGTCTAATTTCATGTTGTTCGGCCCTGGTGAACGACAGCTAGAATCGAAACAATTTGCTGTATTCATAGAAAAAATGAGGTATCAGTTCAATTCGACAATATTCATTGCTGAAGTGAAAGATAATATTGTAGGCTATTTAATTGTTCAAGGAGATACACCCTCTAGAATTGCCCATCGTGCCTATATTGTAATTGGTATCCACAGTGACTTTAGAGGTAGAGGGATAGGTACAGCATTATTTAGCAAGTTAAATGATTGGGCAAAAAACAAGAGCATACATCGTCTGGAACTTACGGTTATGGTAGATAATACAGTCGGCATTGCATTATATAAAAAAATGGGCTTCGAGATTGAAGGAACAAAGCGGCATTCCTTACGTGTCAATGGTAGCTATGTTGATGAATATTATATGGCAAAATTTTTGCCAATCTAAATCTAGAAAGGTTTTGCTAAGATGCCTAATAATAAAAAGGATCGTTGCATTGGAATTTTCTCACCTTCATCACCAGCTTCAGTCACAGCATTACCACGCTATGAGCGAGCAAAGGCATTTCTTGAACAAAAGAACTTGAAAATTATCGAAGGTAGCTTAACAGGTAAATCTGACACGTATCGTTCGGGAACTCCTAAGGAACGTGCTGAAGAATTAAATGAATTATTACGTAACCCAAACATTCATATAATTATCTCCACAATAGGGGGAACCAATTCAAATAGTTTGTTGCCCTATATCGATTATGAAGCGTTTAGGCGTAATCCTAAAATAATTGTTGGTTACTCAGATGTAACGGCTATTTTACTTGCTCTTTACGCAAAAACAGGTATCTCAACTTATTATGGCCCTGCTTTAGTCCCTTCCTTTGGGGAATTTGAACCATTAATAAATGACACATATACATTTTTTGAAGAATACTTCATAAAACCACAGAAACTACCTTATGAAATTCCTATGCCGGAATATTGGTCAGACGAACCAGTAAATTGGTTAGAAAAAATTGCTGAGAAAAAGCTATATAAAAATGAATGGCTGACAGTAAAAGAAGGAGTTGCTGAAGGAAGATTAATAGCTGGAAATATAAATGCAATGTATGGCTTTATTGGTACATGTTATTTTCCTCAAATAACAACAGGGGATATCTTACTTATTGAAGATTGTTCAAAAAGTATAGCAATTGTGGAAAAAAACTTTGCCATGTTAAAACTTCATGGCGTTTTTGAAAAGGTAAGTGGCATCCTATTAGGAAAACATGAATGTTATGATGATTTGGGAACAGCGCGTAAACCTTATGAAGTATTAGTAGAGCAATTAGACGGTATTGATATACCGATTCTAGCAGATTTTGATATATGCCATACACATCCTATGCATCCCATAGCAATAGGAAAAAAAGTAAAATTAGATGCCACAGCAAAAAAGGTATATTGCACGGAAAAATGGCTGTAGATGGGAGCAACCGAAATACGCATAACATACTGTTTCGCAAAGTATTTTTATAGATCGTGCATCTTTTTGGCAAACCACCTTTTTCTATTTTGTATTGATTGGAAGGTTACATTTAATATTTCCCTTGCATGAAAAATTGCCCCATAGAGTGCTGTAGGAACAGACTTTTTAGGGCAATTTTTTTATTATGATTAATAACGCTTATCTGTGGCAGATGTATCTTTTGTTTTTGTTTTGTTTTTCTCATCCTTGACCTTTTCATTTAATTCTTCACCAGGTATCGGATCCACAGTATTCATATCTTCATGTTTGTCAAAAATACTTTCTTTGTCCGTATCTAATACATCTGGATTATTCGTACGGCGTGTTTTGGCTTGTTTTTTCTCATCCATCTTCGATCACCTCTTACCCATATCTTTCACTCATTTAATAGAGTTTAAACATGCTAGATGAAGTAAATAGCAATAAAAGAACAAGCTTTTAGTCGTTTGTATTATTCGAAGTCGGTTTGCCAGCTGCGAGTAATGCCTTACTGCCAAGTAAGAAAAATCCTAGGATAAATAAGAAGATACCTGTGCCAATCAGTAACCATTCAATAGCAATTATATCTGCAATTGGGCCGAAAATTAGCATGCCTAAAGGCATCATAGATGTTGAAATCATCCCAAGCACACCAAAAACTCTGCCTAAATAATCACCCTCAACCTTCTCTTGCAGCAAAACAGTGGCAGGTGTATTGAAGATGGGCATGGATATACCTGTAATCGCCATGAAGACAAGGTACAATGAAAAAACAGGAATGATACCGAGTACAACCGTGCAGGCACCAAATATTAATGTCGCAAATGTCATGGTATGCACTTTGTTTTTAAAGCCACCCCATGATGCCATCAATATCCCACCAATCAGCATACCTAAGGCAAAAGTAATTTCGATAGCGGTTAAACGCCAAACATCATTTCCAAAACTTCGTGTCACTTGTAATGGAGTCAAAAATGCGGCAGGTGCTGCAAGTATCATGAAAAATGCAAAAAACAAGAAGAATCTTTTCAAAAAATTATGTTCTTTAATATACGTAAAGCCTTGTTTCATATCATTAAAATAGCCTGTAGTTTGCTTTTGTGCTGCTTTGGCATGAACAGGAATATGCAAAAAGAACAGCAACGTACTAATTGCTATTGCAGCTGTAATCACATCGATAAAGAAAATCGATTCGAGCGAAGCTTGTGTCAATAATGCGCCGCTAGCCATTGGAGAGATAATCATCACAAACGCTTGAATACTACCATTTGTGCCGTTTACTTTCATTAGTTTATCTTCAGGTACAATTTGTGGAAGAATTGCTCCAACAGCTGGTGTTTGAATACCAGCTCCTATTGCACGAATGGCTGAAATGCCAAATAGTAACCAAAGTGAATCATAGCCCAGTAAAAATAAAATAGCTAACAGTAGTGTGGACAGGGCAATCATGCCATCAGCCAAAATGATTAACCATTTGCGATTATATCGATCCGCCCAGACACCGGCAATAGGTGAAAGGAAGAAAGTGGGTAAGAAACCGCATATGATAGAGATTGTCATCATGACACCCGATTGTGTGCTTAACGTGATGTACCACGTAATCGCATATTGTACGAGTGAAGAACCAAAAAGTGAGATAGTTTGGCTCCCCAAAAAAAGTATAATATTCCTTTTCCAATGTTCAGTTGTTGATGCATTTGTTTGTGTCATGCAAAAATCATTCCTTTCAATTAAATAAAAAAACACAGGGGATTGGCCTGTGCTAAGAGTAAGTGGGGGAGATTGCGTGAAAGGTACCTTGAAAGGATTTAATCATGTCAACCATGAAAAAATGCTTTGTCACTCAAAAAAAATGGTCTCATCAGTAACAAATTATACCTAAAATAAAATTCGTTGAACTTTTCTACATCGAAGTCGTTCAATCAAAAATTATCTCGCATAAACGGTTAGTAAGGCGCTCACCTCAATTTTAAAGGTGAGAACGAGGCCCCTAGGAGGGCGAACAACTGACCGTAAAGCCCGTTTGGTTCAACTAACAATCTGTGGGAGTTGGAAAACTTCCACTAAATTGCAGGTTCACTTTTTATAAACATTCATTTTAAATTTAAAGACAACAAAAAGAGGGCGATTAGCCCTCTTTTTACATAAACGTAAAACGAAGATTCTCCTAAAAATAGGAAGACCAATCCCATTTACTCTGCACAGCAGGCAAAGCTTTTGAACGTATTCAATTAACGGTTCAAATTATGGAATCGAAATCTACCTGGCATCGTTAGGAAAACCTCCATTTCTTAAAAGTTATGTTAATAGTAGCATGGTCTGTAAGTATTGGCAAATAAAAATAAACGCTTCGTTGCCTATTTGATGATAAGTAAAAATGAGGTCATCCCATTTACGGAATGACCTCATTTTTATGTTGTAGAAGAGTCTACTGCTTAATTTTCTTCGATATCTTTACGATTTTTCTTTAACATTTTTGATAGCATTTCATATACGATTGGTACAACTACCAATGTTAATAATGTTGAAGATAATAAACCACCGATTACAGTGATAGCAAGGTCTTTAGAAATCAGTCCACTACCGCCACTACCGAATGCCATTGGTAGCATAGCACCAATTGTAGCAATAGCAGTCATTAAGATTGGACGTAAACGAGTTGCCCCCGCTTCTAAAATCGCTTCACGCATTTGTAGTCCGTCACGTTCCATGTGGATAATACGATCTACAAGTACAATAGCGTTGGTTACGACGATACCAATCAACATTAACAGACCCATCATTACGGATACGGAAATTGTTTGACCTGTCACATATAGACCAACAAATGCACCAATAACAGCGAATGGTAATGAGAATAGGATGGCGAACGGTGCTAAGCCTTCACCAAATGTTACAACAAGAATGAAGTAAACAATAGCGATTGCTGCTAGCATAGCGATTCCAAGTTGTGTAAATGTTTCTGCCATATCAGCAGCAACACCAGCAACGCCAGTTGTTACGCCTTTAGGTAAGTCTAACTCATCGATCTTTTTATCTGCTGCAGATGAAGCTTTTGAAATATCGTCGCCGATAATTGTACCGGAAACCGTCGCAAAGTATTCACCTTTAGAGCGAGATAATGAATTTAATGTAGTTCCTTCTTCGACTTCCACCAATTCACCGATTGTCATTGTTGTGCCTAAGGCTGTTTTAATTTCAGTTGCTAATACATCATCCAGTGACAATGCTGCTGCTTTTGCTTCACGTTGCACGATTACATTAATGTCCGCGCCATCGTGCTCAACCGTTGTTAACACTTCTTGTGATGATGTAGTATTTAAAGCCATCACTATTTGTGCGGTTGTTAAACCATATTGTAAGACATTTTTTTGATCTACTTTTAAAACGTTCTCTACATATGGATCTTCATTATCCGATTTAATATCTTCTAAACCGTCCACATCTTTTAGTGCACCTTCTACTTCTTTTACTGCTTTACGAAGGTTCTCTAGATTTTCACTATATAATGTGTAGCTGACTTCGTTAGAAGACATAGACATAGAGGCGAAGTCTTGAGTTTTCCATTCTCCTGATTGACCGATGTTAAATATATAGTCTTCAACGTCTTCTCGTGCTTCAGGGAAATCCTTCATATCTGGATCGAAGATAAGGTACATTAATGCACCACCAGCACCGCCACCCATCATCATTGCGGCAGGATCTGCGTTTTCAGCATCTGTAATGGATACTTGTAAAATATCAATGTCTTTGCGTTTCATTAATTCTTTTTCGACTGCTGCCACATTTGCTTCTGTTTCATCTTTTAGCTCACCAGTAGCAGGCGTGTATGTTAAATACATAACCTTCTCTTCCTGTGAACCCATGAAACTAAAACCGATTAATGGCGTTAATGCAAGAGATCCAACGAGCATTAAAATCGCGATAGCAGAAGTAATGAATTTATGATTTAAGGCTTTTTCTAGGATACCTCTATACCAAATAGCTAGTTTACCAACCTCTTTATGCTGGTTTTCTGTTTTTTCACCGTATAATTTCTTACGGAATAGGTAATGAGATAGCGCTGGTACAATTGTAATCGCTACTAATAATGATGCGCCTAGAGCGAATGACATTGTGAGTGCGAATGGCATGAATAATTCACCAACCATACCCCCTACAAAAATAAGCGGAGCAAATACTGCAATTGTTACTAATGTAGAAGAAAGAATTGGTTTGAACATTTCGATTGTCGCTTCACGAATAAGAGCGCGACCAGTCATTTTTTCTTGTTTTAAATGGATGCGTCGATAAATATTTTCTACAACAACGATGGAGTCATCGATTACACGGCCAATGGCAACTGTGATTGCTCCGAGTGTCATAATATTTAACGTAATATCCATCCAGTTCAGTAAAAGTAATGCCATGAAAATAGAAACAGGTATGGATATAATAGATATAATGGTAGATTTAAAATCACGTAAGAATAGTAAAATGATTAATACAGCAATGGCGCCACCGAACACGGCTTTTTCAATCATTGTGAACACTGAATCTTCGATTGGAGCACCTTGGTCCAGTGAGATGTCAATTTTTAAGCCATCAATTGCTTTTTCTTCATCTTTAATAAGGTCTTTTACGGCATTGACAACTGTTACTGTATTGGCATCTTGACCTTTTACGATTTGAATTGCTATTGCATCTTTACCGTTTGTACGTGAAACAGATTGTACTTTACCTTCGACTTCAATCGTTGCGATATCACCTAAACGAACGAATGGGGAAGGTTGTGTAGCTGAAGGTGTTACAGGGATTAATAACTCTTTCAATTGTTCTATTGATTGGACTTTGCCATCAACAGAAACTGCCTGTTCACCAACAGTAAATTCATATAAACCAAGTGATAATGCCATGTCACTTGCTTGTATCATTTGCTTTACAGCATCTTCTGTAAGGCCAAGTGCAGCCATTTTTTCTTCATCGTATTTAAACGAAACTTGCTCAATGTGCTGTCCTGTAATGGTTGCTGAAGCAACACCATCAATTTTTTCAATTTTAGGAAGTAATATATCTTCCACTGTTGATGTAAGCTCAACAATATCTTCATCAGAGCTACTTACTGATAAAGCGACAACTGGCATCATGTTCATGCTGATGGCCATGATTGTAGGTTCTTGTGCACCTTCAGGTAGTTTCACATTATCTAATGCTGACTCTAACTGACGTTTTTTCTCATCCATATCGATGCCATAGTCATACTCAACTTGTACTTGTGCAATGTTTGAAGAGGAAGTGGAGTAAACTGCCTTTACATCTTCTAAACTTTCAATGGATTTTTCATATGGTATGGACAGTTCGTTCATAACTTGTTCAGGAGTTGCGCCAGGATAAACGCCCATAACAATGAGATATGGTATCGAAATATCTGGAATAGATTCCATTTTCATGCGTGTGCCTGAATAAATACCTGAGACAGTGATGATTATTGTTAGTAACCATACTGCGAGTTTGTTTTTTAATACGAAATTAACTAAACCTTTCACCTTCACACCTACCCTTTATTGACTTACTAGACTCAATTATTTATAATAATGACTACTCGGTCATTTGTCAACGAAATACGCTAGGAGAGAATAAAAAATATGTTAAAAAAGCAACTTATTATGGAGAAGGCATTAGAGCTGTTTTCTGAACAAGGCTTTGAAGCTACATCTGTTCAACAAATTACGGAACGTTGCGGGATTTCAAAAGGGGCGTTTTATTTGTCCTTCAAAACTAAAGATGAACTTGTTTTGTCAATGGTGGACTACTTTTTGCAGCAGTTTATTGCTGATATTGACCATGTAGTCAGAAGCTCGTTTGCCAAAGAAGTTTTACTCGTTGAATTTTACAAAAGCATTTTTCAAGCGTTCAAAAAACATTCAGCCACTGCTCGCGTGTTTTTTAATGAAAAAGTATTTGCGAAAAAAAAAGAATTATTTAATAAAGTGAATGCCTATGAAATCGATATGTCGAAATCGATCATTTATATGCTTGAACAGCTATATGGTGAGGCACTACAAAAGAATAAATATGATGTGATGTATTGTATAAAAGGGTTTATGAAAAGCTATGCACAACTTTTTATTTTTTCAAATATTCCGCTAGACTTGGATCAATTAGCTAAATCCTTAGCGGAAAAGACGGATATTATTGCGCGTCATACAACCATTCCTTTTATTACAGAAGAGCTCATTCAATTGGTCAATAAACCTTGTGAGCAGGAAATAATCACTAAGGAATCATTAATACATTTAATTGAACAGACTATAGAAATGTTAGAAGAGTCTATTGAACGTGAGTCACTGGAGCTATTAAAAGCCCAAGTAGGGCATACAACATACAGCAGACCAATAATTAAAGGCTTGATTGAAAATATACGTTTAAGGCAAGATTGTCAATGGGTTGCTTATGTAATAAATAAATACTTTAAATTTTAAGTATTGCAATAGAATTGCTCACTGACGATAGTGAACAATTCTATTTTTTTGGATCAATGCCGATAGATTTTCACATTCGCAGCGTTTTGAGCCTAAAAATGACCATCTTTGAAGTAGTACTACTATATACGAAAAATTTTAAAAGAGGTTTCGGAATTTTAAAAGAAAATGAAATTTTATCTTTAACTGTGACAGAAGCGTCCACAAGTAAAAAGCCTGTAGACAAACTCGAATGCTCGAGTTTTCTACAGGCTGAAACTATATGATTTTGCATAGCTACTTAATACGTTAGATTATACTTCCATAATGATAGGTAAAATCATAGGACGACGTTTTGTCTTTTCGAATAGATAAGGTCCTAAAACGTCTGTAATATCATTTTTAAGCTCTGTCCATTGCGGTGTTTTCCCTTGGATTGTTTCATTGAGATGGCGATTTAGCATTTTTTGTGCTTCGTTAATCATCGTACCTGATTCACGCATGTAAACAAAGCCACGTGAAATAATATCAGGACCAGAAACAATTTTTTGATGCTCCATATCCACACTCACAACAACAATAACTAAGCCTTCTTCTGACAGAATTCTTCGATCGCGTAGCACAATATTACCAATGTCTCCAATACCATTGCCGTCAATATAGACATCGCCAGAAGGGATACGCCCTGCTACATGTGCTTCGTTAGCACTTAGCGCTAAGACATCACCGTTTTCCATCACGAATGTATTTTCAAGCGGTACATCACAGTTTTCAGCCAAATGTGTATGCATTTTTAACATACGGAATTCACCGTGAATTGGCATGAAGAACTTAGGTTTCATTAAACGTAACATTAGTTTTTGTTCTTCTTGGGAACCATGACCAGATGTATGGATATTATTTAGTGCGCCATGAATAACTTCAGCACCTGCACGGAAAAGTAAATTGATGATTTTATTTACACTCACTGTATTACCTGGTACTGGTGAAGAAGAGAATACAACTGTATCGCCTGGTTGAATCTGAATTTGACGATGCGTACCATTGGCAATACGAGAAAGGGCTGCCATTGGTTCACCTTGAGAGCCTGTACATAGAATCATGACTTCATTTGCCGGAAGGCGGTTAATGCTTTGGGCATCGATAAATGTGTCCTTTGGTGCATTAATATAACCTAATTCACGACCAATTGTAATGGCATTGTCCATAGAACGTCCAAAGACAGCGATTTTTCTGCCGTATTTTATCGCAGCATCAGTTGCTTGCTGTAAACGATGAATGTTAGACGCAAATGTTGCAAAAATTATGCGACTATCGACCTTACGGAAAATTTCATCGATACTTTTGCCCACTGTACGTTCAGACATTGTAAAATTAGGTTTTTCAGCATTTGTACTATCAGATAGTAAGCAAAGTACGCCATCACGCCCAATTTCTGCCATTTTAGTTAAGTTTGCAGGTTCACCAACAGGTGTAAAATCGAATTTAAAGTCACCTGTATGCACGATGTTGCCAGGTGGTGTTTTTACGACGATACCATATGCATCAGGAATACTATGCGTTGTTCTAAAGAAGCTAACAGATGTTTTTCGGAATTTAATAACATCTTCTTCTTTAATTTCAATCAGTTTTGTAGTACGTAGTAAGCCGTGTTCTTCTAGTTTGTTGCGCAATAAGCCAAGTGCAAGCTTACCACCGTAAACAGGAACATTTACCTGACGCAGTAAGTACGGAATACCACCAATGTGGTCTTCGTGTCCGTGCGTAATAAATAACCCTTTGATCTTATCGACGTTACGTACTAAATACGTATAATCTGGAATAACATAGTCAATGCCGAGTAGGTCATCTTCCGGGAATTTAATACCAGCATCAATTAAGATTATTTCATCCTGAAATTGAACGCCATAAGTGTTTTTGCCGATTTCGCCCAGTCCGCCGAGCGCGAAAACAGCTGCTTGGTCATTTTTAACAAACTTCATGTTTGTTAAATTTCCTCCAAGATGAAGTTCGGACTAGCTTGTTCGTAGGCTAAATAATTACCTTCAAGCAATTGAACGAACTCAATGTTGTAATGTCGGTCTTGTAACTTTTGACGTACTTCACGTTCTGAAGCAGCTTCAAGGTATAGACTTTTAGTGTTTTCGCGAACTGGAATCTCATTTGCTTTTTCTTGATAATAAACTTTGTAAATCATAGTTTGCTCTCCTTTGATTGCGTACATTATTATTGCACCTTTGTCTATTACCACACACGTACTACAAGAAAAAATCGCAAATTTCTAGTATACTAATGGAGAAATGGGCGTTTGACTTTCTTGTATCTCAGAACTTCAATCTTGCACTATTCATGAAAAGCAATGAGACAGTGGTTGCGCATAGCCAAATAAATGCATTTCCTATATATTATCACGCAGCTACTTTAAAATAAAGAAAAGCCCTTCAAATAATGAAGGGCAAATGTTAGGCAATTGATTTTTTTCCTTTTCCGAGTAGGCCGCGAAGTTGCTTCAACAATTTTTGCTTTAGTTTCTTCAGCATGGCACATCACTCCTTAGGATCATTATAATTAAAAACGATGCTTGTGTAAAGTACTTAACCTTTGCATGACCATACATAATGAAAGGAATTATATAATGAAAAAAATTTTATTTTTTGATGTAGATGGTACGCTTTACAACAGTGATAAGTTGTTGCCTGCTTCTGCGAAAGAAGCTTTATTAGAAGCTCGACGGAAAGGTTATGAAATCGCCATTGCGACTGGACGCGCTCCATTTATGATTCAACCATTGTTAGACGAGCTTGATATCAACACGTACGTGACGTTTAACGGACAATATGTTGTCTATCGTGGTGAGGTTGTCTATGCAAATGGTATTGAGAAAGAAGAGCTTGCACATATTATTGCCTTTGGGGAAGCCCGCAATGAACCAGTTGTTTTTTTAGATGATAAACAAATGATTGCTTCGGTCGGAAATAATGAGATGGTAGCGGCGAGCTTGAATACATTAAAATATCCATACCCAGCATTAGACTCATCTTATTATATGCAGCACAATGTTTATCAAACACTCATCTTTATGGAAGAAAAAGATGAACCTTTGTATTGTGAGACATTCCCTAATGTACAATTTGTACGCTGGCATCAATATTCTTGTGATATTTTGCCAAAAGGTGGATCGAAGGCGGCTGGAATTGAAAAGTTGCTGGTGAAAATGGGGCTAACACTAGAGGATGCCATTGCTTTTGGAGATGGCCTAAATGATATAGAAATGTTACAAGCTGTTGGTACGAGTGTAGCAATGGGGAATGGACATGAAAAAGCAAAGGCAGCTGCAACGCATATTGCCGATCATGTAGATGAAGATGGACTTGCGAAAATAATGCGACTGTTAAAAATAATTTAATGGTAGCGTAGATGAGGAATAAGTTTTCTGAAATGTAATAGTTTGGGAAAAATAGAAAAAGTGTTAGATTGACTGATGTCGATCTAACACTTTTTTTTGCTGTGAACGTTGATGTCCACTACGGCGGACGCTTTCCGGGGGCGTGGCCTGAGCCTGTAGTCTCAGTCGTAACGCTAATCCCCCAGGAGTCGCCGCCTTCGATACCAACAACTAGTGCCAGTGCTCTCTTCTAAATTTTTCTTCATTTTAGATAGCGAAAATTTAATAATACCTTTGCTCCTCTTTCTTAAAGAGCGAGGATTTAATATTGTCTTTCAAGATTTTGCATTGTTTCCACATTTGAATGCTTATGACAACATCGTATATGGATTGAAAAATAAAAAAGAAAAAATGTCAAAATCAGAAGTTCAGGAATATATAGAGTTTTTAGAACTAACGCCACACTTACATAAAAAGATTCATGAGTTGTCGGGTGGTCAAAAACAACGTGTCTCTATCAGCTAATACTTGTTGCCCTTCTTTTTCTCCATATTCGCTAATGATTACTTGAACTAATAACCATCCTGCAGATGAATTTTGTTATTGCCAAATTTGATGCATTAGAACAGTGTGCAGGGAAAGCTAGAAGTATTGCACTTTTCATTCGACCGTTTTTACTGGGAAATGAAAAAAGCCGGCTTTGTCATCTAGAAAATTGAAACTGTAATATTAGATTGGGCTGGTACAACTGTTGATTTTGGTTGCTTTGCCCCTGTAAATGTTTTTCTTACTATTTTTGAAGACGCTGGTGTATCCGTGTCACTTGAAGAGGCACGCAAGCCAATGGGCATGTTGAAAATTGATCATATTCGTACAATGCTTGAGATGCCAAGAGTAAGTGAGGAATGGAAAAAAGTATATGGTCGTGTGTTTTCGGACGGGGATGTGCAGGCGCTTTATGGGCAGTTTGAGTCGAAGTTAATGGCATCATTAGCGACCTACACAGATCCCATTCCACATGTGTTAGATATGGTTCAGCAACTAAAATTAGCAGGTATCCAAATAGGGTCTACTACTGGATATACGGATTCGATGATGGATGTAGTGACTAGCCAAGCAGCCATTAAAGGATATAAACCGGATTTTTTGGTAACGGCCAATCTAGTTGGGAATATAGGGCGTCCGTATCCGTATATGATTTTTAGAAATATGGAAAAGCTGGGTACAAAGTCAACAAAGCAAGTTATTAAAGTTGGTGATACAACATCAGATATACATGAAGCGTTAAATGCAGGCGTGTGGGCTGTTGGTGTTATCATCGGTAGCTCGGAAATGGGATTATCTGTGCAAGAATTTATGGCTTTATCTGATGAGGAACAACAGAGCGTGATGGCAAAAACAAAGCGAATTTTTGAAGAAACGGGTGCACATTATACTATTCAAACAATGAAGGCACTGCCAACACTAATAGAACAGATTAATGAACGATTAACAAAAGAAACCGTGTTAGCGTAAATTAAAAGCTATTAAAAAAGTCTTCCTAGGATGCTTGCCGCATACCAATGAAGGCTTTTTCATTTTCGGCAAATACTTCTTATGAATTAGGGTATATAAATATTAGCCGGATAGAACAGACAAAGTGACGGCTAGAACTGAAAATGCGACGGATAGAATTGACAAAGTGAAGGATAGGATGCAGAAAGTGATGGCTTGAAATTAAAAAAGCAGCCTACAACGGTAGACTGCATTGCGTTTTTAGTCACGCTCGTAAGGTACGGAATTGGGAATATCAGCAAATGGATCTTTTTCGTTAATGCGGTCGTAGAACATGACGCCATTTAGATGATCTAATTCATGTTGGAATGCTATAGCTGCCAGTCCTTTAAGGCGCAATTTTTTTTCTTCGCCGTCAATTGTTTTGAACTTCACCGTAATGCGGGCATGTCGTGGCACATAACCAGGTACATTGCGATCAACAGATAGGCAACCTTCACCAGCGGTCATATATGTGCTTTCCACTGAATGACTGACTATTTTAGGGTTAATCGCTGTGAAGCTCAATTGTTCGCCATTATCATCTTTCACGTGTAGGGCAAACATGCGATGTAAACTATTTACTTGATTGGCTGCAAGACCGATGCCACCACGTAAATTATATTTTTCCGCAATTTCAGGATCTTGGCTGTTTTTTAGGTATTGAAGCATGTCTTCCGCAAGCTTGCGTGTTTCTTCAGATAAAGGAAATTTAACTTCCTCAGCTTTTGTGCGTAAAGTGGGATGGCCTTCGCGAATAATATCATCCATTAAAATCATGTGTGAATCTTCCTTTCAATCACTTTGTATAACTTTATTTACAAGTATACATCACGTCTCAGTACATGCACATGAAAAAAGCCATCATTTGCATAAACTTAAAATTATTTTTTGTTGCTATTAGATTGTCACGAACTAGGGTATTCTACTATTGATAATTATGAAGGAAAACGTTATGTCAGTGCGCTTGAAATAAGTTGTTGTAATACAGTGATTGATTGTGAATGATACAGTATAGCACAGTTCGCTTAAGACATTATGTTAGGAAAATTCTTTGTTTATAGCCGTAATATATGATTGACCGACGATATTTTATTAAGTATACTGAGTCCTAAGGATAAGTTGTACTAGTTAAAAAGTGATTTATTTTAATACAGTTGAAAGGGAGATGTGACAAATGGGTAAGAAAAACAATAATATTTTTGATCCAAAACAAACGCTAACTGAAATCGAAGATAAGTTTGAAATGTTCCAAATTCTGAATGAAGAAGGCGAAATTGTTAATGAAGAGGCGGATCCAAAATTATCAGACGAGGAGTTAGTAGAGTTGATGACGCGTATGGTATATACACGTATTTTAGATCAACGCTCTATTTCACTTAACCGTCAAGGTCGATTAGGCTTCTACGCACCGACTGCTGGTCAAGAAGCGTCGCAACTTGCTTCTCACTTTGCGTTAGAACAAGAAGATTGGATTTTACCAGGCTACCGTGATGTACCTCAAATTGTATGGCATGGTTTACCTTTAGAGAAAGCATTTTTATTCTCTCGTGGACACTTTGCAGGGAATCAGGTTCCTGAAGGTGTAAACGTATTAGCACCACAAATCATTATTGGTGCACAATACATTCAAGCTGCTGGGGTGGCACTTGGTCTTAAAAAACGTGGTAAAAAAGCTGTGGCTGTAACATATACAGGTGATGGAGGTTCATCACAAGGTGATTTCTATGAAGGCATTAACTTCGCTGGCGCATTTAAATCTCCAGCAATTTTCATTGTGCAAAACAACCAATATGCAATTTCTACACCTCGTGAATTACAAACGGCAGCAAAAACAATTGCACAAAAAGGTGTAGCAGCTGGCGTGCCAAGTATTTTAGTAGACGGTATGGATGCACTTGCAGTATACGTAGCAACACGTGATGCACGTGAGCGCGCAGTAAATGGCGAAGGTCCAACATTTATTGAAACAATGTGTTATCGCTATGGTCCACATACAATGGCTGGGGATGATCCAACACGTTACCGTACATCTGATACAGATAGCGAATGGGCACAAAAGGACCCGCTTGTACGTTTCCGTAAATATCTAGAAGCTAAAGGGCTTTGGGATGAGAAAAAAGAGGAAGCGGTCATTGAACGTGCAAAAGAGGAAATAAAAGAGGCTATCAAAAAGGCTGATGCTGCTCCAAAACAAAAAGTAACAGAGTTAATGGAAAACATGTATAAAGGCGAAATGCCATCGAATTTAAAAGAACAGTATGAAATCTACAAAGAGAAGGAGTCGAAATAACCTATGGCACAAATGACGATGATTCAAGCAATTACAGATGCACTTCGCACAGAATTAAAGAACGATGAAAACGTTCTTGTATTCGGAGAAGATGTAGGTGTCAACGGTGGGGTATTCCGCGCAACTGAAGGCCTACAAAAAGAATTTGGTGTTGATCGAGTATTCGATACACCATTAGCAGAGTCTGGTATTGGTGGCTTAGCGATTGGTCTTTCTCTAGAAGGTTTCCGACCAGTTCCTGAAATTCAATTTTTCGGCTTCGTCTATGAAGTTATGGATTCAATCAGCGGTCAATTAGCGCGTATGAGCTACCGTAGTGGTGGTGTATACAATGCTCCTGTAACTATTCGTTCACCATTCGGTGGTGGCGTACATACGCCAGAAATGCACTCAGATAGTTTAGAGAGCTTAATGACAGCACAACCAGGATTAACTGTTGTTGTACCATCCACACCATACGATGCTAAAGGATTACTGATTTCTTCTATTCGCAATGATAATCCAGTTATTTTCTTAGAGCATTTAAAATTATATCGTTCGTTCCGTGAAGAGGTACCCGAGGAAGCATACACAATTCCACTAGGAAAAGCTGATGTAAAACGTGAAGGTAAAGATTTAACAATCGTTGCATATGGTCTAATGGTACATGAAAGCTTAAAGGCAGCAGAAGAACTTGAAAAAGAAGGTCACTCTGTAGAAGTTATTGATTTACGTACTATTCAACCAATCGACATTGAAACAATCATTGCTTCAGTCGAAAAAACAGGTCGTGCAATTGTTGTGCAAGAAGCACAAAAACAAGCAGGTATTGCTGCGAATGTTGTAGCTGAAATTACAGAGCGTGCAATTTTAAGTTTAGAAGCACCTGTACTTCGTGTAGCAGCACCAGATACAGTGTACCCATTCCCACAAGCTGAAGGTGTTTGGTTACCGAACTATAAAGATGTAATGGAAACAGCGAAAAAAGTTTTAACATTCTAATGTAGCTTGCAAATTTGATGAAGAGCAAAGAGAAAGGATGGGTACACATGGCATTTGAATTCAGATTACCAGATATTGGCGAGGGTATTCACGAAGGAGAAATCGTAAAATGGTTCGTTAAAGCTGGGGATACAGTGAAAGAAGACGATATTCTTTGTGAAGTTCAAAATGATAAAGCGGTCGTAGAGATCCCGTCACCAGTTGAAGGTAAAGTAGAGGAAGTATTAGTAAAAGAAGGTACAGTAGCTGTTGTTGGCGATGTATTAATTCGTTTCGATGCTCCTGGCTACGAAGATTTAAAATTAAAAGGTGACGACCATGCAGAAGCGAAGTCCGATGCTAAAACAGAAGCACAAGTACAGGCAACTGCTGAGGCTGGTCAAGATGTTGCAAAAGCACCTGCTAAGGAAGAAGCGCCAGTAAAAGAAGAAACGACTGTAAAAGAAGAAGCTGCTGATAGTACTAAGCGTATTATTGCAATGCCTTCAGTTCGTAAATTTGCACGAGACAATGATGTAAATATTCGTGAAGTTGCAGGTACAGGCAAAAATGGTCGTATTTTAAAAGAAGATATCGAGAATTTCTTAAATGGTGGTGGAGCAGTACAGGCTGAGGAAGCGCCAGTGGCACAAGATGAAGCAAATGCTCAACAACAATCAGTGCCAACAGCTCCAGTGGTTCTTGAAGGTGAATTCCCTGAGACACGTGAAAAAATGTCTGGTATTCGAAAAGCGATTGCAAAAGCGATGGTACACTCGAAACAAACGGCTCCTCATGTTACACTAATGGATGAAGTCGATGTGACAGCACTTGTAGCTCATCGCAAAAAATTCAAAGATATCGCTGCTGAAAAAGGTGTGAAATTAACGTACTTACCATATGTAGTAAAAGCGCTTATTTCAACTTTGCGCGAGTTCCCTGAATTTAACCGCTCATTAGATGATGCAACACAAGAAATTATTCAAAAGCATTACTACAATATTGGTATTGCAGCAGATACAGAAAAAGGCTTACTTGTACCAGTCATTAAACATGCGGATCGTAAATCAGTATTTGCGGTATCAAATGAAATTAATGAACTAGCGACAAAAGCTCGTGATGGCAAGCTTGCTCAACATGAAATGAAAGGTGCATCAATGTCTATCACGAACATTGGCTCAGCTGGAGGACAATGGTTCACACCTGTTATTAATCATCCTGAAGTCGCAATACTAGGTATTGGTCGAATTTCAGAGAAACCTGTAATAAAAAATGGTGAAATTGTAGCTGCACCTGTGTTAGCATTATCATTGAGCTTTGATCATCGTATGATCGATGGAGCCACTGCGCAAAATGCTTTAAATCACTTAAAGCGTTTGTTAAGTGAGCCAGAATTATTATTAATGGAGGCGTAACAAAAATGGTAGTAGGAGATTTCCCAATCGAAACAGATACTCTTGTCATTGGTTCAGGTCCTGGAGGATATGTAGCAGCAATTCGTGCAGCACAAACTGGCCAAAAAGTAACAATCGTTGAGAAAGATGTAATTGGTGGTGTGTGCTTAAACGTTGGTTGTATCCCATCAAAAGCATTAATTTCAGTAGGGCACCGTTTTGAACAAGCTAAGCATTCAGATGACATGGGTATCGTCGCTTCTGACGTGAAATTAGACTTCTCAAAAGCACAAGCATTTAAAGACAGCGTTGTTAAAAAATTAACTGGCGGTGTTGAAGGCTTACTTAAAGGCAATAAAGTTGAAATTGTAAAAGGTGAAGCTTATTTCGTAGACGCTCATTCAGTGCGTATCATCAATGGTGAATCTGCTCAAACTTACACATTTAACAATGTGATTTTAGCAACAGGTTCTCGTCCAGTTGAAATTCCAACATTTAAATTCACTGATCGTGTACTAAACTCCACTGGCGCTCTTTCTTTACAAGAAGTACCTGGTAAATTAGTCGTTATTGGTGGCGGTTATATTGGTACAGAGCTAGGCTCTGCTTTTGCTAACCTTGGCTCACAAGTTACAATTATTGAAGGCGGCAAAGATATTTTAGCTGGCTTCGAGAAACAAATGACACAAATCGTGAAAAAAGGCCTTAAAAAGAAAGGCGTTGAAATTGAAGTAAACGCATCTGCAAAAGGCGTTGAAGAAACAGAAAACGGCGTAGTAGTAACATACGAAGTAGGCGGAGAAGAGAAAAAAGTTGAAGCTGATTACGTTTTAGTTACTGTTGGTCGTCGTCCAAATACAGATGAGATGGGTCTTGCTGAAATCGGTATTGAATTCGGTGAACGTGGTCTTATTAATGTCGACAAACAATGTCGTACAAATATTCCGAACATCTATGCAATCGGTGATATCGTAGCAGGTCCTCAGCTTGCACATAAAGCTTCTTATGAAGGTAAAATTGCGGCTGAAGCAATCGCTGGTGAAAAATCAATCGTTGATTATTTAGCTGTTCCTGCTGTATGCTTCACAGATCCAGAAATGGCAACTGTTGGTTACAATGAAGAACAAGCTAAAGAGGAAGGTATCGAGTATACTGCAGCGAAATTCCCATTCGCAGCAAATGGTCGTGCTCTTGCATTAAATCAATCAGAAGGTTTCGTGAAGCTAGTTGCTCGTAAAGAAGACGGCTTATTAATTGGTGCTCAAATTGTTGGTGCTGGTGCATCTGATATGATCGCTGAAATGGGCTTAGCAATTGAAGGCGGCATGACTGCTGAAGATATCTCATTAACTATTCATGCTCACCCAACATTAGGTGAAATCACAATGGAAACTGCTGAAGTTTTACTAGGCAACCCAATCCATATTTTAGCTAAAAAATAATTAGAAACAGTTGAAACGACTATAAAGCATATTCGCTTTATAGTCGTTTTTTTGTATATTACATGTAATTTTGATACAGTAAATATGTAGAATGAATATTCTAATAATATAGAGGTGATGAAGAAATGGAATTAAACTTAGAGGGCAAAGTAGCAGTTATAACAGGTTCAAGTAAAGGCATCGGTTATTATACTGCGATGCAGCTAGTCAAAGAAGGTGCAAAAGTTGTACTATGTGCACGAGGGGAAAAACAGCTACAAGTAGCAGCGAGTTGTATTAAAAACGAAACGGGCGAAGATGTTTTATTCATACCTACTGATATTACGAAAGAAAAGGATTGTAAGAGGTTAATAGAGCGAACAGTGGAGCATTATGGACGCATTGATATTGTCATTAACAATGCTGGTACAGCATCAGCCAATCCTTTTGAAGCGGTTAGCGGTGAAGTATGGCAGTCTGATTTAGACTTAAAAGTGTTTGGTGCCATTAACTGTTCGAAATATGCTGTGCCACATATGCGTAAGGTCGGTGGTGGAGCAATCGTCAATGTAACAGCGGTTATGGCAAAAACGCCACCAGCAAGTTCGCTCCCGACTACTGTAAGTCGTGCCGCAGGGCTTGCTTTAACGAAGGCTATGAGCAAAGACTTAGGAAAAGATAATATTCGTGTAAACTCAGTTTGTATTGGATTAATTCGCAGTGATCAAATTGAGAATCGTTGGAAAAGTGAAGCGTCTGAACTATCATGGGAAGATTATTCTCGGAAAGTTGGTCAATCCATTCCATTAGGCCGTGTTGGAGACACCCAGGAAGCAGCGAATGTTATTACTTTTTTAGTATCAGATGCAGCAAGCTATGTGACAGGAACGTCCGTTAATATCGATGGTGGTTCAGGACACGCATTATAGATACATAAAGAGTGAAGAGAAATAAGTTCTCTCCACTCTTTTTTATTCTTCTTCATTTATTATGACATTTTTGCCACGCATCTTCATAAATAGTGGTATTAGTAACCAAGACACGGCAACTATTAAAAATAGTAATGATAATGGTTTTGTCATGAAAATTGAAAAATCCCCATTAGAGATAGTTAAAGCACGACGCATATTATTTTCAATCATAGGTCCCAAGACAAGAGCAAGTACTAGAGGTGCTACTGGGTAATCATTTTTAGCAAAGAGATAGCCAAGTAGACCGCAAGCGAGTAATAAATATAAATCGAATGTTGTATATTGAACTGCGTAAACACCGAAGAAAGATATAGCGATAATGATAGGCAAAAGATATTTTTTAGGCGTTTCAATTACTTTTGCAAAAATACGAACAAGTGGCATATTTAAAACTAATAACATTAAGTTACCAATAAACATACTGGCAATTAAACCCCATGCAACCTCAGGGTGCTCATCAAATAATAACGGACCTGGCTGAATATTGTACATAATGAGCGCTCCCATTAAAATGGCGGTAGTACCAGAACCCGGGATACCTAAAGTTAGAAGTGGAATCATGGCACCACCTGAAGCTGCATTGTTTGCTGATTCAGGTCCTGCTACGCCAGCAATATGACCTTTGCCGAATTTTTCTGGCGTTTTACTAAATTTTTTCTCGGTAATATAAGAAAAGAACGAGGCAAGAGTAGCACCAGCACCTGGTAAGACACCGATGAAGAACCCTAGAAATGAGCCACGTGCAATTGGCACTGCACTATCTTTTAAATCTTGTTTAGTTGGTAAAATGCGATTAATTTTGGCAATTTGCCCGTCATCATCACTTTTTTCAAGGATTGTTTTGAATACTTCTCCTAGGGCAAATAAACCAACCGCTATTGTCAAAAATTCAATGCCTGAGAATAACATTGGTTGACCAAATGTAAAACGTTCAATACCTGATACTGCATCAATGCCGACAGTACCTAGCATTAGACCAAGCACAGTCATGATTAACGCTTTTGTAATTGAACGCCCTGCAAGTCCACTAACTGCCGCTAGTCCTAGCAACATTAATGAAAAATATTCAGCAGGGCCAAATTTTAATGCAACACTTGATAATGGCTTTGCTAATAGGACAAGGCCAAGTAATGCAATGATGCCTGCACAAAACGAGCCAATCGCTGCGATAGAAAGAGCACTACCGGCACGACCTTGTTTAGCCATTTGATAACCATCGAGTGTTGTCACAACAGAAGAAGATTCACCAGGCGTATTTAACAGAATCGAAGTTGTGGAGCCACCGTACATAGCGCCGTAATATACCCCTGCAAGTAAAATGATAGAACTTGCGGCAGCGGCTTCCGTAGGGAGTCCAGAGGTAAGTGTAGCAGTAACTGGGATGAGCAGAGCAACCCCACTCATTGGTCCTATTCCGGGAAGCACCCCGACTGCAGTGCCAATTATAACGCCGACGAAAGCGAATAACAAATTTTGCCATTGAAAAGCTACTGCAAAGCCGTCAGCTAAAAATTGCAATGTTGACATATGTTCACTCCTTTACATTAAAAAGTAGGAAAGCTAGGTAACGAGCCTCCTAGAATAACTGAGAATAAATAATAAATGCCGATGGAGAAAGCAGCAGAAATAATGACAGAAAATAGTACTTTTCCTCGTTCCATCGTTTGGAAGCCAATTAATAAAAAGATAAAAGTTGTTATCACGTATCCTACTATTTCAAGGAAAAATACATAGGCTATCGCGCTAATAAATAATATTAAAAATTTTTTTATTTCAATGGAAAATGTTTTTGAAGGGGATTGTGGACCTTTTGCTAATCTTGCCTTCACAGCTTGTCTCCATGTTTCGTATAAGAGCCGTAAACTCAATAACACTAGAATTATTCCCAAGCCTAATGGAAATGTTTTCGGTCCTACTGTAGAACCGTATGCGCTATCTGAAATTTGTGTTGCTTGTACGACAAATAAAATTCCAATGATAAAAAATACAATACTCGAGATTTTATCGAAAGTTTGACTCAACTGTTGCGCACCTCCTATGAAGAAAAGCGACTGATAAAGTCGCTTTTCTTTATATTTTATTTTTGCATCTCTAAAGCTGTTAATAGTTCGACAACTGTGTTGTTTTGTTCATCTAAATATTTAGTGAATTCCTCTGCATTGCGGTACTCACTTTGCCAGCCATTGCGTTCTACTTCAGATTTCCATTCATCTGTTTCTACCATTGCTTGTAATTTTTCAGACCAGTATGCTACAGCATCGTCAGACATATTTTTGGGCCCAAAAATACCGCGCCAAATTGTAAATTCTTCATCAATACCCGCTTCTTTAAAAGTTGGCACATCAGCTAATTCACCTTCTAAGCGCTCTGAAGAACTGACCGCTAATACACGAACATCCCCTGATTTAACATAAGTTGCTATAGTTGAGGCATCTGTCGCAATGACATCGGCATTCCCGCCTAATAATGCGGCAACTGCTTCACCACCTCCATCATAAGACACGTATTTTACTGTTTTTAAATCAATTCCTGATTTAAATGCTGGAATAATACCTACCAGATGATCCATAGATCCTGGGGCAGAACCTCCAGCTAGTGTTACGTCCTGTGGATTCGTTTTCAAGTCATTTAACACATCATCTAGCGTTTTGTAAGTGGAATCATTTTTAACCACAATTGCACCATAATCACGCGTTAATTGTGCTAATGGAGTTGTATCCTTATAACCAAATTTACTGTTTCCTTCAGCTTTTTCATTATTAATCAAAATAGGTGGTGATTTGACCATTAGCATATAGTCATTATCAGCTTCTTTAGTTGCAAAAGTGGCCATAAATACTGCGCCACCGCCACCAGGTTTATTTTCAACTTGTATCGGCTTTTCAATAAGTTTTGTATCATTCATCGTTTTAGAAATTGCACGGGCTGTTAAATCCCAGCCTCCTCCAGCACCAGAAGGAGCAACAATTGTGATATTATTTTTTGGATAATTGCTTGCTGTCGTTTTTTCTGTGTCCCCAGCACTAGAAGAATCTGTTGATGTACAGCCTGCTAAACCAGCTAATAAAAATGTTGCTGCTGCAAATTTTGTCAATGTTTTCCACATAAGAAATCCCCCTTGTAAAGAAAAATGGTAGCACTGCAATTGCAAGCGCTACCATAAATTTACCGTAAATTCAGACAATCACAATGTTATGATAATAATGTTAATTTGTTTCATTTTGTTCATAAAGTTTATGGGTAATGAAGTATCTACGCTCAGGACGTCCCACAGAACCATAAATCAGCTCAGTATGTGCTTGCTTTTGTGTAACGAGATACTCTAAATAACGCCGAGCTGTAGAACGGCTGACGCCAATATTTTTTCCTAGTACCTCAGCAGTAGTACCGTCTTCGATTGTATTTAAATGATTGATTACATGATTCATTGTAGTTGGATCGATACCCTTTGGTAATAATGATAATTCTACTTTTTCATGTGCTGGCGTTTTTGGCCAGAGCTGTTGAATTTTTTCTTGTGTGAATTTTTCATCATTTTGTAGAATAAAGTGTTTCATGCGGTATTTTTCAATACTTTCTTTTAATTGCTCGAAAGTAAAGGGTTTTAAAATATAGTCCGTGACATTTTTTCGATAGGCGTCTTGCACAATATGTGCTTCAGTTGCCGCTGTAATTAAAATAATGTTGGTGTTTGGTCGAATTGCTTGGATTTTATCAATTAAATCAATGCCAAGAACATCAGGTAAGTACACGTCTAGTAAAATCAGCTGTGGTGAAAAAGACAGAAGCCAATCTAGCGCCTCTTCACCGGTATGGGCACAGGCAATTACCTGAAACCCTTCAATTTTTTGTAAAAAACGACGATGCACGTCTGCAACTCGTACATCATCCTCTATAATCAATACTTCAATTTTTTGCATCTCCTACATTCCCCCTTTGCTAATAGACGCAATGAATAATGCACCACTTAAATCTCCCTTTTCAAGCGCCAGTTTGCCGTTCAATTCTTGCATATTTGAAATAACTTTTCGTAAACCATAACCTCTGAATTTTGCATCTTTTGTCGAAATATTTTCTGAAAAAAGTAATTCTAGCTTTTCCTGTGCTAGACCATTACCAGAATCTTCAACCTCTATTATTATTTCTTCACCATTATCAAAAACAAAAAGTCTAACAATCGGCGGACGATCCTTGTTTTTCTCAACTTCTTCAAAAGCATTTGTTAACAAATTCCCCATTATAGAGATAATGAGACTTTTTTCGATGTTATCTGGCAAAGTTTCTAAATAACTGTCTTCATCGAAAATAAGTTTGACCTTCAATTCACGTGCCCGATTGAAGAAGCCAATAATAAGCCCATTTAAAAATGGATCTTTGACACGATTAGTGATGAACTGAGTTAATGAGGATTGACCTTGTACTTCCTTATGAATAATAGATAATGCTTCATCAGAGGCATTCAATTGAATTAGTCCAGAGATAGTATAGAGAATATTATTAAACTCATGCGTTTGTGCACGTAATGCTTCGGTATATTGTTTAACCTGAGATAATTCAATCGCCAGTTGGTCAATTTCTGATTGCAGTCGAAAACTAGCAACAGCCCCAACGATTTTCCCGTTCATTTTTATGGGTACACGATTCACAATTACTTCATTTCCATTAATAATCATTGGTTTATCGTGTTGTTTTTTCCCATAAGTAAGAACTTCCAGTAAGTGAGTATTTGGAACATGATGTTCAATATTTTCTCCAATTACGGAATCTTTGTCAGATAAATGTAAGATTTTAGCTGCAGCATTATTCAAAGTTGTAATTTCACCTTTGTGATTAACAGTTATAATTGCTTCTCGTACAGATTCAATTAATGCATTTTTTTCTGTGAAAAGATTGGCTATTTCATTTGGTTCAAGGTTGAAAATTTGTTTTTTGATGCTACGAGATAAGAAAATGGAGCCAAGGATACCAATGAATAAGGCAATCATCATAATATAAAAAATATTGTCGAGATATTGTAAATATAAATTGTCTAGCTCACTAGTTAAATAACCAATTGAAACAACTCCGAGAATCGTCGTCCCATCGGTGTCGAATACAGGTGCTTTCCCCCGAATAGACTGACCCATAGAGCCATTTGCAATGGATATATAGGATTCTCCATCTAATAATGCGCGCGCATTGTCGTCACCAACCATGGGTTTGCCAATTCGTTCAGTAATCGGATGCGTGTAACGAATGCCATTTTCGTTGCCAATAACTACGTAGGCAGCGTCTGTTGTCATCATAATATTGGTGCTGATTCTTTGCAGTGCTTCAGTTGGATTGTCTGTTTTAAAAGCAGCTAAAACATCACCACGATTGGCAGTTGTTTCTGCCAAATAGAGGGCCCGTTTGCCTAGTTGTGTTTGTAGTGCATCAGAAATTGTTAAATAAAATAGTAAGCCGGCAAAGACTACAATGATTAAAATGAAAAAGCTACTATAGTAGGCAAATCGTGTTTGTAATTTTAATGGCTTTATAATAAGAAATCATCCCACTTCCATCAATAATAAGAAAATTGAAAATAGTAAATCTATATTAACAGCTATTATGTTAGATAATCTATGGTTGTTTAAAAAAATTACAAAAAAGGAAGTGACAATGCATATTTTCACTGAATTGCACGATATTTAATTTTTTCGTATAGAAAAATAGTGAAAAAGTGAAATTTAGCTTGAAGATTATAGTTTGTTTAAATATTGTACTTGATGTAGGTTTTTTTCTATTGTTTTTCTAAAATTATAATAGACAGAAAATTCCCGCGCATGTAGAATGAACGTGAGGGGGTGAAAAGTGGTAAATGTTGAATGAAAAAATTGCTACTGTGTTAATGAGAGTTGTGCGAATTATTGTCCAGATTGGGATACTAAATATTTTTTATTATATGGGCGTTGGAATTGTGACTTTCTTGCATCTGCCTCTTCCAGGGAGTGTAATTGGGTTATTGCTATTAGCACTTTCGCTCAATTTAAAAATTATTAAAGTAGAATACATTCAAGATGGCGCTAGTTTTTTAATAGGTATATTAACATTGTTTTTCATCCCGGCAACAGTAGGGGTGATTGACTATCCGGAGCTGTTATCAAAGACTGGTTTGCTTATTATTTTAGCTATTATCGCTAGTACATTGGTTTCTATTTATATTACTGGGTTGCTTAGCCAACTTATTGAGAAAAAAGAGGCAGCTAAAAAAGAAGCGATTGTAGAAGAAGGAGAGGGGGAATTAACCGTTGACTGAAATAATTGTCGTAGTGGGCACAATTACTTTATTCTTTTTATTGACAAAACTTTATCAGCGTTTCCCATATCCTTTAATGATTCCATTAGTAACGACAACATTACTCAGTATAGTCATTTTACTGCTTTTCGATATTCCATATCCTACTTATATGGCAGGTGGGGAGTGGCTTCAGAAAATGTTAGGACCTGCTGTAGTAGCACTAGCTTACCCGCTTTACAACCAGCGTGACATTATCATGAAGTACAAGATTTCGATTTTGTCGGGGATTGTCATTGCAATGGTCACAGGTTTAGTAACAGTTTTTATGTTGTTAAAATGGATTGGGGTTAGTGAAAGTTGGATGTTAACGGCAATACCTAAGTCATTGACAACACCTGTTGGCATGCAAGTTAGTGAGACGATAGGCGGTATTCCACCACTAACTGCTGTGTTTGTAATGATAGCAGGGTTTGTAGGCGCCATTATCGGACCATTCGTTATTAAGTATGGCAAAATTGAATCTGCTGTTAGTCGAGGTGTTTCAGTAGGAAGTGCCTCACACGGGGTAGGACTAGTAAAATTAAAAGATTATGGGGAGCAGGAATTATCAGTCGGTTCCTTGTCGATGGGTTTAACGGCGATTATCGGCGCATTTCTGTGCCCGCTTTTTGTCTATTTACTTCTATGAAAAAGGCTATATACAGAAGAAAATCTGTATATAGTCTTTTTTAACTTTTTTCAATAATAAATTGGATGGTATGAGCAAGCCCTGTATGCAAAATACCTTCATTTCTTACTTGTTCTCCTGTAAAAAAGTGCAAAATTTTATGCGATTGACACCAAGCGAGTACATCAATTGGGTCGTATAAAAATTCAAGTTGTTTTGGACCGCCTGATGCGTAGGGAAGTTGGTAGATAGAGTATAATTCCATCATAATTAGTCCGCCTGGTTTCACAGAATCGATGATGCGTTTAAGTACTTCATACTGCTGTTCTACCCGAAAATGGCCAAAGACCATGATGGCTGCATCAAAGAATTCTACCGGTAATTCATCTTGTAGCAAGTCAGTGAGTTTAGTTTCCACAATAACGTCATATTTTTTCGCAAGTTGTTGTGTTTTCTGTAGCCCACTTTGTGCGTAATCAAAGGCAGTTACCGTATGCCCTTCGCTCGCTAAAAAGACGGCATTACGACCTTCGCCCTCTGCATAAGCAGCTATATTTGTGTAGTTCTTCAGGTAATCTGCATAATTTTTTATGAAGGTATTTGGTTGTTCACCATAAACATATTCTACTGTTTGAAATCGTTTGTCCCATGAATTCATTTAATCACTCCTTCATTCTTATTGTAAATAAAGTGTCCAGTGGAATCGAGTTTTTTGTTCAATGCTCATTCAATAAGGTGGAAAAATTTCTTTAAAGTTTAGAGGTAACAGATTTTTAAGGTATGCAACTATTAGTTACGAAATGACAAATAATAACTTCGAGTGAAATACGGTTGAAAATTTTATGATTTATACATAATCATAAAGTATGGAGGGTAAGTGGAATGTACATAGAAAATCGTTTAAAAGAATGAGAGAACAACATTAATATTCACAAATGATATTGCATAATTACTAAATATATCCAGAAAATCGGTTGCTAAGTGGGGATTAGGAAAAGGTTATCCGGACATGGAGAACCTTATTAGACTAAGAGATTTGTAGGAGATTTCAGTAGATAAACTTATTCAAGGAGAAGAAGAATACCAAAAAAAATGAGGTTATCGATCGACCGAAAAATGCTAATCAGAAATAAATCGGATATTTATAGAATAATTGTTGGATTATTTCCCCTATGTTGGGCATGCTTTTTTTACAATATTAGTAATAGTTGTTGTAGTATAAAAATAAGCTGTCTCAAATGAGACAGCTTATTTGCGTTTATATAATAGCTCTACGTTCTTTAATAACGCGAATTGTTTTTAAGGTTGAATCTTCTGGACCTTGAACAGGTAAGCCAGCTTCAACATTCATCTGAATGTAACGAATATTTTCCTCAGTAATTATTTCCCCGGGAATAAAAATTGGAATACCAGGTGGATATACCATTATGAATTCTGCACATATACAATTATCTGCTTCAGCAAGTGGTACAACTTCTGTATCTGCATAAAATGCATCACGAGGTGACATTGCAAGCGCAGGAATTTCTGGCACATTTACAACTGCTTCGGTAATAGCCGCTTCTGAATCAAAAGCTTTTGACATACGACTTAATGCATTTATTAGGAGGTTAATTTCCTTTTTCGTATCAGCCAGTGTCACAAGACATAAAATATTGTATAAGTCCGATAACTCTACTTCAATATTCGCATTGTAACGAAGCCATTCTTCGGCTTGGTGACCGGATATACCTAAATCTTTTACACTAATTAACAGTTTTAATGGATCCATATCAAATGTTGCAGATGAGTGTAACTTTTCTTTTCCTGCACATTTTAAATGCGGAATTTGATTAATACGTTTACGCGCATCTTTTGCTAAACGAAGTGCATCACCTATTAAATCATAGCCATGAATTGCAAGCTGACGACGTGCTGTGTCGAGAGATGCAAGTAATGGATAGGAAGTTGAAGTAGTTGTTAGCATCGAGAATACAGCTTGTACACGCTTTGCAGAGACAAGCCCTTCACGCACATTTAAAATCGATGTTTGAGTCATGGAGCCACCTAGCTTATGCACACTTGTTGCAGCCATATCGGCGCCAGCTTCCATAGCAGAATAAGGTAGCTCATCGTGAAATTTAATATGGACACCATGTGCCTCATCAACAACAACTGGAATATTACGACTATGGACAATTTCCACAATACGTTTTAAATCTGCTGAAAATCCGTAGTATGTTGGGTTAATAACAAGAACAGCCTTTGCATCCGGGTAAGCATTTAATGCTTTTTCTACAGCTTCTGCTGAAATACCATGAGAAATACCATATTCGCTATCCACCTCAGGATGAATAAAAATTGGAATAGCACCAGCGAAAACGATCGCTGACATAATGGATTTATGAACATTCCGTGGTACTAGAATTTTATCACCTGGACCGACGACGGTCAGAATCATCGTCATAATGGCGCCACTAGTACCTTGAACGGAAAAGAATGTATGATCAGCACCAAAGGCTTCTGCAGCAAGTGCCTGCGCTTCTTTGATCGCACCCTTTGGTGAATGTAAATCGTCTAGTGGAGCAATATTAATTAAATCAATTGATAAAACGTTGTCGCCGACGAATTCTCGGAACGCAGGATCCATACCGTGCCCTTTCTTATGGCCTGGAATATGGAACTGAATTGGATGTCTGTTCCGATGTTTCAGTAATACGTCGAACAATGGAGTCTCTAATTGTGACAACGCAGGTACCACCTCACTTTTATAATATCTAAGAAAACAAATGAATTATAGCACCTAACGACATGAAAAAATAGACTTTAATTAAAAATTAAAGGGATTTTTTGAGGATGACGAGAAGATAGTATCGTATGAAAGGGGAGATTTGATGAATTGGAATACACGTGTCACAGAACTTTTGCAAGTTCAATATCCGATTATTCAGGGGGGATTAGCTTATTTAGCATATGCTGACTTAGCTGCGGCAGTGTCGAATGCTGGAGGGCTTGGACAAATAACTGCCATGAGCTTGCGTGATGCTGATTTATTACGCGCAGAAATTCATAAGGTCCGAACTTTAACTGATAAGCCATTTGGTGTCAATTTTGCAATTGGAATGTATGGTACGGGCTATGAGGATATGGTGCGCGTCGCAGTCGAAGAAAAAGTACCTGTTGTGACAATGACAGGAGGTAATCCGGCACCAATATTTGATTTACTTGCAGGGACAGATATCAAGAAATTAGTGCTCGTTGCCGCACGTAGACAAGCTCAAAAAGCTGAAGAGCTTGGCGCAGATGCAGTCATGGTAGTAGGACAAGAGGGTGGTGGTCATCTTGGACGTGATGATATCGGTACAATGGTACTCGTACCCCAAGTGGTAGATAGCGTAAAAATTCCTGTCATTGCTTCTGGTGGTATTGGTGATGGACGTGGCTGGATGGCCGCACATGCACTTGGTGCCGAGGGAATAGAAATGGGTACACGTTTTATTGCTACACAAGAATGTATTGATGCTTCAGAAGCTTATAAAGAGGCACTGGTCGCAAGCTCTGAAGCCGATACAACTGTTATTAAACGCTCCATTGGTGCACCGGCCCGAGCGCTTCGTAGCGAATTTACAGAGAAAATTTTAGAAATTGAACGAACAACTCCTACGTATGAAGCATTAAAAGATTATATAAGTGGTAAAGCGAATAAACGTTTTATATACGATGGTGACAAGAACGATGGTATTGGTTGGGCAGGCCAAGTTACGGGAATGATTCACGATATTCCAACAGTGGAAGGGCTTATAACAAGAATGGTTGCAGAAGCGGGAAGTATACGGGTAAAATGGGGACAGTAATGTAAAGGTGGTAATGTCCAAATGGAATATTCTTATCCGTTTTCAATTGATTGGTCGACTGAAGAAATAGTTGATGTTATTAAGTTTTTTGAAGGCATCGAGCAGGCCTATGAAAAGGGCATTAAACGCGAAGTGATGATGGCGAAATATCGTCGCTTTAAAGAGATTGTACCGTCACAGGCCGAGGAAAAAACAATTTTTCGTGAGTTTGAAGATGCTAGTGGCTATGTGAGTTATCCAGTAGTGAAGCAAACAAAAGAAACTGCAGATGGCACAATCATAAAGGTTTTACCGAAGCAACGACGTTAAAAAAAGAAGTGTGGATGTGAGAAATACTCACGTCCACACTTTTTTGTCTTGCAGTTCATTTAGCTATTATTGTGGCATTTGGCTTTCAAGGACTTATTTGCTATGCCTTCACAAAAATCCCGTGTTAAATATCAAGTTTTTGCATAAAATACATCAATATCGACATTAGAAAGCTTGTCTCATGGACATCATCGCAAAATAATAATGTCACGTAAGTTCTCATGCTACACCCTCTGTAGATGTTATGTTCCATCCTCTTGCAAGTCATGTAACTTTCAACAAGTACCTTTAAAACTTTGAGCTTCGCCCTTTTAGCAATACCGAATGGAGTAAGTAATAATACAACCTTGCTAAGTTTGTGGCCGTGGCATAGCTGTTACCATCATTTAAGATGATGGTGTTTTTTTTGTTAGACTAATCGGATTATTATTTCTGTTTTCTAAAGCTTAAACTTTTTATTTTCCTAAAATGATGTTATAGACCGGCAGTAAACTGTTGAAAGTTTCTTCAGCTAATTTGTGGAATTCACTGGAAGATACTTTTATAGCTTCATCGCGTGAAATATGGCGCCCGACTAAAAACTCGCCTTTTTTTACATCGCGCAGTCGAATAAGTAACTCCTCTAGCTTCTCTTCTTTAGCTTCTTGCATCGGAAAAGCCAATGGCGACATATGATCACCAGAAACAATGAAATCATCTGGAAGCTGTTGTAACAATGATTTTTTTGCAAGTAGTCGTTCCGCCATCACGTTTTTTTGTGGTGCTTCATAAATAATGGCTAATACGATGAATAAATGTGAGCTCCAAAGACCAATCTGAAAGTGAGGCAATGCTTTATAACCTCTTTTGTATGGAGCAAAGGCAACCCAACTATCTTTTGGTGGATTGACTGTTCGTCGAGCATGTTTCGCAACATGAGAGAAAAACTCCTCTCCCAATTGGCTAGAAAAGAAAGCGGAAAAATCTTCTCCTAATTTATTAAATTTAGGCCGTACATTGGAATTTAAAGCATCCATTCTTTGTTCTAAACCATTTATTTGAAAAACATTGAAATCTTTGTTAGTCCATTTTAGTTTCGGCATTTTTGAAAACTCCTCTCGATTATAAGGTTTATTTTAATAAGAAAATGGGAAAATCTTATAACAAGTACTTTAACGAAATCTGATAAGGTTTTGTAACAAAATAAAAAAAGGACGTGATTTTTATGAAACAGATCGTAAAAATTATACGAAAAGTTGACATTGAAAAGCAATATGAACACATTTTGCAATTAGAATTAGATTATGAATTAGCTTCCTTATTCTCTGCTATGAATGAAAAAAATGAGCTTGAGATTGAAAAAAGTAAAAAACGTCTGGCAGAAATCCAGATGGAGCTTGAAAGTTTGCACGCCTATGCGTAAAAAAAAATTCATACCCATATAAAATCACTTGCTGAATATTCCGACAGCAGGTGATTTTTGTTGTTATAAAGGGTAAAATAGATAATATATCATAATAGAAAGTGTAGTGGCTAGGGCTCTGTTTAGAGAGGTGTGTTTAACACTGTCTAAAGGTGCTGTCGCATGTTTGAAGCGTATTTCTATTGTCTATTGTGTTTATTTACGTTGTGGGCTCTACTACACGGTAGGATGCGATGGTAGCGTAATCGTAGGAGGTAGTGCCTTTGTTTAGCCAGCAGCGATGGAGAAGGGGCTATATTGACAAGACAGTAGCATACTGAAGTAAAGGATATAGTGGTTTTACTGATGGGCGTTTATGCGCTTTTCTTATATACGAAGGGTGGGTAATTATGAGTTTACAACGAATCGATGAATTTGCGAAAAGTATTATTTTTGAAGCGGGTAAACGCATTAGAAATGCATTTTCCTACAATTTAGTTATTGAAACAAAATCTAATGCAAATGATCTTGTTACAAATATTGACCGTGAAACAGAATTATTTTTCATAGAAAAAATTAAAACGTTTGACCCGACCCATAAAATCTTAGGCGAAGAGGGAATGGGTGAGAAGGTTGAATCGTTAGATGGTATTGTTTGGATTATTGATCCAATTGACGGCACCATGAATTTTGTCAAACAACATCGACACTTTATGATTTCAATTGGAATATTTATTAACGGTATTGGTAAGCTCGGTTACATATTCGATGTTATGCGTGAAGACTTATTCTATGCAGTCGCTGGCGAAGGGGCTTGGTACAATGATTCACCGCTACGTAAATTGCAGCCAGTTTCAATTGAAGAGTCAGTGATTGGTATTAATGCAAGTTGGGTGGCGCCAAATCGACATATCCATCATGAAAAAGTTATTGAATTGATTCGGAAAGTTCGTGGTACACGTTCATATGGCTCGGCAGCTATGGAAATAGCTTTTGTTGTAAGTGGTAAGTTAGATGCGTATGTCTCCATGCGACTGTCTCCATGGGATATCGCCGGGGGGACAATTATCGCTAAGGAAGTTGGTGCAATTGCAACGAATTTACATGGAGAAGATTTTGATTTTCTAAATCAAGATACTTTTATCATCGCAAATCCTTCCATTCATAAAGAGTTATTAGACAAATATATTGTGCCTTATCGCTAAGAAAGGAGCTGTCCATTATTTGGACAGCTCCTTCGCCTTGTAGACTAAAGTATTTTACAACACAGGCGTCAATAGATGCTGTTAAGCTTTAATCGCCACCTTAGTTATTAAATTATAGTAAACCTTGTTCACGTAGTTTACGTTTCATTTTAAAGGCTGTCATGAAAATGACACAAGTAGCCACAATGCCTGCTAATATGCCAAATCCACTACGAGCTGCTACGGAATAACCGATAGCACACATTGCTAATATAGCCGCCAATGCATAAATGGCCATTACGAATTTTGCACGATTCATAGCCGAGCCTCCTATTTTATTATAAATTTTTGATTCAAAAATATTTTTTTTAGAATGATAGAAATTCTAATAAGGACATTTACATCCTTCTTGTGCTATAATATCACAGTTAAACATACGAAAAAAGAATATGGAGTGGAATAATGACAAACTTACGTCAAGATCTTCGCAATATCGCAATTATCGCCCACGTTGACCATGGTAAAACTACTTTAGTCGACCAATTATTAAAACAATCAGGTACATTCCGTTCAAACGAACGTGTTGAAGAACGTGCAATGGACTCTAATGATATTGAACGCGAACGTGGTATTACGATTTTAGCTAAAAATACAGCAGTAAACTATGAAGGAACTCGTATCAACATCCTTGATACGCCTGGACACGCTGACTTCGGTGGTGAGGTAGAACGTATTTTAAAAATGGTAGACGGCGTTTTACTAGTTGTCGATGCGTATGAAGGTTGTATGCCTCAAACACGTTTCGTACTGAAAAAAGCATTAGAACAACGCTTAACACCAATCGTTGTTGTGAACAAAGTGGACAAAGATTCAGCTCGCCCACTAGAAGTAGTAGATGAAGTGCTTGAATTATTCATCGAGCTAGGTGCAGATGACGATCAATTAGACTTCCCAGTTGTTTATGCTTCAGGAGTAAATGGTACGGCTTCGTTGGACGCTGATCCATCTAAACAAGAAGAAAATATGAAATGTCTATTTGAAAAAGTTATTGAGGCTATCCCAGCACCAGTTGATAACTCAGAAGAACCATTACAATTCCAAGTAGCTTTACTTGATTATAATGACTTCGTTGGACGTATCGGGATTGGTCGTGTATTCCGCGGAACAATTTCTGTAGGTCAACAAGTTGCACTGATGAAATTAGACGGTACAGTGAAAAACTTCCGTGTAACCAAAATCTTTGGTTTCTTCGGCTTAAAACGTGAAGAAGTAGAGACAGCAAAAGCTGGTGACTTAATCGCCGTTTCAGGTATGGAAGATATCAATGTTGGTGAAACAGTTTGTCCTGTTGAGCACCAAGAGGCGCTTACGCCTTTACGTATCGATGAGCCAACTTTACAAATGACTTTCTTAGTAAACAATTCTCCATTTGCAGGTCGTGAAGGGAAATGGGTTACTTCTCGTAAAGTAGAAGAGCGTTTACGTGCTCAATTACAAACTGACGTATCTTTACGTGTTGAAGATACGGATTCTCCAGATGCTTGGACAGTTTCAGGTCGTGGTGAGCTTCACTTATCAATCCTGATCGAAAATATGCGTCGTGAAGGTTTCGAATTACAAGTATCTAAACCGCAAGTAATCGTGCGTGAAATCGATGGCGTAAAATGTGAACCATTTGAACGCGTTCAAATCGATGTTCCTGAAGAAAATGTTGGTTCAATTATTGAATCCATTGGTACTCGTAAAGGCGAAATGCTTGATATGGTGAACAACGGCAGTGGTCAAGTTCGTTTAACGTTCTTAGTACCAGCTCGTGGATTAATCGGTTATACAACTGAATTTATGTCAATGACAAAAGGTTTCGGTATTATCAACCATACGTTTGATTGCTACCAACCATTATTACCAGGTAAAATTGGTGGACGTCACCAAGGCGTACTCGTTTCAATGGAAACTGGTAAATCAACAACTTATGGTATGATGCAAATTGAAGACCGTGGTACACTATTCTTGGAGCCAGGTACAGATATTTACGAAGGTATGATCGTTGGAGAAAATACTCGTGACGCTGATATCACTGTAAATATCACAAAAATGAAACAAAAAACAAACATCCGTTCAGCAAATAAAGACCAAACGAATGTTATTAAAAAACCACGTATTTTATCTTTAGAAGAAGCACTTGAATACCTAGGTGATGATGAGTACTTAGAAATCACACCAGAATCTATTCGTCTTCGTAAAAAAATTCTAGATAAAAACGAACGTGAGAAAGCAGCGAAAAAATTACGTAACGCAGAACAATAATTTTCCGCTGCAATGAAAGGAAGAGGAGTCTTGGATATAAAGTCCGCTTTATTGGGTGAACTAAATGTTATTCAAGTTGCTGCATCAACAAATGCAGAGCAGACAACAAGGGTTTATGAGAGAATGGCTGGTATAACAAGATTTTTATATGAAAATTTACCGAGCTATGAAATTGCAGGCTATGTTGTATTTCTTCTTGTATTTGTACTTTCTGCAATTGTCTATAAATTAGGCTTTGCAAAAAAGTTAAAGCTATCTCAAAATATTGTCATTTATGTGTTCCTATTTGTGGGATGTATTATGTTGACATTTTTCGCGTTATTCCTACCTATGATTGAAGGCCTCATCGTAGCGGCGTTAATTTTGATTATATACAAAACACGAATGTGGCGAGAAAAAAGAGAAGAGCAACAAGCTGCCAATCAATGAGAGTAGCTTGGCTCCTATCCTGTGAAACTTACATTAAGTTTTTATGGCATAAAACAGTCTTAGCATGTATTTGCTAAGACTGTTTTTCTGTGGTTAGAGAGATAAGTATTAACGTCTTTAGCAATCTACATAGGAAAGAACTCCTTCACACTTAATTTCAATCAATGGTGTTTCGCGAAGTAAAATGGTTGGCACCGAAATCTTCTAACGTGAATAAGTTAATGTCGATAGGCTATTTCATCAATCAGGGAGGAAATGGAATGCGTTGGCTTAAAAAAGGTTTTTTATTTAGTGGTATTGCTTTGTTGCTCCTTTCATTGGCGGCGTGTAATAAAGCTGAGCTCGAAAAAGTCAAAGTTGGAGAAGTGACGCGCTCGATTTTCTATGCACCGCAATACGTAGCCCTTGAAAAAGGTTTTTTCGAAGATGAAGGGCTGTCGGTTGAACTTCAAACAATAGCAGGTGGCGATAAGACAATGACAGCGTTACTGTCGGATGGCATTGATATCGCCTTAGTTGGCTCAGAAACATCTATATATGTAACGGCGCAAGGCTCAAATGATCCGATTCAAAACTTTGCACAATTAACGCAAACAGATGGTACATTTTTAGTTGCGCGTGAAAAGATTGAAAACTTTTCGTGGGAAGAGTTAAAAGGGTCTACATTCCTAGGGCAACGTAAAGGTGGAATGCCTCAAATGGCAGGCGAATTTGTGTTGAAAAAGCATGGTATTGATCCTACAAAAGATCTAACACTCATTCAAAATATTGATTTTGCTAATATTGCTACTGCCTTCGCCTCTGGAACTGGAGATTTTGTTCAGTTATTTGAACCAACCGCTAGTGTATTTGAAAAAGAAGGCAAGGGCTATATTGTTGCCTCATTTGGCACTGAATCGGGTCACTTACCTTATACTTCATTTATGGCAAAAAGCAGTTATTTAGAGGATGATGCCAAAACAGTTCAGAGCTTTACAAATGCATTGAAGCGAGCGCAAGATTTTGTGCAGGAAAAAAGTTCTGCTGAAATTGCGAAAATTATTCAGCCCTATTTTGAAAATGTCGATATAGTTGTAATTGAAACAGTTGTTGAGCGCTATAAATCTCAGGGCTCATTTGCAACTGATGCAATTTTAGATGAAGCAGAATGGGATAACCTACAAACGATAATGGAGGAAGCAGGTGAACTTCCTCAACGTGTAGATTATGAAAAGCTTGTAAATACAACGTTTGCTAAAAAGGCTGCAGAGTAATGGGGTTTTTAGAGCTCGAACATATTCACCACAGCTATTTTTCAAGTACGCAGGCAAAGGAAGTTTTACGTGATATTAGTTTAACTATTCAAGAAGGTGAGTTTGTATCTTTTATAGGGCCAAGTGGCTGTGGTAAAACAACTCTGTTGTCGATAATTGCTGGATTATTTCGTTCGACAGAAGGTAAGGTGTTTATTGACAATGAAGAAATTTCCCCACATAATCAGTCACTCATTGGCTATATGCTGCAACAAGATTATTTATTTCCGTGGAAAACAATAGAAGAAAATGTCACAATTGGCTTAAAATTAATTGAACGCAACAAAAAATCACATAAGGTAACAGCGAATGCACTTTTACAAGAAATTGGTTTGCCGCATGTTGGGAGCAGTTATCCAAGAGAATTATCTGGGGGAATGCGTCAGCGTGTAGCTTTGGCAAGAACCCTGGCAGTTAACCCCAAAATCTTATTGCTTGATGAACCATTTTCTGCACTTGATTATCAATCAAAATTAAAGCTGGAGGACTTAGTCGTTGAAACATTAAAGGCCTATCATAAAACGGCGATTCTCGTGACTCATGATATTGGTGAAGCCATTGCAATGAGTGAACGAGTATTTCTCTTTTCGGCAAACCCGGGTACTTTGCATAAAGTGTTTGAAATACCAACAGAATTACAAGAGTTATCACCTTTTGATGTAAGACAACATCCGGCATATTCAGAAGTATTCCAAACGATTTGGAAGGAGCTGGAGAGCCTTGGATAACAAACAATTTAAACAATACTTGCAATTGCTTAAAAAAGAAAAACGTTTCGTGCGGTTATATCAACTGATTATCTTAGTCGTATTTTTTGGTGGGTGGGAATTATTTTCAAGACTTGAATGGATTGATCGCTTAATTTTTAGTTCACCAACTCGTGTGTGGCACACGTTTATAGAAAAAGTGAGTGATGGTTCGTTAACTTTACATGTTAGTGTGACCCTTATGGAGACGATTATTGGCTTTATTGCGGGTACTCTACTAGGGACGTTAATCGCAACAGTGCTTTGGTGGTCACCTATGTTATCAAAGATACTAGACCCGTATTTAGTAATTTTAAATGCAATGCCAAAAGTTGCGCTCGGACCGATTCTAATCGTTGCACTCGGCCCAGGATACTTTTCAATTATCGCCATGGGTGCACTGATTTCGATTATCATTACAACTATTGTTGTTTATACCGCCTTTAAGGGAGTTGACCCGAATTATAGTAAAGTTTTGCAAACATTCGGAGCAACAAGGTGGCAAACATTTAAAGAGGTCATTTTACCAGCATCATTCCCAACAATTATTTCAACATTGAAGGTTAATGTTGGGTTGTCATGGGTCGGAGTTATCGTAGGCGAGTTTTTAGTGGCGTCGAAAGGACTTGGCTATTTAATCATTTATGGCTTCCAAGTATTTAACTTTAATCTTGTGCTAATGTCGCTGCTCATTATCGCTTTTTTTGCCACTATTATGTATCAAATTGTCGAATTGATTGAGAAGGCGATTATAAAAAATAATGGTTAATTAACAAGAGGCTGGGACAAAAGAGAAAAAGTGTTAGATCGACTGATGTCGATCTAACACTTTTTTGCTGTGAACGTTATGTCCACTACGGCGGACGCTTTCCGGGGGCGTGGCCTGAGCCTGTAGTCTCAGGCGCCACGCTAATCACCAGGAGTCGCCGCCTTCGCTACCATCAACTAGTGCACTCTTCTAAATTTTTCTTTATGCCAAAAGGAAGAACATCTAAATTTTTCTTTATTTTAGATAGCGAAAATTTAATAATACCTTTGCTTTCTTTCTTAAAATTTAAAGTTTTGTTCCAGCCTCTTTTAGGCGGTAGACAAACTCAAAAGATTGAGTTTGTTTACCATCTTTTTTTAAAAGATAGAAGTATCTATATGGACCCATTGATTTCCGCTAAGCTTTGTAGCGGGCATGGCTTCAGTCTCCTTGTCGCTAAGTTTCTGCGGGGTCTTCAGCTCATGCTATTCCCGCAGGAAGCTTTGTTCTGTAGTGAAAGGGCAATGCCGCCAGCTACACTAGCCTGCGCTCCAATCAATTCGAGACGTCTAAAAATGATGCGACGATGGATAGGATGACTTAAAAATATAAATAATGAACAAGATCATAGTGAACTTTGAAAAAGAACAAATAAAAGAAATCAAGATGACTACGGCTGACCCAGAGAGTGGGGCGCCACTTGAATGAAAATCACAAAAAAAATCAAAAGGTTTCGAGAATGACCAGCATACCCGAAACCTTTTGTATTGTTAATGAATCTTAAAACTCTTTATCCATATGTGGAGACGTACGATAGAAACGGAAGTTACCCGTTTCTATTCGTGTTACTGTATTTTGTTTAATACGATCATGACAGGTGTCGCACATATACGTATGAATCGGACGATTGCGTAATTTTTTTGCTAACGGTAAATCATCATCTAACTGGTTAATCGTATCGCAAATGACACATTTTACGCGCATAGCATACCCTCCCTATTCTGCACGAATGGCTAACACATTTTTAATAGGATTGTCTACATTTGAGCCGTCTCCGAACAATACATGAACGGGTCCATCTTCATTTAACGGCTTACCATCTTGGCTGTATTTAAAAATAAGCGTATATGCTTCTTCAATGGTAAATGTATGTTCTTGACCTTCTTGACATTCAATGACGATTTTTGTCGCTTCCGGTTTAATGTCAGCGTTTTTCAAAAAATGACTTAATTCGATACCAAAAGTTCCTGTTTCCATTCCTTTACGGTCGAATTTTCGTTCTGATTTTAATGTTGGTGGGAAAGTAGCACCTTCCATAATTTCACGTGACCAGTGAGCACCAACTTCACGCATATATTTTGTATCCGCATCTTCCTCGTCTACTTTTGTGTGGAAGTATGTGTTTAAGTCTAGTTTACGGTCATCGAAAATCCAAACAGTTGGATCTAATGTAAGTTGATATGAAACTGCACCCTTGATAGGAATAATTGTTTCCATAATAGAAATCCTCCTCAAATCTTGTATATCCATGAAATAGTATACCGCTAATGACAGGAGATAATAAAGAAATATAATTCGAATTGTCTTTTTACAACGAAGACACTTGCATTTTTAACGACTAGAAGATAAACTTTATTAAGATAGAATCGAAGAAATATCAGATAATGGGGGCGTCCTCATGGATACGAAATCACAAACTTCTTTTCAAGAGAAGGCTTTGGAGCTATTAGTAGCTGATGCAGATAAAATTGCTCGCCTCATTCGAGTACAAATGGATCATTTAACAATGCCACAATGCCCTTTATATGAGGAAGTATTAGATACACAAATGTTCGGCCTTTCACGTGAAATAGACTTTGCTGTGAAGCTTGGACTCATTGAACGCGAAAAAGGCAAAGAAATTCTCGACTCGCTCGAGAAAGAACTTTCTGTACTACATGACGCGTATACAGACAAATAAAAAGAAAAAACTCAAACGCTCCTTGCGATTTGAGTTTTTTTTCTAGAACGAGGTTTTCACAATGAAACAATATCTAAAACGCTATGCACAAAATTTTGATTATCCATTATTTTTTACGGTCCTATTGTTAAGTCTCTTTGGATTAGTGATGATTTATAGTTCAAGTATGATGGTGGCGATTGTAAGAGAGGGACAAGCGCCAGATTACTTTTATCTCAAACAGGTGAAAAATCTAACAGTGGCATTTTTAGCTTTTTTAGTAGCAGCAATTTTCCCGTATAAGCATTATGCTAATAAAAATATAATGTTGCTATTAACGGTTATATTAGTGGTGCTCTTTACCTGGTTAAAAGTAGCGGGTTTTGGTGCTGAAGAGGTAGGCTCGCAAAGTTGGATTATTGTTCCAGGATTAGGGAATTTCCAACCTTCCGAGTATGCGAAACTATTTATAATTTTATATTTTGCTGCTGCATTTTATCGCAAAGCACAAAAATATACGTTTGAAAAGCTGCAACCAACGGAGATTTTTTATCCGATATTTCTTTGGATACTTGTTGTAGCCAGTGTTGCCTTTGAAACCGATTTAGGAGCTGTAATTATTCTTTGTGGGATTGCTATTTCTGTCGTAGCAGCGAGTGGTATACCATTTAAAATATTTTGGAAATTTTTTGGCGTGTTAGGGGCGTTTGGTGGTATTATTTTAACTTTACTCTTTGCCTTTAAAGGGCAAGTGTTAACCGAAAAACGAATGGGTCGTATCCAATCTTACTTTAATCCATTTGATTATGAGGATACAATTGGTCATCAGGTTGTAAATGGTTATTACGCAATTGGTGGTGGTGGTTTAGAAGGTAGAGGTCTGGGGCAATCGATTCAAAAGTTAGGTTATCTACCAGAACCTCACACAGATTTTATTATGGCGATTATTATGGAGGAACTCGGTATTTGGGGAGTTCTGATTGTCATAAGTGGTTTAGGATTTATCGTATATAAAGGTATTTCAATCGCACTGCGTACGAAAGATCCGTTAGCACGCATGATTGCGGCTGGTATAGCATGCTGGATTGCATGGCAGACGTTTATTAATCTTGGGGGTGTAACTGGGATAATCCCGTTAACCGGTGTAACGCTACCTTTTATTAGTTATGGCGGGACATCTATAATTTTGCTATCTTTAGCTATGGGAATATTAGTGAATATTTCCATGTTTGAAAAGGTAGCAAGAAAAAGTTCACAATCATAAGGGGGATACTAATGGAATCAATCAACAAAATTCTTGTAGCAAATAGGGGAGAAATTGCAATTCGTATTTTCCGTGCGTGTACGGAGCTAAACATTCGCACTGTGGCTATTTATTCGCGTGAAGATAGTGGGGCATTCCATCGCTATAAAGCGGACGAGGCGTATTTAGTCGGTGCTGGCAAGAAACCAATCGATGCTTATTTAGATATCGAGGGCATCATTTCCATTGCCAAAGATGCAGGTGTTGATGCGATTCATCCAGGTTATGGTTTTTTATCTGAAAATGTGGACTTTGCCCGCCGTTGTGAAGAAGAAGGCATTCTTTTTATCGGGCCAACCTCGCAGCACCTCGATATGTTCGGTGATAAGGTGAAGGCACGCGAACAGGCTGTGCGTGCAGATATTCCGGTGATCCCTGGGACAGATGGCCCAGTGGCTTCGGTCGAAGAAGTGCTCACATTTGGTGCGCAATATGGCTATCCATTGATGATTAAAGCGTCCTTAGGTGGTGGAGGGCGTGGTATGCGCGTTGTTCACACGCAGGAAGAGGCAACATCAGCCTACGAGCGCGCCAAATCAGAAGCCAAAGCTGCCTTTGGTTCAGACGAAGTATACGTAGAAAAATGTATTTTACAGCCTAAACATATTGAAGTACAAATTATCGGAGACAAAGACGGCAATATCGTCCATTTATATGAACGAGATTGTTCGATCCAGCGTCGCCATCAAAAAGTCGTTGAAATCGCCCCATCTAATTCTTTGTCAGAAAATTTACGCAATCGAATTTGCGATGCAGCCGTGAAACTGATGAAAAATGTCTCGTACATAAATGCAGGGACAGTGGAGTTTTTAGTCGCGGGAGAAGATTTTTATTTCATTGAGGTTAATCCTCGTATTCAAGTGGAGCATACCATTACTGAAATGATTACAGGTATTGATATTGTGCATGCCCAAATCAAGGTAGCGGCGGGCTACGGTTTGCATAGCGAAGCGATTCATATACCTGAGCAGGCAGCTATTCCGTTGTTTGGTTATGCCATTCAAGCACGTGTTACGACTGAAGACCCCGCCAATGACTTTATGCCGGATACAGGCAAGCTGATGGTCTACCGTTCAAGTGGCGGCTTTGGCGTACGCTTAGATGCCGGCAATGGCTTCCAAGGAGCCGTGGTTACACCTTATTACGATTCCTTACTCGTGAAAATTTCAACATCAGGCATGACATTTAAAGAAGCCGCAGCGAAGATGGATCGCAATTTAAAAGAATTCCGTATCCGTGGCGTGAAAACGAATATTCCGTTTTTAAATAATGTCGTGACACATGAAAAATTTATCTCAGGTGCGTTTGATACAAGCTTTATTGATACAACGCCTGAATTATTTAACTTCCCGGTGCGTCAAGACCGAGGCACGAAATTACTGAGCTATATCGGCAATGTCACATTAAATGGCTTCCCAGGGGTGGAAAAGAAGGCCAAGCCTATTTTCACGCAGCCACTTAAACCATTAGTAGACTTGAATGGTCAGCCTTTAACGGGCACAAAGCAGATTTTAGAGACGCAAGGTGCAGAGGGGCTCGTCAAGTGGATTCTTGCACAGGACGATGTGTTGTTAACCGATACAACGTTTCGTGATGCCCATCAATCCTTATTAGCGACACGTGTGCGTTCCCAGGATATGTTCCAAATTGCCGATGAAACAGCGCGCATGATGCACAATTTCTTTTCCCTTGAAATGTGGGGTGGAGCTACATTTGACGTGGCGTATCGCTTCTTAAAAGAAGACCCGTGGGAGCGATTAGCCAAACTACGCGCACAAGTACCGAATGTGTTATTCCAAATGTTATTGCGAGGAGCCAATGCGGTGGGCTACACGAACTATCCAGACAATTTAATCCGTGCGTTTATTGCCGAATCGGCCGCATCAGGCATTGATGTGTTCCGTATTTTTGATAGTTTGAACTGGATAAAAGGCATGGAAGTGGCGATAGATGCAGCGCGTACGTCGGGTAAAGTCGCCGAAGCTGCCATCTGCTACACGGGGGATATTTTCGACGATACCCGTGCGAAATACTCGGTGCAATATTACAAAGATATGGCGCAGGAGCTAGAGGCGGCCGGTGCCCATATTTTAGCGATTAAAGATATGGCCGGTTTATTGAAGCCAGAAGCAGCCTACCGTTTAATTTCGGAGCTAAAAGAGGCGACAAGCCTACCGATTCATCTGCATACACATGATACAAGTGGTAATGGGATTTATGTATACGCAAAAGCAATCGAGGCTGGGGTGGATATCATTGATACAGCCCTCGGGTCAATGGCCGGCTTAACATCACAGCCAAGTGCCAACTCATTGTACTATGCCATGAAGGGCGGCAAACGAGCAATTCGTGCCGATATCGAGTCACTCGAAAAACTATCATACTACTGGGAAGATGTGCGGAAATACTATAAAGATTTCGAAAGTGGCATGATGAGTCCGCATTCGGAAATTTATGTGCATGAGATGCCAGGTGGTCAATACAGTAACCTCCAGCAGCAGGCAAAAGCAGTAGGGCTGGGCGACCGTTGGGATGAAGTAAAGCGCATGTATGCTCGAGTCAACCTGTTATTTGGCGATATTGTGAAAGTTACACCGTCGTCCAAAGTTGTCGGCGATATGGCGTTATTCATGGTGCAAAATGAGCTGGATGAAGACAATATCCTGACAAAGGGAAAACAAATTGACTTTCCAGATTCCGTCATCGAGTTCTTCCAAGGCTATTTAGGACAGCCCCATGGCGGTTTCCCACCAGCGCTCCAACAAGTAGTCTTAAAAGATCGTGAAGCCATTACTGTGCGTGCTGGTGAGCTATTAGCGCCTGTAGACTTTGCACAATTAGAAGCCGTGCTTGAAGATAAATTACAGCGACCGGTCACAAAACAAGATATTCTCGCTTATGCCCTGTATCCAAAAGTATTTGACGAGTATGCGAAAACAGTCGAGTCGTTCGGCAATATTTCGGTATTAGATACGCCGACGTTCTTATACGGCTTAAAATTAGGCGAAGAAATTGAAGTGGAAATTGAAAAAGGCAAGACCCTCATTGTGAAGCTCGTCTCGATTGGTGAGCCTCAGCATGATGGTACACGTGTCATGTATTTTGAATTAAATGGCCAATCACGTGAACTGGTCATTCAAGATATGACCGTCGAAGTAGACGGCAGTATCGTCTTAAAGGCGGACCCAAGCAACCCGAACCAAATAGGTGCAACGATGCCTGGGACAGTGCTGAAGGTAGTCGTTTCCAAAGGTAGCCCTGTTAAACGGGGGGACCATCTACTGATTACCGAGGCCATGAAAATGGAAACAACGGTACAGGCACCAAAGGACGGGGTGGTTAAAGAGGTATACGCCACTGCGGGCGATGCTATTTCAACAGGTGATCTATTAATAGAAATTGAATAATTTAAAAAAGAAGGTTATTAGACGGCTATTTTAGCGTACTAATAATCTTTTTTCTATTTTTATAATATTTGCACATAAATTTGATTAACTAATCAAAAAGGTGGAGTCTATGATAGTTGATAAGAGAGGCGAGGAAACAGCAAATTATTGAAGCAACAATTGTGACATTCGATGATATCGGATATGTCAAATCGAGCCTAGCTCAAATTGCAAAACAGGCTTCCATTAGTACGACACTTGTTTCCGATCACTTCACAGACCGACAAGATTGGATTAATCAAATTATACAAGCACTACTCGAGCAATGTGCAAAGCTTATGTTACGAAACATTTGAAACTGATGAGCCTAGTGTTCAACTAGCTAGCTTTGTCGAAGCGAGCACTACTTATTAAGCAACACACCCTAAGTATAATATGACATGCTAAAAATTGTTTTTTATGCACGTACTGAAAAGGCTATGCCATATTATTATAAGCTACGCGATGATGGGAATGATCCGCTACTGCTACTAATAGCGTAATGCGGGGTGTTGGAAAACGGAAAAGCTCAAGGATGTTTTAAGATTGTTTCGTTGATGTGCTGGCAAAAGTGAGACAAGGGTCGATATGTGAGTATATGGTGGGGGATCACTAGCAATTGGGGCACAGTCGTATAGTGAAGAAATAAATGAAATTATAAGAACGCAATGAAGGTAGAGGAAACAAAACATGCTTAAAAGTATATTTAACTGGATGCTTATGATTGGTTTAATATTATTAGCAGGGCGTATTATTACAGCAATTTGTTGGTTTTTCGCCATACCATTTACTACATTTTTTACAGATGTTGCACTTGTGTCATTTGGAATTTTAATTGTAGGAGCGATTGGTTCAGAAGTAACGAAAAGACAAATCAAAGCTTAAATAGAGAAAAGATTCGGCACGTTATTGTGTCGAATCTTTTTCTTTAATCATTTACTTTTCTCATTAAAATTACTACGTGCTACTAGCATAATCATATAGCACAGCAGACCGAATAAAAGTGAAATAAACAATGAATGCAATAAAGCGACTGTCAGATTTAATCTAGTAAGGACTACTAACATACCAGCTAAAACTTGTAGAATTACAATTATGAAGGCAATTACCCAACCATAATAAATAACGCGTTGATTTTTGTATTCTTTTATAGCGTGCCACGTTATGTATGTAATCCAAATGAAAATAATGAGAACTGCAAGCCGGTGTCCCATTTGCACCCATTCGTACATATTATTTGGTAGTGCAAAAGGTGTTTCATTGTAACAAAACGGCCAATCAGGACATATTAGGCTTGAATCAGTATGGCGTACTAGCGCCCCCGTATAGACGACTAAATAAGAATAAATTGTGACAGCAATCGTATGCCAACGTAACTTTTTGCCAATAAATACGTTATCAGCATCAAATTTCCGGTCTACTTCAAATACAATCATAGAAAGAAGGAGAACCGCTGCAAAGGAAATAAGGGAAATCCCAAAATGCAGAGCAAGAATGAAATCACCTTGTCCCCAAAGCACTTGAGCTGCCCCGATAAGGGCCTGTGCGATTAAGAAGAACATTGCTAAGATACCTAAAAATTTAACTTCTCGAATATGACCGAGTTTACGCCACGTCCATATTGTTAAGGCAAGAATTGAAATTGACACGACTCCTGTAACAAGACGATGCGAGAATTCAATTAATACTTCTGGTGTTATTTCTTTTGGAATTAGAGAACCATTGCAATCGGGCCAGTTTCGGCCACAGCCTAAGCCACTATCTGTTTTGGTAACGAGTGCCCCGCCCAGTAAAATAAGGAGCATCCCCACAGTAGCAGCAACAGCAAACCACTTCATATACCTGTTGTGTTGCATATAATGAGTCACCTACTTTATCTATCAACATTACATGAACGTAATGTTTCTGCTACTAGATAATATCTAAAATACGTTTAAAAAACAACTTGTAAAGAGAAGGGAGTAATAGATGTCGATTCCATTTCACAAATTGTTCATAATTTCGTGCTTTAACCTTCACAATTCATTTTAGAAAATGTTTTACTATAGATATGTTGTTTTTAATTATATTTCTAGACTAAGCTAATTTTTACAACTTCATCTAAATTTCACTAAACGTCTAGAAATCAATCGCAAATTTCGCTATAGTTAGTGTTAGCGGAATATGCTTACAAAAATGAAAGGAGAGGTATCATGTCAAACGGTCGTACACTGACGGCTACTAGAAATACTGAACCAGAAACAACATCTGTTGTAAAAGATTTCTTAGCACTAATAAAAATTGGAATCGTCAACTCGAATCTTGTCACAACGTTTACAGGGATGTGGCTGGCATTTCAGTTTACTGGTAGACATTTCTTGCAAGAGCTTGATGTCATATTTTGCACCATGCTGGGTGCGGCATTAATTATCGGCGGTTCGGGTGCGATGAATAATTTCATTGATCAAGATATTGACCCGATTATGAAAAGAACGAAGGCAAGACCGACAGTAACAGGTAGATTCAAGCCGAATTTTGTATTGACCATTGCCCTCTCATTTTTAATTGTAGGTGAAATTTTGTTATTTGCGGCATCATTTGCTGCCGGCATGTGGGGACTAGTAGGAATATTTGCTTATGTCGTTCTGTACTCAATGTGGTCAAAAAGGAAGCATGTTAGTAACACGGTTGTAGGAAGTATTTCTGGCGCGATTCCGCCAATCATCGGTTTCGCAGCAGTTGAACCTGCACTTGGTCCAGGAGCGCTTGCTTTATTTCTTATCATGTTTGCATGGCAACCACCGCATTTTTATGCACTTGCTATGAAACGAACAGAAGAATATCGTGCGGCTAATATTCCCATGCTACCTGTTGTAAAAGGATTTAAACGAACAAAGTACTCAATGGTTTTCTGGATTCTTTTATTATTTCCGTTACCGTTCCTTTTAACAGAGCTAGGAAATGGCTTCTTAATACTTGCGACTGCATTGAACTTGGGTTGGGTAATACTAGCTCTTAAGGGCTTTACCACAAAAGATGATATAAAATGGGCAAATAAAATGTTTATTTATTCGTTGAATCATATGACCATTCTATTTGTATCCATCATAATATTTGCGGTATTTAGCTAATTTTAGGAATTCTTTCTTTTCTCTTAAAGAATTCATATAGACAGAACGAATGTCCTAGGTACACATGAAAATACAACAAAGAAAGAGGGGTTTAATTAAGCTATGATGAAAGGGCTTAAAAAATGGCGTCTTTTTTCACTTCTAGCAGTGATGATGGTCTTCCTTTCTGGATGTGGTGAAGAATACATTTCTGCACTGAAACCATCTGGTGAAGTAGGTAAAGAACAATTGAATTTATTACTGTTAACTACGGGAATTATGACGCTAGTAGTAGTAATAGTATCAGTTATCTATTTACTTGCATTTGTTAAGTTCCGTCGTTCTAAAGTCGGCGAGAACGTTATTCCTAAGCAAGTAGAAGGAAGTCACACTCTTGAAGTGATTTGGACAGTTATTCCAATTATCTTATTATTAATTATTGCTGTACCAGTTGTTACGACTACTTATAAATTTGCGGATGTTGCTGCAATGGACGAAGTAGACGAAAACGGTAATAAAACTGCTCTTACAGTAAATGTAACTGCAAAATTATATTGGTGGGAGTTTGAATACCCTAACCAAGGTATCGTAACTGCACAAGAATTAGTTGTACCAACAGGCGAAAAAGTTTACTTTAACTTAAAAGCTGCTGATGTTAAGCACTCATTCTGGATTCCTGCTGTAGGCGGTAAAATGGATACAAACGTAGAAAACTTAAACAAATTCTACCTCGTATTCGATAAAGAATCGAAAGACCTTAAAGACGGCGTATTTTATGGAAAATGTGCTGAATTATGTGGTCCTTCGCATGCATTAATGGACTTTAAAGTTAAATCATTAAGCCCTGAAGCATTCGATGCTTGGGTAGATACAATGAAAGCTACAGAAGGACAAACTGCTGACAAAGCATCTACAGATCTTGGTGAAGCAACATTTGCTAACAGCTGTTTAGCTTGTCATGCTGTATCAGGTGTAGGCGGAACAGGTGGATTAGGTCCTAACTTAACGACATTTGGTGACCGTAACCGTGTTGCAGGTTTCTTAGAGCACAATGAAGAAAACTTACAAGCATGGATTAAGAATCCTGGAGAATACAAACCAGGTAACTTAATGATGAATCCAGATGGTACTGCACCAATCTATGGCGACTTATCTGACGAAGAAATTCAAGCTCTTGCAACTTACATCATGGGCTTATCAGTAGAGAAATAATTTTAAGTTTTATGTAACAAACTTTGAGGGAGGTAAAAGTTGTGAGCTCATACACACAGAAAAAGGGCTTTGGAGCAACTATCTGGGACTATATTACAACTGTTGACCATAAAAAGTTAGCAGTAATGTATTTATTAGCCGGTACATTGTTCTTCGCTATCGCTGGTTTTGAAGCGTTATTAATGCGTATTCAGTTAATGAAACCGAATAACGATTTCGTTTCAGCTGGTTTTTTCAATGAATTATTAACAATGCACGGAACAACGATGTTATTCCTAGCTGCGACTCCATTATTATTCGCATTTATGAATATGCTTGTACCATTACAAATTGGTGCGCGTGACGTTGCATTCCCATTCCTTAACTCTTTAGGGTTCTGGTTATTCTTTCTAGGTGCAGTATTCCTTCACCTGTCATTCTTCATGGGTGGCGCTCCTGATGCGGGCTGGACATCTTATGCATCATTATCTTTATACTCTCCAGGACATGGTATTGACTTCTATGTACTTGGTTTACAAATTTCAGGGGCAGGTACATTAATTTCTGGTCTTAACTTCATTGTTACGATCATTACAATGCGTGCTCCAGGTATGACGTTCATGCGTATGCCATTATTCACATGGACAGCACTTGTATCAAGTGCATTAATCTTATTCGCATTCCCTCCACTTACAATCGGTTTATTAATGATGTTATTTGACCGTATGTTCGGTGGTAACTTCTTTGACCACACAATGGGTGGTAACACAATTATTTGGGAACACTTATTCTGGATCTTCGGACACCCAGAGGTTTATATCTTAGTATTACCAGCATTTGGTTTATTCTCTGAGATTATTCCAGCGTTCTCTCGTAAACGTTTATTCGGATACTCTTCAATGGTATTCGCAACAATCTTAATTGGTTTCTTAGGCTTCATGGTATGGGCCCACCACATGTTCACAGTTGGTCTTGGGCCAACAGCTAACGCAATCTTCGCTGTTGCAACAATGGCGATTGCCGTTCCAACAGGTATGAAAGTATTCAACTGGATCTTAACGATTTGGGGCGGATCTATTAAAGTTACTACACCAATGCTTTATGCACTCGGTTTCATCCCGTCATTCGTTGCGGGTGGTGTTACAGGGGTAATGCAAGCATCTGCTCCTCTTGACTACCAATTACACGATTCTTACTTTATCGTTGCTCACTTCCACTACGTAATCGTAGGTGGTATCGTAACAGCTTTATTCGGTTCAGCGCACTTCTACTGGCCAATTTTCTTCAACCGTATGTTAAACGAAACATTAGGGAAATGGACTTTCTGGGTATTCTTCATCGGATTCCATTTAACATTCTTCGTACAACATTTCTTAGGTTTAATGGGTATGCCACGTCGCGTATTCACTTACATGGAAGGTCAAGGTTGGGATCAGTTCAACTATATTTCAACAATTGGTGCATTAATGATGGGTGTTGGGGTTATCATGATGGTAATCAACTGCTTAATGTCTATCAAAGGTAAACCAGCAGGTCGCGATCCATGGGGCGATGGCCGTACATTAGAATGGGCTATTCCACAGCCAATTCCGTTCTATAACTTCCGTCAAACGCCACTTGTTCGTGGATTAGATCCTTATTGGATTGAAAAACAAGAAGGTAACAAAGAAGGTATGACATATGCTGAGCCACTTGGCGATATTCATATGCCAAACAACTCTGCAATTCCATTCGTTATTTCTTTAGGTATGTTTATCGCAGCATTCGGTGCACTTTATAATCCAGATGCAGATAAGCCATGGTCAATCTATGTACTCATCATTGGTCTTGCAATTACATTTGGTGCTATGATCGTTCGTTCTGTTAAAGATGATCACGGTTTCCACTTACACAAAGAAGAAATTCTTGAAATTGAAGAACAACTTTATGGCAAAGGAGGAAATAAATAATGGATTTCAATACTAAATTTACTCCTCATACTTGGCCAGATCATCCTGAACAAGCAACGTTAGAAGGTAAAAACAAGGTCGTTGGTTTCTGGATTTTCCTTGCCTGTGAAGTTGTGCTTTTCGCAAGTTTATTTGCTACTTACCTAGCACTTAAGAACAAAGGGCCGGCTGGCATGGAGTTCACAACACAAGATTTATTTGAATTACCGTTAGCTTTTGCAATGACGATGTTACTTTTAACATCATCACTTACATCTGTTTATGCAATTTACCATATGCGTAACTTTAACTATAAAGGAATGCAAACTTGGTTAGCTATCACTTTACTTCTAGGCCTTGGCTTCTTGGCCCTTGAAATTTACGAGTTCTATCACTATGTGCACCTTGGTTTTACTTTTAACCAATCTGCATTTGCCACTGCGTTCTATTCGCTAGTTGGTACACATGGTTTCCACGTAACATTAGGGTTAGTATGGATTACTACATTACTTATCCGTAACTCTAAACGTGGTCTTAACCTGTACAATGCGCCTAAATTCTTCGTTGCTGCCCTATACTGGCACTTTATCGACGTAGTTTGGGTATTTATCTTTACAGTAGTATACTTGATGGGAGTGATCGGATAATATGTCATCACACGATACACCTGTAGTTGCTAAGTCTCAAGCGCAATACGAGTATGATCGTCATCATAATGCCGTTCATATGCGTAAACAAGTAATCAACTTTGCGATTATGATTTTCTTAACATTCATCGCATTCGCAGTAGTTGCAGCTGATTTTTCTAAATACTTAATATTCCCGTTCGTTTTATTGCTTGCTGGTGTTCAAGTTGTTCTTCAACTTTACGCTTTCATGCACTTAGAAGACAAAAAAACTCACTTCGGTGGAGTAATTGGTTTCTTTATGTGGATGGGTATATTAATCGCATTTACATTCTTCTTAGCATTCTTAACAATCATTTGGTGGTAAACCAAAAATGCACGTTCTCTACTTTTAGTAGAGACGTGCTTTTTTTCGTTGGGTACTAGAATAGACTAAGTCATAGTAAATTGTTCACCTTTCGTTCATTGCAGTTCAGCTGTAAGCGTTTTATAATAGGAGTACTGAAGTTTAAAGGAGTGCGTACTGTATGCCACTTAGTATATTTGGTTTCCAAGCTTTATGGAGCCCGTATTTAATAGGGGTTCTCGTTTTTATAACAACTATCTATTTTTTAGTAACAACGAAATGGCGCAAAGATTTTAAAGTCAGTGAGCCATTGAAAAGAGGAGAGGCCATATACTTCGTTTTGGCAATGGTAACGATTTATATTATTAAAGGGTCTCCAATAGATTTAATGGCCCATATTATGTTTACCATGCATATGGTGCAAATGGCTATATTACTATTGCTTGTACCGATTTTCATTATTAAAGGTATTCCATGGTGGGTATGGAAGGTTGCCATTGAAGCACCAGTTGTAAAACCTTTGTTTAGAGTTTTAACATTACCAGTCGTTGCGATATTTGTATTTATTGGTCTATTTTCTTTTTATCACTTGCCTTCTGTCTTAGACTACATTAAATTAAATGAGACTTTACATAGTACATATACCTTTGTATTATTTGTTTCTGCTGTTTTAATGTACTGGCCTTTAATTCAAAAGATGCCAGAGAGTTCTCAAATGAAGCCTCTGTATAAGTTAGCCTATATTATTGCAAACGCGGTATTAATTACCCCTGCATGTGCTTTAATTATTTTTGCTCCAAACGCGATGTATGAAACGTATACAAATGGTGACGCTTGGCTAAAAGCGATGGAGCTTTGTGTACCAGCTTCTACATTGTCTGGCTTGTCTTTGTCGGGACCAGAGTTATTTACAGATATGAAACCTGTTGCGGATCAACAACTTGGCGGCGTCCTTATGAAAATATTGCAAGAGCTAATCTTTGGTGTTTTAATTGCTTCTATTTTTACAAAATGGTATCGCTCAGAACAAAAAGATCCTGATAAAATTACGGCAGATGCACTAAAGGCACACCAAGAGAAATGGGAAAGCGAGCATCAACATCAGCTGTAAAAAGATAAATTTACATTGTATAAGGAGTTTTGTGCATGGAATTACAAATTTTGCCTACTATTAGTACGTCATTTATCGTTATTAGTGCAGTACTAGTAGCAATCGGTTGGGGCTTAATCATGAAGGGGAAAGTAGAAGCGCATAAAAAAGTAATGTTAGGTGCTGGTGCTGCTGCTCTTATATTCTTTATTATTTATGCTTCACGTACAATCTTTATTGGAAATACTGCTTTTGGTGGCGGCGAGGATTTAAAACCGTATTACACATTCTTTTTAATATTCCATATTACGCTAGCGACAGTGGGCGCAGTATTCGGTATTGTTAGTATTATTTCTGGTTTGAAAACAAAGATTAAACTTCATCGTCGTATCGGACCAATTACGAGTATTATTTGGTTCTTCGTAGCCATTACAGGTGTTATGGTGTACATGTTATTGTATATCCTGTTTGAACCAGGTGAAACAACGTCAGTTATCAAAGCAATTTTAGGATTTTAATAAAAAAATCTCCCTCCTTACTCTTGAGCAGGAGGGAGATTTTTTATGTCGGATTGATTAAATAGTGAAAGCACAACGACAACGAGTAAAGGGCCAATTAAAATGCCAAGAAATCCAAATATTTTGAAACCGATAAACATAGCAATGAATGTCGACAAGGAAGAAAGTCCAATTTTATCTCCGATAATTTTCGGTTCAACCATCCGGCGCACTAAAAAAAGTACAATAGTTAGTACTAGCAGGGAAATAGCATAAACATATTCTCCAGTAAATGCTTTATAAATGGCCCAAGGTATAAGTAATATAAATGAATCTAAAAAAGGAATTACATCCAAGATAACGAGTAATAGTGCTAATATAAAAGGAAATGGCGTTTTTAATAAAAAAAAGGCTGCTAGTGCTATTGCAAAAATACAAATACCGACAAAGAACTGTGCCTTCATAAAGCCAAATAAAGCAATCTTGACTCGCTGGCCGATAAATATTACTTTTTGTTGATGATGAAAAGGAATTGGAGCCAATAGTTTTTGATTAATAGTAGGTAATTCTAACAGTAGCATATAGAGAACAATCCAATACACGAATATATCAAACAAACGTGAAGATAGGTGTGTAATTAATGAAGACCAAACATTCAAATTTGTTAAAGAAAACGCAAATTTTTCAATGGATGCTAATGTACGTGTAATGATAAGCTGAATTTGTGTAACGAGTTCCAAAGGCAGATGATAGGTGTAATTGGCAAGTTTTGATTGAATTTGTATCCAAAGAGCTGATAATTGGTTGAGGTAGTCTGGTAAATGGAGTAAAAAAGATGAAAATTGTTTCCAGCCGATAAATGCTGCGAGAATACAAAGGAAAAGCGTTAGGGAAAAAAACAACAAAAAGAAAATAGAAACTATAATTTTTCGTTTTTTTCGAAATCGTTTGCTGATGCGAATGATGACAGGCTCTAATAGTAATGCCGTAACGTAGGCTAGTAGGACTGGTAAAGATAAGGACATGAACCACAGTATAATGATGCCAATCGCGATGACGATTATTGGATGTCGAAAAAAGGGCTTTTTGAAAAATTCTATCATGAAATTCACCTACATCATTTGAAAGATATAGTTAGTATGAGGAGAAAAAATTATTTTACTCAAAATAAAAAAGACTGGACCACCAGTCTTTTCAAGCTTCTAGGTCATACACGCACGGGCCAATCTAATGTTGGTATAGCATCTATTATACTTTTATTTAGAAAATAGTTTAATGATAGCTACTTTTTACCGACATAAGTGTAAATAATCTGTCTATCCTAATATAGATTAGACGCGAACTTCAAAAGCTTCTAAATCTAATTTTACTTTTTTTAAGATTTCTTCACATTTTTTAACAAGGTGTGCTGGGTAAACTTCATCTTCCCCATATTCAACACCATGTGGATAGTAGTATTTACCAAGTGCAGGTTTCATAATAGTTAACACTGCATCGTGTGCACCAACATCACCAGATTTAGCATATGCGAATACGCGTAGGTAGTAACGGCCTTCACGAGTATCGAAACGACGATCGAATGTCATACGTTCGTAATCCCAGCCACCATCACATTCAAGACCGTTCTTATTCATAACGCTTTCGATTAGTTCTTGGTCAGCTGTTAAATTTTCAAGGTTAGTATTTTCAAAATACATCTAATAATCCTCCTTTAGCTTTTCGTACAAAGTATACGCTCATTTTTATAATAGAGCATATTCGACATTGTTGCAATGACAACATTGTGTCAACACGATTACAATTGATATAATAAATTACAATAATGGTGATGAGAAGGAGTCATGTATGAAAGCTTTATTTCGCATTTTAATTGTATGTGCAGCAATTGCGTTTATCGGCTTTATGTTCTTTAATACTGCACGTGAAAATGAACCACTTGAGGGTCCAAATGCTAATTCTAATGTTATTCCAAAGACAGAACTGAAGCAGCCTGAGGAGGGAGCGATGACACGTCCACAAAGTGGTATGTCGACACTTATCGGACAAGGTGCACAAGTAGTGCTGGAACAATATGGTGAACCAGCAAGGAAAGAGCCATCGTCATTTGGCTATCAATGGTGGGTTTATAAGACCAGTGTTTCCTCATTTTTTATGGTTGGTGTGCAAAATAATGTTGTGACACAAGTATACATAGCAGGTGATCATTTGGATGCATCACCATTTAAAATTGGTCAGAAGCGTGATGAAATTTATCGAAAGACAATAATTGATTATGAAGTGGCTGCCAATGTGGGTGAGAATATTTTTGTTTTTTCAATGAGTGAGGAAGATATGCAAACGCGATTACTTGTGAAGTTTGATGGACTTTATGCTCAGCTCTATATAGATGGAGAAACAGGTAAATTACAAGGTGTACGCTTCACAGATAGCGAGACGCTGGTACTACATCGACCGTATGAAATGATTTATCAAGGAGAGCTAGTTATACCAGCACCACCATCCTCCTTTTTACAGCAAGACATTAATTTGGCCAGTGCAGCTCAGCTAGATGATTTAATAAATGTAACCAGAGTTCAGCATGATTTAGCACCATTAGAAATGGATGATGCATTAGATGAGGTAGCAAGATTGCATAGTGAAGATATGAAGGTGCAAAATTTTCTTTCGCATGAATCTCCCACAAATGGAGATTTGAAAAAGCGATTAGAGGCATATGAAACGGACTATTATGAGGCGAACGAAAATTTAGCAACGGCTTATTTCGACGCTGTTGAAGCGATGCATGGTTGGCTTAATTCTCCTGAGCATCGTAAAATAATTTTAAACGATAAATATTCGCTAGTTGGTTCGGGAGTCTTTTTAAATTACTATACGCAAATATTTATAGAACCGACTGAGAAAAACAATGTGGGTAGTGAGATAGAGGAAATAGAGGAGATTGAAGAGCCGCAAGACATTTCGGACGCAGATTCAGATCAAAACATTCAATAATAGAAAAAAACAGGTTGTGGCAAAAGACAATCTTTCGGATGGAAGACAAAAGGTATTCGCAATAATCACATTGCGAATACCTTTTGAAATTTTATCAGAAATATTCGTTACAAATACACTCCCATTTTATGTCTGATTGAGAGCTTCTTCAATGTCATGAAAATAAAAGTAAGCACCGCTGCATGGGCCATTGTAATCCCTCATCTGTATGCAAGACAAGTTGATGGGTGTGGCAGGCGCGACACTCCTGCAGAAACAGCATATGCGCAAAAATTAGTTGAGCGTGCCTACCCGAAAGGGAACGCCAGAAAAGGAAATCAATGGTTTATTACTATTTATTAAAAAAGAGGTTGTCTTACATATAAGACAACCTCTTTTTTAATGCCTTCTATTTCTTTTGTGGAAAATTTAAACATTTAGTGTTGCGACGTTGGATGTAAAAAGTGTGTAGAAAGAGAAGCTTAAGCCCTCTGCTTTTTTCGTCACAACGTTACAAACACCGTCATATGATAGAGAACTGAAAGGAGGAGTGAGACAATGCAATTAGCTGAGTTATTAAAAGATTGGCCGTGCAGTGTGACAGGTGGATCGATTCGAACAAGTATTACTGGTGTAGAGGATTACGCACAAGCGGTGAAACCTGGGGATATTTTTGTTGTGCGTAAAGGTAAGAAAACTTCAGGGAGCCGATTTGTAAAAGAAGCAATAGCCAGAGGTGCTGCTGCCATTGTATCTGAGGAAAGTATTTCACTACCCGCCAATGAACAAAATATTCCTTTCGTTTGGGTACCAAATACTGCATTGTTTTTATCATTTGCGAGTGCTAAACTCGCTGCCTTTCCAGCAGAGGCTTTAACAGTTGTTGCGATCACAGGAACAAATGGTAAAACAACAGTGAGTCATTTTGTTAGTCAATTACTAAGAGCTTTACATAATAATGTAGCAGTTATTGGTACAGTTGGTTTCTTTATTAATGGGCAAAGGCAACAAACATCGTATGAGCAGTTAACAACTTTACAAGCAAAGGAACTTCAGCCAATACTAAAACAATGTGTACGTCAGGGAGTGACGCATGTTGTGTTAGAGGCCTCTTCGATGGGTTTACAACAACATAGACTTGATCATTGTGATATTGATTGTGGCGTATTTTTGAACTTATCAGAGGATCACTTAGAAGATCATGGTGGATTAGAGGCATATAAACGAGCAAAAAAAAGGTTGGCAGATTTGTCGAAAAAACTTGTGTTAAATGGAGACGACAATTTTTGCCGTTCAGTCGGTATTTATGATAAGAAAAAAGCGTGTTCATTCGGTTTTGACAATCACAATGATTTACATATTCAAATTGTGAGTGAATCAAGAGGGAAAACCATACTTTGCGTGCAAACAACTAAAAGTGAGCATATAGTAGCTATTCCTTTTGTTGGTAAGTACCATGTGCAAAATTCAGTAGCTGCATTAATGGCTGTATGGCGTCTTGGTTATTCAATTGAAGAGATAACTGAGCATATGTGGGCATTAAAATTGCCTGAAGGGAGACTCGAAAAAATTGAGAATCCACTTGGGATAGATGTATATGTAGATTATGCCCATACAGCAGAGGCACTACAGGCAGTTTTACAAACTTTTGATAGCAAGAAGACGCTATTCCTTGTTTTTAGCTGCGGTGGCAATCGAGACAAGGCCAAACGCTTTGCGATGGGAGCAGTGGCTAGTAAGTATGCAGATATAATTTTTTTAACGACCGATAATCCGCGCGATGAGGATCCCATTTTAATTAATGAAAGTATTATTGCTGGTTTTTCTGAACAGCAATATTATGAAATTTTTTTGGATCGAAAGGTTGCGATTCATCAGGCATTGGCTAAGGCAAAAAAGGGAGATATAGTCCTTGTTGCCGGAAAAGGGCATGAACAGACGCAACAAATAAAAAATCATAAGTTCCCTTTTTCCGATCAACAATGTATTCAAGATTACTTTTCAAGTCTTAAGACTGGCGACGTTGAATGACGAAGAAAGAAGCGGTGGCAATAGCAAGTTTCCGACCTGTTTCATCCTCGATATCACATTCCATCACAAGCGTTTGTCGTCCTTTATGTACGAAACGTCCTCGTGCAATTAGTTCTTTATTTGTGGTTGTTGCTATATAAGAAATATTGATATTAGTCGTCACAACATTAAAGCCCTCTGGAACAGAGCGTGAAGCTAAACCTCCCATCGCTGCATCAGCAATAGTTGCAATAATCCCTCCATGTGGCACTTTAATGGTATTATGAATAACCGGTGTAATGGGCATACGCACTTCACTAACCTCTGGCTGAAATGTGCCCACCATATGTAAGGCAGCGTTAATGTAACGGCGATGAATACCTTGTTGCTTGTCGCGAAGTCCACTTAACAAATGTAGTAAAACTTCTTCATCTTCCATTGTGCTATTTTGTAAAACATCTGCTAGTAAATCTTCTATTAGTTCTTTAGATGATGGTACCAAGTAAAAAAACTCCTTTATTATAGAAATATCAATAATGTAAAATTACCATAAAATCTGTTATGATGGGTAAGAGATTGGGGGAATTAAAAATGATGATGACCTCTGAATGGGCAATCATTTTGGATGAGGCCGATGCGCTTTGTGAGATGATTCTGTCCTCTGAACCTGCAAATACGCTACAAGAGGCGTATAAAGCGGTATATAGCGATGCGCATTTAGTGGAAGCTATTCACGCATTTGGCCGTATGAAGGAGCAATACGAAGATGTACAACGTTTCGGAAAATATCATCCGGACTATCATACAATAATGAAATCGATTCGTCAGCAAAAGCGCGAACTCGATTTAAATGAAAAAGTTTCAGCATTAAAGTTAGCTGAAAATGATTTTCAAGATTTACTTGATGAAATAAGCTTACTTATCGGAAAAACAGTATCAGAAGCGGTAAAAGTTCCAGTAAGTAACCCCTTCTTTGCATCTGGTTCATCATGCGGAAGTGGCTGTGGCTCGGGGGGCTCTTGCTCCTGCTCAGCCTAAAATAGAAAAAGTGTCCAAACGACACTTCTTCTATTTTTTTTGTGTGAAAAATTGTATAGTAACTGTGTAAGTAAAGTAAGAAGTAGGGGGTACTACAGATGAAGATATATCGAATTGCGGTTATACCTGGAGATGGTATTGGAAAAGAGGTTGTCCCAGCGGCAATGGCAGTACTTGATAAAGCAGCACAGGTAGATGGGAGTTTTCAATTTGAATGGGCTACTTTCCCATGGGGTTGCAATTATTATTTAGAGACAGGGAAAATGATGCCTGATGATGGAATCGAAATATTAAAAGGCTATGACCAAATCTTTTTAGGTGCAGTTGGTATGCCTGCTTTGGTACCTGATCATATTTCATTATGGGGCCTACTTATTAAAATTCGTCGTGAAATGCAGCAATCGATTAATGTACGTCCAGCGAAATTACTACAAGGATTACCTTCACCGCTGCGCAATCCTAATGGTTTTGATTTTGTGGTCGTTCGTGAAAACTCAGAAGGAGAATACGCTGAGAGTGGCGGTCGTATTCATAGTGGACAGGAAGAGGTAGCAATTCAAAATGCAATTTTTACAAGAAAAGGTACAGAACGTGCAATGCGTTATGCTTTTGAAATGGCAAAATCTCGACGTCAGCACGTGACGAGTGCTACAAAATCAAATGGATTAACATATAGTATGCCTTTTTGGGATGAAGTTTTTGCTGAGGTTGGCAGAGACTATGTGGAGATTGGACAAGTATCCAATCATATCGATGCATTAGCCGCATTCCTAGTGATGAAGCCAGAAAACTTTGATGTTATTGTGGCTTCGAATTTATTCGGGGATATATTAACCGATTTAGGTGGCGCTATTATGGGGAGTATTGGTATTGCGCCGGCGGCAAACCTAAATATTGAACGCAAATATCCATCAATGTTTGAACCCGTACATGGTTCTGCACCTGATATCGCAGGAAAAGGTATTGCTAATCCACTTGGACAAATATGGACAGGGAAAATGATGCTAGATTTTTTAGGCTATCCAGAGCTTGGCCTAAAAGTATTGGATGCAATAGAAGCAACATTAGCGCAAGGAATTAAAACAGGAGATTTGGGAGGAACAGCGACATTACAAGATGTGACAGATGCAGTATTACATCATTTACAATAAAGTCGTTGCTTAAAAAATTGGGATATCTCTATAAATTTATATGTACATAATAATAATTTTTATCCCTTTCGTTGATACGAAGGGGTTTTTGTATATTTGTGCAATGGCACGTAATTATATATTGAACATATATCTAATTATAGGTTGGCTTAGCCCACCAGTAAAAAAGCCATCTTAAAAATAAGATAGCTTTTTGTTATAGATTATAAGTGACTTAACAGTATTGACACCTTATGGAGCATATTATTCGGATGTGTTATGATCAAAGTTGTGAAGAAATATACACTAACGATGCAGTATGGTTAAGTAAAATAGGGGGCAGAAGATGGATAACCAATATTTCGTAGGTTGGGGTACATTGGCGTTGATAAATGCTGCACTTGCACAAGGGAAGAATAGAACCGGGTTAAATTGGTTTTTACTTTCTCTTGTATTAGGGCCATTGGCAACACTAATTTTGTTATTTGTTGAAAAGAGACAGTAACACTACATATACACAATAATTGATATAAGTTAATTAAGCGAGAAGCTTGATAATGTAGACTCTCGCTTATTCAACTATTCTGGTGTCTCTGTAAGCTACAATTTAGACAAGTCATTGATAAAATGGCCCTATCAAGACTTTTTATTAATTTATTCAAAATAAATCAGGCTTATTTCTTTAAATACATATATACAAAGATACAACTATGAAATAAAAAACAATGTTGTGATATTTGTTTTTTTTACTAATAATGCAACATTGTTAATGTTTTATAATTTTAATATAGGGTAGCTTCATAATTATTATCTTTTCAGCCTGTTTAAAATCCAACTCACCAATTTCCTTTGCAACTTTTTTAAGTTCATTTAACGGTCTTGTTAGTTTTCGAGAAAGAAAGGCAGTAATTATAATAATCACTAAGATACTGACTATCAAAAAAATATGTTAAAACGATTAATATTAAAATCGCAACATTGTGTTATTAGCAATTTTATCATGTTTAAATGCATTAACGATAGTTTGTAATAAAGTGATAAATGATAATTACATAGTTAAATCACAGCAGCTTGATTCCGTCAAAATTGCACAAATTTAATGAACGCTATTTTGGCAGAGAAACCATCGGAATTATTATGTGCAATGTTCTAGAGATAGAAGTATAGGAAGGAGAGACTTTATGATAAATTTCTTTTTGTATAATTGGCAAGTTAGAGATGAATGGTTTCAGTGGTGTCAACAGCTGAATATCGAAGAATTATTGAAGCGTCGTACTGGTGGAGCTGGAAGTATTTTATACACGTTGTTTCATATTATAGATGTTGAGTATAGCTGGATTCGTGGTATTCAACGCAAAGAAGACAGAATATTTAGTTTTGAAGATTACAAAACGCTTGAAAAGATTGAAATGCTGTCAACAAAACTGCGGAATGAATTGCTTGAATTTTTAACGTCCCATAAAGAATTTAATGATGAGGCTGTGACAGTGGCTTGGGATGAAAATGAATATACAAAAAAAGACATATTACATCATGTCATAGTCCATGAAATTCATCATATTGGGCAACTTTCTGTCTGGGCAAGAGAAATAGCTTTACATCCTGTTCCTGCAAATTATATTGGGAGAGATTTTAAGTCTTATTTTAAAGGTTAAAACAAGAGGTAAGGGCATTTATAAGGAGCCTTTACCTCTTGTACAAAATTAAATGAATATGAAAATCTACATTCAATTATTCTTGCGTTTTTAAAAGTTCCACAGCAATATCAGGGCGATCAGTAATAATCCCTTTTGCACCGTTGTGAATTAATTTATTCATAGTCACTACATCATTAATCGTCCAATAATGAACGGGGATGTTCAGGTTGGTTAAAAACTGAATAAATTTTGGTGAATCTAGCGTGACAACACCTGATTTTGGAGGGATTTGAAAAACATCTACTTTTGGATGATATAAATGACCAAATTGGCTAGAAAACGCGGTGAATGCTTTGCGTACATCCGATTCACCTGCACCTAATGCCACTTGGTTTTGTGCATATAAATTAAAGCGGTCTATCTGCTCGGCGTAAAAGCTCGTAACAACCACACGATTTTCTGCGCCTAACTCTTCAATCAAACGCCAAAGTTTAGATGGCATTAAGCTACCTTCATACGTATCAGGAGCATCTTTAATATCAATATTTACTAACATATTTGGATAGCGTTCTAGTAATTCTCGTAGTGTAACAACATTTGTTTTTTCTTCACGGTATGGGGTCTTCCCCTCTAAATCTTGGAATTGATAGCCATGATTCAGAGCATTAATTTCAGCTAATGTCATGTCTGCGACTATTCCATAGCCATCAGTCGTCCGTTCCACCGTAGCATCATGAAAGACGATTATTTCCTCGTCTTTTGTTAAGCGAATGTCTATTTCAAAGCCGTCTACACCTAGCTGTGCTGATTTTTCAAAGGCAAGTATCGTATGCTCGGGTGCTAAATGAGCTCCACCACGGTGTGCGATAATAATCGGTCGATCAAATTGTAATGCTTGTTTTCCTTCACGTTGTTGAGGTTTAGAAATAGCTTTGCTACCTGCCCAAGCTGCTGCACTAGCTGCAGCAATTGCAAGTGCTATATTCGTTTTTTTACCCATATTCGTCCTCCTTAACAATTAAATTAATATAAAAGGTACTGGCGAATTCACTGTTTTTATCTTGATTCAATTGATGTTCAAGCACCGGATGAATCTGAGGAACTCTGACAAGGACCGCTTTACTCTAAGGTAAATTATTTGTGCGATGACGGACCCTGTGAACCAAAATTCAGTTAGTTATAAGCTCCTACTGATGTCTTAAATGTTGAAGGGATAGCCTAAACACATCCCATTCCTAAAGAATAAGGATAACTGATATGTGACACGCTTGTCTAAACCCATTTCAAATCGAGATTCACTGACGATGAGAAGCAAGTAAATTGCTAGACAAAAGCAATTTTATCCAGCCTTAGTAAATGGATTCTGTCGATAAACGTGCTATGCTTTTCCATTATAACGGAAAAACGAGCGTTCTGTCAGCTAAACTCTGTTGCTATCATTTTCCGGTCTATGGTATTCTTTTATGTAAGAAATGAGGGAAAACTATATGAACGAACGACAAGGGCTAATCGTTTACGTCCATCAATTAAAACATGCAAAGTCACTTCGAAAATATGGTCATGTTCATTATATTTCTCGTAAGCAAAAATACGTAGTGCTTTATTGCGATCGAGAGGACATTGAAATGATGACAACAAAGCTACAACGCCTTCCTTTTGTGAAAGACGTTGTGGAATCTTACCGTCCATTCGTTAAAACTGAGTTCGAAAATGCTAAGCCAGATAAAGCGAAGGAATATGACTATAAAACGGGGCTATAATATCAGTTTAATGCTGGAATATAGTGATGGAGTCTCATTATTCCCATTAAGTATTGATAAAATAGTTTTGGCTCCGAAAATATAGATGAGTGCTTTATTTCTACAACAACGGCTTTTCGACCTAGTTGTTCTATATTTTCTTCGAACATGATTTGACGCTTGGATGGCTTTTCCTCATTAAAAGGAATGCCTTCACGACAAATATAAATCGGCAAGAATTTACTTTCACCTACTGGTTTTAAAGCGACTGCTAAAGAGGCAACCTTTTTTTCTTCTTTTGTGGACGTTAGGATAAAGGCTTGATGAAAGCGCTCTTGATTGGTTTTAATAATTTCAAGTAGCTCATATACATCGCCGTAGCCTTCACCTAATTCAATAAATTGTTGTGGCATTTAAACTTGCACATCCTTTCCAATACACATAGTATCATGCTGCGGGAGGTCAAGCACATGAAATTTGCAATGAGTTTTTTTACTATTCTAGCACTAATTATTACTGGAACAATATTTTTCCAGTACCAAGGGTATTCATCTGATTTAGAAACGGGAAATGGAAAATTTCATTACTCGCAGGAAATTGAAATTGTCTATCGTGAAAACAGCTTAGATATCCGACAGCATTTTAAAAACTTGCCCAATCAAAAAGTGAAAATTAAGTGGCCAGAAAATGCGATAAATCCAAGCTGCTTTATCGAAAATGAGAAAAGTTGTAATCGTTTATCAGAAGAATTGTCTTATTATGAAAAAGGGGATACTAAATCCCAGTCTGTTTCGTACATAATCCCAATCGAGGGCGGCTTAAAAGATAAAATGCTTATTCAGAACGTTTTCGCAACATTAACAAACGGCGGAGCATCTTATACTGTTATGCATATTTCGACAGATAGTAAAACAGTCGGCCAATGGATAACTGGTTTACCATTAGTAGGACAGCAACAATTATCACTCGTCAACTATACAATGTTTAGTGGTAATGGCACAGTTCGTGATATTTATTGGCAGGCAGGAAATCTTAAGGTTCAGGAACAGACGCCAGTTTTATCCATTTATGCACAACAGGCTATTTCGAAAGATTTCCTAAAATCACTGGAAACACTGAAGTTTTTAAATAACGAACATATTTCCATTATTCAGGAAACAAGTCCAGTAGCTGAGCACGATGATCGACTTTTATTTTTACCGACCCTAACTGCCCAAGCAGTAGAGCAAGAAGTTGTACTTTCACAAATTAAATCGCAATTTACGTTTGAAGATTCACCAGCATGGTTGCAAGAAGTTGTGGCATCCTACCTAGTGAAAGAAACTATTGGCTCAGATAAAACTAAAGAAATAGTTAAAACCTTAAAAGAGTTTATGACAGCTAATCAAGAGTTAGCATGGCAAGAAGCTATCGAAACTCTGGGAGAGGAACCGATTTCCCCTACGGTAATGGATGATCTTTTAACAAACGTATTAGATGCAAAAACTTCTTATTTTAAGTTAAATGCTGCACAAGAAAGCGGTACGTATCCATTATTATTTGAGGATGACCGTAGTGTTTATGTAGATGGCTTAATCAAAAAAGATGTTAAGGTTATTTTCTATGAAGGGCAAACATTATATACGGCTGATACATTGCTACCGCACCTAGACTATACTGCGGGCGAAGGACAAAATGGCTATTACGTAAATAGTGATAAACGTACGTTCCGTTTCCCGAAAGAGCCAGGATTCTATGTGTTTAATCAACGTAGATATTCCACAATTTCAGAACCAATCATTAAAATTGCGGACCATTATTATGTAGAAGAAGCTTGGTTACAGCGTTTATTTTTAGTAGAATTACAAAAAAGTGATGGTCGTATCCAAGTGTTAACACAAGAACAACAATAATTTTTTGCAGCGGAGGAAACCCTTTCGCTGCAAAAATCTTTTTATATGTTAAAGAAAGTACGGTGACAAGCATCTTATGAGAGTAGTAGCAGGAGAACGCAAAGGAATGCCGTTAAAGGCAATTGCAGGAAATACGACGAGACCTACAACCGACAAAGTAAAGGAATCAATCTTTAATATCATTGGTCCATTTTTTGATGGAGGTATAGCACTTGATTTATTTGCTGGGAGTGGAGGGCTAGGTATTGAGGCCTTAAGCCGAGGAGCAGAGCAAGCTGTTTTTATTGAAAAGGATGTGAAGGCATTTCAAGTGTTGCAAGAAAACATAAAAAAATGTCGCTATGAGGATTATGCTGAGCTTTTTCGTATCGATGCTAAACGTGCTGTGAAAGCGCTCTTAAAACGTGATCTCTCGTTTAAACTTGTATTCCTAGACCCACCCTATCACCACAAGGAGTACTATGATTTAGTACAAGTGCTTGTCGACAATGAGAAAGTACAACGTGATGGCATTATTTTATGTGAACATGCGAAAGAGGTAGCATTACCACATAGTTTTGGAGCCTTTATATTACAGAGACAAGAAATATATGGCGGAACGATTATTTCAGTTTATCGTTGTGCAGGGGAAGAGGGAGAGTAAGGTGTCAGAAAAAATTGCTGTAGTGCCTGGAAGTTTTGATCCTGTGACGTTTGGTCATTTAGATATTATTAAACGTGCAGCAGATGTATTTGATGTTGTTTATGTTGCTGTGTTAAATAATTCATCGAAAAATCCATTATTTTCAGTAGAAGAGCGTATGGCATTAATGGCTGAGGTTACGAAAACATTGCCGAATGTTCGTATTGAAAGTTCTTCTGGTCTTCTTATTGATTATGCAAAAGAAAAAAATGCAAAAGCTATAGTCCGTGGCTTACGGGCAGTTTCGGATTTTGAATACGAAATGCAAATAACTTCAATGAACCGTTTTCTTGATGAAACGATTGAAACATTTTTCATCATGACAAAAAACCAATATTCATTCTTAAGTTCTAGCATTGTAAAAGAGGTAGCAAAGTATGGAAGCGATGTCCATGAACTTGTGCCTGTTTGCGTAGAACAGGCTTTAAAAGAAAAATACGGCTTTGCCAATTAATGTGAAGGGGATGTCTTATTTTGGAGACATCCTCTTCTTTGTGCAGCAGAGCTTGAACTTGGACCTTACAAAAAAGCGTAAGCTCCGAACGAAGTGAAGTCGCTGGTTTATTTATTTCAAGAAGAATATAGCATAAAAAGTTGGAACAATGATTATGCTAAGAAGGCGGAATTTTATATATGGACGTACGGAAAGCTTGGCAGATTTGGCAATAACGAAAACTTGTAAATGGATACTTATACTTTGCATCGTTAACAATATAACCACTAGTAATGGTAAATACGTAAAATCAGGTAAGGCTGTGACAGTCATTTTCAATCCATTTGTTACTTCGAGAATTGCTGCTATCGAAAGTTCTGCTGTTTGGGGGAGGCTAGGTAGCATTTTGTCTAAACCTTGTTGCACAATTGTTTGGATAGTAGTGAAAAAAATAATAGTTGTTCCGACTAGCAAAATAGTTGGCGCTGTTTCTTTAATGCTCTCTGAAAACGGGGCTGCATACAAGGTTGAATTGTGTAAAGAAATGGTAGGTGGGTCGGTTTTTCGAAATAAAAAATAACCAACTACTAAGCAGCAAATATTAAAACTATGTAGTAAACATAAAAACAGCCAGCCGAACGTATTACTGTGTAATAAATCAAGACTCACAAAACCAAGTACGAAAAGTGGGCTTGGTGCATGACAAACAGCCAATAAAAAATTTGCTTCTTTAGGGTGTAGTTGTCCGCTATTTTTTAAATAAACGACCGTTGTTGCACCGGTTGGATAACCACCCAGTGCACTAATAAGATAAGCTTGTACGTACAAGGAAGCCCTTTTCGTTTTCGTACGCATGGGAGCAGTTAAACGAAGTAGCCATTGCGTTAAAATTAGATAAGGTAGTAAATACGGGAATAGCGCCTCCATAAAAAGATTTAGGCCTAAATCAGTACCAGTATGAGCAGTTTGTGGGAATAACAAGAGTAATAGAATAAGAAGTATACAGAGCGCTATTTGAATTGTCGCAAACATGTTATCATCTCGTTTCAACTTTTTGTCATTCACATAGGCAAATGCTAAAATCAATATATGTAAGAAAGGCAAAAACATGAACCAGTGGTTTACGTGCGTCTAAGGAGGTGTCCATCCGAATGAAGAAAAAAATAAGTATTTATGCAGTGTTTTTAGTCGTGATTTGTTTTTTAATGTTATACCGACTAGACGCGTATATTATGAAGCCTGGTAGTGCGTACGATGTTAGTAAGTTTGTAACTGTCTCAGATAGTGATACAGATGAAGCAGGAACAATGAGTTTAATGACAGTTGCCATGCAGCAAGCAACACCGTTCACGTATCTGTGGGCAAAAACTCAAAAATATCAAAAGTTAATGGATATTAATCAGGTAAGAAACCCATTAGAAGATGATGAGGAATACAATATTCGGCAACTTAAATTAATGTCTGACTCACAATTTAATGCAAAATATGTAGCCTTTCAAAGGGCTGGGCTTGAGGTGACGATTCATTTCAAAGGTGTTTTTGTATTAAATGTGTTAGATGGTGGTGCTTCGGATGGTCTATTAAAAGCTGGTGATGAAATTATCCAGGTAGATGGTCAAAAAATTAGTAATCAACAAATGCTTGTTGAACTGTTGAAAGAGAAGCAACTAGGTGATGAAGTGACGATTCAGTTTGTTCGTGATAAAAAAGAACAACAAGAAACGGTTACCTTGAAGGAAATTCCTCAATCGGAAGAAAAGCGGGCTGGTTTAGGTATAACGTATGCGGAGAGTAAATCAATTGAAACAAATCCCAATGTAACGATGAAAACTGAGGATATCGGTGGTCCTTCAGCAGGCCTTATGTTCACTCTTGAAATTTTGAATCAGCTATTAGATGAAAATCTAACAAAAGGTTATGCGATTGCAGGAACTGGTGAAATGCTGATAGATGGATCAGTGGGAAGAATAGGTGGAATTGACTACAAAGTCATCGCAGCGGATCGAGATGGAATAGAGATATTCTTTGCGCCAGATGATGAAATCACAGCACAGATGAAAGCAAAGTATCCTGAATTAGAATCTAATTACACTACGGCAGTGAAGACTGCTAAAGATATAGGTACGAAAATGAAAATTGTACCTGTCAAAACCGTCGACGATGCTATTGCTTATTTAAAGCAATTACAACCAAAATAAATGCCACTTTGCGGGGCATTTGGGGCCGTAGACAAACTCGAAATTTTTGCGAGTTTGTCTACGGTCTTTTTTACAATAAATATAGCTGTCTCGAGCGAGCTCGGCCGTTGAAAGCAAGTAGCTTTTTGTGGACTTGAATGAAGGTCATTGGTCATATTAAAAAACTCACAAAATGAGCGTGACTTTATAAACGAATATGCCTTTAAAAGAAATACCTCAGAAAAAATCAAAGGTTTGGAAATGTAGTAGTGCCAATTAAGATTGCGTTATTCTTCTTTTCTTTGCTCGTTTGATGGATGGCGCGTGTACAAAATATCCAAATTAAAAACGAATAGGAGGGGTTTGAAAATCTTTTGGTAGCTTTTCTTGTTGTGTGCCCTGTTCTATACTTAAATTATAAATATCTGCAGCATGAATATCGACAGCTAACATGTTGTCTTTCGTAGCAGCAACACGACTTATGAGTGGTAATGTAAAATCCTTTTTACGCTGTCCTAAGTATGCCTGACCTTGTGAACTCATACCAAGCAATCGAATGGTAGAGGGACTTTCAAAGCTTTTTAGTTGCTCCTTTGTAAAGCCGGTATAAATATGTGTCAGCATACGTTGAAGTCGTGTCCAAGTATACCGTTTTGATTTGATTTTTTCCATGAAGCTTTGAAAAGAATCACTTGTTTTAGCAGCCTTAACCAGTGCGTGCTCGATGCCTTCTGTTACTTCAGCATAGCGTGTTAATTCGCTAGGAGTATGCCGAACGATAGTAAATTGCAATAAAGGCCAAAAAGTCTCCCAGCTAGCAAACTTTCTAAAATGATTGTGCCAGTCATGTAAATATTCATAGGTAGCGTTAGGGAGAGCATCTCGCACACTTTGCAGCGTGCCTGTCGTTGCAAGTGCTTTGCGAATACCTGTAGCACTAGCAATTGATGCCCCTTCTTGGAATGCATCGTGATAACCTGCTGCAATGCGCGGTATCGTCAGTGGTTTAATGCCACTACCGAGCATGTTTGCTGATTCTATATAATGAAAACCGAGAATATTGTTTGGTTGTCCCAAATTAATGTATGTTGAAGGGAATTTTTGAGTAAGCTGTTCATAGGCGTAATGTAGGCTTTTCGGGTAGCTAACACCTGTTTGTAGGCTTTCTCTGATGAGTGCGTTATATTCGCTACGATGGTCTTCTATCAAGCGATAGGTGTTCAAAAAGGGTTGGATAGAGCCATCCTCACTTCCAAAGGCAAAAGAATCGCAGCAAATTGCGGATAATAATGAAATCGCTCCCTTTGCGAAATCTGTTGCTGGTGCGGTACTATAGACATAAGGTAGCTCAATAACAATATCGACACCGCTAGCGAGGGCCATTTTTGTGCGCGTCCATTTATCGACCATGGCTGGTTCACCGCGCTGTAAAAATGATCCACTCATTACAGCGATGGCGATATCTGCTTGTGCTATTTTTTTCGCCTGTTCCAAATGGTAAGCATGCCCATTGTGAAATGGATTATATTCAACAACAATGCCGACTGCTTGCATTACGTAAAACCCCCTTCATTCATGTCACGCATTAGTGCAATTTTGATGATGCAAATGCGGACGGGTACGAATGTGCTTTTATTTAAGTATAATTATAGGTGGGTTTTACAGTGGTGACAAGAAATTATCTTGACATCTATTTTTACACATTATATAATCAACAGTGTTGTCTCGAGGTGATTAAACGAATGAAATGGTCAATTCATCAATTATCTAAATACCGCCAAGACGGAATGCCAATTGATGCCTATGTACAGTTGGACGAGGTGATGGAGCGAAACCAGGATATTCGAGCAATTTCGCCCGTTCATGTAAAAGGGCTATGTACTTTCGGTGCATCGCAAATGACATGTCAGTTGACTGTGGCGGCAACGTTGACACTTCCATGTGCACGCACGTGGGAAGATGTTGAGTTTCCTATCGAAATTGAGACAGTTGAAATTTTCAGCTGGGTTGATGATGAAAAACGAGGGGAAGATGGCGGAGACATTCACTATATTGATGGTGAAGTAATCGACATGAAGCCAGTTCTTGAGGAGCTAGTGCTTCTTGAGGTGCCAATGCAAGTATTCAAAGAGAATACCGAAGGACAAGTGCATGGTGGTAAAGACTGGTCTTACGCAACGGATGAAGACGTTGAACTACACAAAAAAGCTGACGTACCAAAAGTGGATCCAAGACTAGCTGCTTTAGCTAAGTATTTTGATCAAACAGACGAATAGACGATCTGTAAGGAGGTGCCATCAATGGCTGTACCATTTAGAAGAACTTCTAAAACTGCAAAAAGAAAGCGTCGTACGCATTTCAAACTATCTGTACCTGGTATGGTAGCTTGCCCAAACTGTGGTGAAGCAAAATTATCACACCGTGTTTGCAAAGCTTGCGGACAATACAAAGGTAAAGAAGTAGTAAGCAAATAATTCAGTGTTTGCTCACTTAAAAGGCTAGTAGAGAGACCATGGCTCTTTACTAGCCTTTTTATTTGTTAAAAGAGACGGAATTTTCCGTTAACATATATAGTGCTATAATAATATTGTGATACAATCTATCCATTGGGACAAAGGGGGAAATGGAATGGCCTATACAATTGACAATCAAGAGGGCATCATGACATTTACGATTAATCGGGAAGAGAAACGTAATGCCGTTAATGATGAGGTCATGGATGGTCTTCGGGAAGTAATTACATATATTCATAATCATGATGATGTTCGTTTTTTAGTTGTAACGGGTGCGGGTGAGAAATCTTTCTGCTCTGGCGGTGATTTGTCGGAGTTTCATTCACTTGAAACAGAGGATGAAGCATTTGGGATGTTAAGCAAGATGGGAAAAATATTATATGATCTTGCAACTTTACCAGTGCCGACAATTGCGTTAATTAATGGGACTGCCGTTGGGGGTGGTTGTGAGATTGCAACTGCATGTGATTTTCGCCTAGTAGCAAGTCATGCGAAGTGTGGTTTCATTCAAGGGACATTAGCTATTACGAGTGGCTGGGGCGGTGGTACATACTTATTTGAACGAGGTTTGCGCCACGACCGTGCAATGAAGATGCTAGTGGATGCGAAGCCCTATCCTGCGGAATTACTATATGAGATTGGTTGGGCGATGCGTGTCTTTGAAGGGGCAAAAGAGGATGCGCTGAATGATTTTATTGAGCATATGCGAAAAATTCACCCTTCGGTGCACAAGGCATATAAAGAAATTGAGCTTCGTAAGTGGCGAGAACGTAATATGTATGAGCGTGTTATGGAAGAAGTACGCACATGTGCGAAACTTTGGGAAAGCGAGGCTCATCACGAGGCTGTTAATAATTTTTTGACAAAAAAGAATAATAAATAGTGTATAACGGCGGTGATTATTGAAAAACATAATCACTGTCTTTTTTTATCCGTGATTCTATTTTGCTCGCTAAAGCATATAGTAGTAAAAAATGTGAGGGTGATAGATTATGGAACTGAAAAAAAGAAAAGACCAATGGACAAAGGAAGATGATGAAAGATTAGCGGAAATTGTGTTGCATAATGTGCAAAATGGCAAAACGCAGCTAGAGGCTTTTGAAATGGCGGCTCAGGAACTAGGTCGTACAAAACAAGCGTGTGGTTTCCGATGGAATAAAACGTTACGTGGTCAATATAGTCAGTCCCTATTAGCTGTAAGAAATCAACCGCAGCAATCTATGCGAAGCCATTTGAAATTGGCATTGACAAGTTTTGATGAATTAACAGAGGCCTATCAAACTTTGGAAATAAAGCACCGTGAATTGCAAAATGAGCATGAAAAGCTAGTGAAATGGTTACAGCAAGGCTACTCTCTGATGAAAGATTAAAGGTTTCGAAACGCAAAGTTGGTAAGTAGAATTTATTTATTTTTTATCTTAGATAACACTTTTAACCTTGAGTAGAGTAAGGGGTTTTTGGAAAATGGACAAAATAGTTATAGCTCATATTATTATAGACAACATCGGTTGAAGCAATTAGCTATTTCGTATCGTAAACAACCTGCCAATCCTGTATAATAGAAGCACCTGCAAAGGGGGTGTCTCAGAGATGTTTCTGAGGCACCTCCTTCTGAGCGTAAGGAAAGTCAGAATATAGAGCGTTTAATAAGGCGGAAGCATGAGGAACACGAAGTGCTTGTTACTTTGAAAGGGCTGTTTAAAAGGTTTGTTGTTTCCTTTTTAGATAGTCCCTTTTATATTATGTAGGAAGGTGGGGAACGTTATGAATATAGTGGTTATTGGTGCGGGGGCAGTCGGTCAGCTAACGGCAAGCTATTTAGCCGAGGCTGCTATGCACGTAACGTTAGTTGTAAGGCGAAGTGAGCAAGCTGACCAACTAAATGTCCGACATTTAACGAGAATAAATGTTGATGGTACAACAACTACTCATCGAGTCGTGTCAATAACAGAGTTAGGTGAATTGCCTCAGCAGGATTTGGTTATAGTTGCTGTTAAATATGGCCAACTTCAGGAGCTTTATGATCGAATATCTACGTTACCAAGTGAGGTACCGTTATTGTTTATGCAAAATGGCTTAGCACATTTCGATGAGGCGTTGCGCTTACCGCAGGGCAATATTGCTTTTAGCTCTGTTGCTTTTGGTGCTCAAGTAATTAATGATACAACCGTTCAACATAGAGGTGTTGGTACCTGTAAAATCGCGGTTGCGCGTGGTAATAATTTCGTTTTTAAAAAGCTCTCGCGAATGGAAAATCCTTTGTTTCCGGTTGAACTTGTACAAAATCCGGAGCGGATGTTATTTGAGAAAGCTGTATTTAACTGCCTCATTAATCCATTAACAGCTATTTTACTAGTGAAGAATGGAGAGCTATTGACGAATAAGCATGCTTTTATATTAATGCAAACAATCTATCAAGAGCTAGCGGAGGCTTTTGTGAATTTAGAATATACTATACCTTTTTCAGCGGTGACTGCCTTATGTGAAAAAACCGCAGCGAATACGTCGTCTATGTTAGCAGACCGTATGCTTGGAAAAAAAAGTGAAATTGACACGATTGTTGGCCCGATTTTGCAAAAAGCGTTAACAAACGGTCATATTTTACCTACTCTGCGTACGTTATATAACCAAATGCTAGCGATTGAAGAGAGCGGTGAACGGTAGTGAAAGATCTTTTACATATCATTATTAGTATCATTATTTTTTGTCCCTTAGTGTTATTTATCATTGTCTATTTAATTAGTCGAAAGGTTAATATTCGAGGGACACATGCTTTTGGTGCAGCCTCGGATGTTACAACATTTTGGTTATTTTTCTCAGTACCACTGGCAATAGGTGTGCTATGGGGAGTTAATATTGGTGCTCTGCTTGTGATGCTAGCAATAATGCTAGCGATGGTTTTTACATATATTGAATGGCGTACAAAAAAGGAACTGGAAGTGAAACCGCTATTACGCAAAATTTGGCGCTTTTTATTTTTAGTGCTAAGTTCAGCATATTTTCTTGTTTGTCTAGTAGGTTTGATTCAATCTGTTGTAGAATATTTACAATCTGTATAAGCATTTTCTTTTCATGTTGAAGCCATAAGCGTTAAAATAAAAAGCATTAAAAAGTTTATTAGGAAATTGATGATTTAGTGAGTAGAGGAGTTTATGTTAAATGAAACTGGAGTCAATCCAAGTACCTGTTAAAAATCGTGTGCTAGCAGATTATTGGTCACCAAATACTGCCATTCATACTTTTTTTGAATACGAATATAGTGATGAATCGTTTAAACAGCGAGTGAAATATTTAGAACAACAAGCGCGTGATCAAAAAGAATTAACAGCAATAATACGTCGATATATGGAGCCGCTGGGTTTGTCAGAAAAAGCGAAGGAACATTTACAGCAATTAGAGCAAGGAGCTGTCGCAGTTGTCGGTGGGCAACAAGCGGGTGTCTTAACAGGTCCTCTTTACTCAGTTCATAAGGCAATTTCAGTTATAACATTAGCGAAAGAGCAAAGTGAAAAACTTCAAAGAGCAGTCGTACCTGTGTTTTGGATAGCTGGTGAAGACCATGACTTAGAAGAAATTAACCACACCTATACAATGCACGGGGTAGAGCTCAAAAAGCGCGCTTATAGTGAGCGTTCAAGACGTAAAACAATGGCATCTACTACAAGTTTAAACAAAGAATCTATGACACAATTAATTAATACGATTGTGAAAGATTTTGGAGAAACAGTATACACTGAGGGTCTCATCAAACAGCTAGTAGATGCACTTAACAAAAGTGAAACATTTACCGACTTCTTTGCTCGATTAATGAATCAATTGTTTAAAGAAGAAGGTTTACTGATGATTGATGCAGCTGACGTTGGTTTCCGACAATACGAAAGCGAGTACTTTGCGCAAATCATAAATCATAGTGAGGAAATTGCGAGATTAGTAACAGAGAAAGAAAATGAGTTTGAGCGTGTTGGATATGATAAGCCGATATTCGCAACGAATGAAGCGGCTAATCTATTTTATGTGAAAGATGGCGAACGCCACTTATTAGAAAGACGACATCATCAATTTGTTAATTTAGCAGCCAATATTAAGTTGTCTCGTGAGGAGTTATTGGCAATTGCAGAAAAACATCCTGAGCAATTAAGTAATAATGTTGTCACGCGTCCGTTAATGCAAGAAATGGCGCTGCCGGTCTTAGCGTTTGTAGGAGGACCTGGGGAGCTTGCTTACTGGGCAACGTTGAAGGATGCCTTTGCGGCATTGAACTTGCAAATGCCAATTTTTGCACCACGTCTCAATATTACGATTATCACACGCCAAGTAGAACAATTATTGTGCGAATATAGTCTGACTGTTGAGGATGTCTGGGAAGGTAAGGCATTGCAACTGAAAAATCAATTTATCGCTGATGTACAAGATGAGGAAGCCAAAAAACAAATTCAAACAATGCAGCGTCTACTGTTAGAACAATATGAGGCTTTTGAGGCATACTTAACTGAGCAACAAATATCGCTTGAAAAAATTCTTGCGAAAAATAAGGAAAATCATTTAAAACAATTTGAGTACATGCAACAAAAAGTTGAGCAAACGGTGCTTAGTAAACATGAGACTACAATCCGAAAATTTACGAAACTTCAAAATGAGCTATATCCAAATGACGGATACCAAGAACGATCTTATAATCCTTATCAATATATCAATGAGTTTGGACCTAAACTCATTGATGAAATGCTAAAGAAAATATACAGTATTGGAAATCACCACTATATGCTGTATCTTTAAAAATAACAATTAAGTCTTTCTACCTACACAATCTTGTGCTACTTATAGATTATGAGGGAATTTGTCGACTTAAAGGTAAAATAAAGAGCTACCCTCCTACGGGTAGCTCTTTATTTATGTCATTTAGCACAAATCGAATTATCCACTAAAGGTCTAATTTCACATTAAAGGTTAAAATGTCAAGTTTTTTTTAAAAAAAGTGGAGGAAAGTGGGGGGATGTGGTACATTATTTAATAAAGTGGGGTGAATAGCATGTTCATGGGAGAATATCAACACTCTGTTGATGCGAAAGGACGATTAATCGTGCCCGCAAAATTTCGTGAAGCCTTAGGCGAAACGTTTGTTGTGACACGCGGTCTCGATAATTGTCTGTTTGGCTATCCTATGGATGAATGGCGAAAACTCGAAGAAAAATTAAAAGGTTTACCGATGACAAAGAAGGATACTCGTGCATTTGCCAGATTCTTCTTTTCCGGTGCGACAGAAGTTGAGATAGACAAGCAGGGACGTATTAACATCCCTTCAACCCTTGTCCAGCACGCACACCTAGTGAAAGAATGTGTTGTGTTGGGTGTTTCAAATCGAATTGAAATATGGGCTAAAGATGCTTGGGAAACTTACTTTAATGAGTCAGAACAATCTTTTAATGAAATTGCAGAAAATATGATTGGCTTTGATTTTTAACTTTTGTATTGGACGTTTATACGTCAATTAAATGGAGTTAAGGCCTGAAGGGAGCGAGTGGTATGTTTGATCATACAACCGTGTTATTAAAAGAAACTGTTGATGGGTTGAACATCGATCCTGATGGTGTATATGTGGACTGTACGCTTGGCGGAGCAGGGCATAGTGAATATTTAGTACAACAATTATCTGATAAAGGTCGTCTTATTTGCTTTGATCAAGATACGATCGCTATTGACAACGCGAAAGTTCGATTAGCGCCTTATATAGAGCGCGTGACATTTGTGCATTCGAATTTCCGTTACTTAAAAGAGGAATTATTAGCACTTGGTATTGAAGAGGTAGATGGCATTTTATATGATCTTGGCGTGTCGTCTCCACAATTAGATACACCAGAGCGAGGTTTTAGTTATCATCATGACGCACCGCTCGATATGCGTATGGATCAAACGGCAACGCTTTCAGCATTTCATGTTGTCAATGAATGGGCATATGAGGATCTAGTCCGTATTTTCTTCCGCTATGGGGAAGAAAAGTTTTCGAAGCAAGTTGCTCGTAAAATCGAAGAGGCGCGTAAAACGGCACCGATTGAAACAACTGGACAACTTGTAGAACTGATTAAAGAGGGTATTCCAGCAGCGGCTCGCCGTAAAGGTGGACATCCTGCAAAGCGTATTTTTCAAGCAATTCGAATTGCTGTCAATGATGAGCTAGGCGCAGCAGAGGACTCACTAGTCGATGCAATTGATATGATTAACGTAGGTGGGCGCATTAGTGTCATTACGTTCCATTCATTGGAGGACCGCCTATGCAAGACCATTTTTAAGGAAGCGTCATCATTACCGGATTTACCACCAAATTTACCGGTAATTCCAGATGACATGAAGCCAACTTTAAAGCTTGTAACGAGAAAGCCGATTGTTCCTTCCGATGAAGAATTAGAAGTAAACAACCGTGCGCGTTCAGCGAAACTTAGAGTGGTGGAGAAAATTAACGACAAAGGGCGTGAGTAAATGGCAGCAGTTCGTGTAAGGCAGCACCAACAGCAACATGTGCAACAACCGATAACACCACCTAGTCCACAACCCACTATCATACGTCGTAAAAAAACGAAACAAAAGTTTGAAAAGACAATGCTAATTGTTCTAGTTAGCATTGTAGCTGTACTAGCCGTACTAGTATTAAATAAACAAGCAGCTATACAAACGACAAGCATGGATATTCAAAAAATCGAAGTAGAGGCAGATGAGATTGCAAGGCAGAATGTTGACTTGACAGTCCGTGTAAGTGAACTGTCTACATACGAAAACATATGGAAAAAAGCAGAAGAACTCGGTTTAACTCAAAATGAGAAAAATGTAAAGGTAGTGCCGGGAAAATGAAAAAAAAGAAATTTCGATTCCAATGGGGAGCCTTTCTATTATTGATTTTTTATGGAGGGCTCTTTTTCCTATTATTTACTAGAATGGTTACATTACAGGCGACAGGTGAAGCAGAGGGACAAGCACTTGCGGCAAAGGCTGCAGCTAAGTATGGAAAAGAAAGTGCGATTACTGCGAACCGTGGGAAAATTTATGATAGAAACGGACACACTATTGCCGAAGATACGCTAAGCTATCGCTTAATAGCGGTTGTTAATGAAAGTGCGACGGTGAATGCAGAGAAACCTCGTCATGTCGTTGATGCGAAAAAGACGGCCAAGGTTTTAGCAGAGTACATTGCAATGGATGAAGAGGCAATATACAAACAACTTACAAAATTGAAGGCTGACGGCAAAAAGCCTTATCAAGTTGAGTTTGGCAGTGCTGGTCGCGGCATTAACCATGAAATCATGAGCAAAATTAAAGACGAAAATTTACCAGGAGTTTTATTTGTCAGTGATTTAAAACGCTACTATCCAAATGGTATTTTTGCCTCACACTTAATTGGTTTTGCTATCAAAGAAGATAATAAAGACGGCTCAGTAACAACAACAGGCAAGATGGGGCTTGAATACACGTATGATAAAGAGTTAACAGGTGAAAACGGCAAAGTGAAGTACCAAACAGATGCTTTTAGTTATTTATTGCCGAAAAGCGAGAAGATGGTAACGCCGGCAAAAAATGGTGACGACATCTTTTTAACAATTGATAAAACAATTCAAAGTTTCTTAGAGGAAGCGATGACGAAAGTTGAACAGGAATATAATCCTGAATCAATGACGACAGTTATTGCAGATCCAAAAACAGGTAAAATCTTGGCGATGTCTCAGCGACCTACCTTTAATCCTGATACACGTGAAGGTAAAAATATGAAATGGTTGAATGAGGTTATTGAGGAGACGATTGAACCAGGCTCGACGATGAAAACATTCACGCTAGCCTCAGCTATTGATACTGGCACATGGGATCCAAATGCGTACTATCAATCAGGAACATACTGGGTTCATGGTGAACCTATTAGAGACCACAATAAATATGGTTGGGGTACAATTACTTATTTACAAGGCTTTCAACATTCTTCAAATACAGCGATGGCCCATCTTTTAAAGAGGATTGGTAACGATGTGTTTTTCGATTATTTAGATCGATTTGGGTTTGGTAAGAAAACTGGCATCGATTTGCCGAATGAAGCAACAGGAACTATATTATCTCAGTATCCAATGGAAAGAGTTACAACAACTTATGGTCAAGGCTCTACGGTAACGCCAATTCAGTTAATTCAAGCAATGACAGCGATTGCAAATGACGGAAAAATGATGCAACCGTATGTTATTGATCGTATCGTTGATTCCTCAACAGGAAAAACGATCCAAAATCATGAACCACTTGAAAAAGGGCAACCGATTACCGCTGACACAGCGAAGCAGGTCCGTGAAATTCTCGCTTCAACGTTAACGTCTAAGTATGGGACGGCGAAAGATTTTGTACTTGAAGAATATGAAGTTGCAGGGAAAACAGGTACTGCTCAAATCCCAAAGGCTGATGGCACCTATGCATGGGGAGCGAACCAGTTCTTGTATTCATTTTTAGGTATGGCACCGGTAGATGATCCACAGCTTATTATGTATGTTTCGATAACAAAACCAAAGCTTAAAAATGAACTTGGCTCTGTACCAGTCTCAAAAATATTTAAGCCAGTTATGCAAAACAGTTTAAAACATTTAAACATTAATCCAGAGGATGTACAGCATGTTGATCATGGAACTGTCCAAAATTATACTGGCAAAAATGCCCAAGCGGTTCAAGTGGAGCTAGCGAATGATGGCTTGCAACCAGTAATAATAGGTGCTGGTGGTGAAATTATCGATCAATACCCTAAGGATAAGCAAAAACTTGTAAAAGGTAGTACGGTATTCTTAAAAACAGCAGGTGCTATTACATTGCCAGAATTTACAAATTGGTCGTTACGAAATGTACTTGTCTTCAAATCGATGTCAGGTCTACAAATCGAGGTTGTCGGAGAGGGCTTTGCTGCTAGTCAAAGTGTATCCGCAGGTACCGTTATATCAGATAATGCACCGATTGTTGTTAAGCTGAAAACACCTGCTGAAAGCTTTGTGAAAGATGTAGAGGCTTCATCCGAAGGCGAAATTGAACAAACAGAGGATGAATAGATACTGAATAGAAGTCCACTTTATTTCATACGTTGTAAAAAACAAGGTGTGATGTCGAATGAAGTGGATTTCTATCCATTCAAAAAAGCGTTTACGTATTTTATATGTATTGTTTATGTGTGTAGCTGTGGCAATTGTGATTCGTCTGTTCTTTTTACAGGTGTTTGATCAAAAGGAATTGACAAAAAAAGCAGAAGAAAACTGGGATCGTGAAATTCCGTTTGCGAATGAACGGGGACATATTACGGACCGCAAAGGTAATAGTATTGTGACAAATAAGCTAGCACCTACATTATACTTTATGCCTTCTCAAAGTAACGATATTGAAAGTGCGGCCGCAAAAATTGCCCAAGTACTTGATGTAGATGAACAAAAACTTTTAGAAAAAATGAAGAAAAAAGAATACCTAGTAAAGCTTGCACCTGAAGGCAAAAATATTTCCTATGAGAAAGCTGTTACATTACAAGGTATGCAAATTGAAGGACTATATAGTGGCGTAGATTATTCAAGGGATTATCCCTATGGCACGTTACTATCACGTTTCATTGGTTTTACAGGTTACGATGCGCAAGGGCTAGCAGGTATCGAATATGAATATAATAAGCTATTACAGGCAAATTCTTCTGCTATACGACTCTTTACAGATGCTAGAGGCAATAATTTGCCCAATGTCGCGAGTGCATGGAAGTCTGGGGAAGATGGTGCAACGGTAGAGCTAACGATTGATGTGGATGTACAACAGGTGGTTGAACGTGAATTGTCACAGGCAATGGAACGCTATGAGGCAGACCAAGCGATGGCTATTGCGATGAACCCCAACACAGGGGAAATATTAGCATTGTCTTCCTACCCAACCTTTCATCCAGCAGAATATCAATTAGTGGAGCCAACCATCTATAATCGAAATTTACCAGTGTGGATGACTTATGAACCGGGCTCAACATTTAAAATTATTACACTAAGTGCGGCACTTGAAGAAAATGTAGTGGATTTAGAAAATGATACTTTTTATGACCCAGGTTATACAATGGTGGCGGGAGCTAGACTACGCTGTTGGAAGCGTGAAGGTCATGGACATGAAACTTTTCTAGAAGTGGTAGAAAACTCTTGTAACCCAGGTTTTATTGAATTAGGACAGCGTATCGGTAATGAAAAATTACTTCAGTATGTTAAAGACTTTGGCTTTGGAGAAAAAACAGGTTCGAATATCGCTGGTGAAGCATCAGGTATATTATTTTCAAAAGAAGCATTTGGCCCCGTTGAACAGGCAACGACTTCATTCGGGCAAGGTGTAGCCGTAACGCCAATCCAGCAGGTACAGGCAGTTGCCGCTGCCGTGAATGGGGGCAAGCTTTATACGCCTTACGTTGTGAAAAAGGTTTTTAATCCAAATACCGGGGAAGTTATAAAAGAAACACAACCAGTCGTTAAAAGACAGGTTATTCGTGAAGAAACTTCTGCAAAAGTACGCGGTGCGTTAGAATCTGTTGTTGCCAAGGGCTCAGGACGTCAAGCTTATCGAGATGGCCTACGTATTGGCGGCAAAACTGGTACAGCGCAAAAAGTAGAAAATGGCCGTTATAAATCTGGCGAATATATAGTATCTTTCATAGGCTTTGCACCAGCGGATAATCCGCAAATCGTGGTGTATGTAGCGGTAGATAACCCGAAAAAAACGACACAATTTGGTGGCGTTGTGGCAGCGCCAATTGTTGGTCAAATTATAGAGGATGTTGCACCTTTTATTGGCATTGAAAAATCAAAAGAACAGCTTGAAAAAGATTATCGATGGGGTGACCCAATTACTGTGAAGGTACCAAATTTTATTGGTCAAACAAAGGATGATATTGCCAAGCTACATTATCCATTCCGTATTGAATGGCATGGGGAAGGTACCAAAATTGGTAGTCAGTTACCTGAAGTGGATAGTGTTATCGAACAAGATGGCACAATACATTTATATTTAGAAAACTAAAGTAACTTTACCTTTAAAAAAACGGAAAGAACCACTATTATTATGAAGGGTAGTAATAAATATATGAAAGTTTGTACTTTTTTCTTAATGAAGAAAGGGAAACAAGATTTAAAGGAGATTTTTCAATGAAACTCGCAACAACGCTTACCATTTTAGCTATTGCTTTTTTAGTAACAGTTATCCTGGCACCAATTAGTATTCCGCTTCTGCGTCGACTGAAGTTTGGGCAAAGTATTCGTGAAGAAGGGCCAAAATCCCATATGAAAAAAGCGGGTACGCCGACAATGGGTGGCCTAATCTTCCTAATAGCCATTATCCTTACGACTGTAGGAATTGGTAGCTATTTAGATTTATTCACGACACAAACAGTGGTCTTATTACTTGTTTTGGCAGGGTTTGGATTGATAGGCTTTCTAGACGATGGTTTAAAAGTGATTTTCAAACGTAATTTAGGATTAACATCGATTCAAAAACTGATTGGTCAAATTGTGATTGCCATACTTGCTTATTTCTTATTGCATGTTGGTTCATTTGACACAACTCTTGCCATTCCGTTTACAGAGTGGACGATTGATCTAGGTATCTTCTATGTAGCCTTTTTAATTTTCTGGTTAGTAGGCTTCTCAAATGCAGTGAACTTAACAGATGGTTTAGATGGCCTTGTAGCAGGAACAGCATCTATTGCATTTGCTGCATTTGGTGTTATCGCGTTATTCCAGGATCAAGCAGATATCGCCTTATTTTCATTTGCGGTAACGGGTGCCCTTCTTGGATTTTTACTGTTTAACGCAAATCCAGCGAAGGTGTTTATGGGGGATACGGGTTCACTTGCACTTGGCGGGGCACTTGCAATGGTATCTGTTTTAGTAAAAGAAGAGTTTTTACTCGTATTAGTTGGATTAGTGTTTGTAATCGAAACATTATCCGTTATTTTGCAGGTGGGGAGTTTTAAAATTCGTAAAAAACGTATTTTTAAAATGAGTCCTATTCACCATCATTTTGAATTATCTGGTTGGTCAGAATGGAAGGTAGTACTTGTCTTTTGGTCAACTGCTTTAGCAGTAGCATTGATAGCAGTCTTATCGGAGGCGTTCTAATGAGAAACTATACAGATTTACAACATAAAAAAATTCTTGTTCTAGGTCTAGCAAAAAGTGGTGTGGCAGCAGCTGAGATTTTACATGAGCTTGGAGCATTCGTGACGGTCAATGATTCAAAGCCCTTCGATGAAAGCCCAGACGCACAAGGCTTACTTCAGAAGGGTATTACGGTTATTTGTGGACGCCATCCAGAAGATTTATTAGATGAAGGTTTTGAACTGGTCGTAAAAAACCCAGGAATTCCTTATAGCAATAAAATTGTCGCAGATGCATTAAATCGTGAAATCCCTGTATGGACAGAAATTGAGTTGGCATATTTAATAAGTGATGCGCCATTTATTGGTATTACAGGATCGAACGGCAAAACTACAACTACTACACTAATCTTTGAAATGCTAGAAAACGGAGCAAAAAAACCGTTAATTGCAGGGAATATTGGTACAGTTGCATGTGGTGTAGCTCGAGAAGCGGAGAAAGATAATGTGATTGTCACTGAGCTTTCTTCTTTCCAACTAATGGGGACAAAAACATTTAAGCCGAAAATTGCTATTTTAACAAATCTTTACGATGCCCATCTTGATTATCACGGTACTTTTGATAATTATGCAGAGGCAAAATTTGGGGTAACACGTAATCAGGATGAAAGCGATTATTTCATTTATAATGCCGATCAACCAATTGTAGTTGGTTATGCAACAAAATCTAAGGCAAAAAAAGTGCCGTTTACCTCAAAAGGACGTACAGATGAAGGTATTAGCGCAGATGAAACAACCATCTACTGGCAAGGTGAGCCGTATATGGAACGAGCAAATATTGCTCTTCCAGGTAAGCATAACTTAGAAAATATTTTAGCAGCAGTAGCAGCTTGTATATTAGTCGGTTGTGACAAAGTAAAAATGGAAGAAGTCTTAGCGAAATTTGGGGGCGTTCGTCACCGAACTCAATTTGTCCGTGAATGGCAAGGTCGAAAGATTTACAATGACTCCAAAGCGACAAACTGCTTAGCAACGAAAAGTGCCTTGGATGCATTCCAGGCACCTATCATTTTACTAGCTGGTGGTTTAGATCGTGGACATTCATTTGAAGAGTTACGTCTATGCATGAACCATGTAAAAGGTGTTGTTGCATTTGGTGAAACAGGCTTACGTTTTGTAGAATTTGCGAAATCCTGTGGTGTACAACACACAGTAATTGCTCAAAACGTAGAAGATGCAGTCCATTATGCTGCACCTTTGTCTGCTGAGGGTGATGTTATTCTACTATCGCCAGCATGTGCAAGTTGGGATCAATATGACAGCTTTGAAATTCGAGGCGACGTTTTTATTGATGCTGTAATGAAGCTGTAATGAGCCTGTAACTATTTTAGAATATACTTGACTTGGAAGGATGGCATTACTGAGAGGGAAAGAAAGCTATTTATTGCTCGTCACAACTTTGATGCTATCAATAATCGGCATTATTTTCGTCTATTCTGCAGGTACCTATTGGAGTGCCGTTCATTATAGTGGAAAAATGCCGTTTTATATGAAGCAAAGTTTGTACTTTGTCGTAGCCATTGTAGTGTTTCTAATTACCATTCGATTGAATATTTTGAGGGAGCAGTCCTTTTGGAAAATGGCCTATATCTTTTCGTTAGTTTTACTAGTCCTTGTACTGATACCTGGTATTGGACTCGTCAGGAATGGTTCACAAAGTTGGATTGGAGTAGGACCATTAACAATACAACCTGCAGAGCTAACGAAAATTACAGTCATTGTGTACATGAGTCATATTTTAGCGCAACATAAAACCGGTAAGCCAATTGTCAATTGGCGGCATGGCTTAATCTTGTTATTACCTGTTGTCCTAATTATGTTGCAACCGGATTTTGGTTCCGTATTTATACTTGTTGTATCAGTGTTTTTATTGTTTTTTGTAGCAGGGTATCCGCTAAAGTTATATGCGATGTTTATGGTAGCGGGTATCGCAGGATTAGGGATACTAATTGTCACTGCGCCATATCGGCTAAAGCGCATTGAAGCATTTATTGACCCATGGGTAGATCCATTAGGGAGTGGCTTTCAGGCGGTGCAATCATTAATGGCGATTGGACCGGCAGGTATTTTTGGACATGGTTTTGGTCAGAGTAGACAAAAGTTTTTATATTTACCTGAGCCGCAAAATGACTTTATTTATGCAATTATTCTAGAAGAAGTGGGATTACTTGGTGGGCTCATTATCTTAGCCTTATTTGTCTTGACGATATATGCTGGCTATAAATTCGCTGTACAGGCTAAGAACAGAACATCTTATTACGCCATTATTGGACTTGTGACGATGTTAACTGTGCAAGCGTTTTTAAATATAGCGGTAGTTATTGGTTTGGTGCCTGTAACAGGTGTCACATTACCCTTTATTAGCTACGGCGGGACATCTTTAGTAACAATGTGGTTAATAATAGGTATTATTTATCAATTAGCGAAATAAATATAAAGGAGGAGTACTTTTTTGGAGAAAGTAATTGATATAGAAGATCGCATACCTACGCTTAAGAAGCGACGAAAAAAGCGTACGAATCGCAAATTTATAGTGCTAATATTACTTTTCTTTTTAGTACTAGCAGTACTCCTTTATTTTCAATCTCCTTACAGTGATATCAAAAAGATCACCGTAAATGGTGCACAATTAGCAGACGAGCAATATTACTTACAAGCTAGTAAATTAGCACTTGGAAAGTCGATGTGGAGCTTTAAAGAAGAAGATGTAGAAAAGGCCTTACTAAAGGACAAGTGGGTACAAAAGGCACAAGTTAAGCGTAATTGGCCACGAAGCGTAACGATTGATATAAAGGAATGGAAAAAAGTTGCGTACTTAGCTGGTGATGGTACCTATTATCCTTTACTTGAGAATGGTAAACGGTTTGAGCAGGCTGAAGACAACATTCCGATTGATGCACCTGTCTTTATAGGCATAACAGGGGAAAAAACAATTCAAAAGCTTGTAGAGCAGTTAGCACGCTTAAAACCAGAAGTTTTAGCCTTAATCTCACAAGTAAATACGAATGGTAATGAGACCAATCCAAATGCGGTCAAGCTTTATATGAATGATGGATATGAGGTGCGAGCTGTTATTCAGACTTTAGCAGAAAAGCTAAATTATTACCCTTCAATTGTGGCTCAAATTGCAAATTTAGAAAAAGGTGTTATCGATTTAGAGGTCGGCTCGTATTATCGTCCTTTTAATGATGAGTACAACCAAGTAAGTATTGACATGGTAGAAAATCCAGATGGAGAAACGGCCAACCAGGAAGTGACTGAAGATGAACAACAAGAAAACGAATAGCAAAGGAAATTTCTTTTCAAGAAAACAATTTGAGCTGCTCATCGTTTGTGTGACAACAGGCTTTATCATCGGCTACTCCTACAATCAGGCGAAGGATAATCGAGAATCCAGTGCTATTAATTCACAGCTTTTTGAGCAAGAAGATTCCTACCGTGAAGAGTTAATTGAACAGCAAGAGCGCAATAAAGAGCTTACAGAAGAGGCTAGTGCTTTACAAGAGAAAATTCGCAAATATGAAAAACAATTTGCATCTAGTGAAAAGGATTACAAACAGCTTGTTGAACAAGCAGAAGATTTACGTTTAATATTGGGTGATTTAAATTCAGAAGGAAAAGGAATACGTATTACCCTTCAAGATGGAGATTATGACCCTAAATCAGTCAATCCTAATGATTATATTGTGCATGAAAGTCATGTTTTTAAGCTGTTAAATGAGCTGAAAATTTCTGGTGCACAGGCAATTGCTATTAATGGACAACGGATTATGGCCAATTCCTATATTCGTTGTAATGGGCCTGTTATCACGATTGATGGCAAGCAACACCCAGCACCTTTTGTTATTGAGGCAGTAGGCGATTCGTCAACACTCAGTGCCTCATTAAACTTAAGTGGAGGTGTAGTAGACCAGCTATTAAATGACAATATTGTCGTGTCACTAGAAGAAAATCAAAAATTAATAATGCCAAATGTAAAAATAGAAAGTTAACTATATCTAGTTTTTGTAGATGGATATAGGACAAGCCTACGGTTACTGTAACAGCTCCTTGCACGAGTCTGAACGCAATGACGCAGAGGCGTTAACGATACGTCTAGGAGGGGCTATTTTGAAAAAAAATATGTACACCCGAATAACGATCGTGCTATTTATTATCGGTTTGATGATAGCGGTACAATACAATACCATTCAGAAACCAGCTGAGCGAGATACACGAGATATTTGGGCCATACGAGAAGAATTAGCAGAAGAGAAAAAAAGGCATTCCACATTATTAGCAGATATTCGCTCACTTAATGATGTAGTGGGTCGCTATGAGCAATCTGAAAAAACAAATTTACAATCTATTTTAAATGAAACATTGGATCGTTTAAAACAGCAGGCAGGACTAACAGCTGTCACAGGACCAGGCGTTATACTTCGCGTGGAACCAGCGCCTGAATTAGTTGCAATGGGCTATGACATTGAAGAAATTTCTCCTGATTTATTGACTCAATTATTGAATGCCTTGTTTAAATACGATGCTGCAAATGTTGCCATTGATGGGAACCGCATTGTACATACGACAGCCATTCGAGACATAAATGGAAAAACAACGGTGAATAGTGTACCACTGTCTTCGCCACCATTCGAAATTTATGTTGGGACAACTTCATTTAAGGAAGCGCAAAAAATGTATAGCTCGATTCAAGCTTCCACATTTATCGACTCGTTTTATTTAGATAATTTTAATTTAGTAATAGAAGAACCGACTGAGTATTTAACAATCCCAGCATTTGATCATCCATTGACAAACGATTATTTAACAGAGGGCAAAAAAGGAGATTAATATATGTGGCTACCATTTTTAGGCTTAGTATTTGGACTTGCCTTGGGCTTATTAACAAATATCCAGATACCCTCTATTTATGAAAATTATCTTTCAATAGCTGTTTTGGCAGCGTTAGATACATTATTTGGCGGCATACGAGCTCAATTACAGCAAGTTTATGATGATAAAGTTTTTGTATCAGGTTTCTTTTTTAATATAGTTCTGGCAGCAGGACTCGCCTTCTTAGGTGTGAATTTAGGGGTGGACTTGTATTTAGCAGCCATTTTTGCTTTCGGAGTACGTTTGTTCCAAAATATAGCAATCATTAGGCGTATATTACTAACTCGGTTGGATGAAAAACGTCACAAGAAGAACAAAAATTCCATAGAGTAAGAGAAAAATTGCCTAAAATACTCGATTTGCTTAGACATTACGCTAGATTTACAATAGAATGAAATTAAGAGCATTTTTTCAAGGAGGTGCAGCGAATTGAATCAGCAAGAGTTATATATATCACTTGATATTGGGTCATCCTCTATCAAAGTATTAATAGGTGAAATGAGCGACGGACAATTACATGTAATTGGGGTCGGAAATGTAAAATCGAATGGAGTTCGCAAAGGTGCGATTGTTGACATTGATGCAACAGTTCAATCTATTCGAAAGGCAGTGGAACAAGCAGAACGAATGACCGGCTATCAAATCGATGAAGTCGTGCTAGGAGTTCCAGCAAACCAGACGATGTTACAGCTAGTTAAGGGTGTTGTCGCTGTAAATAGTGAAAATAGAGAAATTACAGATGATGACTTAGACAGAGTGGTAGAATCTGCACAGGTCATGTCAATACCTCCTGAACGTGAATTAGTTAACATTATTCCAAAACAATTTATTGTGGATAATTTAGACGAAATCAAAGATCCTCGCGGTATGATTGGTATTCGTCTCGAAATGGATGCAACGATGATTACAACCTCTAAAACACTTTTACACAATGTACTTCGTTGTGTAGAGCGAGCAGGCTTAAGCATTAGAGAAATTTATTTGCAACCATTGGCAGCTGGTTATTTCGCTTTAACGGAAGATGAGAAAAATCAAGGTACTGCCTTCATCGAATTAGGAGGCGGTTCAACAACTATAGCAGTATTTGAAGAAGGTCTGTTAACTCATACGGGTGTGATACCAGTTGGTGGAGATCATATTACAAAAGACATTTCAATTGTCTTAAAAACACCAACAGAGCAAGCAGAACAAATCAAACACCAATTTGGACATGCCTTTTACGACGATGCATCAGACGAAGAACTCTTTGAAGTGCCGATTGTAGGTACAGATTCAAGAGATCAGTACAGCCAGCGTTTTATTTCAGAAATTATTGGTGCTCGCTTGGAAGAATTATTCGAGCTTGTAATTGATGAGTTAGCGCGACTAGGTGTGCGGGATTTACCAGGTGGAGTTGTTTTAACAGGTGGAGTTGCAAAGCTTGATGGTATTGCGCAACTGGCGCGCCAAATATTGCAAACGCGTGTTAGAATATATATACCTGATTATATTGGCGTTAGAGAGCCTTCATTTACGACGGCAGTCGGACTAATTCGTTACGCCTATTTAGAAGATGATTTTTACGGAAAAAGTACGAATACGCAACCTAGTGAATATGCGGTTGTAGGAGCTCAATCAGCGACACCTAAGAAGCAAGAATATGTTGCACCATCAGAGTCTAAGGGAAGCGTAATCGGGAGAGCAAAAAAATTATTTGATAAATTTTTTGATTAACTTGAATGCGTAATGAATGATACAGAGTCGAGTTACCGTGGGAGGAAAAAAAGTATGTTAGAATTTGATACAAGTGTTGATCAACTTGCAGTTATAAAAGTCATTGGTGTCGGTGGCGGCGGTAACAACGCTGTTAACCGAATGATAGAACATGGTGTACAAGGTGTTGACTTTATCGCAGTAAATACAGATGCACAAGCTTTAAATTTATCGAAGGCTGAAATAAAGTTACAAATTGGTACAAAGCTTACACGAGGCTTAGGTGCTGGTGCTAATCCCGAAGTAGGGAAAAAGGCTGCGGAAGAAAGTCGTGAACAATTAGAAGAAGTTCTTCGCGGTGCGGATATGGTATTCGTAACGGCTGGAATGGGTGGCGGTACAGGCACTGGTGCTGCCCCAGTTATTGCGCAAATCGCACGTGATTTAGGTGCACTTACAGTAGGTGTAGTAACTCGGCCATTCACATTTGAAGGTCGTAAGCGTCAAACACAAGCAATCGGTGGTATTGGCGGCATGAAGGAAGCGGTTGATACATTAATCGTCATTCCGAACGACAAGCTATTACAAATTGTCGATAAATCTACGCCAATGCTAGAAGCCTTCCGTGAAGCAGATAATGTTTTACGACAAGGTGTACAAGGTATTTCAGATTTAATCGCAACACCTGGACTTATTAACTTAGACTTTGCAGACGTTAAAACAATTATGTCTAATAAAGGTTCTGCATTAATGGGTATTGGTATTGCAACAGGAGAAAACCGTGCTGCAGAAGCAGCGAAAAAAGCTATTTCGAGTCCTTTACTTGAATCATCTATTGATGGTGCAAAAGGTGTTCTTATGAATATTACAGGCGGTTCAAACCTTAGCTTATTTGAAGTTCAAGAAGCAGCAGATATCGTAGCTTCAGCGTCTGATGAAGAAGTGAATATGATTTTCGGTTCTGTTATTAACGAGAATTTAAAAGATGAAATTATTGTAACAGTTATTGCGACTGGTTTTACTGAAGAAGCTTTACAACAACAACGTGGATCTGTACGACCAGCGTTAAATACTAATCGACAAGCTGCTCCTCAACAACAAGCACCAATTCGTGAGCAACGTCAAGAAGTTCATGTGCAGCAAGAACAGCCACGTCAAAATCATCAGAATTATGCACAGGATGATATGCTTGAGGTACCTGCATTTTTACGTAATCGTAAAAATCGGGGATAACCAAAAAACTTTGACTTCTTAAAAGCTCGTATTTTACTTATGTAAAATACGAGCTTTTTATATTGGTTGGGGAGCAACTATTCTTTTGCTTTGATGTTTTTAATCTTTTGAAGTGATTAGTGATTGCCTATAAATTGCCTATATTGAAATTAATTTTCTTTATTATGTTCAATTGTGTAAGGAAAGCATGTATTTTGTCAAAACATTTTAAGGAATTGATGCGATTGTTTGACAATATTTGTGACTGCGGCGTGATAACTTTGTAAGTAGGAGGCGGCTGTTATGTATGGAGAATGGCTGGTGCTCATTAATACGCTTTATAATCTAGCGATACTCACGTTTACGGCAAAGGTAACACGGGTTCATGTAAAGAATACGAGATTATTAATGAGTTCTATTTGTAGTAGTTTGATAGCTGTAATCGGTGGTCAAAAGCTAATCATCATATTGCTAAGTTTTATTGTGCTAATTGGTATTGCATTTCACTTCAAGATTCGAAGTTTTCAAAAACAAGGACCAATAGTACTGGTAGCAACAATTGTTATTGGCGGGCTATTAACAGCGTTACAACCGTATTTAAAGAATCTTTCTGTCATTCATTTTATGTTAATTTGCATAGTACTTACCATTGGTTATCTCGCTGTTTTTTATAAACAATGGGGGTTTGTGAAGTTGGAGCGTGTAAGTGGTCAGTTTGTTTTTGATACGACGTTAAAGATTTTTGATGTAGCGATACCTCTTTCGGCATTTGTTGATACGGGAAATCAATGCATCGAGCCTTTATCTGGAAAGCCTGTTCATTTTGTCTCTTATACAGCGTTACGACCACATTTACCAATAGCGATGCGAAAAGCATTATCTGAATGGCAAGAATCCGATCCGTACGATGTATCAATGTTTTCAGCAGATTATCAACGACTTATTCGATTTATTCATGTAAATACAGTGCAGGAACAAACAGTTGTATTAGGCTTTCGCTTTGATGAGTGGCTTATAAAAGGGGAGACGTCACAAGTGAAGGCAGATGAATATATCGTTTTAACGAAAAAAGCTAAAAATTTTCCACATAGCACAGCAGCAATTTTACATTTTTCAGCGCTTTCAAATAACTCATAGAGGGGGAGAACTATTGCTTCTTAGGCTACTTGCTAGCTTGAAAAAATTATGGGGTAAGTTTCGGAGTCGTGAAACGTACTATATAGGGGGAAATGATTCATTGCCAGTGCCACTAAGTCGAGAAGAAGAAGTCACAGTCATTGCATCCTTTATGAACGGAGATTTACGAGCAAGAGACACACTTATTGAACGGAATTTACGTCTTGTTGTTTATATTGCTAGACGTTTTGATAATACGGGTACGCCGATTGAGGATTTAATTAGTATTGGATCAATTGGCTTGATTAAGGCGATTGAAACGTTCAATACAGATAAAAATATTAAGCTTGCAACGTACGCATCACGTTGTATTGAAAATGAAATCTTGATGCATTTGCGTAAGACAAGTCGCATGAAGGGTGAGGTTTCGCTTGATGAACCATTAAATTCGGATGCAGACGGAAATGAATTACTATTATCTGATATTTTAGGTACAGAGGAACATATTATTTTAGATAATGTAGAAAAGAAAATTGAACGTCAGCATATGTTCCATGCCATTAATTTACTAGGTGCACGTGAAAGATATATTATGGAATGTCGTTTTGGCTTAAACGGAAAAATAGAAATGACACAAAAAGAAGTAGCTGATCATTTAGGTATCTCGCAATCATATATTTCCCGCCTAGAGAAGAAAATTATTCAGGATTTACGGGAAAATTTAAATCAGCCAATATCATAGTTAGGGAAATTTATCCTACCTAAAATTGGTCGTAATTTTTCTGCATATTCTCGATTCTCTCGGACAAACTGATGTAACGGTTTAGTCAGAGAATAACATCCGGAGGAATCGAATATGCGAACAAAAGTAGATCTTTGCGGCTTAGATACATCGACTTTGCCAATTTTAAAGCACGAGGAAATGAAGGAACTCTTCATCCGTTTACAAGCAGGAGAAACCGAGATTAGAGAAGAGCTTGTAATGTGCAATTTAAGGTTAGTGCTCAGTATTGTCGGGCGATTTGCCTATAGGGGTGAACAGGCAGATGATTTATTTCAGGTAGGCTGTATTGGCCTCATGAAAGCCATCGATCATTTTGATTTAAAGCATAATGTACGATTTTCAACATATGCTGTACCAATGATCATTGGTGAAATTCGTCGCCATCTGCGTGATCATCATGCACTACGTGTTTCTCGTTCACTTAGAGATATTGCGTATAAGGCGATGCAGGCTAAGGAGCAATGGATAACCGATAATTTGCGAGAACCAACGATTGAAGAAATTGCTGAAATGATTGACATGAAAAAGGAAGATGTTTTATTCGCTTTAGATGCCATTCAAGACCCAGTTTCATTACAAGAGCCCATTTATTCAGACGGCGGGGACGCTGTTTATATGATGGACCAATTACGTGATGATGATGTATCGGAAGATCAATGGGTTGCCTACGTGTCGGTAAAAGAAAGTTTGCAAAAGTTAGATGTACGTCAGCAAATGATTGTAGCAAAGCGTTTTTATTTTGGTGAGACACAAACTGAAATTGCAAAGGAACTGGGGATTTCTCAAGCGCAAATTTCACGACTAGAAAAAAATGCAATAGAAACGATGCAGAAAGATTATAAGTAAGTAGACAATGCGCACCCGAGATTTCGGTGCGCATTTTATCTTCATTCAGTTAGAAAAACGCTAACCGAAGGACCGTAAAATGTACAATTATGTATAATGTCATTGATTTAGGAGGGGTATAGAATGCGTTTCTCAAATTTACAGCAAAAAGAAGTAATCGAAGCTGGAAATGGGCGTTTTTTAGGGTTTGTTGTAGATGCAGAGGTTTCGAAGGAAACAGGCTATGTAACTGCATTTATGATAGCAGAACCTCGTAAGTATCTTGGTTTTTTTAGAGGAGAAGATTCAGTTAGAAAAGTTTATATGAAGGATGTCTTGGTTGTTGGTAAGGATGTTATACTTGTGAAGGCTCTATCGTAGCCCTAGCTTCTCGTGCGTTAAAATAGCCAATATGAGAATATCTTTGCTTCACTTGCGGAAGAACAACGCGAATGTACTTTCACTAATAGGTCAGGCTATTCATTGATAAATAAAGCGTTGCTTGTTACAATAAAAGAAACTAATGTTGCAAAGTTGGGAAAAAAGTGACGAAAATCTTAACAAATTTATCCAAAATTAAAGAACAAATACAAGCAGCACAAAAACGTGCAAATCGTGAACAAGATAATGTTGAATTGATCGCTGTGACAAAAGAGGTTTCTGTTGAAAGAACGCAAGAAGCAATTGAAGCAGGGCTCGTGCATGTAGGAGAAAATCGCCCTGAAGGTTTAAAACTTAAAATTGAAGCGATTCAAGCTGATGTACATTGGCATTATATTGGCTCACTTCAAACACGCAAAGTTAAACAGGTCATTAATGATATTGATTATTTACATTCGTTGGATCGATTGAGCTTAGCTGAAGAAATTGAAAAAAGAGCAAACAAGCCTGTAAAATGTTTTGTACAAGTTAATGTATCAGGTGAAGAATCAAAACATGGTTTAACAGCCGAAGAGGCTATATCTTTTATCGAAACTTTACAAAACTTTACGAAAATTCAAGTTGTTGGTTTGATGACAATGGCACCAAATACAGAGAATGAAACAATGATTCGCTCTGTTTTTAAGCAATTAAAACAATGTCAACAGCAAATAGCCGAACGGGGATTCGCACACGCACCTTGTACCGAGTTATCAATGGGCATGTCTAATGACTTTGAAATAGCGGTGGAGGAAGGAGCTACATTCGTTCGAGTCGGAACGGCTCTTGTTGGAAATGAAAGAGGGGAACAGGATGAGCATGAAAAATAAAATTAAAAACTTCTTTTATCTTGAAGAAGAAATAGAAGAAGAAATCACGCAAGCTCCTATTCAACAGCAACAACCCGTGCAACAACAACCGATTCATGCAGCTAAATCTAAAAAGATCATAAAAGAACGTAAGGCACCGATTCATGAAATTGTTCCACAAAGTGCCTCTGCCAATAATAATATTGTCAGTTTACAAGCAGCGATGAATTCGAAAGGTGCAAAAGTTGTATTAGTAGAACCAAGAGTTTATGCCGAGGCCCAGGATATTGCGGAAAACTTAAAAAACAAACGTGCTACAATAGTCAATTTACAACGTATAGATCGTGAGCAAGGTGTACGAATTATCGATTTTCTAAGCGGCACCGTTTATGCACTTGGCGGTGATATACAACGCATCGGAAAAGATATATTCCTTTGTACACCGGATAATGTAGAAGTATCTGGCGAAATTTCAAATTTTATTTTAGACGATAATTAAAGAGCGAGGATTGTAGTTTATATGACTTTATATGTAATAATGTATTATGTGTCAATAGCATTTAAGGTGTATTCTTTTATGCTAGTTGCATATATTTTAATGTCTTGGATACCAGCGGCACAAAACTCATCAATTGGTCGTATGCTTGAAAAAGTGTGTGAACCGTATTTAGGGATTTTCAGGAAGTTTATTCCGCCAATCGGTATGATTGATATTTCTCCAATTGTGGCAATTTTCCTGTTGAATTTTATTCAAAATGGTCTTTTCATTGTGATTCAAAAAATATATTTAATGTTTTAGACGAAAATCCTCACAGTTGGTGGGGATTTTTTGTTTAACTGGGAAATACTAAGTTTAGCATCAGTAGTAAAAGGATAAATGAGGTGAATACCATGGAGCATTTAATACAACATTTTAGAAAGGACGAGCAGCCTTTCATCGAACAGGTAGTAAGTTGGCAACGTGAGGTAGAGGATCGTTATGCTCCAAAACTGACTGATTTTCTAGACCCACGACAACGTTTTATAGTGATGTCGATTATTGGTCAAGGCGATGCGCTAAAAACCATGAGTGCCGGTCTTTTTCATGAGGCAGAACGTCAACGTATGCTTATCTTTCCAGCTTATTTTGAACCGCAATTAGAGGACTATCAACTAACGGTTTTTACCATTCATTATCCTGCTAAGTTCATACAATTACGTCATCCAGATGTACTCGGTGCACTATTGTCATTAGGGCTAGATCGCGCTAAATTTGGTGATATTCGCGTGAATGAACATCAAGTACAATTTGTAGTCGCCGATGAGGTTGCAGATTATGTCCGTCTTCATTTAACGGGCATTGGTAAGGTTAAAGTACATGTCGAGTCGATGAAAGAGATAGAACCCCTCATTCAAAATGAGGATGAATGGGTGGAAGAGTCATATACGGTTTCTTCCATGCGTATAGATGTCATTATTGCTAGTGTATTAAAGGTGTCTCGCCAAAAGGCACAGGCACTTATAACAGGAAAGAAAGTACGAGTAAATTGGACGGAACGAGAGTCAGTTGCTTTCGAATTACAAGAAGGCGATATATTGTCAGTACGAGGAAGTGGTCGTGTGAAAATACTTATGACAGAAGGCCGTACAAAAAAAGATAAAATTCGCTTGCAAATCGGTCGATTGGCCCAAAAAAGCTAAAAATCAAGTAAAATTCATTAATTTATACTGCTAAGTTGTTGGAACAATTGTATAATAGGAAGAACGAATGTACATGTAAAGGAGAGAAGGATTGTATGCCATTATCACCTATTGATATACATAATAAGGAGTTTACAAAATCTTTTAGAGGTTATGCAGAAGATGAAGTAAATGAATTTTTAGATCAGATCATCAAAGATTATGAAATTTTATTGCGAGAAAAAAAGGAAGTCGACAAGCAGCTAGAAATGTCTTTAGAACAAGCAAGATATTTCAGTTCGTTAGAAGAAACATTACAAAAATCAATTGTGGTGGCTCAAGAGGCCGCTGATGAAGTCCGAAGAAATTCACAAAAAGAAGCAAAACTAATTGTCAAAGAAGCAGAGAAAAATGCCGATCGCATTATCAATGAGGCTTTAACAAAAGCTCGTAAAGTGACAATTGAAATTGATGAGCTGAAAAAACAATCAAAGGTTTTCCGTAATCGATTTAAAATGCTTGTGGAAGCACAACTTGATCTATTAAATGCAGATGATTGGGATCATTTGTTACAATATGATATTGATTTAACAGAAATTCAATCGTCTGTTGAAGAAGCGCAGGAATCTGACGAAGTTTAGACAAATCCACACTGGCGATATTTATCCGCAATTTAGAGTTGGTAATCATTTACTAAATAAATCAGTTAGACTTGACGTCAATGATGGATTTTCATATACTATTGTAATAGTAATTATTTTGAACAGATATGCATACAGGCAAAGATGGAGACAGTATTTGTTAGGCGTAGTGAAGCGATTTGGGGATAGTGGGAGCCCAAACAATCAATTAACAAAGAACATCACTCCTGAGCTAAATAACTGAACGATTAGTAAGTTATTTCGGGGCGCATGACGTTAACGTGCATTCAAGAGGCAGTACTTTTATGTACTGCAACTAGGGTGGTACCGCGAGTCAAAGCTTCTCGTCCCTTTTTAGGGATTGAGGGGCTTTTTTGTTTGTTTGCAAAAAAATAGAGGAGGAATTACACATGGTTGAATATAAAGAAACCTTATTAATGCCGAAAACGGATTTCCCAATGCGCGGAAATTTACCGGCAAATGAACCGAAGATGCAAGATAAATGGAATGGATTGGACATCAATAAACTACAGATGGAGCGTACAGTAGGTCGTCCAGAGTATGTGTTGCATGACGGTCCTCCTTATGCAAATGGAGATATTCATATCGGTCATGCTTTAAATAAAGTGTTAAAAGATATGATTACACGCCATCGTTCTATGACAGGCTACCATGTTAACTATATTCCTGGCTGGGATACACATGGTTTACCAATTGAGCAAGCGTTAACAAACAAAGGTGTTAAACGTAAAGAAATGTCAGTTGCAGATTTCCGTGAATTATGTGAGCAATATGCTTATGAACAAATTGACAACCAACGTGCACAATTCCGTCGTTTAGGTGTTCGTGGTGATTGGGAAAACCCATATATTACATTAAAGCCAGCATTTGAAGCTCGCCAAATTGAAGTATTCGGTCAGATGGCGGAAAAAGGATACATTTATAAAGGGTTAAAACCAGTATATTGGTCACCTTCTTCTGAATCCGCACTTGCAGAAGCAGAAATCGAATATAAGGATGTAAAATCGGCCTCTATTTATGTAAGCTTTGCGATTAAAGATGCAAAAGGTATTGTACCAGCTGATGCAAAATTCATCATCTGGACAACAACTCCTTGGACAATTCCGGCAAATTTAGGGATTTCGTTAAACCCAGAATTTATCTATGTAGTTGTAGCAGTTGCAGATAAAAAATTCATTATTGCGAAAGAATTATTGGAAACAATTGCAAAAGAGCTTGAGTGGGAAACATATGAAGTTGTCCAGGAAGTAAAAGGGGAAGCGTTGGATCGCCTGGTAGCACAACATCCATTCTATGACCGAGAATCACTTGTCATGGTGGGCGAGCATGTAACTGCTGAAGCTGGGACTGGATGTGTTCATACAGCTACTGGACACGGGGAAGATGACTATAATATTGGTAAATTATATGATTTACCAATTCTTAGCCCAGTTGATAATCGTGGTTGTTATACAGATGAAGCGCCAGGTTTTGAAGGTGTCTTCTATAATGATGCAAACAAGATGGTGACTGAGCGATTAGCTGAAGTCGGAGCACTAGAAAAATTAGATTTCTTTACGCACTCTTATCCACATGATTGGCGTACGAAAAAACCAGTTATTTATCGTGCTACACCACAATGGTTTGCGTCAATCGATGCATTCCGCGATGAGTTACTAGCAGCTGTAAAATCAACAACATTTACACCAGCTTGGGGCGAAACACGTCTTTATAACATGATTCGCGACCGTGGGGACTGGGTTATTTCTCGTCAACGTGCATGGGGTGTGCCAATTCCAATTTTCTATGCTGAAAATGGTGAGCCAATTATAACGCCAGAAACAATCGCACGCATTTCTGCACTGTTCCGTGAGCATGGCTCAAATATTTGGTTCCAAAAGTCGGCAAAAGAGTTACTACCAGAAGGGTTCACACACCCAGGAAGCCCGAATGGTGAGTTCACAAAAGAAAACGATATTATGGACGTATGGTTTGACTCAGGTTCGTCTCACCAAGGTGTTCTAGTAGAACGTGGAATGAAATATCCTGCTGATCTTTATTTAGAAGGTTCTGACCAACATCGTGGCTGGTTTAACTCTTCATTAATTACTTCAGTAGCAATTAATGGCTATGCACCATATAAAGGGCTACTAACACATGGTTTTGTGCTTGATGGTGAAGGACGTAAAATGAGTAAATCACTCGGCAATGTTATTATTCCACAAAAAGTGATGGATCAATATGGTGCAGATATTTTACGTTTGTGGGTAGCATCTGTTGACTACACAGCCGATGTACGTATTTCAATGGATATGTTAAAGCAAGTTTCAGAAGTATACCGTAAAATCCGTAATACATTCCGTTTCTTACATGGGAATATTGCCGATTTCAATCCACAGACTGACCGCGTAGCATATGCAGATTTACGTGAAATGGACCAATATGTATACATGCGCTTGCAAGACATCTTAAAAACTGTGCGCGCGGCTTATGACCGTTATGATTTTGCAGCTGTATACCATGCAATCAATAACTTTGTCGCTGTTGAGTTATCTTCTTTCTACTTAGACATCGCGAAAGACGTAGTATACATTGAAGGTCATGACAATAAAGATCGTCGTGCAATGCAATCCGTTATTTATGATACATTAATGACATTAGTAAGAGTTATGACACCAATTATTCCGCATACAACAGATGAGATTTGGTCTTATTTATTCGAGCAAGGCTTGGTAGAAGAAGTATCTGTTCAATTAACTGATTTCCCAGAGGTTGAGGAGCAAGAAAACTTCGAAAGTCTGCGCACAAAATGGGAAGCAATAATCGACATACGCGATGACATTTTAAAAGCATTAGAGGAAGCACGTAATGCCAAAACAATTGGTAAATCTCTAGAAGCAAAAGTAACAGTATATGCAAAAGAAGATATTTCAGCATTATTGAACGATGCAAATATTGACTTTGCACAACTATCAATCGTGTCTGACTTTGAGGTAGCACCATTTGAAGCGGCTACTGCTGAAGCATTGGCTTTTGAGCATGCATCCATCGTTGTAGAGAAAGCTACAGGTGAGAAATGTGAGCGTTGTTGGTCAATTTCACCAACAGTCGGTTCGAACGAAGCACATCCAACAGTTTGTGCACGTTGTGCAGAAGTAGTGGAAAAGTATTACGTATAATAAGCTAAAGTAAATACAACAATCATCCTTAAGATAACAGTCCCTTAACGGGATGAAATTGTCCATTTAAAAGATGGAATGAGCAGCTCGATGTTAATCGGCTGCTCATTTTTTTATGTATGTTGTTTCATTACTTCGCGTCTTAAGCTCAAGGTCTAAACCCTCGAGCGAAAGAAGTAATTTATTTTTGTGGGGGGCAATGACGCGAATATTATCGGCTACAGAGAACTTTTTATTTAAATAAAATTTCCTTGGTATTACGGTATTCAGTTGGTGAAAGTCCAACGTATTTTTTAAAAGTAAGGCTGTAATAATTAGGTGTATTAAAGCCAGAACTTGCGGAAATCTTTTCAATAGTATAATCGTATTTTCGCAAAAAGGGGAGTGTTTTAATGATACGTGTAAAGGCCACATAATCTACAAAATTGCGTCCCGTTTCTTTTTTAAACAACCGGCTAAAATGGGTGGAACTAAAGTTAATGTAATTAGCAACATCGCTGATCGTTATTTGTTTATCATAATGCTCCTCTATATAGTGGAGGGCTTTTTGAAGCTGTTCATGCTTTGTTAAATCCTCGTAAAATCGGATATGAATATTATCAACTGGTGGTTTTCTTCGTGCTTTTCTTGCTTGACTATAGGATTCCTTCACTTGTAGGGATTGGTTAAATACCCCACCAATCCCTATAAATAGATGAATACTATGGTCTTTTTTCAAAACTTCTATAACCTCATGCAAACAAAGTACGCCCTCAGCCCAATGTTTAAATGAAGTATAGTCATTGGGAATACGCATCAATAGCAATAAGTAACGTTCAAAATTTAAAAAAGACAGCGGTGCTTTATCGGCAAAATACTGACGAAAGACATTTGTAATTACACTACTTGCATCTTCAGGTACTGGGCGATTATGATTCACATCAATATAACCTTGAATCAAAAAGACGAGATTTGGTATACAGTCCGTTGATACAAACGAGGAAGCTTGTATAATCTCTTGTTCGTTTTCGATTTCACCACGAATCAATCGCCTCAAAAAAGCTTCACGAAATGGAGACGTATGATCTTGCGCAATTTGCTGTGACAGTTCAAGCATGGTAAGTGTATGCGCCTGCTTTTCCTTAAAGGATGTAAAGAGCTTTTTTACAATTCGTAAAAATTTTTGCTTCTGCAAAGGCTTTATGAGAAGCGCCTGTAAATTTAATTCAATGGCAATGCCGGTTGAATAGGTTAAGTGTACTGCAACAATTGGGACAATGATACTGTTAGGATAATTTCTCTTTAAACGATTTACCTTCACCCAATCAAATAAGCGGTTAATTTCGCAGACGAAAATTGCCACTTCGTTAGCAGCTCGTTCTTCACAAACAACAAACGTATTAGGGAGAAATTCCTCTAGCCAACCCATCATGTGCTGTTTTTCAACTGAATTCTCAACGTACCATACAACGTTTAAAATGATCAACTGCCCCTTTCTAACTGCAAAAATGAAAAAGGAATATTAGAAATATTTTAACTTAATATAGTACTATTTTGTACTAATACAGCAATATTTTGTAACTATATTATTTTCTAAATAGAATAGAATAGTTGTAGTGAATAATAATTTGAAATTTCAGATAATTATTCACATATACAAAAGGGGGTTAGAAATATGGCTGGGAGTCATGATTACGATTATGTTGAAGCTGGAACGGTTGATGTAAAAGATTTACCACCATTGGATTCGACGACAAATAAAATTATGAAAGATGAGTTTACAACTGGTTTGGGTTTAACTGTACTTTATTTCATTTTTATTTTTAGCATTCCGGTTATGAACTGGTTTGCACCTGACTTCGCTTTTAAGAAAATTTGGGGCGGGATGACAGTCACTTGGTTTGTAACAACAGTTGTGATGATGGCAATGGCTTTCGTTATTGCCTACGTGCATACGACATTGTATGAAAAGCGTTTAAAGAAGTACGAAATGACAAATAAATAGTTTGACCAAAGGGGGTATGTTGAATGATTGAAGCTTTACTAGAACCGAAAATGCTGTTAACAATTGCGCTAATGGGGACAATTGTCTACATTACGTATTTAACAAAGAGAAATACAACTGCATCTGATTTCTTTGTTGGGGGACGAAGCTTCGGATGGTTTACAAATGGTTCAGCAATTGGAGGAGATTATTTAAGCGCCGCTACTTTCCTTGGAATTGCGGGTTTAACTTTTCAACTAGGATATGATGGTGCCTATTATGCATTCTGCTTCTCTATTGGTTTAACACTTTTAGCTATTTTTGTTGCAGGTCCATTAAGACGTTTTGGTGCATTTACAGTAGCAGATTTTTTAGCTTATCGTTTTCATAGCAAAAGAGCACGCCTAGCGGCTGTTCTAGTAGTATTAGCAATTTCGGGATTCTATGCAGCACCTCAGCTATTAGGTGCGGCACAAATATTAAGTATGTTCTTTGGGACTTCCTATGAATTCGGTATTATATTTACATGTATTGTTATGATTTTCTATGTAGGGATAGGTGGTATGAAAGGAACGACTATCAACCAAGCATTAGAGCTTTGGATTCGTCTTGGTGCGTTTATAGTAATGTTGATTGCCGCGATGTACGGAGGTTTACATTACGATAAAATTTTAACCGCCATTCATTCTTTCAGTGGCCCTATTACAGGGACGTCACCATATGCTTTAGATGGAAGTGATGTTAATTTTGACGGTGCCGCATGGACAGGGACAGGCTTTTATTTCCCTACTTTCTGGCAAACAATTAGTATGACTATAGGATTAGCGTTAGGAACTATTGGTCTTCCACATATTTTATTGCGCTTTTATACAAACCCTAGTGCCAAGGCAGCTCGTAAATCGGCATTAATGGCAATTGGTATTGCAAGTGCATTCTTCTTACTAGCGGTATACTTAGGTGTTGTAGGTCGTGCAATTTTCATTTCTGGTTCGGCAAGTGAAGAGATAATGCGAGATTTAGTACTCGGTGGGAATAATATGGTTATACCAACGACTGCGCTTGCACTTGGAGGAGATTGGTTACTTGGTCTTGTTATTGCAGGGGCGTTTGCAGCTATCTTCTCGAATTTATCGGGACTATTTATCACAAGCTCTGGTGCATTGGCTCATGATTTATATGCAACTTTCATGAAAAAAAATATTACTCAAAAGCAACGAGTGATTGCAGGGAAGGTTGCGATTGTGATTTTAGGTGTACTTTATGGTGCGCTTGGTTTACTCGTGAAAGATGCCTCGATTGGTCATTTAGTAGCTTTAGCGTTTACAGTTGCTGCGAGTACATTTACACCAATCTTTATTTTAGGTATTTGGTGGAGAGGTATGACAGAAAAAGGAGCAATAGCAGGCTTAATAATCGGTCTGGGTGTATCCATGTGGATGATCTTCCTTCCGGGAACGCTACCAAGCTTTTTACAATTTAAAATCCCTGGTATTGTGACTGTCCCAGTTGGTTTCCTATCTGTTATTTTAGTGTCTTTATTAGATAGAAAAGTACCAGCTGATGTAAATGATTTCATGAAGCGCGTACACTCAAAAGAATCTGAAACTATTTAAGAGATATGTAAGCTATTTCTATCACTTGTCAAAGGATAGAGATAGCTTTTTATTTATTATAGTAGTATTATTTTATGTAATATTTACAAATTATGCTAGAAGGAGACATGTCCTATGTCAGATATACTTTCAGCTTTATCTACAACACGAGATACTGCACAGGCATTTAGAGAAGTCAGTGCACAATTACATAAAGAGCCTTCACTCGTTTTGTTTTTTACGAGTACAATCCATTCCTTTGAACAATTAACTTCCTATTTCAACGAAAAGTATTCGAATTGTGATGTGGTGGGTGTCACTACGACTGGTGAAATTGGTCCACAAGGATTTTCACAACATAGTTTAAGTGCACAAAGTTACAGCAAGGATTTTGGACAAGTACAAGCTGTGCTGATGAACAATATTGAAAAGTACCCAATTTTTGATCGTACTAAGGTGTTACAAAGTGCAAAAAAATTAGGCATTCGTCTAGAGAGTCCACAAATTGACAAGGAGGGGCTGGCTTTTATTTTTCCAACGGGCTTAGTTGCAGGGGAAGAAAAAATGCTGTCAATTGTGAATTCCATTTTTCATCATGATGGTTTTCCGATTTTTGGTGGGACAGCAGGCGATGATGAAAAATTTGAAAAAACCATCGTAAGCTTAAACGGTCAACAAACTGGTAAAGGAGGAGTCGTTGTTTTTATCAAACCATACCTCGAATTCTATATCCAAAAAGAGAATATTTTTAAAAGTACAGGTATCGAATTGAAAATTACAAAGGCTGATCCAGAAAAACGTATCGTCTATGAAATTAATAATGAGTCTGCGGCAAGAGTTTATGCAAGAGCATTAGGCGTGAGTGAACAACAATTGCCTCGTTATTTTATGAAAAATCCACTTGGACGTTGCTTTAATGAAGAATTATTAATTGCTTCTCCATTCCGAGTTGAATCCAATGGAGCTATTGCGTTTTATTGTCAAGTGTACCAAGATGCTGTTGTGGAATTGTTAGAACCTAGGGATCCAGTTGAAACCTTACAAACGACATTAGCTACATTTACTAGCAAATTTAATCGACTTGAAGGTGTACTTGCATGTAATTGTATTTTGCGAAAATTACAGTTTCAAGAGGAGCGGTTATTTCCAGCGCTTAATAGTGAATTAAGCCAACTACCGAACCTCGCAGGATTTAGTAGCTACGGTGAACAGTTAAATAAATCATTAATCAACCAAACCTTATTATTGATTGGTTTTGGAAAATGATGACGGGAGAAAGAAGATGCTAAAACAATTTTTCATACGTCCTAAAGACGAACATCATGAAGAAGCGCTTAGACTAGAAATTAATGGCTTAAAAAAAGAAGAGCGCGATATGATTTTAAACGGTATGTTTGATTTAATTGGATTATTGAGTACAGCCAACGAAAAAAATGCAAAAGCTGATAGTTTATTTATCGAACAGATAACAGGTATTAAGAAATCACTTGCAATACAACAGCAAGCATTAAATGATTCCCGCAAAGGTGCTGAGAGAATAGTCAGCGAGACAGAGCATGTCCATGAAATCACAAAAGATGTAGAAGGTCAGGGCAAGGAGAACATCCGTCTAGTGGCAGAAGGCAATAACAATATGACGAAGCTTTTTGGACAAATGGAAAAAGTAATGGCTGTGTTCAATCGGTTAGAACAGTCATTGAAAGATGTTCAAATAGAAACAAATAATATTATGGCATTTACGAAAATGATTAGTGATATCGCTGATCAAACGAACCTTCTTGCATTAAATGCATCGATTGAAGCTGCACGTGCGGGTGAACATGGTAAAGGTTTTGCGGTTGTGGCACAAGAAGTGCGGAAATTGGCTGAGCAAAGTAAAGATGCTTTGGTACATATTCGGACAAAAGTGACTGATATCGTGGGACGAATGGAGCTACTATCTACGACAATGCAGCATGAGGCGCAAGTTGTTAGCGAAACACAAAATATGGCGAACTATACAATGACCTTTTTTGAGAAAATCGAGCAATCAGAAAAATTGTTATTTACCAATATGTCTGCCATTCAGCAGGCAACGAATCAAACGATGTCAGAAGTGACTGCTTTTCAAATACAGCTTCTGGCAATTATGGAAGCAACGCAGATTTCCATTGAAGAAATTAATGAATTATATGCCTTCTCGCAGGATAAATTTTACAATGCGAATGACATTACCTCCTATATAGCGCAGCTCTATTATTTAGCAGAGGCAGTGCGTCAACAAAGGCTATCGTGAAACAGAAGGGCGTAGCTGACCTAGACCCGAGCGATGCTTGAGACTCCCCGAGCGTTGCTGACCTTGCTCCTATTGTTTTTTCAACAATATTTTCATGATATATTAGTTATTCCTATATAGGCTCTTATGGTAGAATAGGTAAGATGTTGAGCGAACGGAGGAATGGCTGTGTATAAATATTATGGATTGGCCGCTTTTGTGATTCTTTTAGATCAATGGACAAAATGGCTAATTGTGAAAAATATGGAGTATGGTGAGCGTATTTCTGTGTGGGACCCTTGGTTTGGTATTCTATCTCATCGAAATAGAGGGGCAGCATGGGGCATGTTAGAAGGACAAATGTGGTTGTTTACGATTGTGACAGTGGGCGTTATTATTGCCATCATTTACTTTTATCACAAAGAAGCTAAGGGAAAACCGATTTTCCAAGTGGGCTTAATGCTATTGCTGGGGGGAGCTATAGGTAACTTTATCGACCGTTTATTTAGAGGTGAAGTAGTCGATTTTGTTGATGTATTAATCCCAGTGATGAATTATGATTTCCCTATCTTTAATATTGCAGATGCGGCATTAACAGTTGCTGTAGTTGTCCTAATGATTGGTTTAATCATCGAAGATAAAAAAGAAAAGAAACAGGTGAAACAATGACGCAAGTAACATATACAATTGAAGAACAGCAACAGGGAGAGCGCATTGATAAGGCGCTTTCAACTGTGCAAACAGAATGGTCACGTACACAAATTGGCAATTGGGTTTCAGAAGGTATTGTCAAAGTAAATGGTGAGATAGTAAAAGCGAAGTACAAAGTAAAAGCAGGCGATATTGTCGAAATTACTGTGCCAGAGGCAGAGCCTTTAGATGTAATAGCTGAAAACTTAGACCTTGATATCGTCTATGAGGATGCGGATGTACTTGTTGTCAACAAGCCGAAGGGGATGGTCGTTCATCCGGCACCAGGTCATTTGACAGGCACACTCGTAAATGGATTGATGTATCATTGCAAAGATTTATCGGGCATTAATGGTGTAATGCGTCCAGGCATTGTGCATCGAATCGATAAGGACACATCGGGTTTATTAATGGTTGCAAAAAATGATACGGCACACGAATCATTAGTTGATCAGCTGGTGAAAAAAACCGTAACTCGTAAATATACGGCCCTTGTACATGGGCATATCGCACACGATAAAGGGACGATCGATGCTCCAATCGGACGTGACCAAAAAGACAGACAGAAACAAGCGGTTGTGGATAATGGCAAACATGCAGTGACACATTTCCAAGTAACTGAACGATTTGGTGATTACACGCTTGTAGAATGTCGCCTAGAGACAGGGCGAACACATCAAATTCGTGTGCATATGAAATATATAGGGTACCCCCTTGTTGGAGATCCAAAATATGGACCGAAAAAGACCATTGATTTTGGTGGACAAGTATTGCATGCGGGTATACTAGGATTTGATCATCCTACGTCTGGTGAGTATATGGAGTATGAAGCACCACTTCCTGCTGATTATGTGCAATTATTAGCTGAATTAAGAAATAACCATTGACGGATATTTAAAGAAGGTCTATACTAACGAAAGTGAATGAAAACTTAACTAAATATTCACCTTTAAGAACAGTCCAGAGAGGCTGAGAAGGTACATGTGATAGTGTTGCAAAAATTTGTGCTGCAAATTTTTCAACATGCTATTTGAACACGTATATAACCCTCTCAGGCTATTCGCCTCGAGAGGTTTTTTAATTCCATGCAACAAACGCGAAACCCTGATTTGTTAACTAATGATAATCGGCAGGATGAAAAAGAATTCCTGACAATGTAAGTTTCGTTAATGGACACATGGCCAACAATACATAAGAAGAGGGGAGGAAACAATAGTGACAAAAAATGAGTTATTAGACGGCCCATCTATGACAAGAGCATTAACACGCATTGCACATGAAATAATTGAACGTAATAAAGGTATTGATGAATGTATTTTGGTGGGCATTAAAACGCGTGGAGCTTTTCTAGCAAGACGCTTAGCAGAACGTATTGAAAAAATTGAAGGTAAAGCTATCCGTACAGGGGAGCTAGATATAACTTTATACCGTGATGATTTATCGACAAAGCATGAGAACGAACAGGCACATGTTGAACAGGTAGATATTGAATACGTTGTAGCAAATCAAAAAATTATTTTAGTCGATGATGTCTTATATACAGGACGTACAGTACGCGCTGCACTCGATGCAGTAATGGATTTAGGACGACCTGCACAAATTCAACTAGCAGTACTGATCGATAGAGGACACCGAGAACTACCGATTCGAGCAGACTATGTTGGAAAAAATGTACCAACTTCAGGTACTGAACGTATCGTAGTGCATTTACAAGAGGTAGATGGAGAAGATTGCGTCACAATTTATAAAGAAGATTAACTATAAAGTGAGGAAACCATATGTCAAAGGCAGTATTAGATATTAATGATAAACCAACCCCCATACAATTGGTGACATTAAGTTTCCAGCATATGTTTGCCATGTTTGGGTCAACGATCTTAGTACCTCAACTTGTAGGACTTAGCCCAGCAATTGCGCTTTTAACAAGTGGGATTGCAACACTTATATTCTTATTAGTCACGCAGTTTAAAGTACCAGCTTACTTAGGTTCATCATTCGCCTTTATTTCACCGATTTTAATTGCTGCTAATGGTTTAACTGAAGATGGTGCAAGTGTAAGTCCAGGAAACGCGATGATAGGCGCAATGGCGGTCGGCTTAGTGTACGGTATAGTATCTTTATTAATATGGAGAACAGGGTATAAGTGGTTAATGCGCTTACTGCCTCCGATTGTAGTAGCACCAGTTATAATCGTAATTGGTTTAGGATTGTCGGGTACAGCAGTAAATATGGCGATGAACGTGGACGGGGAATATAATTTCCTTCACTTCACAGCAGCGCTTGTAACATTATTTGCAGCCATTATTTTCACAGTATATTTCAAGAATATTTTAAGTGCGATGCCAATCCTGATGGGACTTATTGTGGGATATATTTATTCAGTCATCATCGGAATTATTGATTTCACACCAGTAAAAGAAGCAACATTTTTCGCTTTACCGGACTTCTTAATTCCTGGCGTGGATTATGAATTCAATATTACAGCTAAAATTTTACTTGCAATGGTACCGATTGTTATCGTGACAATTTCTGAACATATTGGGCACCAGTTAGTTTTAGGGAAAGTCGTTAACCGCAATTATATAAAAGATCCTGGTCTTCATCGCTCAATTTTAGGGGATGGTTTAGGAACGTTAGTAAGTTCCTTTATCGGTGGGCCACCAAAAACAACATACGGCGAAAATATTGGTGTGTTAGCAATCACTCGTGTTTACTCCGTGTATGTTATCATGGGAGCAGCAGTCATTGCGATTGTCGTATCATTCTTCGGGAAAGCAATGGCATTAATTTCGACAATACCGACAGCAGTTCTTGGTGGGATTTCAATCTTATTGTTTGGTATTATCGCTTCAAGTGGTCTACGCATGCTTGTTGAAAACAACGTAGACTTTGGTAATAATCGTAACATGGTTATTGCATCTGTGATCTTAGTAGTCGGAATAGGCGGCGCGGCGCTTAAATTTACTGATTCCTTCGCCATTGAAGGTATGGCATTAGCCGCAATTATAGGTGTCATTTTAAACCTAGCATTACCGGGACGAGATAAAGAAGTTGCGAACTATGATTAATTAAATAAGCAGTACCTTTTAATGAATTGTCCAGAGAGGCAAAAAAGGGGAAGATGTGGACAAGGTAAAAGTTTGAATGCGTTCTAACTTTAACTTGTCACGCCTCCTTATGCCTCGTTGATGACATCAGCGGGGCTTTTATATTATTCATCTTGCTGAATAATTTTTACGCAAAAACGTAGGGACCCAAGTAAATTAAAAAAGTCATTAATTATGCAAAGAAGATTTATGATGTGGGTTCAAATACGCCGAGGCAAATTGGAAGGTTATTCAGCGAGTAGGATAATGAAGAACGTCCTACATAGGCGTTCATGACACACAACCTTACGGAGGTACATGATGAAGGACTTATTATCGATGGAATATTTAACAACTGAAGAAATTAACAACATCCTAAATCGTGCGCATGCTTTTGAAAATGGAGAAGCATCATCGTTATCTCGCACCTACAACGTAGCAAACTTATTTTTTGAACCAAGTACGCGTACGAAAACGAGCTTTGAAATGGCAGAGCGCAAAGTTGGCTGTACAGTTATTCCGTTTGATGCTAGCTTTTCCAGCGTAACAAAGGGAGAAACAATGTATGATACAGTAAAGACATTGGAAATGATTGGTATGGATGCAGTGGTCATTCGAGCAAAAGAGGATGAGTATTACAATGAACTGCTTGAAGGCATTAACGTTGCGATTATTAACGCAGGCGATGGCGCAGGCCAACATCCCTCGCAATCACTACTTGACCTTTACACAATAAAAAAAGAGTTTGGATCTTTTGAAGGGTTGAATATTACGATTGCTGGTGATATCTCACATAGCCGCGTTGCAAAATCAAATGCTACTGCATTACGGCGTTTAGGAGCAAATGTTCACTTCCTATGTCCAGAAGAATGGACAGGTAGCTTTGAAGCCCACCACTCTTGGGATGATTTAATCGAAATAAGTGATGTCATTATGTTACTTCGTGTACAACATGAGCGTCATAAGGTTAACAAAAGCTTTTCAAAAGAAGAATATCATGAAAAGTATGGTTTAACGATTGAACGTGAAAAACAAATGAAAGATAGAGCGATTATTATGCATCCAGCACCAGTTAACCGCGATGTAGAAATAGTGTCAGAGCTAGTAGAGTGCAAGCGTTCTCGAATTTTTGATCAAGTGCGCAACGGTGTATTCACTCGAATGGCAATTGTTGAAACCATTTTAAAGGAGAGAGAATAATATGGCAAAAGTACTTCGAAATGTACAAATGTTAAACGAACAGGGCGAACTTGAAACAGTAAATATCGCCATGGCTGATGGGCAAATTACTGCAATAGGACAAAATGTAAATGTAGACGGCGCAACAATCATCGAGGGACATGGATTGGTTGTAGCACCAGGATTTGTCGATGTTCACACACATTTGCGAGAGCCAGGTTTTGAACATAAGGAAACAATTGCAACAGGCTCGGCTTCAGCAGCAAAGGGCGGTTTCACAACAATCTGTGCCATGCCAAATACGAAGCCTGTACCTGATTCAGTTGAAAATATGCAACTAATTAACGGCTTAATTAAGGAAAGCGCAATAATTCGCGTATTACCATATGGTTCCTTAACAAAGGATATTTCAGGTGAAGTTCGTACTAGCATTGAGGAGTTAAAAGCTCAAGGCGCTGTAGCATTTTCCGATGATGGTGTAGGCATCCAACTAGCTTCGACAATGTATGAACAAATGAAAGAGGCTGCAAAGCACGATATGGTCGTAGTGGCACACTGTGAAGATAACTCACTGATTTACGACGGCGTTATGCATGAAGGCAAACGCAATGTTGAACTAGGTTTACCAGGAATTCCGTCGATTTGTGAATCTGTACAAATTGCACGTGACGTTCTCCTTGCAGAAGCAGCAGATGCACGTTATCACGTCTGTCATGTATCAACGAAGGAATCTGTGCGCGCAGTACGTGATGCAAAAGCAGCGGGTATACGCGTAACAGCAGAAGTTTGTCCGCATCACTTATTACTTGAAGAAATGGACATCCCATCAGATGATGCAAACTGGAAAATGAACCCACCATTACGTGGACTAGATGACAAAGACTCCCTACATGCAGCGTTACTAGATGGCACGATTGACTGCATCGCAACAGATCATGCACCACATACAGTAGAAGAAAAATGCTGCGGCATGGTGGGTGCACCATTTGGTATTGTAGGTTTTGAAACAGCTTTCCCACTGCTCTACACACAATTTGTAGAAACGGGTAAGTGGACATTAAAGCAATTGATCGATTGGATGACTGTCAAGGCAGCACAAATTTTTGACTTACCATATGGCACATTAGAAGTGGGTGCTTCTGCAGACATGATTTTAATTGATTTAACGAAAGAACAAACAATTGATGCAGAAGGTTTTGTATCAAAAGGCCGTAATACACCATTCAATGGCTGGGCGGCTAAGGGTTGGCCGGTTGTAACAATTTTTGAAGGTAATATCGTATACCAGGAGGCAGAGTAATGAAAAAACGTTTACTTATTTTAGAAGATGGCACAGTATTCACAGGTACAGCGTTCGGTAGTGAGCGCGCTTCACAAGGAGAGGTTGTGTTCACGACAGGCATGACAGGTTATCAGGAAACAATTTCAGATCCTTCGTTCTACGGACAAATTGTAACGTTAACATACCCATTAATCGGTAACTACGGTATTAACCGTGATGATTTCGAATCGATTACACCAGCAATTCGCGGCTTCGTTGTACGTGAGTTAGCAAAAATACCCTCAAACTTCCGATGTGATTTAACTGTAGACGAGTACTTAACATCAAAGGATATTCCTGGGATTGAAGGCATCGACACACGTAAATTAACACGTATTATTCGTAACAAAGGTTCAGTAAAAGCTATTTTGACTGCGGCGGACGAAGAAGTAAATGTTGAGGAAATTGTAGCAAAGCTTCAAACTACACCAGCGATTACACATCATGTTCGTGAAGTAACACCAAAAGCTGCTTATCCATCACCAGGTCGTGGCAAGCGAGTTGTGTTAATCGACTATGGAATGAAGCACGGTATTCTGCGTGAGTTAAATAAACGCGACTGTGACGTACTTGTTGTACCTTACAATACACCAGCAGAAGAAATTTTAGCATGGCATCCAGATGGCATTATGCTGTCAAACGGCCCTGGTAACCCAGAGGATGTTGAAGAAGGCATCGAAACAGTGCGCAATTTAATCGGAAAAGTGCCAATGTTCGGTATTTGCCTAGGTCACCAAATCTTCTCATTAGCAAGTGGTGCGAAGTCATTCAAATTACCATTCGGTCACCGCGGAGGTAACCATCCAGTAAAAGATTTACGTACAGGACGTACAGATTTAACATCGCAAAATCACGGCTATGCAGTCGACATCGATTCTTTAAAAGACACAGATTTAGAATTAACACATATCGCATTAAATGATGGTACTTGTGAAGGGGTTCGCCATAAGAAATACCCAATCTTCACAGTGCAATATCACCCAGAAGCATCACCAGGTCCAGAAGATTCAAATCACTTATTTGATGAATTTATCGAAATGATGGAAGTAGAAGCAGGGAAGGGGAAACAACATGCCTAAACGTACAGATATAGAAACTATTTTAGTAATCGGGTCAGGCCCAATCGTAATCGGACAAGCAGCAGAATTTGACTACGCAGGAACACAAGCTTGTCTGTCATTAAAAGAAGAAGGCTACCGTGTTATTTTAATTAACTCAAATCCTGCGACAATCATGACAGATACTGAAATTGCAGACAAAGTATACATCGAGCCAATTACACTTGAATTCGTATCACGTATTTTACGTAAAGAACGTCCAGATGCAATCCTGCCAACGCTAGGTGGTCAAACAGGTCTAAACATGGCCATCGAGTTAGACGAATCGGGTATTTTAAACGAATTGAACATCGAAATTTTAGGAACAAAATTAGATGCCATTCATAAAGCAGAAGACCGTGATTTATTCCGTAACTTAATGTATGAACTTGGTGCTCCAGTACCTGAGTCAGACATTATCCATAACATGACAGAAGCAAAAGCATTAGTAGCGCGCATTGGCTACCCAGTAATCGTACGTCCGGCATTTACACTTGGCGGTACAGGCGGCGGTATTTGCTACAATGACCAAGACCTAGAAGAAATCGTAACATCAGGATTGAAATATTCTCCAGTAACACAATGTTTACTGGAAAAATCAATCGCTGGCTATAAAGAGATTGAATATGAAGTAATGCGTGATGCTGCGGATAATGCCATCGTCGTATGTAACATGGAAAACGTTGACCCAGTGGGTATTCATACAGGTGACTCTATCGTAGTGGCACCGACACAAACATTATCAGACCGTGAAAACCAAATGCTACGTAATATTTCACTAGATATTATTCGTGCATTGAAAATCGAAGGTGGTTGTAACGTACAGTTAGCTCTTGATCCATATAGCTTTAATTACTATGTAATTGAAGTAAACCCACGTGTATCACGATCTTCGGCATTAGCGTCAAAAGCAACAGGTTACCCAATCGCCAAACTTGCGGCAAAAATTGCTGTTGGCCTAACATTAGATGAAATTAAAAACCCTGTAACAGGTTCGACTTATGCTTGTTTTGAACCAGCACTTGATTACATCGTAGCGAAAATTCCACGCTGGCCATTCGATAAATTTGAATCAGCAAAACGTAATCTAGGTACGCAAATGAAAGCAACTGGCGAAGTAATGGCACTAGGCCGTACATTTGAGGAAGCGATGCTGAAAGCAGTTCGTTCTCTTGAAACAGGTCAAGTACATTTAGAGCTGAAACACGCAGAAGACAATTCGGATTCTTGGATTGAAAAACGTATCCGTAAAGCAGGTGATGAGCGTTTATTCTTCATTGGAGAAGCACTTCGTCGTGGTGTGACAATCGAGCAAATTCATGAATGGTCTGCCATTGACTTATTCTTCTTAAATAAATTCAAGAACATCGTAGATATGGAGCAAATACTTGCTGACCATAAAAACGATAAAGAGGTATTACGCACAGCAAAACGTCTTGGCTTTGCGGACAAAAAAGTCGCGGAACTTTGGGATACAAATGAAGCAACTATTTACGCTTATCGTAAAGAAAATGGCATAATTCCTGTCTACAAAATGGTTGATACATGTGCAGCAGAATTCGAATCGGAAACACCATACTTCTACGGCACATACGAAGAAGAAAATGAATCTATCAAATCTGATAAGCCATCAGTAATCGTTCTTGGTTCAGGTCCAATCCGTATTGGGCAAGGGGTAGAGTTCGACTATGCAACAGTACACTCTGTATGGGCAATTCAGGAAGCTGGTTACGAAGCTATTATTATCAATTCAAACCCAGAAACCGTATCAACGGACTTCTCGATTTCAGATAAGTTATACTTCGAGCCATTAACAATCGAAGACGTAATGCACATCATTGATCTTGAGCAACCAATTGGGGTTGTAGTGCAGTTCGGTGGTCAAACAGCAATTAATCTTGCTGACAAGTTAGAAGAAAACGGTGTGAAAATTTTAGGTACAACTTTACAAGACATCGATCGTGCTGAAAACCGTGATAAGTTCGAGCAAGCATTACATGAAATTGGCATTCCACAGCCGCTTGGTAAAACAGCTACTTCAGCTGAGGAAGCGCTTGTGATTGGCAAGGAAATTGGCTTCCCAGTACTTGTTCGTCCTTCTTATGTACTTGGTGGACGTGCAATGGAAATTGTTTATAACGAAGAAGAACTTCAACACTATATGGAAAATGCAGTAGAAGCATCTCCAGATCATCCTGTACTTGTAGACCGTTATTTAACAGGGAATGAAATCGAAGTTGATGCAATTTGCGACGGTGAAAATGTGTTAATTCCGGGGATTATGGAGCATATCGAACGTGCAGGGGTTCACTCGGGTGACTCGATTTCTGTCTATCCACCACAAAAATTAACACAGGCACAAAAAGATACATTAGTGGATTATACAACACGTCTAGCTAAAGGTCTGGGCATTGTAGGTTTAATGAATATACAATATGTCATTTCACAAGGGGAAGTGTTCGTAATCGAGGTTAACCCACGTTCATCTCGTACAGTCCCATTCTTAAGTAAAATTACAAATATTCCAATGGCCAATATTGCCACTAAAGCGATTCTTGGTAAATCCATCGTGGAACAAGGCTACCCAACAGGCTTAGCGGCTGAGCAAAAAGGTGTATTTGTGAAAGTACCAGTATTCTCATTCGCAAAATTACGCCGCGTTGACATTACATTAGGCCCTGAAATGAAATCAACAGGGGAAGTAATGGGCAAAGATGCAACATTAGAAAAAGCTCTTTATAAAGGCTTAGTTGCTGCTGGTATGGAGATTCGTACAGAAGGCACCGTATTATTCACAGTGTCCGACAAAGATAAAGATGAAGCAATTGCACTGGCAAAACGTTTCTCAACAGTAGGTTACCGCATCGTGGCAACAGAAGGTACAGCACTAAGCTTTGAAGCAGCTGGTGTGCGTACGGATGTAGTTGGTAAAATCGGTGCAAAAGGACAAACTTTACTAGATTTAATTCAAAATGGTGAAGCACAGTTAGTCGTAAACACATTAACAAAAGGTAAGCAACCTGCCCGTGATGGCTTTCGTATCCGTCGTGAGTCTGTAGAAAACGGCGTACCTTGCTTAACTTCACTCGATACAGCAGAAGCAATGCTGCGTGTTATCGAATCGATGACATTCACAGCAGAACAAATGCCAAAAGCGGAGGTAGTACACTAATATGATTCGTCAAGAGAAAATGACGGTCGTCTCTCAAAAGCAAATTGCGACAAACATTTTCGAATTGACCCTTCATGGAGAACTGGTGCAGGATATGACTCCTGGCCAGTTTGTCCATGTAAAGGTGTCTGATTCATTGGAGCCGCTTTTACGTCGACCAATCAGTATTGCTAACATAGACAAAGACAGCAGTGAATTTACAATGATTTATCGTGCGGAAGGTCGCGGCACTAAAGTTTTAGCGACAAACCGTGAAGGACAGCTAGTAAATGTACTTGGACCGATTGGAAATGGCTTCCCTGTAGATGCAGTGAAAGAAGGTGGCACGGCACTGTTAGTTGGTGGTGGTATCGGTGTACCTCCATTACATGAGCTGTCAAAACAACTAAATGCGCGCGGTGTCAAAACAATTCATGTGTTAGGTTTCCAAACGGAGGATGTTTGTTTCTATGAGGAGGAATTCACAGCACTAGGTGAAACACACTATGTGACAGTGGATGGCTCGAAAGGTACAAAAGGCTTTGTCACAACTGTGTTAGAGTCACGCGCACCTGAATTTGATGTATTTTATTCTTGTGGTCCGCTACCTATGTTAAAAGCACTAGAAGGTTTCTACCCTGAAAAAGAAGGCTATTTATCATTTGAAGAGCGTATGGGCTGCGGTATTGGTGCTTGCTTCGCATGTGTATGTAAAACAACAAATCAAATTGAAAAAGACTATGTCAAAGTATGTTCTGACGGTCCAGTTTTCCCGAAAGGTACGGTGGCATTATGAGTCGTTTAAATATCCAGTTACCAGGCTTAGATTTAAAAAATCCAATTATGCCAGCGTCAGGGTGCTTCGGCTTCGGGCGTGAATATGCTCAACTTTATGATTTATCAAAGCTCGGCGCTATTATGATTAAAGCAACAACAGTAGAAACGCGCCCAGGTAATCCCACACCGCGTGTAGCGGAAACAGCAGCAGGTATGCTTAATGCAATTGGCTTACAAAACCCAGGTATTGATAAAGTAATGAATGAAGAATTAAAATTTTTAGAGGGCTATGATGTACCTATTATTGCGAATGTAGCTGGTACTGAAACCGCAGATTATGTGGAAGTGGCACGCCGTATTTCAGCTGCGCCAAATGTCAAAGCGCTTGAGCTTAATATTTCCTGCCCAAATGTGAAATGTGGAGGTATTCAATTCGGGACCGATCCGCAAACAGCACGTGAGCTTGTGGCTGCGGTGAAGGCCGTATCTGAAGTACCTGTCTACGTAAAATTATCGCCCAACGTTACGAATATTGTAGATATTGCGAAGGCAGTTGAAGCAGGCGGTGCAGATGGTATTACAATGATTAACACACTAATTGGTATGAGACTACATGAACGAACAGGAAAGCCTGTAATTGCAAATGGTACTGGCGGTTTATCAGGTCCAGCAGTGAAGCCAGTTGCTATTCGTATGGTTTATGAAGTATATAAAGCAGTCAATATTCCAATCATTGGCATGGGTGGCGTAAGCGAAGCACAGGATGTCATTGATTTTATGTCAGCAGGAGCAGCGGCAGTTGCAGTTGGGACAGCTAACTTTGTAGATCATTTCGTATGCCCGAACATTATTGAGGAATTACCAGCAAAACTTGACGCATTGGGTGTAGAGCATATTTCAGATATTATCGGAAGGAGCCACCGTTAATGAATAACAAACCAATACTTGCACTTGATTTTCCAGGGGAAGCAGAAGTTTTCAAGTTTTTAAAACATTTTAATGAGCCACTTTTCGTGAAAATTGGCATGGAATTATATATGCAGGAAGGTCCAGATATTGTGCGAAAAGTGAAGGCATTAGGACATGATATTTTCTTGGATTTAAAGCTCCATGATATTCCAAACACAGTTGGCTCTGCGATGAAGGGTTTAGCGAAACTAGGTGTAGATTTAGTAAATGTCCATGCTGCAGGTGGGCGTCCCATGATGGAAGCTGCCATTGAAGGTCTTGAAGCGGGTACACCAGTAGGACGTGAACGCGCGGCATTAATTGCAGTGACACAACTTACATCGACAACTGAAGAGCAAATGCAGACAGAGCAAAAAATTGCTTTATCACTACAGGAATCCGTATTACACTATGCAAGATTGACGCAACAAGCTGGTTTAAATGGCGTTGTCTGCTCGGTGCATGAAGCAAAAGCGATTGCAGAAACTTGTGGTGAAAATTTCTTACGTGTTACACCTGGTATTCGTTTAGCAGGTGGTGATGCCCATGATCAAAAACGCATCGCTACACCATATGGTGCAAAACATGATGGATCATCATTAATCGTAGTCGGTCGTGCCGTAACAGGGGCACAAGATCCAGTGGCAGCATATAAAATCGTAAGCGAATTATGGGAGGCATAAATATGACAACATTACAAAACGAAATCGCACACGCCATGTTGAAGGTAGGCGCGGTCGAATTAAATCCAACAGAGTTATTCACATGGGCATCAGGCATTAAATCACCGATTTACTGTGATACACGTCTTACAATCTCTGATCCTGTCATCCGTAAGCAGTTAGCAAATGGTCTTGCATCGCTAATTAAAGAAAATTTTGCAGGAACAGAAGTTGTAGCGGGCACAGCAACAGCTGGTATCCCACATGCAGCATGGGTAAGTGATATTTTAGACTTGCCAATGGTCTACGTGCGCTCTAAAGCAAAGGAGCATGGTCGTGGCAACCAAATCGAAGGTAAATACGCTACAGGTCAAAAAGTTATAGTTGTCGAAGATATTGTTTCGACAGGTGGTTCCTCGATTACAGCAGTTGAAGCTTTACGTGCAGCAGGTTGTGAAGTATTAGGCGTTGTTTGTGTCTACACTTACAATCTACCACGTGCTGAGCAAGCCTTTGATGAAGCAGGGATTCAATATGTATCATTAACAAACTTCGATTATTTAATTGAAGCAGCAAACGAATCAGGCGCTATTAAAGAAGAAGATATTCCATTCTTAAAAGACTGGCACGCGAAATTAAAAGCAGGGGAACTATAAACCTGAAACCTGATTCTCTATTTAAGAATAAAAATATCAGATAGTTTTGGATGGAGAAATAAATTACAGCAAATAAGTGAATAAAAATTGCTTAATAAAGCGTGGTACGAAAACAGTTGTTTTTGTACCACGCTTTTGTAGTTATGAACGAATCGTCCTCGCTTCAACACAGTTTAAAAATTTTCATTAAAACTGTACACTGAATCCTTTAAATTTATGAATTCCTGTCCCAAATTTAACAAGGTCGTTCTTTCTTAATGTTTCAACTGCATTTTTTACTTCTATTAAAATGGCAGAATCAAGTCCCAATGTATTATGTGAGCCAAATACGCGATTTATATTCGGAATATTCGATATTTTTTCTAAGGAATTAACTAAATCAACTGGATTAGTTGTTGGAAAAAAAGCATAAATAGGTGTTTTATCGTAAAGTAAATCACCAGTAAATAAATAGCCATTTTTTCTATCCCAAATAGAAATATGCCCTGGCGAGTGTCCGGGCGTATGAAAGATCGTTAATTTTCTGTCTCCAATATCAATCATATCCCCATCCTGTAAGATACCTGTGGGGTGTCCTTGAAATGGTAGATATGTTTCCGGGTTAAATGTTTCAGGAGTTGGTAGTGTAATATCGCGACTTATATCTTTTCTTATTTGCGCAATAGATAATTTTTTTATACCATTTCTCAGCCAATCTACTTCTTCTTGGTGCACATAAATATTTTCAAACTCCCCATGACTACCAATATGATCCCAATGAACATGTGTCGTTAGGACGATTATAGGCAATGATGTTAATTGATTGCTAATCCTTTTTATATTATCAATGCCTAATCCAGTATCAATTAAAACTGACTTCTCTTCTCCAATTAACAAAAATGAATGGACTTTTTCCCAATGCCCATATTCACTTATTGCAAATGTATTTTTGTCAATTTCTTTTACAGTAAACCAAGTATCTATAATATTGACCACATTTTTCACTCCCTTTTATTGGGTATATTTTGATTCTACCTCAGTGAGAACCTTTTAATCAAAATGATAGCCCCCTTATTTTGAATTATTATAGATTAATACAAATATAAGTAGGGAAGAGATTTTAATTTTCCATGCTCTAATTTCTTATTTCATAAATAAATTAAAGAAATTCAATTTCAATTATTAAAACCTTCATAAGTTATTGAAGAAATTATATATATGTAGCCATTACATATTTTTATAGAAATTTTTGGAATAAATATTGTGCAAACGCATAAAATAAATGAGAGGAGAAGTATGTATGATTAATTAATAAGTAAAAATTTTCATAGAGTAGAAAAATATGATTTGAATTAGTAACACATTAATTGAGTAAATTATATATTAATAACAATTGCTTGCAAATCGAACTATTAGTAAATATAGAAATATTAGTTTTTACACTTTTAAATACACAAAATAATGATGGGTATAGTAAGAAGGTAACTAATTGTACTGAAAATTTTAGTTATTTACTTTGTATTTTATTATTTTGAAATAACAAAATATTATCATTTTAGAAAAGTGATAAAAATGAAGATAAAAAATTAACAGCATTTTAATATAAAATTAGAAATTCTTTTTAAATAGATGTATGGTAGGATTTTATTTTTTATTGTAATAATTTGAAAAATATACTTGATTTAATGCATTATTTCTAGATAAAATAAAACTACAATTAATTGTCAGATAATTCTTTCAGTAATTAAATGGCTGTTTTTACATTAAGAGCAATGAAGAGATTATTAATTTGTTAACAAATACAATAAAGGAGGTTAATAATTTTTTTTGTTAATATAATTCTAAAATAAGATTAGGACTACACGTAATTATTTTTCAGAATATTGAAATAGGGGGAGAGGTTGTTTGAATACAGCGAAGGACTTATTAACAATTAGAAATTTAACTACGAGTTTTCGTATTAAAGACGAATATCACGCTGCTGTAGAAGAAGTCTCGCTGTCGCTTCGAAAAAATGAAGTTTTAGCAATTGTTGGTGAATCTGGATGTGGTAAAAGTACATTAGCAACGACGATTGTAGGTTTGCACAATGAAATCAATACAAAAGTTACGGGAGAAATTCTTTATAATAATCAAAATTTAACACAATTAAGTGAAGAACAGTTTAATCGTTTACGTGGTAATGATATCGGATTCATTTTCCAAGATCCTCTCTCGGCTTTAAACCCATTAATGCGTATTGGTGAACAAATTGCTGAAGGTCTTCTTTATCACACAAAGCTAACAAAACAACAACGTGAAGAGCGTGTATTAGAGCTTCTAAATCAAGTGGGCATTTCTAATCCGAATCGAGTAGCAAGACAATTTCCACATCAATTGTCCGGCGGGATGCGACAGCGAGTCATGATTGCTATTGCATTATCTGGTAAGCCGTCGATCATTATTGCAGATGAACCGACGACAGCTCTAGACGTGACGATACAAGCTCAAATATTAGACTTATTAAAATCGTTACAGTCCGAAACTGAAGCAGGTATTATCTTAATTACCCACGATTTGGGTGTGGTAGCAGAAGTGGCAGACCGAGTAGCTGTGATGTATGCAGGACAAGTAATTGAAGAAGCGCCTGTCCAAGAGTTGTTTAGAAATGCTAAACATCCTTATACACGTTCGCTTTTAAATTCTATTCCGCAAACGCATGATGAAAATGACAAGCTAGAGGTTATTCATGGTATGGTACCATCACTCATGAATTTGCCGCGTGAAGGGTGTCGATTTTCAGCTCGTATTCCATGGATTAATGAATCTTTACATGAAAAAAAACCACAATTACATGAAATTGCACCAGGACATTTTGTAAGATGTACCTGCTGGAAACACTTTCATTTCGAAGGTGAAGAAGGAGGCGGGACTGTATGAGTTTTATGCAAATTAAAGATTTGAACGTACATTATCCAATACGTGGGGGTTTTTTTAATACAATTACCGATAAAGTATATGCAGTTGATGGTGTTACGATGGAATTTGAAAAAGGAAAAACATATGGATTAGTGGGTGAATCGGGCTCTGGTAAGTCTACAACTGGTAAGGCAATTATCGGTTTAGAAAAAGTAACATCGGGTCAAATCATCTATGAAGGAGACAACGTAACGAATCAGCGCCGAAAACGTAATTCAGCGTATAACCGAGATATCCAAATGATTTTCCAAGATTCTCATTCAAGCATGAATCCTAGAAAGCGGGTACTTGATATATTAGCCGAGCCAATTCGAAACTTTATGAAGCTTAGCGACCAGGAGGAGCGCAAGCGGATTAAAGAACTATTAGCGATTGTTGGTATGTCAGAGGACGTACTTTTAAAATATCCTCATGAATTTTCTGGAGGTCAAAAGCAGCGACTTGGTATTGCGCGTGCTGTTGCATGTAATCCCAAAATGATTATTGCTGATGAGCCTGTATCAGCACTCGATTTGTCAGTACAAGCACAGGTACTTAATTTTATGAAAGATATTCAAAGTGAATTTGGACTTAGCTATTTATTCATTTCGCATGATTTAGGCGTTGTTAAACATATGTGTGATCACATATCTATTATGTATAAGGGACGCTTTGTCGAAACGGGTACTAGAAATGATATTTACGTGAACCCACAGCATATTTATACAAATCGCTTATTGTCAGCTATTCCGAATATTGAACCTGAGACTCGCATGGAGCGAAAAATACAACGCCAAGATGTCGAAGTGAAGTATCATGAAGAACAACATAAATATTATGATGAGCACGGGAAAGTATACCCCTTAAAATCTATCTCAGAAACACATAGAGTAGCAATGTCTGAGATTGAACAGGAGGGTTTATAGTATGTGGAAAACAATTTTAAGACGTGTGTTGATGATGATTCCACAAATGTTTGTGTTAAGTCTCTTTATTTTTATTTTGGCGAAGCAAATGCCAGGAGATCCGTTTACAGGTCTGATTACACCTGAGACAGATCCTTCAAGAATTGAGGAATTACGTATACAAGCTGGTTTCTATGACCCTTGGTATGTTCAATACTACCATTGGATCACGAATGCGCTACAAGGTGATTTTGGACAGAGCTATACATATAAAATTGCGGTGTCCACATTGATTGGTGAACGTGGCTTAAATACTTTTTGGCTATCTCTACTCAGTGCAATCCTTGTATATTTGATTGCAATTCCACTAGGGATGCTGGCTGGACGCTACCAAGAATCATTTTTAGATAAATCCATTATACTATACAGTTTTATCAGCTATGCCATTCCTACATTCGTTTTATCACTAATTTTCTTATTCATTTTTGGTTATCGACTCATGTGGTTCCCAACCAGTGGGACCGTCGATGTAGGACTTGAACCAGGCACAACAGCATATTATTGGAATAAGATATATCACTTGCTATTACCGGCTATAACGTATGCTATCTTAGGTACAACAAGCATTATTCAATATTTGCGTTCCGAAATTATTGATTCAAAAACTCAGGATTATGTGAAAACAGCGCGTAGCAAAGGAATTCCTATGCGTAAAGTATACACTCGACATATTTTCCGTAACTCGTTGCTACCCATTGCAGCATTTTTAGGGTTTACAATAACCGGATTGTTGGGCGGGGCTATCTTCATTGAAACCATTTTCGGTTTCCCGGGCATGGGTAATTTGTTTGTCAGCTCAGTAATGAGTCGAGATTATAGCGTTATTACTGCGCTAGTTATGCTTTTTGGCTTCTTAACATTATTAGGTAGTCTACTGTCTGATATTATTATGAGCATTGTTGATCCACGTATCCGCATAGACTAACTACTAAAATAATGTGTAAGGAGAGGTGAATTCAAATGGAACAACAAAACAAAGAAGCAGTCAAATTTGAAAGCTCTCCTCCAACGGGAATTCAAGTCGTTTTACGAGAGTTTAAAAAAGATAAACTAGCAATGTTTTCATTTATAGGAATAACACTTCTGATAATAGCCCTTCTAATTGCAGCAATGATTCTCAATCAAGAAGAGGTTTTGAAAATTAAGCTGTTAGAGCGTTACACTGAACCTGGTGTAAATGGATATATACTAGGGGCAGACGAAGCAGGCCGTGATATGTTTGGACAGTTAATTATTGGAGCAAAGAATTCCATTTTAATCGCTATTTCGATTACTGTAATTGCTGGTATTGCGGGCATAGCGCTAGGTATTATCATGGGATATTATGGAGGTTTTATTGATAATCTATTTATGCGTATTATTGATTTCTTCATGACATTGCCAACATTGATGATCATCATTGTAGTGGTCACAATTATTCCTAAATATGGCGTTATTGAGTTGATTTTGATTATTACGATATTTCAATGGATGGGTACTGCACGCTTAGTACGGAGTAAAGCACTTTCAGAAGGGCGGCGTGATTATGTCAGTGCATCAAAAACGATGGGAACAAGTGATTTTTCCATAATGTTTAAAGGGATTTTGCCTAATTTAAGCTCTATTTTAATTGTAGATCTGACCCTTAGCTTTGCAGGGAACGTTGGTATTGAAACAGGGCTTTCTTTTTTAGGGTTCGGATTACCCCCTTCAACGCCAAGTTTAGGAACATTGGTAAACTATGCAAGAAATCCGTTAGTACTATCAGAAAAATGGTGGGTATGGTTACCTGCATCTCTATTGATTTTAATATTGATGCTTGGTATAAATTACGTCGGTCAAGCACTTCGTCGTGCAGCTGACGCAAAACAAAGATTAGGATAAAAGGGAGGAATTACTATGAAAAAGAATTGGTTAATGCTGTCCGTTATTTTTGCAGTGATGCTTGTATTAACAGCTTGCAATAGTGCTGAAAAAAATACTGCACAAACGGATGATGGCAACAAAGATAAACCAGCTCAAACAGATGATAACAATGTGGATACGAACTCAATACCGATGGAGATAACAAATGAAGGGGATGTTATTAAGGGGGGAACGTTACAGGTAGCTCTTGTTACGGATTCACCTTTCCAAGGGATCTTTAACTGGGAATTATATGAGGATGCCTATGATTCCGAAATAATGAAATATGCTTCAAATGTTCTTTATGAGCTTGATGGCGACTTTTTAGTGAAAGATACAGGCATTGCAAAACTAGAAGTCGATGCAGAAAATAATAAAGCAAAAATAACAATTCAAGGAGATGTTAAGTGGTCCGATGGTACGCCATTAACTACTGATGACTTAATTTATCCATATGAAATTATTGGTCATCCAGATTATGAGGGTGTACGATATGATGATGATTTCAAAAATATTGTTGGTGCAGAAGAATATCATGATGGCAAAGCAGACACTATTTCAGGTATTAAAAAATTAGATGAAAAATCGATTGAAATTACGTTCAAGAAAGTATCACCAGCAATCTACTCACTTGGTGATGGTTTGTGGGGCTATGCAGAACCAAAGCATCAGCTAGAGTCTATTCCTATGAAAGAATTAATTTCTTCAGATGCAGTACGTAAAAACCCTGTTACACTAGGTGCATTCAAAATTGATAAAATTGTTAATGGTGAGTCGATACAACTTGTGGCAAATGAACATTATTTCAAAGGGAAGCCTAAGATTGATAAAGTAGTTATTGAAGTTGTGCCTTCAACATCAATCGGTGAAGCTTTAAAAACTGGAAAATATGATATCGCGACATCGTTCCCAACAAATCAATATGATGGTTTGAAAAATCTTTCTAATGTAGCGATTTTAGGTCGACCTGAATTAGCATACTCTTATGTTGGATTTAAATTGGGGAAATATGATAAAGCAAATCGTATAAATATTTTTGATGAGAAATCAAAAATGAATGATATTAATTTACGCCAAGCAATGGCTTATGCGATGGATATTGAATCGGTTACAGAGAAATTCTATCAAGGTCTACGAGTACGAGCAAATTCATTGATTCCACCAGTATTTGCATCATACTATGATGAAACTTTAAAAGGCTATAACTATGATGCTGAAAAAGCGAAACAATTACTAGATAAAGCAGGATACAAAGATGCAGATGGTGATGGTATTCGTGAAGATAAAAATGGCGAAAAATTTACAATTCGTCTTGCGAGTATGGCGGGTTCAGATACGGATGAAGCAATTGTAGAGTACTATCGTCAAAACTGGAAAGATGTTGGTTTAGATGTTCAATTAACGACAGGAAGATTAATTGAATTTAATAGTTTCTACGATAAAGTACAGGCTGATGATCCTGAAATCGATATGTATATGGCGGCTTGGGGAACTGGAACAAACCCATCTCCAGCAGGGTTATATAGTGAAGGTGCAGAATTTAACTTTAGCCGTTTTGTTTCGCCTGAATTATCAGAAATGTTAAAAGATATTGATTCTGACAAAGCAATGAAGCCAGAATATCGTGCAGAAGCATTTAGTAAATGGCAAAATTATATGGCTGAACAGGCAATGGTATTCCCAACATTCTTCCGTACGGAAATCATTCCAGTAAACAAACGTGTGAAAAACTACAATGTTGATTATGCAAATGAAACAGAGCTGCAAAATATCGAACTAACAGCAGATGCTCCATTAAAATAAGCTGACGCTAGTAAAGCAGTCTTTCTTCAGTGGAGAAAGACTGTTTTTTCTTAAAGCACTAGAGCCTCCAATGTTAAAACTTAGGAGGCTCTAATTATCGATTTTTATGTAAAAAATGTATATATATATAAAATTATACTAACAATATTGCAAGTTCGAATAATTAGATGACCAGTCATCGATTTACTTAACCAGAGTCACCTACAAGCCCTAAGTGTTTCTTCTTCTATACATAGAAACAGATTCCATTAACAGCTTTAATAGAATTCCTTCGTGATCTAAAATATTGCTTAAAATTTTTGATTTCAAGAGTTTTTTGTACCCGGTTTAATCATTGAATTGTTCACTTCGCTAAAAGCCTCCAACGTTTAGCAACCGCATTTAAAAGCGTCAACTAATATTTGAAACGTTTTTTCATTCACTTGGAACATAGTGAATTTTTCCTCACTCAGCAAATTCATTTCGAGGAACGAACAGCTTGTTTTGCGGTTGAATAAAATCTGGTAATTCTCTTGTTTTTTTTCTTTAAAACGTATCTTTATTGTCTAAGTCCGATAAATTTTATTATTCAGAATAATGTTTACATTTCACTATTTATCGATTATTATAGTAGTTAGTTAATGTTTGGTATTTATGGAAATAAATTCAATAAATATTTTAAAACATTTCCTTTTTTATAGAATCTAGTGAATAAATGAATTATTTGAAAAATAGCTAAAGTCGAAGTTGAAGTCTTGCTGAAAGTAAGTCTTCTATCTAACAAGCTATTACAGGATTCTAAGTTTACTAGAATTATAGGAGGTGAAAGAAATGGCTAAAATCAAAGTAAAAGTATTACCGAAAGTGGGTCTTCCAGCTAACCGAGCTACAACATGAGACAAAGATTATTAGAACTATATAGGAGGTGAGAGAAATGGCTAAAATCAAAGTAAAAGCATTACCGAAAGTTGGCCTTCCAGCTAACCGAGCTACAACATGATCTTAAGTAGACTAGTACATATAGGAGGTGAAAAAATGGCTAAAATTAAAGTGAAAGTATTGCCGAAAGTAGGTCTTCCAGCTAACCGAGCTACAACATGATATATAAATAGAAAAGGTCCGCTTCTAAAAGCGGGCCTTCGCTCTTAAAAGCGGGCATTTTAGTGAGGTAAGTAGGAATAATGAAGAAAAGGGTGAGTCAATTCAATGAGTGAAATGAAATTTAGTGGAGATACCATAGTTGAAGTACATAATATTGAGACTTATCATAGTAACGATAACGATTCAATTACTATTCGACGTATTGGAACCTCAGATTATTTATTATTTGATGTAAACACTTTAAATCTTTATAATAGCTTCTCCTCAAATAAATCAATAGCTGAACTAGCCTTAATAAATAGTGATCATGATTACCAAATAGAAGACATTATAGAATTTGTTGATGTGTTACTTGATGCAGGTTTTATAAAAACTATTGATGGCCAAAAGATATCTGAGAGCTTGACTGATAATCCAAATCTGAATGTTGAACCTTCTAAATTTTACAGTTTAATATTTGGAAAGGTGGCCTGGACAATTTATATTTTTTCAATGTTTGCAAATTTATATTTGTTTTTTACCTTTGAAACCTTACGACCTAAAGGGTCGGATTTTTTTGTTAGTAATTCGGGAATTATTTCAATCTTAATCATAATAATAAGTACATGGATAGTTATCTTTTTTCATGAGTATGGGCATATCTGTGCCGCTAAAAGTGTCGGCATTGGAGCAAAAGTTAAATGGGGTTATAGATTAGTTTTTCTTGTACTTGAAACTGAAGTGGCTGATATTTGGTCAGTATCAAGAAGAAAAAGGTACGGTATTTACTTAGCAGGTATAGCATGGACGAGTATATTAATATTATTTTGTGCATTAATGCAATTTTATTTTTTAAATGAGTTTGTAATCAAAATACTCAAGTTTGCGATTTTGATGCAACTACAGACTATTGTTTTTCAAACTTTACTATTTTTACGCACAGATTTATATTATGTACTTATCAATTTTTTAAAAATAGATGATCTGAATGAATCAATGAAATATATCTTTAAAAATGTTTTAACCTTACAATTCCATAATGTAAGTACAAAGCTTAACAATCTATCTGCTAAAGAAAGAAAAGTTGTGAAAATATATAGTGTTTGTAGTTTAATAGGAATCTTAGTTTCATTATATTTATTTTTTGTTATTGATATACCTATTGCTTTATATTCGGTCAAACAAACACTCGAAAAAACATTAAGAGATCCTTTATTTTCTATTTCTTATTGGGACGGCATTGCGATGGGAACTCTAACACTGTGTCCTATAGTTATTTTAACTGTCTATGTATTAATAGATTTAAGAAAAAGGACAGTTAAAGCAATATATAGGTGCACTAATACTGAATAGGATATTTTTTTAAGAAGAGAGATTACTACAACGTAATAGTTAGGGGATTTTAATTATGGAGTTAAAAAAAGGGTTTATTTTTGTGTTTTATATTTTGCTTTCTATTTCTTGTACTTTAGTACTTGTTAGCTTGTATTTAAGAACTATCCTATATTGAATAGAGGTGTTTTATTAATATGTTACTAAAAAAAGAACTTATGAATATAAAAGATAGTGAGTATAAAATAGTTGATGATTCAGTACTTCGAAATTATATAGAAGCAATGTTAGATAATATTGGATCTACAGATAGTGAACTAAGAGATGATCTAATTTACTCAACTTTTTCTCACTGGATACTAAAAGATTTTGTATCACCAAATTTACTTAAAATTATATTAGAAACAATTTTAGATAAACACCTTTTTTATAATATTGGGGAATCAAATTCAGATTCAGTATTTACTCGATCTTTTTCTATGTTGCTTATTCCTCTAATACTCATGGCAGATCAAAAAAACAAATTTCTAAACTCTGAAGATATTTTAATTATTAAAAAAAGAATTATATGTTATATCCATTCTGAAAAGGACCTAAGAGGCTATGTAGATGAGAAAGGGTGGGCACATGCATTGGCCCATGCAGCAGATGCATTAAATGAGTTAGCTAAATATAATCTACCTATGGAAGATCAATTAGAGCTTTTAAATGTTATAAAAAAAGCGATATGTACAAAAGAAACGATTTATACCAATTTAGAAGATGAAAGGCTAATAACAGCTGTGATGACTATCTTGAAAAATAATACATTTACTTCAGATGTGTTCAAGCAATGGATATGTAGTTTTATCCTTTGGGAAAAAACAGAGGTATGGCATGAAGAATATATAATTATATCAAATGTTAGGAATTTTCTGGGCCGTCTATACTTTCAGCTAGATCAAGAAGGTAATAAGATGAATGAGGCTCTAATTGTAAAAGAACAACTGAATACTATGATGAAAAATTATACATGATTATTTTATGCTTTTATCTTGAGAGAACTAAGGCTTAATCATCTAACTTAGGATTTTAACTGAGGAATCGCCTTCTAAGTGTTTATTTGTATATTTGTAGTTCAACTTATTTTTACAAAATGCTCACATAAAAGGAGAACTAATATGAAACCGAAATTTAAAGAATTTTATCCAATTATATTAATAGATGAACAAACGATTCAAATTGGTGATGAACCTAATAATGCCTTTGAAATTAACGATCCAGATGGTATAGTCACCAAACTCATACCTTTATTAAATGGTGAGCTGAATACAGAACAAATTTTTGACTTGATTAATGAACCTTCCTTAAATTTTTCAGATTTCAAAAATATTATTGAAACGTTGGACGAAATTGGTCTAATTACAGATTGTTCTTTCGAAAGTAGTGAAGAATTAAATGAATGGCAACATATCAGATATAATAACAACCTAAAATTCTTTAATATATTTAGTAATACAAGGCAAAATAGTGTATTTTACCAAAAAAAACTTATAGATACAAAGGTTCTAGTACTGGGAATGGGGGGATTAGGTAGTAATCTTTTAATGCAGTTATCGGGGCTAGGAGTAGGAAATATTAAATTTCTCGATTGCGATGAAGTTGAATTAAAGAATTTAAATCGCCAAGTACTCTATTCGGAAAAATATATCGGGCATCGAAAAACTAAAGTAGGCTTTGATAGATTGAGTGATTTTAATACATCAATTAATTATGAAGTGGTTGATAAAAGAATAAATTCGCCTGAGGATTTAGAAAATGTTATTACCGAAGATATTGATTTTGTATTCTGTGCAGCTGATAATCCTCCCATGGTTATAAATTCTTGGGTAAATGAAATTTGTATTAAAAATAATGTTCCTTTTCTTTCAGGGGGGGTAGGTTTAACTTGTGGGAGCTTCTACTCAATTATCCCATCAGTAACACCTTGCTTAGAATGTTATTATTCATTTATTAAAAATCAGTATAGCCAAGTCCTAGAAGCTTATGAAAATTCTAATATAGATTATAATGCAGCCATACTTCCTAATATTAGTATGCTTGCATCTATGATAACAACAGAATTCTTACGAATACATCTCCAGATAGCAGAGCCAATTTCTTTAGGAAAAAAGGCAATTATTAACTTTTTGACTTCGGAGATAACATTTGAAAATCCATGGGTAAAAAACGATTTATGCAGGATTTGTTCAAAGGAACAATCAATAGTCTCAAAATAATTAAATAAAGTATATAAAGGGAACCATATATCCGAAGGAATTGAAGCCACATAGAAAAATGGATATCTAAGAAGTGGTGGTCTTCTGGATACCCAAAATGTCGAGTAATCGTTATTGATTTATACTACCCATTTTTTACAAGACTTGCTGTGCCAAAAACAAAATAAAAAATCCATCCAACAAAAAATGAAGGATGGATAATGTATTATCTTTTAGCAATCCAAGTTTTTACAAGATCAGCGGTACCATAAATATAATGTTGTTCACCAACTTCATGATATGTTGCACTCTCGTCCACTTCTGTATGCTGATATGGAATACGTTGGCGACGTTTTTCAGACAGTGGGTCTGGAAGTGGAATCGCTGATAGTAACGATTTTGTATACGGATGCACAGGATGATTATAAATATCATCTGCTTTACCGATTTCCATGATTTGACCACGGTACATTACAGCGATACGATCACTAATGTATTTTACCATGGATAAGTCATGGGCAATGAAAAGATACGTTAAGCCGCGTTCTTTTTGTAGTTGTTTTAATAAGTTAACAACTTGTGCTTGAATGGATACGTCAAGCGCTGAGATTGGTTCATCAGCGATGATAAACTTAGGGTCTAAGCTTAGTGCACGCGCGATTCCAATACGTTGACGCTGACCACCTGAGAATTCGTGCGCATAACGGTTAGCGTGCTCTTTGTTTAATCCAACAGCTTCAAGCAACTGGGTGATTTTTTCACGACGTTCTACTTTGTTTTTGTAAAGACCGTGAATATCAAAAGCTTCACTAATGATTTCACCAGCTGTCATACGAGGATTTAATGACGCGTATGGATCTTGGAAAATCATTTGCATTTGACGATTGAAATTCTTTAAGTCATTTTTAGACTTTTTCCCATGAACGTTTTGACCGTCGAAGATAATTTCGCCATCTGTAATATCATATAGACGAATAATAGAGCGACCAGTCGTTGATTTACCGCAACCAGATTCACCAACAAGTCCAAGTGTTTCGCCTTCATATACATCAAAGCTAATGCCATCGACTGCTTTAATAGGGTTATTTGGCGTTCCAAAGTGTTGCTTTAAGTTTTTAATTTCTAGTATTTTCTTTGCTCCGGTTTTAGCCATTGAATTGTTCCTCCTTTGCTAAAAAGCCCTCGATACGTTTAGCAACAGCATCTGGAAGTGGAATTTTTGGCGCATCAGGATGCAATAACCAAGTCTTTGCAAAATGTGTTTCACTCACTTGGAACATAGGCGGTTCTTGTTCATAATCAATGGCCATTGCAAATTCATTACGAGCCGCAAACGCATCTCCCTTTGGCGGGTGAATTAAGTCTGGTGGTGAGCCAGGAATCGTACGTAATAGCTCATCTGCATTATTATCTAAGTCAGGCATTGAGCCAAGTAATCCCCATGTATAAGGATGTTTCGGGTTATAGAAAATATCGTTCACAGTACCATATTCTACGATTTGACCAGCGTACATAACCGCAACACGGTCAGCGACATTGGCCACTACACCTAAGTCATGTGTAATGAAGATGATAGATGTTTTAGAATTCTTTTGAATTTCTTTCATCAATTCTAAAATTTGCGCTTGAATTGTTACATCAAGTGCTGTTGTTGGTTCATCGGCAATAAGTAGCTTTGGATCTGCTGCCAATGCAATGGCAATTACAACACGTTGTCGCATACCGCCTGAAAATTCATGTGGGTATTGGTTAAAACGTTTTTCAGGGAAGGGGATACCAACCTGAGTTAAAAGTTCAATTGCGCGTTTTTTAGCTTCGTCTTTAGAAACTTTTTTGTGTTGTAAAATAACTTCAGTTATTTGACGTCCGACCTTCATTGTCGGATTCAAACTTGTCATTGGGTCTTGGAAAATCATAGCTATTTCATTTCCGCGTACTTTTGACATTTCTTTATCGCTTAACGGTATTAAATCACGGCCATTAAATAAAATTTGTCCTGAATCATAAATACCAGGTGGCTGTGGGATTAGTTTCATTAGCGCATTACTCGTAACACTTTTACCAGAACCTGACTCTCCAACGATCGCTAATGTTTCACCTTCACTTAAATCAAAGTTTACACCGCGTACGGCATGTACAATACCTGCATAGGTTTTAAAATTTACTTTTAAATCTTTTACTTCTAATATTTTTTTACTCATTTTTAGCCACCTCCTTATTTACGTAGTTTAGGATCTAGTGCATCACGTAAGCCATCACCGACTGCGTTAAATGCAAAAATTGTCAGTGAGATGAACACTGCTGGGAAAATCAAACGCCATGGAGCATTAGCAATCGCTTTATTCCCTTCCGATGCCATTGTTCCCCAAGATGCATTCGGAGCAGGAACCCCAAGACCAAGGTAACTTAGGAATGATTCTGTGAAAATAGCAGATGGAATTGTTAATGTCATCGTTACTAAAATAGCACCAAGTGCATTTGGAATTAAATGTTTTAAGATTAAGTGACCTGTGCCTGCACCTAAAGTACGGGCAGCCAGTACGTATTCTTGATTTTTAATGGATAATACTTCACCACGAACGATACGAGCCATGTTAATCCAACCTGTAATCGAAAGGGCAATAATCATAGGAACTAAACCTGGTTGTAAAACAACAAGTAAAACAATTACAACTAGTAGGTAAGGAACAGCGGTTAATACGTCAGCAATACGCATCATAATATTATCAACACGACCGCCAGCTAAACCTGAAATACTTCCCCAAAGCACGCCAATGATTAAGTCAATAACGGCAGCAGTAATCCCAATGAAAAGGGAAATGCGAGCACCTGCCCAAATACGAACGAAAATATCACGGCCTAAATCATCTGTTCCGAACCAAAATTGAGCAGATGGTGGGGCATTATAAACACCAAGTTGATCACTGTATTTATATTGAGATAACATTGGGGCAAAAATGGCCATCAAAATAATAATAATTAACGCGATTAAACCAAAAATCGCCATTTTATTATGTGAAAAACGGATAAAAACTTCTTTCCAGAAGGAAACGGATTTATCTGCTAATCTTTCAGTTGCCTCATGATTTCCACCGACAATTTTAAACATATCTTTGTCAATTGGTTGTTGTTGCGTCATTATTTTTTCGCTCCCTTCAACTTAATTCGCGGATCGATTACACTGTATAAAATATCTACGATGAGAACCGCAAATAAAAGGATGATTGAGTAGAATACTGTCGTTCCCATGATAACTGTATAATCACGGTTTGTAATACTTTGAACGAAGTGCTTACCAAGTCCAGGGATTGCGAAGATTTGTTCCACAATGAAACTACCTGTAACAACACCAGCTGTTAATGGACCTAAATAAGTAACGACAGGTAAAAGGGCGTTACGTAATGTATGACGGAAGACAACCGTCCATTTACCAAGACCTTTGGCACGTGCCATTTTTACATAATCACTATTGTTTTGTTCAAGCATACTTGAGCGAGTTAATTTAGCAATAAAGCCCATATGAGTAAATGCAATGGCTAAAGCAGGTAATATACTATATATAAAGCCATTCCATCCACTGGTCGGGAATAAATTAAGTTTGTATGCTAGGAAATACTGCATTAATCCAGCCAAAATAAATGATGGTACAGAAATGCCGAGCACCGCAAAGGACGTTGCCAAATAATCCGGGAACTTATTATGATAAAGCGCGGAAACTACGCCTATTAATACACCGAATCCAACTGCCAATAGCATAGCTTCAATCCCTAAAGTTAAAGAAACAGGGAAGCTCTCAGAAATCATATCATTTGTAGAACGCGCTTTATACTTCATAGACTCACCGAAATTGAAAGTGGCCGTATCGATTAAATAATCTTTATATTGAATATACCAAGGGTTATTTAATCCATACGTTTCGTTTAACTTTTCCTCAATTTGAGGTGGGAAATTACGTTCACTCGCAAATGGACTACCAGGTGCAAGGCGCATTAAGAAAAACGTTACCGTTACGATGACGAAAAGCGCGAGAAGTATATACATCAGCCTTTTCAAAATATATTTAATCACATGAAACTCCTCCTTCTATTTGTCAATTTTCAGACAAATATATGCCTTCGTATTTTAAAAAGAGCTGACCCGCTAGTCGAAGTCGACTACGAGGCAGCTCTTCGCTGTAGAGCTTTACAAAATAATACTTAATTTTAAAAAATCTGAATTATTTAATGTCAACTGATTTAAGTTGGATATTACCAATGCGGTCAGGAGCCATATTTTGTACCTTATCATTCTTCACATAAAGGTTAGTGTAGTAATAAATTGGTGCAATTGGTAATTCAGTCATAGCAATTGCTTCTGCTTGTTTTAAATGTTCAAGACGTTTAGCAGGATCAATTTCAGCGACAGATTGTTTCAATAAATCTTTGAATTGAGCATTTTCCCAACCAGTATCATTGTTACCGTTCTCAGCTGTGTCATACATTTCTAAGAATGTGTATGCATCGTTGTAGTCAGCGATCCAGCCCATACGGCCAACTTGGTAATCTAGAACATTAAGTTTCTCTAAGTAAACTTGCCATTCTGAGTTATCAAGACCAACAGTAATACCTAAGTTTTTGCTCCATCCTTCTTGGATGTATTGAGCGATAGCAGCGTGTGCTTCAGATGTATTAAATGAAACATTGATTTTAATTTGACTTGGATCAGTAATGCCAAGCTCTTTCATACCAGCTTCAAGTGCAGCTTTTGCACCTTCCATATCGTTATCTTTGTAATAACCACGGTCTTCTTCAAAGCCAGAGATCGCAGCTGGAACCATACCTAATGCAGGTTTTTGTTCACCTTTAGTAATGTTGTCAATTAAACCTTGACGATCGATTGCTAAAGTTAACGCCTTACGAATGTTAGCGTTTCCAGTAATTTTATCTTTTGTATTGAATTTGTACCAGTAAATCGCTGCATAGTCAGCAATTTGTAAAGATTTATCAGCTTTGAAACCGTCAATAGCATCAAGAGCTACAGTTTGGTAAGGAGAACCTAAATAATCGATTTCACCCTTTTTAAACATAGTAACAGCAGTTGATTCGTTTTCAACCATACCGATATTTACTGTTTCTAATGCTACATTCGCAGCATCCCAGTAATCAGCGTTTTTCTTAAGTACTAATGAATCATTGTGTTTCCAATCATCTAACGTGAAAGGACCGTTTGTTACATAGTTTTCACCAGCATCTGTGTACCACTCGTCATTACCTTCTACAACTTTTTGGTTAACAGGTAGGTAAGTTTTGAATGCTGTTAATTCTAAGAAGTAAGCAGTTGGGTTTGCTAGAGTAATAACTAAAGTTTTATCATCTTCAGCTTTAATTGCTACATCATCAGCAGAACCTTCGCCTAAATTATAAGCTTCAGCGCCTTTGATTGGGTAAAATACAGAAGCGTACTCAGATAAGTTTTCTGGATTTAAAGCCCATTTCCAAGCATATACGAAATCGCCAGCTACTACTGGATCTCCGTTTGTCCATTTTGCATCACGTAAATTGAAAGTGTAAGTTAAACCATCTTCACTTACGTCCCATTTTTCAGCAATCGCTGGAGTTGGTTTGCCATCAGCATCTAAACGAGTTAGACCTTCAAATACATTAATTAAGACTGCACTAGATGTAGAATCTGTTGCAAGTTGTGGATGTAAAGATGGTGGTTCAGAAGCTACAACTAAATTTAACTCTTTAGAAGAAGCAGTTTCTGATGAACCAGAATCTTTTTTACCGTCTTTTGAATTATCTGACGAATCTCCCCCGAAGCCGCATGCAGCAAGTACTAAAGAAAATACTGCAAGGACTGTTAGTAATAAAAACTTTTTGTTCTTATTCATGTGAATCCCCCTTATACAATTTTTAAGCCTTTTGTGAAGCTCCTATTTAATATACCAAAAAAGTCATTGTGTACAAAATAAAAAAGATTCAAATTTATATAGTATTATCTGACATTGCCAAGAATAATAATTTTCTTCGATTTACCACTTTAATGAACGAAAGTGATTAAATGATGAAAATTTGATAAATTCTAACTTCAAATATCAAAAATAAAATAAAAACGAAAAAATGACTTACTATACGGAAAATTCCTATTTTTTTGATAATATTATCACTGTTTGAAAAATGAATCAAAAGTCACGGTTGTAATACCTTAAGAAATTTATATAGTTTTGTAGAAAATCTTTGTAAAACTAAGTTTTTTGGTTTTTTTATTGCGGATTTTTTTGTAACACCTTATCGAAAAACCTGAATAATATTATCTATTAATGATATATAAGAATCTTGTTTTGTATTTATCTAGGATTATGCTTTTAAAATGATAAAAAAGGAGATTAAAGAAAATATAAGAAAAAAACGTACTATTTTTAAGAAAAAATACATTATTTAAAGACGGGAAATAGCAGATTATATTTTTTTGAAATAATTTGGAGGGGGTATTTTTAACATACATCATATAAAAAATGCGCATTTCATTGGATGAAATGCGCAGCTTTTTTTGCTTAAAGCTTAAATTGATTTATTTGGCTTTGTAAATCTAAAGATTTTTCACTTAAATCTGTTGCAACGAAGTTTACTTGTTGCATTGTATCGGCTTGTTCTTTCATAGCGTCCGCAACAATTTGTGTATGGCTTGCACTTGTAGAAGCTCCGTGTGCAATTTCAGCGACAGATGCAGCCACTTGTTCGGCACTGGCGGAAATTTCTTCGGATGTGGCGGAAATATCTTCAATTTGATCTGTCATAGAACTAATCGCTGTGACGATTGATTCAAAGGCTTGACCAGCATTGCTGATAATCTTCACACCATCTGTTACAGATTGGAGACCGTCACTTACTGCATTTTCCACATTTTGCGTATCCTGTTGAATATCTTGAGTTAACGCAACAATCTGATTAGCTGATTGCTTCGATTCTTCAGCTAACTTACGAACTTCGTCAGCTACGACAGCAAAGCCTTTCCCGTGTTCACCAGCACGTGCAGCTTCGATTGCTGCATTTAGTGCAAGTAAATTGGTTTGATCGGTAATTGAAGTAATCACTGCTGTAATATTGCTTATTTCTTCGGATTGCTTACTCAACTTTTGTACGAGGTTATTAATAATTTGCGTAGAATCATAAATTACGTTCATTTGTTGCTGTGCTTCTTCGATTGCTGTATTACCAATGTTCGCCACTTCAGATGTTTCAACTGCACTAGTGTGAAGTTGTTGGGTTGCTTCAGCAATACGTTGTACACCTGTTGCCGTTTCATCCATTGCATGTGCACATTCATTGGCTGCTGTTGTAGCAGTCGCCGCAGCTTCGGCTGTTTCACCAATGCGTACTGTCACCTCATCGTTGGTCGCAGCAATTTCTTCTGTAGAAGCAGTGAGTTCTTCAGCAGAAGCTGTTAAATGCTCTGAATTACCTTGGATATGTGCTAATAGGCTTCGTAAATTACCTTTCATAGAATTAAAAGCCACAGCGAGTTGGCCGATTTCATCTTTAGATTGGAAGGAAATATCTTTGTGGAATAATTCACCATTCGAGATATTGTTGGCAGCGGCTACAACTGTTTTTAAAGGACGAGAAATCGTGCGTTGTACAAAAAAGACAAGGAATAATCCAAGACTTACTCCGATTACAAGTGCAATAACCGAAATTATTTGAGCGCTTTTTACTGCTTGTTTAGACGCTTCAGTTACCTTACTTAATTGGGTTTTTTGGTAAGCTACAATTTCATCTGACACCTCTAATAGTCCTTTGTTTGCTAGTTGGGCACCACCATTTACAATTTGTAAAGCTTCATCTAATCGACCAGCATCATGTAGATTAATGGCCTGATCAGCCGCTTCATTAAAGGCATCATTGTATGTATTGAGATCTTTTGCAAATACGTCCATTTGAGCAGAATCGGATTTTTCCATCATCTCTGCAACGTGTTTATCCAACATAGTTGAGTAATTTTCAAAGTTCTCTTTATTGTTGACCGTATCCTCAATAAACATTGCACGAATGAATAGTCCTTGCATGGCTAGCTCAAATTGGATATTATCTGCTAGCTCGACGAGGGCAACACGGTTATCTAGTGCATTTTCTACTTTTTTCTCGATATTTGAAAATTGTAAAAACAGAATAACTAAAGAAATAAATAAAGTGAGTATAATCGAGAAAAAACCTAAGCTTAATTTTTTGCCTACAGACATATTGTATACGCCCTTTCTTATATTACTAATTTGAATTAAATTTAGCTTTGACAAGAGGTTAAGTCAATAAAGGTTTGCATAAACAGTGCAGATTGTTCACAATTTTTTTTGCGCGTAATATCAATTAGGAAACAACGACTGAGGAAACCATAAGGGAATCTATTTTTATATAGTTGTCTAGTGCTGATTACATAGGAGTTAATTAAAAAGAAAAATACGATGCAAAATGCATCGTATTTTCACACTTTAAGACTGTTTTTTTAACTGCAAAATGACAGCTTCATCTGGATCGATGAATAGTGTTTTCTGTTCAAAATAAATAACAAAACCAGGTTTAGCGCCATTTGGTTTTTTCACTTGTCGTATTTCTGTGTAATCTACCGGCACTGATGAGGAGTCTCGAGCTTTTGAAAAGTATGCAGCTAGTGTTGCTGCTTCTCGTAAGGTCGTATCATCTGGCTCGCTAGCATGTATAACGACATGAGAGCCAGGTATATCTTTAGTATGCAGCCAGATATCTGTACGTCTAGCAATTTTAAATGTCAGCATATCATTTTGCTTGTTGTTTTTTCCGACAGAGATTTGCACACCTGTTGATGATATATAACGTTCCGGCTCTGGCTTCGATTGTTTTTTCTTTTTCTTAGCGTGACGCATTTTTAAATAACCTTGTTCTGCTAATTCCTCTCGTATTTCCTCAATATCTCCAGGTGAAGCTTGTTGTACTTGCTGTGCAAGCATTTCAAAATACGCAATTTCCTCTTTTGTTTTTTCCAGTTGTTCCTTGACCATAATCAGTGCATTTTTTGCTTTTGTATACTTTGTGTAATAACTTTGTGCATTTTCAATCGGTGTTTTACGCTCACTGATAGGTATGGTAATTTGCTCGGCAGTTTCACTGTAATAGTTTGTGACAGTTACTTCCTTTATACCTTTTTCAAAGGCATATATATTGGCCATTAATAGTTCGCCATACAATTGAAATTGATCTAGTTTTGAGGCACGCTCATAATCTTTATTTAATTTTTTCGTTTTTAAAGTTAATTTATCAATTTCATTTTGTAGCCAACGTTCTAAATCACCCGCTTGTTGTTTAACACGGTCACGTTCTGCACGTGCAAAAAAAACACGGTCTAATAGTTCGTGTACATTCGGATATACTGTCGCTTCACCCTGCAAGTGTGTTAACGCAATCGGGGAGAAATAAGTTTTGTTATTGGCTAGTACATACATTGGTTCATTTCCACCATCATTAAATAATGCCATAAACTCTTTGAAGCACGTTACTACATTTGGTGATGCTGTGATACGAAATAATAATTCTTCAGCATGTAACGGAGAGAAGCCGACAAATTGAGAAACTACATCCTTTGCTGTTAGCTGTTCAGAGAAAAACGCTGTTACTTGTTCATCCGTAACTGTTAAAGGATGCCATTTATTTTGTGCAGGTGGTGCGATATAGGGCTGTCCTGGTAATACCGTTCGAAAACTATTCACGGAAGGAGATAAATGCTTTAGGCTATCAATAATTTTCTTCTGTTCCTTATCTATTAATAGCAGATTACTATGACGGCCCATAATTTCTGCATGCAGTTCACGTACAATTGGATCGCCAATTTCATTTTTACTTTCAATTTCTACTATAATAATGCGATCAAAATCATGCTGTTTAATAGAAGCAATAAAACCACCTTCAAGATGCTTACGTAAAAGCATGCAAAACATTGGGGGTTCTGCAGGGTTTTCTATCGTCTGCCCAGTAAGGTGGATACGTGCATACGATGGGTGAATGGAAAACAGTAATTTGTGATTTCCACCATTCGCACGGATTTGTAAGACAACCTCTTGAGCGTTCGGTTGATGTATTTTAGTTATGCGACCTGCCACTAATTGCTGAAGGTCTGCTGTCATCGAATACGTAAATAAGCCATCAAATGCCATATGAATTCCTCTTTCCAATGATGCAACACATCATTGTATTTCTTTTGTGATTTTTTTGGTGCCGGTGCTTGCTGTAACTGAGTGCTCTTGGACTAGCGAATAGGTCATCTGGTGACCTGAATTGCCAATCCTTTTGTGTTCACAAGTATCTATCGCATGCACTTTGTCCAGCGTAAAAGACAATGTAACCGCCATAAGCGGTAAGAATGCTCTTTTCGTATGTTTATCATAGCATTTTTTAGGTGAATATTAAATTATAGCTTCAAATGTGGTAGAATTACCTTTTGCTCTATCTTCATTCAGCAGAAGACTCTCACCTCTAAAGGTGGTGAGATGAATGCGGATGTGGTTCTTTTTCAGTGGGTGTCTAAACACCTGCTGAATGAAGATAGAGCCTCCGGCGGATGTCGCGGATTTTGAAAGGAATGAATTGTGCCCGCACAATTCAAAATCTGGACGCAATTACGCCAAGGCGAAATGATGTAATTTTTTATGGTGAGACGTCATAAATGGCAGAGCTTATGTTATAATAATCCCAGTATGCAAAGAAAGGTGTGACGAACCTTGGTGCGTAGTATGACTGGTTTTGGCAGAGGTGTCACAACAACAAGAGACTTTCAATTAACCGTAGAAATGCGCTCGGTCAACCATCGTTTTTTAGAAATCCATGCAAAATTTCCGAAAGAATGGCTTGAAGCAGAAATTTTTGCGAAAAAATTGATTACACAAGCTTTGTCACGCGGCAAAATTGACGTAATGGTGAATGTGAAAGACTTGGAAAACGTCGAGCAATCTATTGAAATTAATTGGTCATTAATTGAAGCGTATCGTAAGGCAAAAGAACAATTAGCAAGTAAAGTACCACTTGAAGAGAAATGGACGATGCAAGAGCTATTATCGCTTGAGCAAGCTCTAGTACAAGAAAAACCGCAGCTAACGCCAGAGGATTTACTGAGCGCTGTCGAAGAGGCCATTGCTGAAGCCATTAATCAGCTGTTACAAATGCGCGAGCGCGAAGGGCAAGAGTTGCAAGAAGTCGTTTTACAATATAAAGAACAGTTAATGGAACAGGTGAACCAAATACGTTCATACGCCCCACTTGCTGTTGAAAAATATCGTACGCGGTTACTGGAACGAATTGCAGAGGTAGCGAATGGAGCATTGCTAGAAGAGCGTTTGCTTGCAGAAGTAGCAATATTTGCAGAACGTGTGGATATTAGCGAAGAATTAGACCGATTAGACAGCCACTTTGGACAGTTGGAAGAAACGTTAATTGAAACGGTTTCGGTTGGTCGGAAGTTAGACTTTTTAATGCAGGAAATACACCGCGAAATTAATACGATTGGTTCAAAAAACCAATCAACAGAAGCCTCTGTAGCGGTTGTTCAAGCAAAAACAATCTTAGAAAAGATGCGTGAGCAAGTTCAAAATATCGAATAATACGCTTGCATCTGTTATAAATTAAGGGAGATATAGAGAATAAATGATAAAAGAACGTGGATTATTAATTGTTCTGTCTGGCCCATCTGGTGTAGGTAAAGGAACAGTGCGTAAAGAATTATTTTCTCAGCCGAATACGAATTATGAGTATTCCATCTCGATGACAACACGAAATCCTCGCGAAGGTGAAGTAGATGGTGTAGACTATTTTTTCAAGACGCGAGTTGAATTTGAAGCGTTAATTGAACAAGGCGGCTTATTAGAGCATGCTGAATTTGTAGGTAATTACTACGGTACACCGTTAACCTATGTAAATGAGACACTTGATGCAGGGCGCGATGTGTTTTTAGAAATCGAAGTGCAGGGTGCTGCGCAAATTCGTGAAAAGGCACCAGATGCCTTATTTATTTTCTTAGCACCACCAAGTTTAACGGAATTAAAGGATCGTTTAGTAGGTCGTGGGACAGAAACAGCAGATGTTATTGCGAAGCGTATTGCAACCGCAAGCGAAGAACTTGAAATGATGAGTTTATATGATTATGTTGTTGAGAATGATGAAGTAACAAATGCCTGTGACCGCATCAATGCTATAATTAAAGCAGAACATTGTCGTAGAGAACGTGTCGAAAAAAGATATTTGTCAATGTTGAGAGGAGAATAAACCTATGTTATACCCATCAGTAGATGCCTTAAAAAAAGAAATTGATTCAAAGTATTCTTTAGTGAGCTTAGCTTCTAAACGCGCTCGCCAAATGCAAGAGGAAGATGGTACAGAACGTTTACACAAATACGTATCCTATAAATATGTAGGAAAAGCGCTTGAAGAAGTGGCTGCGGGTGTACTTACAAAAGTATCGCAAGACGAGTCGGCTGTGTACGAAGACGAAATCTAATGTTGACTCAGGAGTTTTCAGGTATTCTATATCAACGAATGCCAAAATAGCCACAGCCATACAATGGGCGTGTCAGTGAGATACTCAGCACCCATTTGTGCCCGATTAACGAACACATACTTAAGTTTAATGTGGTAACAAAAGTGTGATTTGTATCCGGAGGGCCTCATCAAATAATCGGAGGAGATGGAGGGATTGCAAAATGGTGTTGCCAAATCGCAACATTCGCATCGTCCTCTGATTTAATTTTTTCTTTATACAGAACGCCGAGAGCTCCCGAGGAATCCTCCTTTGGGAGCTTATCGTTTGAAAGGACGACATCGTATATGAATAAAAACATTTTACTTTGTGTTTCAGGTGGGATTGCTGTCTATAAGGCGGTAGCACTTGTTAGTAAGCTATCTCAGGCAGGTGCAAATGTGAAGGTGATGATGACAGCGTCGGCACGCCAATTTGTCAATCCATTGAGCTTTCAGGTCATGTCAAAAAATGATGTCTTTTTCGATACATTTGATGAAAAAGATTCACATGTGATTGCCCACATTGATCTAGCGGATTGGGCAGACTTAATTTTAGTGGCACCTGCAACAGCAAATGTCATTGGTAAATTAGCGAATGGTATCGCAGATGATATGGTCACTACGACCTTACTTGCAACAACTGCCCCTGTGTGGATTGCACCAGCTATGAATGTGCATATGTACGATCATCCCGCCGTAAAACGGAATTTGGCACAACTTGCGGCAGATGGCTATCAATTTATTGAACCGTCGGAAGGATTTTTAGCATGTGGTTATGTCGGTAGAGGTCGTTTAGAAGAGCCAGAAAAAATTACAGCGCTTGTCAAAGGTTTTTTTTCTCCTAAATCACAGCCGCTTGCAGGTAAAACAGTGCTCGTGACTGCTGGTGCTGTCTCTGTTTCAATGGATAATCAACATGTTATTCGTACTAAAGCCAACGGTAAAATAGGTGTGGCTTTAGTTGAAGAGGCAAAAGCACTTGGCGCCAATGCATTCCTTGTAGGCGAGCATGGAGCGGATATATATGAACTTATTGATGAGCTAGAACATTATAAGAATCAACATCCAGATGCATTTTTTATTCATGCGGCAAATACACCTACTATTGAGGGGACGCCTAAATTGTCTATTGAAGGAACAAGAGCAGTTACTTTTGGACAAGAGGTTATTGGTAAAGCGATACTGACAGTCGTATCACAGGACTGGATTGATTTTAGTGACAAGGCTGAAGTAAGTGGACAGGTAATGGTAGTGACGAATGCAGAGCAATTTGCCAAATCTTTGTGGACATACGTATTACAAGGTGAGGCCAAATGAGTTTTTCTGTTGCAGAGGTCATCGTCGATGTTCCGACCTATCATGTTGATCGACCGTTTGACTATGCGGTACCTTCAGAATGGGCCAATGTTATTGAAGCGGGGAGTCGCGTGAAGGTCCCATTTGGCCCAAGAAATGTTCAAGGCTTTGTAGTGGGCTTAAAAAATGATACGGATGTGCCAGCAAATAAGATAAAGCCAATCTCTCATATTTTAGATATGGAACCTGTATTAACGGCAGAAATGCTGTCCTTAGCAAAGTGGCTGAAAACTGAAACAATATGCTACGAGATTGATGCTTTGCAAGTCATGCTCCCGTCTGCCCTTCGTGCAAAATATGAAAAAATCGTCAATTTGCAGGACGACAATGCTATATTGCCGGAAGAGGCACAAGCGATTTTTGGTAAGCGTCGACAGGTTAATTTCAAGGAGTTTGAAAAGCTTGGATTACTACCGTTATTAAAGGAACTTATTGAAAATCAACTCGTGAAAATTGACAATGTCGTTAAGCAACAAGGAAATGTGAAAGAAGTTCGTATGGTGAAAGTTACAGACGACATAAAAAATTTGGATGTAGCATTACGGGAGGCTACAAGAGCTGTTAAGCAACGTACACTTATAGATTGGATGCGTGGACATCTTGGTGAGGTATTAAAGCCACAGCAAATTTATGAGGAAACAGGTGTATCCTCCGCAGTATTGCAGTCTGTGGTTGAAAAGGGTGCTGCTCGCTTTATCCAAGAAGAAGTTTACCGCGACCCTTTTACGAAGGATGTTACACGGACTCATTCCTTAACACTTACTGAGGAACAAGCTATTGCCTTAGATGCGATTACAAAATCTATGGAAGCACCAACTGCAACGACTTTTTTACTACAAGGGGTAACCGGCAGTGGGAAAACAGAGGTATATTTGCAGGCGATTCAAAAAGTATTGGAAGAAGGCAAAGAAGCGATTATGCTAGTGCCTGAAATTTCTTTAACCCCCCAAATGACGGAGCGTTTCCGTAGTCGCTTTGGTGAAATGGTTGCTGTGATGCATAGTGGTTTATCTGTTGGTGAGAAGTATGATGAGTGGCGTAAAATTCAGCAAGGCAAAGTGAGTGTAGTCGTTGGAGCACGGTCAGCCGTTTTTGCACCCTTTACTAATTTGGGACTCATTATTTTAGATGAGGAACATGAATCAACTTACAAACAAGAGGATTCCCCACGTTATCATGCGAGAGACGTAGCCATTTGGAGAAGTGCATATTACAAGTGCCCTGTAATTTTAGGCAGTGCAACACCTGCACTTGAATCTTTTGCACGTGCCAAAAAAGAAGTTTATACACTATTAACATTAAAGCAAAGAGCTATGAATCAAGCATTACCAACTGTTTTTGTAGCTGATATGCGAGAGGAACTTCAAAAAGGTAATCGCTCAATGTTTTCTGAACAGCTTGTAGAAGGTATACGTATGAGACTTGAGCGGAAAGAGCAGATGGTGTTGTTTCTAAATCGTCGAGGTTACTCGTCATTTGTACTGTGTCGTGATTGTGGTACGGTAGTGCAATGTCCAAATTGTGATATTTCGTTGACCTATCATCGAACAACGGAAAAGCTGAAATGCCATTACTGTGGCTATGAAGAACAAGTGCCACAAATATGTCCACAATGTCAAAGTGAGCATATTCGTTATTTTGGCACAGGGACACAAAAAGTAGAGGAAGAAATATATAAGCTTTTTCCAGAGGCGAGAGTATTACGGATGGATGTTGATACGACCAAGCATAAAGGGGCACATGAAGAGATTTTGCAAGCATTTGGGGAAGGACAAGCAGATATCTTGCTTGGTACGCAAATGATTGCCAAAGGACTTGATTTTCCTAATATTACGCTTGTTGGTGTCCTAAGTGCAGATACATCACTGCATATACCAGATTATCGGGCAGCTGAGCGCACATTCCAACTGTTGACACAAGTAAGTGGAAGAGCTGGGCGTCATGAAAAGCCTGGGGAAGTCATTATTCAGACGTATACACCCGAGCACTATGCGATTGAATTAGCGAAAACACAAGATTACGACCCATTTTATGAACGAGAGATGTTCATACGACGTCGTTCTGGCTACCCTCCGTATTATTTTGTGGCACTTGTACAAGTATCACATGAGGACGTTTTGATGGCGGCTGAGTATGCAGGGCGAGCAGGGGATTGGCTTCGTGGGAATTTGTCGAATCAAGTAGCGATTATTGGCCCAACGACGGCAAGCATCAGTCGACTCCAAAATAGATATCGCTATCAATGTTTGATAAAATATAAAATTGAACCAAATCTGATTCCGGTATTACAACGTTTACTCGCGATGTATCGTGCGGAATGGATTAAACAAGGTATCTTAATGACGGTAGATTTAGACCCGTCTACTATATAGAAAAGGCGAAGAGAGCCTTAAATGCAGAAATGAGGAACGAAAATGGCGATTAAAAAAGTTGTAGAACATCCAGCGAAAGTATTATCAACACCATGTGCGGAAGTTTCCGAAATTAACGAAAACATCATTGCATTACTAGATGATTTATATGACACAATGGTGGAATATGATGGTGTTGGCATAGCTGCACCGCAAATTGATGTTGCGTTACGTGTGGCAATTGTGGAGCTTGGTGAGGAACGTGATATATTAGAAATGATTAACCCAACGGTTATTAAGACCGATGGTGCTGAAGTAGATATTGAAGGGTGTTTAAGCTTTCCTGGACTCTATGGAGAAGTTGAGCGTCCAGAATATGTGAAAATTGAGGCATGTGACCGTGAGGGTCGTGTTTATGAGCTAGAAGCTGGTGGCTTCGATGCACGAGCAATTTTACATGAAATTGATCATCTAGATGGAATACTTTTCGATACAAAAATCAAACGTATTCTAACAGAGGAAGAACTAGAAGCAATGTATGCTGAAGAGGAGGAATAAAATGACGTCAATTATTTTTATGGGCACGCCTGATTTCTCCGCTCCAATATTACGAATGCTTTATGATGAAGGCTATGACATCAAGGCTGTCGTAACACAACCAGACCGTCCAGTTGGGCGTAAACGTGTGTTAACGCCACCTGCAGTGAAAGCAACAGCAGTAGAGTTAGGATTACCTGTTATTCAACCTGAAAAACTTCGTGGTTCGGAAGAATTACAGCAAATACTTGCATTACAACCAGACTTAGTTGTAACGGCAGCATTTGGACAAATTTTGCCGAAAAGTTTGCTTGAGGCGCCATCCCTAGGATGCATAAACGTCCATGCCTCACTTTTGCCGAAATATCGTGGTGGTGCACCAATTCATCAAGCAGTTATTGATGGTGAAAAAGAAACAGGTGTCACAATTATGTATATGGTTGAGAAGTTGGATGCAGGTGATATAATTTCACAAAGGACCATTCCAATTGAAGAGGATGACCATACGGGGAGTTTATTCGACAAGTTAAGCGTAGTAGGAAGTAATTTATTAAAAGATACACTTCCTTCTATTATAAATGGTACAAATAATCGTACAGTACAAGACGAGGCACAGATAACATTTGCAAGTAATATCTCGCGTGAACAAGAGCGTATTGATTGGACAAAGGATGCAAGGTCTTTATTTAACCAAGTACGAGGACTTCACCCGTGGCCAGTTGCTTATACTACATTTGAAGAAGGTAATTTTAAAATTTGGTGGGCCCGGGTAGGTCAAACAATGCATGATGTCAAACCGGGTACTGTCGTAGCTATTGCAAAGGACCATTTTGATGTTGCGGCTGGGAACGGAACAGCACTTGCACTTTATGATGTACAACCAGCTGGTAAAAAACGCATGACTGCCGAGGAATATTTGCGTGGTACCGGTTCAAAATTACAGATCGGGGACCAGTTTGAATGAGTAAAAAAAGCGTAGTTATTTGGGATGGTAATGTGCGTGATGCAGCACTATCCATTTTATTAGCAGTTGATAAAAACCAAGCATATAGTAATTTACTTTTACATGAAACAATTAAGCGACATAAAATAGACACGAAGGACCGTGCTCTCTTAACAGAGCTTACGTATGGAACACTTCAATATAAAATGACGCTCGACTTTTATTTAGAACCATTTATACGCGGCACATTAGATCATTGGGTACGCTGGCTATTACGATTATCTTTATACCAAATGCATTATTTAACACGTATTCCACCACATGCTGCAGTCAATGAAGCGGTAGAAATTGCAAAACGTCGTGGACACCAAGGTATTGCATCTACAGTGAATGGTGTTTTACGTTCTATATTACGACAAGGCGTGCAGCCTACAAGCGAGATTAAAGACCCAATTGAGCGTCTTGCAATCGAAACAAGTCATCCACAGTGGCTAGTAGAGCGCTTTGTCGAAAATTACGGTATGGCAGTAGCTACAGAAATGCTCCATGAAAATAATGTGCCGCCAGTGCAAACGGTACGTGTTAATACAACAAAGGCGACAGTGAACCAAGCGATTGCAAGCCTAGAAGCAGAAGGTTTAACAGCAAAGCAAAGCGACATTATACCTGAGTGTTTACATGTAACAAATGGCCAGCCTGCTCGCACGCAAGCATTTAAAGACGGACTTATAACGATTCAAGATGAGAGTTCAATGATCCCAGCGAATGTTTTGAACCCAACTGCAGGTATGCGAGTTTTAGATATGTGTGCAGCACCCGGTGGAAAAACTACACATTTAGCCGAAAAAATGAATAATGAAGGTTCCATTTTAGCAACAGATTTACATCCACATAAATTAGATTTAATCGACCATAATACAGAACGTCTAGACCTTAATATAGTAGAGACTGCACCCATTGATGGACGTAAAGCACCAGAATTCTTACAATTGGCATCATTTGATGCAGTGTTAGTCGATGCACCTTGCAGTGGTTTAGGTGTTATGCGCCGTAAGCCAGATATTAAATATACAAAACGTGAGGAAGATTTAGAAAATCTGCAAAAAATCCAATTAGCGCTTTTGGATGCGGCGTCAAAAGTATTGAAGCAAGAAGGGAAACTTGTATACAGTACATGCACAGTCGACAAACAAGAAAATGAAGGCACAGTACAAGCCTTTTTAAGAGAGCATCCTGAAATGGAAGCAATACAACTAGAATCTTTACCTACAAAATTAGCGGAAAAGCAGGCAAATGGCATGCTTCAAGTCTTCCCGCAAGACTTTGGTAGTGATGGTTTCTTCGTCGCTGCTTTTCGTAAAAAAGGAGAATCCCAGTAATGCTGGATCAAGAGAAATTTAATGAACGTATTAACGACTTAGTTGAAGAAGTAGAAGACAAGCCTGTTAGACGTGCGAAAAAAGAAAAAGAAGATTTAAAAGAATCGGTCTATTCATTACAACCAATGCAATTGGAAGAATGGCTTAAAGACAATGGAGAAAAGCCCTTCCGTGCAGCACAAATTTTCGATTGGTTATACAATAAACGTGTAAAAACTTTTGAAGAAATGTCTAACCTATCAAAGGGTTTACGTGAAAAACTAGAGGCAAGTTTTGCCTTAACAACACTATCAACAATTATTCAACAAGAATCAAAAGATGGTACCATTAAGTTTTTATTTCAACTACAAGATGGCTATTCAATCGAAACAGTTTTAATGCGTCATGAATATGGTAATTCCGTTTGTGTCACAACGCAGGTAGGTTGCCGTATTGGGTGTACGTTCTGTGCGTCTACATTAGGTGGATTAAAGCGTCATTTATTAGCAGGTGAAATCGTTGAGCAAGTCGTGAAAGTACAACAAACGTTGGATGAAGTTGGCGAACGTGTAAGTCATATCGTTATTATGGGTATCGGTGAGCCATTTGATAATTATGATGCGATGATGAACTTCTTAAAAGTCATCAATCATGAAAAAGGCTTAAATATTGGCGCCCGACATATTACAGTATCGACATCAGGTATCGTACCGAAAATTTATCAATTTGCGGATGAGCAATTACAAATTAACTTTGCTGTATCGCTACATGCACCAAACCAAGAGGCACGTCAAAAGTTAATGCCGATAGCACGTGCGTATAAATTGGAAGAATTAATGGAAGCTGTTCGCTACTATACAAAAAAAACAGGTCGACGTGTTAGTTTTGAGTACGGTTTAATGTCTGGTGAAAATGATTCAGTTGAAATTGCAGAAGAATTATCTGCACTTATAAAAGGAATTAAATGCCATGTGAACTTAATTCCTGTAAACTACGTACCAGAACGTGATTATGTTCGTACGTCTCGTAGTCAAATTTTTGCTTTTGAAAAAACATTGAAGAAGAATGGTATTAACGTAACGATCCGCCGAGAGCAAGGTTCTGATATAGCAGCTGCGTGTGGCCAATTACGTGCACAAGAGAGATCTGAAGAGACGAGGTGACCAGTGATGAAATACACAGTCGAAAGTGATATTGGTTTGAAACGATCAATTAATGAAGACCGTGCTGCATTTTTTAAACGTCCAGATGGGCTAGCACTAGCACTTGTAGCGGATGGCATGGGTGGTCATAATGCTGGCGATGTAGCGAGTGATATGGCAATGAAACAGATGGAAACCGTTTTTTTACAGGCAGAGTCACATCATTTTGCATCAACAACAACAAAGAGAGAATGGCTATTACAGACAGTTAAGCTGTTAAATACAAATATCTATGACTATTCTTTATCACACGAAGACTGTAAAGGAATGGGTACAACGTTTATTGCCGTGTTAATCGAAGGTTATCATTGCTTCATTGCACATGTTGGTGATAGTCGCGTGTATTATTTCTTTGATGATGGCGCACAACAAATAACAAGAGATCACTCATATGTAAATGTTTTGGTAGAAAATGGTGAAATAAGTGAAGAGGAAGCGATGACGCATCCGAAGAAAAATTTCATCTTGAAAGCTGTTGGCACAGAGGAAACCATTGAACCAGACTTTTATGAAGTAGATTTAGCACCAGAATCGTATTTACTTGTATGCTCTGACGGTTTAAGTAATAAACTTTCAGTGTATGAAATGGCATCGATTATTACTTATCCAGATTTAATGGAAGAAAAAGGACGAAAACTTGTGGAATTAGCAAATGCTAGCGGGGGGGAAGACAATATCTCCCTCGTATTACTCACAAGGCAAGATGAGGAGGTGTAAGTATGCTTGTAGGAAAACGAATTAGTGATCGCTATAAAATTTTGGAACTCATTGGTGGCGGAGGCATGTCCAATGTGTATTTGGCTCATGATGTGATTTTAAATCGTGATGTAGCAATTAAGGTATTACGCTATGATTTTACCAATGAGGATGAATTACATCGCCGTTTTCAGCGTGAGGCGCTTTCAGTTACAAGTCTTACACATCCCAATATTGTGAGTATTTATGATGTAGGTGACGATGGAGATTTACATTATATTGTTATGGAGTATGTTCAGGGAAAGACTTTAAAGCAGTACATACAAGAATTTGCACCGATTTCACCAGCTAGATGTGTGCACATTATGAAGGAATTGACATCGGCCATAGCCAATGCCCATGAAAATCATATTATTCATCGTGATATTAAGCCACAAAACATCTTAATGGATGCTGAAGGTAATGTGAAAATAACGGATTTTGGAATAGCGATGACGCTAAGTGCAACTTCATTTACACAAACAAATTCTGTGCTAGGAACTGTACATTATTTATCTCCAGAACAGGCACGTGGTGGCACAGCAACAAATAAATCAGACATTTATGCGCTTGGCATTGTATTATATGAATTATTAACTGGGGAATTGCCATTTTCAGGTGAATCAGCTGTTTCCATCGCACTTAAGCATTTGCAAACAGAGACACCATCAGTGCGCGCTTTTGATGCTACGATTCCACAAAGTTTAGAAAATGTTGTATTGAAGGCTACTGCCAAAGATGCATCGCATCGTTATGCAACTGTAGAAGAAATGCAGGAAGATTTAGAGACGGTTCTGGCCCCAACAAGAATCAATGAACCAAAGTTTACGGTGCCTATCGATAATGATATTACAAAGGCTATTCCGATTATAAAAGAACAATTTATTCGGAAGGACGAGGATTTAACAAAAACAAGGGCAATGGAACCCATCACTCAAACGATTCCAGTAGCAAAAAAGCCCATGGAAAAAGTTAAGCCTGTTAAACCAAAGACAAAGAAAAAGTGGCCGTTTATTGTAGGTGGACTTCTTTTGGCAGCAGTTGTTATATTCCTATTCGTTTTATTCGCTACGGATTTATTTAGTCCGAAAAAAATAGCTGTACCTGATGTGGCCAATATGACTGTTGAAGAAGCTAAAAAGGAATTAGAAAAGCATGGTTTTGTTGTTGGTGAGCAACAGGAACGTAACTCAGAAGAAATCGAAAAAGACAAAGTAATTGAAACGGATCCTGCAGAGGGCACGTTGCGCGTGAAAGATACTGAAATTGATCTAATTGTTAGTTTAGGTGTGGCAAAATCACCAATGGAAAATTATAAAGGTCAAAAAATTGATCAAGTTCAAGCTGTGGTAAATGACAAATTTATGGATGTTGATATAAATTATGTGTATTCAGCTGAAGAAGCAGGCCGTATTATAGACCAGGATCCGGCAGCAAATTCAAAAATTGTGCCGAAAGAAACAAAAGTTATTTTTACTGTGAGTCAGGGTAAAAAACCGATTTCAGTGCGAAGTGTAGTGGGATACTCGAGAACAGATCTAGATAACTACGTAAATTCTGAAGGCTTAAAATGGCGAGTAGAGCGTGAAGAGTATTCATCAACAATAGCGAAAGGACTTGTGATTTCACAAAAACCAGCTGCAGGTACAAACCTTGTAGAAGGTGATACAATTGCTGTTGTGTTAAGTAAAGGGCCTGAAGAGAAGCCTGTAAAAACTTATGTGAAGACAGTGTTAATTCCATATGAGCCAAAAGAGGAAGGTATGGAGCAGTCAATAAGAATTTTAATTCAAGATAAAAATCACACAATGGCACAGCCTTATGCCGAATTTACTATTAGCAGTGAGAAGGAATACAAGTTACAGTTTGTGATTGTGGAAGGTGAAGAAGTAGCTTATAAAATTATTCGTGATTCTGAGATCATTGCTGAAGAAAAATTTGACTATGATGATGTGAACTAAGGGGGAATTGGATGGCGCAAGGCCAAATTCGTAAAGCATTAAGTGGTTATTATTATGTATTCGATGGAAAACAACTGATTCAATGCCGCGGGCGTGGAGTGTTTCGAAACCGTGGGGAATCTCCACTCGTTGGTGATATGGTAGAGTATTCGTTAGAGACAGCAGGCTCGGATGGTACAATTCAAAAAATTCTCGACCGACAAAATGAACTTGTTCGCCCACCAATTGCAAATATTGACCAAGGCATTTTGGTGTTTTCTGTAAAAGAACCGAATTTTAATACAATATTATTGGATCGATTTCTAGTAGTTCTAGAATCGTTCGATGTACATCCGATTATTTGTTTAACGAAGATGGATTTACTAACAACTAACGAACGTACTGAATTACAGGGTTATATAGAAGATTACGAACGTATGGGCTATACAGTGTTACAAACTTACAAAGATGAGGAAGAACTAGTGGCGCGTTTACAGCCTATTTTAAAGGGAAAAACATCTGTATTAGCTGGGCAATCAGGTGTGGGGAAATCTACTCTACTGAATACATTGATTCCGGAGTTGAATTTAAAAACAGGTATTATTTCGCAAAGCTTAGGGCGTGGGAAGCATACAACACGCCATGTCGAGCTAATAGAAGTTTGTGACGGTTTATTGGCGGATACACCCGGTTTTAGTTCCTTTGATTTTGATGACATTGATAAAGAGCAGTTAGGCGCCTGTTTCCCCGAGATGGCTCGAATTGCAGACGACTGTAAATTTAGAGGTTGTCTTCATTTGAAAGAACCGAAATGTGCGGTTAAGGCAGCTGTAGATGCAGGAGAAATCCGTGACTATCGCTACAAGCATTATGAACAATTTATGCAAGAAATAATGGATCGAAAGCCGAGGTATTAACAATGATACAAATAGCACCATCAATTTTAGCAGCAAATTTTGCTAAATTAGGAGAAGAAGTAAAGGAAGTAGAACAAGCAGGTGCAAAGCTCATTCATATTGATGTTATGGACGGTCATTTTGTGCCGAATATTTCATTTGGCGCCATCGTGTTAGATGCGATTCGTCCTTTAACAGATTTACCACTAGATGTGCATTTAATGATTGAGAATCCAGATCAATATATAGAGCAATTTGCGAAAGCCGGTGCGGACTATATTACGGTACACGTAGAAGCGTGTCGTCATTTACACCGTACAATTCAATTAATCCGTTCATATGGTGTAAAGCCTGGTGTAGTGCTAAATCCACATACACCGATAGAATCTATTCAACACGTTTTAGAAGATATTGATATGGTGTTATTTATGACAGTGAATCCAGGTTTTGGTGGCCAGAAATTCATTCACTCTGTTGTACCTAAAGTAGCGGCCTTAGCCCATATTATTAAAGAGCGAAACCTAAACATTGCTATTGAAATTGATGGTGGCATTAATGCGGAAACAATTATCCCTTGTGCAAAAGCTGGTGCAACAATTTTTGTAGCTGGTTCGGCGATTTATAGTAAAGAAGATCGTACAGCCGCATTACAGGAAATATTAGCTGCTGGTGAGGCTGCGATAAAAGAATGACAACTGTTGTCGTTTGTGCGGGTGGTCCAAGGGAGGAGCTTTGTTCCTTAACCCCATTTAAAGAGCGTAAAGATGTCATATTTATTGGTGCTGACCGTGGTGCACTGTATTTAATCGAGCAAGGGATTACCCCTCATGCAATTGTTGGGGATTTTGATTCATTATCTCAAGTAGAGTTTAAACAAGTCATTGAGCATACAAATGATGCACAGCGTTTCCATGAGGAGAAAAATGAAACAGATACTGATTTAGCCCTATTAAAGGCGCTTACTTACGGTCCGACAGATATTGTGCTAACAGGCGTTACAGGTGGGCGACTAGATCATTATGAAGCTGCTGTGCGTTCAATTTATCGTTTGCAGATAGAGCATCCTCATGTCATGTTGAGAATCATCAATCATGCAAATCTGTTGCAGTTTTTGGTGCCTGGCACGCACACAATTCAAGCTGATCAGCAGTATCGTTATTTGTCTTTTTTCGCACACGAGCAACCAATTGAAGAGGTAACATTGAGACATGTTAAATATGAAACGACAAATGAACGAATATCACTCGGCTCATCACGTTTTACAAGTAATGAAATTATAGGCACTTCAGGGTCTATATCATTCTCGCAAGGCATATGTTTAATGATAAGAAGCATAGATTAGTGCGAGGGGGAGATGGCTCTGAAAGTATATACGTTCCAACTACCGAAATTTGTGAGTAGCATTACGCGTACGTGCATCAACCTTTTTAAAAAAGACAAGAAAGTCAAAAAATCCGACTAACAATAGTCGGATTTTTTCTTTGTTGAAGATATATAATGGCGATTGGTAGTTTGCCAAGAAAAGCAGAAAGAAAAAAATCGATTTGCATCTAATGCGAAATCGATTTTTTATAAGCAGCGATTATACGCGCTCAATTTTACCTGATTTTAATGCACGAGCAGAAACCCATACACGTTTTGGTTTACCGTCTACTAGGATACGAACTTTTTGAAGGTTAGCGCCCCAAGTACGTTTGTTAGCGTTCATAGCGTGGGAACGGTTGTTACCAGTACGAGCTTTACGTCCAGTGATTACACATTGTTTTGGCATGTTGTATTCCCTCCTTACAGTTGATGCTGAAAGATTATTATTTCAGTTCTTATTTCACATACCATAATAATTTAACATACGAAGGCGCACAGTGCAACAGTTTTCACACAACCTTTCAAGAAAAAAACCTTTACAGGCAATTTATTAGCTAGAACGAGAGGATATTTATTTTGAAAAATACATTATTCCAAGGGACTATTTGAAATAGGTATCTTGCATTTTTTAATGTTAGGCTATAAAGGCGCGCCGTACATGAAAATGTTGGATGGACAAGCCTTTTGTCAAAGCATCTATATAACAATGCAAAGAGGTTACTTATTTTGTAGAAATAGGTCTTACCGATGAAGTACGCTACAGTATAGGATAATAAGTAAGAGCTAGCACAAATTATCAAAAAAATCTTTCGAGTACCCGATAAAATAGAGAATAGAAGAGGTGTTGAGGGATGGATTACTTTGCGAATACAAAAATCAATTGACTTTATCGAAAAGAACCTACAAAAACAATTAGAGATAACTGAAATTTCTGCGCAATCTTATTTTTCAGCTTTTCATTTTCAACGACTTTTTCAGGCTATTACAGGATTTACTGTACAACAATATATTCGCAACAGAAGACTTGCTGAGGCCGCGAGGTTACTAAGAGAAACAACTAAAAACATTTTGGAAATTGCCTTTACTGTTCAATATGGCTCCCAAGAGGCGTTTACAAGAGCGTTTGTAATATGTTTTGGCATAACGCCAGCAAAGTATCGGAAAGAACAGGTTTTTATAAATGACCAGTCGAAAATTAACTTTTTAGATTATAAGATTATGGGAGAAATAAGTATGAACAAACCTGAAATCGTGTACTTGAAAAAGACACTTATTATTGGGCATGAATATACTATAAATTTAAATAACGAACAGTACTTTGAAGAAATCCCTGAATTTTATATGAGCTTTGGTAGAAATAGGCTTTATCTGCAAATCCCTAAGAAAATCACCCCAAATATGTCATACGGTATCTCCACTTATTTTCAGGATAGTGGTAAATTTTCTTTTATAGTTGGAGAAGCAGTGCAAGAAGTTGCATTGGGCTTACAAAACGGACTTGTAAATTTTGAAATTCCAGAGGGGAAGTATGCTGAATTTAAAAGATTTAGTCCAAAATACGAGAAGATACATTTATGGAAAATGGTTGCCAAATTCAAACTATGAAAGAAAAGAAGGGCCAGATTTTGAGGTGACCGATGTTATAAATTCTTACTTTCCAAATGAAATAAATATGAAAATTTATATACCAATTACGGAATAATAAAGGAGAAGAAAAGATGAATTTAGAAAAAGTTTTTATAAATTTTCCGGTTTTACAATCAGATCAGCTAGTCTTAAAAAAAATTGAAGAAATACACTTACAGGAGCTTTTTGCCATCTACGATAATGAACATGTATTTCAATATTGTGGAATTCTTCCGAAACATAATATCCAAACAGTTAGCAAAATGATTGGTCATTTCGAGAGAGATTATCAGAAAAAAAGTAGAGTGAAATGGGGGATTTTTCACAAAAATCAAGATACACTATTAGGAATTATTGAGTCTATGGATTTTAATCAGAAGGTCAATATGGTAACTATTGGTTATTTTTTAGCTGAGGAATATTGGGGAAAGCGAATTGCTACTGAGGCCGTGCGACTATTAGTCAATTTTTTATTCGAAGAGGTTCAGATAAACAGAATTCAAGCAGAGGTCATGCCAGCAAATGAAGTTTCCAAGAAAGTGCTCTTGAAAAATGGTTTTTTGAAAGAGGGATTATTACGACAGGCTTCTTTATGGTCCGGTAAGGGGATAGTAGATTTAGAAATATACAGCATCTTAAAAGAAGACTACTCATCTTAAGTGCGGAATGTCACTTCAATATTTGCTACATAAATAATGGATTTCACTTTTAACGACTGTTGACGAAATACCCGAAAAAATGACCTTTTCGACCGATGGCTAAAGCAGATGACTATCGTGTATATGCCCATGCGTAACGATTGTACTTCATAAACCTTTTTCATGAAAAATTAGGAGGAGCCACTCCGCTGAAAGAGAGCCCTGAAACGGAAATCAACGGTTTCTTACTATTATGCTGAAAAATCGATTTCGTTGATAACGAAATCGATTTTTTATACAGTGAACTTCAAACGTACCTGATATTCATTGTTTTAAAACTTAGTTCCTTGCTCGGTAACCAAGTTTCATTGACACGCGCTTACCAGTTTCCAGTAGACGTTCAGTAAGGAGTTGTATCTGTTCCTCTGTCACGTTGAAGCTAACGAAGCCGATGCTTACAGCTCCTACTATTTCTCCAAATCCATTTAAAACTGCCACTGCGACAGAGGACGTTCCTGTTGTTCGCTCTCCATGGCTTATTGCAAATCCCTGCTTCTGTACTTGTGCTAGTTGAAAATTAAAGTCAGCGATATCTTCATTAGGCACTAGCTGACTGATGATTTCACTTGCCTGTGAAGCAGGCATAGCGGCCAATATCGCTTTATTTGCTGCGCCAATATGCATAGGTATTCGGATACCGAGTTGATCATAAATCCGAATTGGATTTGCTGCACTGTCAATTCTCTCAATAATAATGGTATCTGTCCCTGCGGGCTTACTTAAATAAACGCTCTCCTCAACCTCTCGTGCTAAACGTTCTAATTCTGGTCTGATTTTGCTAATATAATCCATCGTATCATATACTTGTAAACCGATTTCCATCCAAATTGTACCAAGACGATAGTGTTTCGTTTGTTCGTCTTGTTCAATCATCCCCTGTTGGATCATTGCTTTTAAAATTCTATGTAAAGTACTGAGAGGCAAATCGACTTTTGTTGCAAGCTCAGATATGGACAAACTGTTTTCAGTTGTTTCAGAAGCTAAAACCTTAGCGATGGTCATTGCCCGTTCTAATAATTGCATATGTTGTACCACCTCCTCTACTTCTATTTTATTTTTATTCTCTACCCACGTCTAGCTACATAATGGTTGCGCTGTACAATCATGCCATTCGAAAGTGATGGAATATAAAAATTTTTCTAAATATATTGACAGTATAACATAAAACACATATATTTTTCATATAAACTTTCCTCTAAACGGAAACGTTTTCCACTATACGGAAAAGGGGTGAAGGGAATGCATTATTGTTCTTCAATGTATGCACCTTTAAAACACGTAATTGTAAAACATCCAAAAGAGGCTTTCAAAAGCCAAGAATATCTTAGCGATGAATGGCAAACATTTAACTACCTATCAGAGCCTAATTTTAGTGAGGCTGTAAGAGAATATGCTGAATTTATGGCAATTCTCGAAAAATATGTAGATAAAATTGATTATTTACCAGTTTCAAATGGTGTGGGGTTAGATTCGCTATATGCACATGACCCTGTAAAATTTACACCACGTGGTGCCATCATTTTAAAATCTGGAAAGAAATTAAGACAACCTGAAGCGGCTGCATATAAAGCCTATTTAGCACAACAGGGTATCCCTGTTATCGGAGAATTAACGGGACAAGCAGTTTCAGATGGCGGGGATATTGTGTGGCTAGATGACCGAACACTTGTTGTTGGACGTGGCTACCGCACGAATGATGAAGCAATCCGTCAATTAAAAGAAATTACCGCTGACTTTGTTGACGAATTTATTGTCGTACAACTACCACACGATTTAGGGGAAGCAGAGTGTCTACATCTGATGTCCTTCATCAGTATGGTGGACAAGGATTTGGCTGTCGTCCATTCACGATTAATGCCAGTATTTTTCCGTCAGCTCATTATCGAAAAGGGTATACAGCTCATTGAAGTGCCTAAAGAAGAATATGACACTTTAGGCTGTAATGTGTTAGCACTTGCGCCGAGAGTTTGCGTGATTCCAACCGGAAATCCTTCTACAAAGAAACAATTATTGGACGCAGGCGCTACAGTTTATGAATATAAGGGTGAAGAAATTTCGGTAAAAGGAACAGGTGGACCAACGTGTCTAACTTGTCCAGTAATTAGAGGATAAAAAGGAGACGATTCATATGTTTAAAAATGTCATTGTAAAAACACCAGGTAATAGTTATATCAACGGTTTAACAACGAGTAATCTTGGAAAACCGAATTTAGAAGAATTATTTGAACAGCACAACCGTTATGTTGAAGCATTGAAAAAATGTGGGGTGGAAGTAACGCACCTTCCAGCAAATGAAGCATTTCCAGATTCTACTTTTGTAGAGGATACAGCAGTATTGACGTCTGAATTTGCTATTATTTCCAATCCTGGTGCGGATGCACGTAACCGTGAAATTGAAGATATAGAACCAGCAGTAAAAAATTTTTATAACAAAATACACTATATCAAAGCACCAGGAACACTCGATGGCGGAGATGTATTACAAGCTGAAAAGAAATTTTATGTTGGTATTTCTGACCGTACGAATGAAGAAGGAGCGCGTCAATTCAAGGAAATCGTTGAAAAAGAAGGTTATGAAGCTACGATTATTCCATTAAAAGAATTCTTCCATTTAAAAACAGGCATCGCCTATGTGGGTGAAAATCGTATGGTCCTTGCGGGGGAATTTATTGATCATCCAGCTTTCGCTTCCTATGAAAAAATTATCATACCAAAAGAAGATGAGTATTCTGCAAACTGTATTCAAGTGAACGATTATGTGATTATTCCGGCTGGCTATCTAGAAACGAATCGTAAGCTAAATGAATTAGGCTATAAAACAATTGAACTTGACATGTCTGAGTTCAGAAAACATGATGGTGGATTAAGCTGCTTATCATTACGTTTTTAATTCACTATAGTAACTAAACAAACTAAAGCCCAATCAATTTGTTTTTCAGAAAAAATTGATTGGGTGCTTATAATTTTAGATATCAGAATATTTGTTATTTAGATAGCGCGAAGAATGTGAAAGAGGGGATGGACGTTGGGTAAAGGGGAGCAACAACAAAATATTTTATTGAATCGTTCAATGAAGAGTCGTCATTTATTAATGCTATCACTAGGTGGAGTTATTGGAACAGGATTATTTTTAAATGTCGGTTATACAATTAATCAAGCGGGTCCAGGTGGAGCATTAATAGGTTATTTATGTGGTGGTTTCATATTATATATGGTAATGAATTGTCTTGGAGAATTGGCTGTGTATATGCCAGTAACCGGCTCTTTTCAAACATATGCAACCCGTTTTATAAATCCAGCAGCGGGCTTTTCTTTAGGATGGATGTACTTTGTAGGTTCTGCTGCCACAGCAGGGGTGGAATTTACCGCAGCAGGGATATTGATGCAACATTGGTTTCCTGATATTCCTATTTGGATTTGGTGTGCTGTTTTCATGGTGCTGTTGTTTGTATTAAATGCCCTGACGACTAAAGGGTTTGCAGAAGCAGAGTTTTGGTTTGCGAGTATTAAAGTCGTTGCAGTTATAGCTTTTATCATTATAGGTGCAGCAGCTATATTTGGCTTTATACCATTGGCAGATCGTCCAACACCTCATTTAACGAACTTAGCACCCACAGGGTTATTTCCAGCAGGGATTGCTATTATATTTGTAACGATGATGAACGTTATTTTCTCTTATCAAGGCTCGGAGCTAGTAGGAATTGCGGCTGGAGAAACTGAAAATCCAGAAAAGAATATCCCAAGGGCAATACGGACCATTCTTTTTAGAATTATTGTATTTTATATCGCCTCCATTATTGTATTATCTGCAATCTTCCCAGCATCTGAACTTGGACTACTTGAAAGTCCTTTCGTGACATTGATGAAAATAGCAGGTGTTCCTTATGCAGCTGGCATTATGAACTTTGTCATTTTGACAGCAATTCTATCAGTAGGTAACTCATGTCTCTATGCTTCTACTCGTTTACTCTGGTCGATGTCAAAAGAGGGAATGGCTCCAAAACTATTTGGACGTCTGACAAACAATAAAGTACCATTAAATGCGCTTATTTTCACGATGCTGTTCTCCCTTTTATCGTTATTAACGAGTGTGATGGAAGCAGATACAGTATTTGTTTTACTCATGTCAATTGCGGGAATTGCGGTTACAATTTCATGGATGGGTATTGCCACATCGCAATTAATGTTCCGTCATCGTTATGTGAAAGCAGGAGGAAAGGTGGAAGACTTGAAATTTAAAACACCCTTTTATCCACTAATTCCTTTGTTTTGTATTAGCTTTTGTGTACTAATTCTTATATTTTTAGCATTCGATCCAACCCAACGAATTGGTTTGCTTTATGGCATTGGCTTTTTTATAGCTTGTATGCTTTTCTATAAATTTAAATTGAGTAAAACGAATACAGTTTCTTCTAAATAAGAACATAAAAAATGAGGAACCACTTGATTTACATTAAAAAGGGTTGCCCACACAAGGATAAAGGAGAATTATGATGAATAACTACGTATGGAATACACCTGAAAAACTACGTGCCTTATTATGCGAAATTGTAAGTTGGGAAAGTAGAACATTAACAGCAGGTGAAAATGAATTTGCCTATAAATTAAAAACGATGTTGCAATCGCTTTCTTATTTTAGAGAAAATCCAAATCAAATTATGTTACATGATGCAGGTCTTGGAAGAAATGCTGTAACAGCATTGTACAAACATCCGACAGCAACAGAAACGGTTGTTTTGATTAGCCATTTCGACACTGTTCATACGGAAGAGTATGGTGAACTAGAGCCCTTTGCTTTTTATCCTGAAGAGTTGACAAAAAAGCTAATGGAACCAAAATATAAAAAAGACTTACCGGAAGAGGCGAGAATCGACTTAGAATCGGGAAATTATTTATTTGGTCGTGGGACGATGGATATGAAGATGGGACTGGCTCTACATATGCAACTACTTGAAAAAGCAAGCATTGAGCAGTGGCCAATTAACCTGATATTAACAGCGGTACCGGATGAGGAAGTGAACTCTGCTGGTATGCGTGCAGCAGTTGTTGAGCTTGTAAAGTTACGAAAGCAGCATGGTCTAACCTACAAATTATTTTTAAATAGTGAACCTTCTTTTTCACAAGGTCCATCGGATATAAATGAATATATTTATTCAGGAACAATTGGTAAAATTATGCCAGCTGCTTTATTCTATGGAAAAGAGACACATGTAGGCGAACCTTTAAAAGGAATGACGGCGAATTATATTGCCTCATATATGACACAGTATATGGAATGGAACCCTATTTTCCGTGAAACAGATCTTGGCGAAAGTACGCCACTCCCAGTCTCTTTACAGTTAAAGGATTTGAAAATGGAATATTCCACACAAACACCTTATCGAGCAGCCGCTCTGTACAATGTTTTTTTAATGAAGCGTACAGCGTCTGAGGTGATGGAAATCTTTGAACACGTAGCAAAAGAAGCGATGGCTACTTGTAATATGCATTACAAAGAAATTTGTGAACGTGAGCGGGTAAAGGGTGTTGGAAAAGTGAGAGTGCTTCGTTATGAGACATTATTAGAGCATGCAATAAATAAAATAGGTGTGGAAGAGGTTCAGTGTATAAAACAGAAAGTGCTTGAAAATAATGCTTGGGATGATCGTGAGAAATCCATCCGCATTGTAGATCAGCTTATGATTCGATGCCAAGAGCTAACACCTGCAACTGTTCTGTTATATGCACCACCTTACTATCCTGCTATCAATTCATCTGATAATGCGCTTATTATTAAATCTATCGAATTAATGAAAGAAACAGCAAAAACGTTTCATATTGAAATAGAACAGATTCATTATTTTAATGGAATTTGTGATTTGAGCTATGTCAACTATGCAGATGATGCCAATGGTTGGGTAGCATTTGAGCGAAATACGCCTGTTTGGGGTGATACGTACAGCATTCCATTTGAAGCGATGACAGCGTTAAAAGGGCCTGTTTTGAATGTTGGTCCTTTTGGAAAAGATGCACATCAGAAAACAGAACGGCTACATGTTGACAGTGCATTTAAGGAGATGCCTGTTATGATTGACACGCTTATAAAGAGTCTATTTTAAAAAGTCATATAATAGATGAAAAAAAGCTGGTGCTAAAAGTACCAGCTTTTTTGTACCCTTTTTCATATCTTTACATTTATTGAAATTAGCAAGATAATTTATTGGGAGTATTCTGTAATAGGGAGAGGGACATGAAAAACAAATATTTACCTATCGTTCATTTGCGGAATTAAATGTTAGAGCGTTCACCAATAGCTGATGTCGACACAGTCAGTATAGGGATGTGGTGCCAAAGTTTTAAATTTACAACATATTCAAACGACGATGAAGCAAAACAACCGCAACCATTTACCATGTAAAAACAGTAGTTTTCGAAGGAGCACAAATTCTACCTGTATATTTTTTCCTTTTGTAAGCTTGAAACGTTGATACAGTGCGCTTTCAGGGCTTCTTAGGTTGCTTAATGTATATCCAAAGTGGTACAATGTAATTTAGTCAAAAAGAGCCAAGGGGGCATTTCTATGTCAATTGAATTAAATAACGAATTCGGCCAAATTGATATTTCGACGGATGTACTTGCACAAATTGCTGGTGGCGCTGCTATAGAATGCTACGGTATTGTTGGCATGGCATCTAAACATCAAATTCGTGATGGTCTAACTGATATTTTACGCAAAGAGAACTTTGCTAAAGGTGTTGTTATTCGACAACAAGACGAAGATTTACATATTGATATGTACATTATTGTTAGTTACGGGACGAAAATTTCGGAAGTTGCTTATCAAGTACAATCGAAAGTGAAATATACAGTTGATAAAACATTGGGTATGAGCGTGAAATCTGTCAATATCTTTGTGCAGGGCGTTCGTGTAGCGAATGTGTAAGAGGAGGAACTAAATCGAATGCAGTCATTAGACGGATTAAAATTTGCAGAGATGGTGCAAATGGGAGCGCATCATCTATTCCAAAATGCAAATTATGTAGATTCATTAAATGTATTCCCAGTACCAGATGGTGATACAGGAACAAACATGAACTTATCGATGACATCTGGAGCGAAAGAAACAGAACTTCAAGCATCAGAACATATCGGGAAAACAGCACAAGCTTTATCAAAAGGCTTACTTATGGGTGCGCGTGGGAATTCTGGGGTTATCTTATCTCAACTTTTCCGTGGCTTTGGTAAATTTATTGAAAAAGAAGCTACAATTGATGCTAAGGGCTTTGCAGATGCCTTCCAAGCAGGTGTTGATACAGCCTATAAAGCGGTTATGAAGCCAGTTGAAGGAACGATTTTGACTGTTGCGCGTGAAGCTGCGAAAAAAGGTGTCGAGGTAGCAGAAACTGAAAACGATATCATTGCTGTAATGGAGGCTTTCACTGCGGAAGCAAAGGCTTCATTAGGACGCACGCCAGATTTACTTCCAGTACTGAAGGAAGTAGGCGTTGTGGATAGTGGTGGGCAAGGTTTACTATTTGTTTACGAAGGTTTCTTAGCTTCGTTGAAAGGTGAGCCACTACCTAAGAAAAACGATGCTACACTAGATGATTTAATCAATGCCGAACATCATAGAGCGCAAGATTTCATGAATACAGCGGATATTGAGTTCGGTTATTGTACAGAAATTATGGTGCGTTTTGAAGAAGGTAAAGAGCCGTTTAGTGAGGAACAATTCCGTACCGAATTGAATCCCCTAGGTGATTCATTACTTGTTATATCAGATGAGGAAATTGCGAAAGTGCATATTCATTCAGAACAACCAGGTGCTGTTTTAGCTATGGGCCAAAAATACGGTAGTTTAATGAAAATTAAGGTCGACAATATGCGTGAACAACATTCTGCCATTGTTGGAGAAGACCATAAAGCGCCTACCTCAACAAAAAAAGCTGAAAAACATCCATATGCAATTGTGACGATTGCAATGGGTGAAGGCGTTGCTGAATTACTTCGTTCGATTGGGGCTTCCTATGTCATTGAAGGTGGGCAAACAATGAACCCTTCAACTGAGGATATCGTAAAGGCTGTACAAGAAATTGGTGCAGAAAAAGTATTGATTTTACCAAACAATAAAAATATTGTGATGGCAGCGGAACAAGCTGTAGAGCTTCTTGATATTGAAGCGGCAGTAGTACCGACAAAAACTATCCCTCAAGGGATGGCTGCAATCTTATCATTTAATCCGGAAGCGACTGTAGACGTGAACCGAGCAACAATGACAGATGCAATAGCTAACGTGAAAACAGGACAGGTAACCTATGCGGTTCGTGATACGTCAATTGATGGTGTAGAAATCCATAAGGATGATTTCATGGCACTTGCAGAAGGGAAAATTGTGCTATCGACACCAGCATTAAAAGATGCTGCTGAGAAAGTTATTACTGATTTAGTTGATGAAGAAGCTGAAATTGTGACAATCATTTATGGTGAGGATACAACTGAAGAAAACGCAACTACTTTAGTGAAATTTATCGAAGAAAGCTACCCGGATGTAGAAGTCGAGCTATTTAATGGTAAACAAGGATTATATCCATATATTATTTCGGTAGAATAATTAACAATACCCTTGAAATGTATCAGGCGAAGCAGTGCACAAGTTGTGTACTGCTTTTGTTTATGCTAACGGGATATTATGTATAAGTATATAACTAGATTAGCGGGAAATAGTTCGTTGAATGTACGCGTCCAGAGGATGAGGTATTTACAAATACTGGTTTATTGGCTTTGAGAAATGAGTGTATTAGGGAGAAAGACAAAAATAATAACGGGTTTACAAAAGGAAGTTATAGTAGTGTTAATTTTCTGAAAGTTGATAAAGTATTGCTTTACTTTTATAGTAACTATCAAGCATGATATAAATAAAAATAAATATTATTATATGAATAGAATAGAGGGGTGCTTGTATGAAGTTTACATCAGTATTTGATATTATTGGACCAGTGATGATTGGGCCTTCTTCCTCTCATACGGCAGGTGCAGCGCGTATAGGAAGAGTTGCACGAGATTTATTTGGACGACAGCCAAAATGGGCGAAGATTCATTTGTATGGTTCTTTTGCTGAAACGTATAGAGGGCATGGAACAGATGTTGCGCTTATTGGTGGCTTATTAAATTATGATACATTTGATGAGCGTATTAAAACAGCGTTTGCAGATGCAGAAAAAGCGGGATTAGCTTTTGAATTCATTCCTGAAACAGCAAATACTGAACATCCGAATACTGCACGGCTTGTCATAGGAGATGACGAGGGGGAGATGTCGGTAGTTGGAATTTCTATCGGCGGTGGTAAAATTGAAGTAAGTGAGGTTAACGGCTTCAAATTACGATTGACTGGAGGAATGCCAGCCATCCTTGTGGTACATGACGATCGCGCCGGCTGTATTGCCAATGTTGCAAACTGTTTGGCTATGCATGATGTTAATATCGGTCATATGGAGGTTTCACGTATTGAACGTGGTTTAACTGCACTAATGGTGATTGAGGTCGATCAAAACATTGAAGATAAAATATTACAGCAGATTTCTTTAATACCATATATTACAAAAGTGTCGAAAATTAATAACTAAGGAGGCGTGACAATATGGACGTATTGTTTCACAATGTACGCGAGCTTGTTGCGCGTGCAGAACAAGAAGGTAAATTAATTTCAGAACTGATGATAGAGCAAGAAATGTTAATAAGTGGGCGGACACGTGAAGAAATCATGCAGCAAATGGACCGTAATTTAACGGTTATGGAAGAAGCTGTTGAACGTGGTTTAAATGGTGTACGGTCTGTGACAGGTTTGACAGGCGGAGATGCCGTACTGCTTCAAAATTATATTGCACAAGGGAATTCACTTTCTGGGGATTTATTATTAGATGCTGTTAGTAAAGCGGTTGCAACAAATGAAGTAAATGCGGCAATGGGTACAATTTGTGCAACACCGACAGCTGGCTCAGCGGGTGTTGTACCAGGTACATTATTTGCAGTGAAAAATAAGCTGAATCCAACACGTGAACAAATGATTCGTTATTTGTTTACATCGGGTGCTTTTGGTTTTGTTGTAGCCAATAATGCTTCTATTTCGGGTGCTGAGGGTGGTTGTCAGGCTGAGGTTGGTTCAGCGGCAGGTATGGCAGCAGCTGCTATTGTGGAGATGGCAGGTGGTACACCACAGCAATGTGCTGAAGGATTTGCGATTACCCTTAAAAATATGCTAGGGCTCGTTTGTGATCCGGTAGCAGGATTAGTAGAAGTGCCTTGTGTAAAGCGTAATGCGATGGGTGCTGCTAACTCACTTGTTGCTGCAGATATGGCACTTGCGGGTGTCACTAGTCGTATCCCTTGTGATGAAGTAATAGGAGCAATGTATCGTATCGGCTTGTCGATGAGTCCAAATTTAAAAGAAACGGCGCGTGGTGGCCTAGCGGCAACACCAACAGGGAAGGCACTTGCGGCGAAGATATTTGGAGGAGCTGTCGTGCAAGGTGACTGAATTAACTCATCCCGTCTCCGATTTAAAGGGGGTCGGGAAAGAAACAGCAGCACATCTAGAAGCACTAGGCATCGAGACAATATCAGATTTATTGTGGACATTCCCACATCGACATGAGGATTTTCGTTTAAAAGATTTAGCGCAGACGCCACATAATGAACGTGTCACTGTTGAATGTAAAGTGGAACGTGAGCCCACAGTGCTGTTCTTAGGACGAAATAAATCCCGTTTACAAGTGACAGTGCTTGCAGGGCGTCATTTAGTGAAAATTGTATTTTTTAATCAAAACTATTTAAAGCAAAAGCTTGTTCCTGGTTCTATTATTACGGTAACAGGTAAATGGGATCGGGGTAGACAGGTTATTAATGGTACGACTGTAACTTTTGGGCCGAAAACTGATCAAGTAGATTTTGAACCTGTGTATAGCCTCAAAGGTTTGATTCCACAAAAGCGTTTTCGTAAATATATGCGACAGGTGCTTGATGAATTTGGCGCAGAACTACCAGATGCAATTCCTGAACATTTACAAGCTTCGTATAAACTTGTATCCATGCGTGAGGGGCTTGAAGGTATTCATTTTCCACTGGACGCTCAACATGCAAAGCAAGCAAGAAGACGCTTCGCTTATGAGGAATTATTAAATTTTCAGTTACGTATCCAAACATTACGTAAAATACGTAAGGATAATGAGCATGGTACGATGGTCCAATTTGATTTGCAAAAGCTACGTGAATTTATTGAATCATTGCCGTATGAATTAACGGGAGCGCAAAAGCGAGTCGTAAATGAAATTTGCAAAGATTTAAAAGAGCCGCATCGAATGAACCGTTTGCTACAAGGTGATGTTGGCTCAGGAAAAACAGTTGTTGCAGCTATATGTTTATATGCAGCTGTCACGGCTGGTTTTCAAGGGGCGTTAATGGCACCGACGGAAATTTTAGCTGAGCAACATGCTGAAAATTTAATGGCGTGGTTTGAGCCATTTGGGGTGCGTGTAGCCTTGTTATCGGGCTCGACAAAAACGAAAGCGCGCCGCTTACTTTTAGAAGCGCTGGTAAATGGTGAAATCGATATCTTAATTGGTACACATGCGCTTATTCAGCCAGATGTAGTTTTTCACAGATTAGGCTTTGTGATAACAGATGAACAGCATCGTTTTGGAGTTGAGCAGCGTAGGATTTTACGTGATAAAGGAGAAAATCCTGATGTGCTTTTTATGACAGCTACTCCAATCCCACGAACACTAGCGATTACCGCGTTTGGTGAAATGGATGTGTCGATGATTGATGAAATGCCTGCGGGGCGAAAGCAAATCGAAACACATTGGATGAAAAAAGAACAACTTAGTTCAGTATTATCGAAATTGGAGTTAGAACTAACGGCTGGGAGACAAGCATACGCCATTTGTCCACTTATTGAGGAGTCCGACAAACTGGACGTACAAAATGCAGTGGACATTTATGAACAACTTGCATCGTATTTTAATGGACGTTATAAAGTTGGTCTGATGCACGGTCGTTTGCCCGCAGATGAAAAAGATGCGGTTATGCGCTCCTTTAGTGAAGGTGATATTCAAGTGCTTGTTTCTACTACGGTGGTTGAAGTCGGTGTTAATGTACCAAATGCAACCTTTATGGTTGTTTATGACGCTGAGCGTTTCGGTTTAGCTCAATTACATCAACTCCGTGGTCGCGTTGGTCGTGGGGAGCATCAGTCATATTGTGTATTGATTGCCGATCCAAAATCAGATGAAGGTAAAGAGCGAATGCAATCGATGACAGAAACAAATGATGGCTTTCGACTAGCTGAGAAAGATTTAGAGCTTCGAGGGCCAGGGGATTTCTTTGGTCGTAAGCAAAGTGGCTTACCTGATTTTAAAGTAGCAGATTTAGTGCACGACTATAGAACCCTTGAAACTGCTCGGAAAGATGCAACTGAAATGATTGAAGGCGATGCATTTTGGCAGGATGAGGCGTATAAATATTTACGTCTCATGTTAGAAGAATCAGGTGTATTACAAGGAGATCGTTTCGATTAAGAGGGATGCAAGTACTTGTTTTTGAAAACAGGTCTTGCATTCTTTTTTTATACTCTATATACTGATATTAGTACCAAGTGCTAATAACAACTAAAAAGGTGGCGAATGACGTTGAGACGAACGAAGAAAGAGCGGCAGCAACTACTATCTGAAACGATTGCGGAAAATCCATTCGTCACAGATGAACAGCTAGCATCAGAGTTTCAGGTAAGTGTTCAAACAATTCGTTTGGATCGTATGGAATTAGCGATTCCAGAATTGCGTGAACGAATTAAAGATGTGGCTTCGAAAACCTATGAAAATGAAGTGAAATCTTTGCCGATAGATGAAGTAATCGGTGAAATTATTGATATTGAATTAGATAATCGTGCATTATCTATTTTTGACGTAAAAGAAGAACATGTTTTTCAGCGCAATGGCATCGCGCGTGGACATCATTTATTTGCACAGGCAAACTCATTAGCAGTAGCGGTTATCGATGATGAACTAGCCTTAACAGTGCATTCTAATATAACATTTGTGAAACCTGTGAAAGCTGGAGATCGTGTTATTACGAAGGCTGTAGTTGTTGGACGAGATGACGAACATCATCGTACGAAAGTAGAGGTAATCTCTACTGTTAACGGTGAAACAGTCTTTGTTGGCGAATTTGATATGTACCGCACGAAAGGTAAAGGTGAACAACAATGAAATTAGCGCTTGATGGAATGGGTGGCGACAACGCACCAAAATCGGTTGTGGAAGGTGCTTTATTAGCATTAAATCAAATTCCAAATTTGGAAATTCAATTATATGGACAGCAAGACAAGCTTGAGCCGTTTTTAAAAATGCATGACCGACTAACAGTTGTCCATTGTGGAGAAGTGGTAGAAGGTACAGACGACCCTGCGCGTGCTGTTCGACGTAAAAAGGACTCCTCAATGGCACGAATGATGGATGCTGTGGAGGAAGGGAAGGCTGATGCTTGTCTATCGGCCGGTAATACAGGGGCTTTAATGGCAGGTGGCTTATTTAAAGTCGGGCGTATTGAAGGGATTGCACGACCTGCTTTAGCAACGACATTACCAACGCTTGATGGCAAAGGGTTTTTAATGCTTGATTTAGGAGCAAATGCAGATGCACGACCTGAACATTTATTGCAATATGCAATAATGGGCGATATTTATGCTAAGAAGGTTGGAGGGCTACAAAAGCCGCGTATTGGCCTTTTAAATATCGGTACAGAAGAAAAAAAAGGCAATGATTTAACAAAAGCTGCTTTTGAATTGCTGAAGGAAGCAGATTTGAATTTTGTCGGTAACGTAGAAGCTCGTGATTTACTTGAAGGGGTTGCAGATGTTGTTGTGACAGACGGTTTTACGGGTAATATGGTGTTGAAATCGATAGAAGGAACAGCGGGTGCGTTATTTACGATGTTAAAAGAGGCTTTTATGTCTTCTACAAAAACAAAAATTTCAGCAGCCCTTATGAAAAATAATTTACGTGACTTGAAAAATAAAATGGATTACACAGAGTATGGTGGAGCAGGGTTATTTGGCTTGCAAGCACCTGTTATTAAAGCGCATGGCTCATCGAATGGGAAAGCAATCTTTAGTGCGATTCGCCAAGCCAATACAATGGTAGAGCATACTGTCATACCAACGATTACGGACACAGTGCGTCGCTTAGAAATTGACTAACAAAGGGGATTAATGAGAAATGACGAAAATTGCATTTATTTTTCCAGGCCAAGGCTCTCAAACGGTTGGAATGGGTCAAGAATTTGTAGAAAACACGGCAGAGAGCAAGGCGTTTTATGAAAGTGCGGACAAGGCTCTAGGATTTGAACTTTCAAAATTAATGCTTGAAGGACCTGCAGAGGAATTGACGTTGACATATCATGCACAGCCAGCACTTTTAACGACAGGTGTGATGGTGGCAGAGAAAATACGTACAGCTGGAATTACACCACACTATGTAGCTGGTCACTCGCTTGGCGAATATGGTGCATTAGTTATTGCTGGAGTACTATCATTCGAAGATGCGGTATCAGTAGTGCATAAACGTGGTTTATATATGAACGAGGCAGTGCCGGCGGGGCAAGGTGCAATGGCAGCTATTCTTGGCATGGAGCTCAATGATTTACATGCTGTAACTGAAAAAGTAACTACGGCAGGAGATGCTGTACAGGTAGCAAATGTTAACTGTCCAGGCCAAATTGTCATTTCTGGTACAAAGGAAGGCGTTGAAAAGGCATCTGTAGCAGCGAAAGAAGCGGGTGCGAAACGTGCGATTCCTTTAGTCGTAAGTGGTCCATTCCATTCAGAATTAATGCGACCATCATCTGAAAAATTACGTGCAACATTAGATGGTATTACACTATCAGCGCCACAAATTCCGGTAATTGGCAATGTTATGGCCAATGAATTACAGGATGTATCTGCTATTCAGCAAGAATTAGTAGAACAAGTATACAGCGCTGTGCAGTGGGAAGCATCTGTGCGTGAAATGATCGCTAATGGTGTGGATGTATTTATCGAATGTGGACCCGGCAAAGTTTTAAGCGGTTTAGTTAAAAAGATAGATCGAACAGTAGCAACGTATTGTGTATATGATGAAGCATCATTAGAAGCATTAATAGAAGCGTCGAAGGAGTGGACAATCAATGCATAAATTACAAGGTAAGGTAGCGGTTGTAACGGGTGCTTCGCGGGGAATTGGACGTGCGATTGCATTGAAACTTGCTGAAGAGGGAGCTAAAATTGTCGTCAATTATAGCGGCTCACAGGCAAAAGCAGAGGAAGTTGTTGCGAGCATTCAAGCGAACGGTGGTGAGGCCATTGCAATACAAGCAAGCGTCTCGATAGCGGAAGAAGTAACTTCATTAATGGATGCGGCAGTAAAAACATTTGGTTCGCTCGATATTTTAGTTAATAATGCGGGCATTACACGTGATAATTTATTGATGCGTATGAAAGAAGACGAATGGGACGATGTTTTAGACACGAATCTAAAGGGTGTTTTCCTTTGTACAAAAGCAGTAACGCGTCAAATGATGAAACAACGTGCAGGACGAATTATTAATATTTCGTCTATCGTAGGTGTAGCAGGTAATGCTGGCCAGGCTAATTATGTAGCTGCCAAAGCAGGCGTTATAGGTTTGACAAAAACAACAGCTAAAGAGTTGGCATCTCGCAATATTTTAGTAAATGCTATTGCACCAGGCTTTATTGAAACAGAGATGACTGATCAACTACCAGAAGAGTTAAAACAAGGCATGCTTACACAAATTCCTTTAGCAAAGCTTGGTCAGCCGGAAGATATTGCAAAGGCAGTTGTTTTTCTAGCTTCAGACGATGCTAACTATATGACTGGGCAAACGTTACATATAGACGGCGGCATGGTGATGTAATAATATGTAATGGGCATAGATTTTGCTTTTTTGTATAATCATGTGAGGGGAGGTGAAAGATTTGACTACTGTATTAGAACGAGTAACAAAAGTAATCGTGGACCGTTTAGGTGTTGAAGAAAGCGAAGTAACACTTGAAGCTTCTTTCCGTGATGATTTAGGTGCTGACTCATTAGACGTAGTTGAGCTTGTTATGGAGCTTGAAGATGAATTCGATATGGAAATTTCTGATGAAGATGCTGAAAAAATCTCTACGGTTGGTTCTGCTATTTCATACATCGAAAGTAAAGTTAGCTAATTTTCGTTTTAACTTTATTCAGCGGTAGTCTCTCGCCTCAATAGGTGTTAAAATGAGTGTAGATTCATTTTTTAATCAATCAACAGTCAGGTTAGCTGAATAAAGTTAAAGCCTCTGGCGATGTCACAGAATTTGAATGTGTTGCACAGGTCAAATTCTAGACGCAATGTTTTTCTGCACTGACAGTTTAGTGATCGGTGCAAATACGCCAAGGCGAATGTGAAAGGGTACGTAATGGTTCGTTTATCGAGCTCAGGACGTGCCTTTTTTCAATTTTGCAAACGATTTGCAAAAAAATTCCCAAAACATTGCATTTTGGTGGAAATACTTTTGCATAAACGCCTTGAAAAAGGTACACTAAGACGGTAGAAACTATTAGGAAGGCAGATTGTTCAATGGCTATGAAAAGAAAAGGAACTATGCAGAAATCAGGCGTACTTCCTGAGAAAGTACGCAATCAATTCGAGCTATTACAGCATGAATTGAACATCACATTTTTAAATAAAAATTTATTGTATCAAGCATTCACGCATTCATCTTATGTGAATGAGCATCGCCGTAAGTTGTTTACGGATAATGAGCGTCTTGAATTTTTAGGTGACGCTGTACTTGAACTATCTGTTTCTAAATACCTTTTTGAGAAATACCCACATATGAGCGAAGGTGAATTAACGAAGCTTCGTGCGTCAATTGTTTGTGAGCCATCACTTGTAATCTTTGCAAATGAGTTAGGCTTTGGTCGCTTTGTGTTACTGGGAAAAGGTGAGGAATTAACAGGTGGTCGGGAACGTCCAGCGCTACTTGCAGATGTATTTGAATCATTTGTAGGTGCCCTTTATTTAGATCAGGACTTACAAACGGTCGTGACATTTTTAGAACGAATCGTGTTCCCAAAAGTAGAAATCGGTGCTTTTTCGCATGTGATGGATTTCAAGAGTCAGTTACAAGAAATGGTGCAACAAACGAATAACGGTCTTCTTCATTACGAAATTGTCGATGAGAAGGGGCCTGCGCATAATCGTACATTTGTATCGAGCGTGTTATTAAATGGACAAGAGCTTGGTATTGGTAGAGGGAAGTCAAAAAAAGAAGCCGAGCAGCAGGCGGCACAATGTGCTATGCATGCTATGCGTGCGCAGACTGCTAAAGAGGAGGCTTAATAGATGTTCCTAAAACGACTAGAAGTGATTGGCTTTAAATCTTTTGCGGAGCGCATTGGTATTGATTTTGTACCAGGTGTTACTGCTGTTGTTGGACCAAATGGCAGTGGAAAAAGTAATGTGACCGATGCTATTCGTTGGGTACTCGGGGAGCAATCGGCAAAGTCGTTACGTGGAGCAAAAATGGAAGATGTTATTTTTGCTGGGAGTGACTCTCGAAAGCCATTAAACTTTGCAGAGGTAACATTGATTTTAGATAATACTGATGAGCAAATTGCTTTTCCCTATACAGAAGTAAGCGTAACAAGACGCGTATACCGTTCAGGTGATAGTGAATATTTACTCAATAACCAGCAGTGTCGCCTGAAGGATATTACGGACTTGTTTATGGACTCGGGACTTGGTAAAGAAGCTTTTTCGATTATTTCACAAGGCCGTGTCGATGAAATTTTAAATAGTAGACCTGATGACCGCCGATCTATTTTTGAAGAGGCGGCAGGTGTATTAAAGTATAAATTACGAAAGAAAAAAGCGGAGCATAAACTTGTTGAAACAGATGAGAATTTATACCGTGTATTAGATATTTTGCATGAGTTAGATGGTCGTCTAGAACCTTTAGCGATTCAGGCTTCTAGCGCTAAAGATTATGTACAAATGTCAACAGAGTTAAAGGATTTTGATATTGCGATGCTTGTGCACGATTTAAAAAATTGTGCACAATCTTTGCATGCACTGAAAGAAGAATATACACAGCTATCTGAAACTGAACAAACTCAAGCGAGTAATATTTTAGCGTTGGAGACAAAGTCAACTGAGATTCGGAAGTATTTGAAAGAATTAGATCACTTATTAGACGGCTCTCAATCCGATCTTGTTGATGCAACAATGGAAGTGGAGCGTTGGGATGGCCGTAAAGCCTTGATGGCAGAAAAGCGACAAAACACTTCAAATCAGCTACAACAGTTAAATACATCTTTACAAGAAGCGAAGGATGAAGTAGAGACTCTAATTGTTCAAGAACTTGAGAAGAAAGAATTATTCACTGAAAAACAGCAAGAAGTATCAGCGCTGAAGCACATTATTAAACAATTAGAGCAATCGTTAAATCGTTCCGTTACAGAAATAGAGCAAGAAATTGAAGAACAAAAAAATCGTTATATTGATTCGTTAAACGAAGAGGCAACTGTCAAAAACGAATTGAAAAATATTGACCAACAATTAGCACAGCAAAAAGCAATGGCTGCACGTATGACAGACCAAACAGATGAATTCGGCCAGGAACTTGCACAAATTGTAACCGAAAAACAGGCACTTACTGTTGCACATCTAGCTACAACGAACGAGTTACAACATAAGCTAGAGAGATTTGAAACCCTACAGATACAACTAAAAAAAGTAAATACATCCTTTAATGACAAACAAGAAATGCTTTATAAAGCGTACCAACATCAACAACAATTGAAGGCTAGAAAAGATACGCTAGCCGAGCTAGAATCCGATTTCTCAGGATTCTTCCACGGAGTTAAGGAAGTATTGTTAGCGCGTGATAAGGGTGAGTTACAAGGTATTGAAGGGGCTGTTGCTGAATTAGTTCAGGTCAATAGTAAGTATTCACAGGCCATCGAAACGGCATTAGGTGCTGCTTCTCAGCATATTGTGACAACGAATGAACAACATGCTCAACAGGCTATTCATTGGTTAAAGCAAAAAAGAGCGGGACGTGCGACATTCTTACCGAAAACAGTTATGAAGTCACGGAAAATCAATCTGTCCGCTATACAGCTTGCTACTGAACATCCAGCTTTTGTACAAATGGCCGATGCGCTCGTTACATTCGATGAAGAAAATCGTTCAATTGTAGAAAACCTACTAGGTAACGTACTTGTCGCAGCAAATTTAGAAGGAGCTAGCCAAATTGCCCGTTTATGTGGTTTTCGATATCGTGTAGTAACTCTAGACGGAGATATTGTCAATGCGGGCGGTTCGTTAACAGGTGGGGCGGCGAAGCAACAATCTTCGCTCTTTACTAGAAAAGCGGAATTAGACGGCTTAATTGCAAAATTAGCAGCGTTAGAAACATCAATTCATAGTGCGGAACAGGCTGTAGCAGCTGAAAAAGAGAATCTTGCGACATTGCGTGACACAGTTGAGAAAATGAAACTAGACGGCGAGCAATTACGTAAAGATGAAATGCAACAGGCTAGTCGTATTCGTGAGTTAGAGGTTGTTGAAAAAAGCTTATCTGCACGCGTTTCCTTTGCATCTAATGAAACGCAGGATGTTAAAACACGAGAAGAAGCACTTCTAGCTCAAAAGGAAGTTGCAACAGCACGTTTAGCCACGCTTGCAACAGAACTAATAGCAATCAATGAAACTGTTGAACAGCTAGGCAAGGTGAAGTTGCAGGGTGAAACTGAAAAAGATGTTCTTCGTGAGCGATCGGCAGAAAAACGCTCGCAATTAGCGGTTATACAGGAGCAAATGTCTCAAGTACAAGTTGCGACTGCAGAGCTTGCTTTACAATTAAACAAAGCTCGTCAAAAAGTCGACAATATTTCTCAGGAAATAATCTGGCTGCAATCTGATGAATCGACAAAACTATTAAGTGATGAAGAAGTGGATGAGCAGGTTACTACTTGGAAAGCAAGACGTGAATCGCTACAGCTTACGATTGCACAGAAAAAAGAAGAAAAAGCAGCGCATCAGCAAGAACTGACAACATTGGAAGAGCAGCTGAAGGAAAAGCAACGTATACATAAAGGCTTCCTGGAAGCAATACGTGCGAATGAATTAAAACGTAATCGCGTAGAATTTGAAATGAATAATTTCAATGAACAGCTCGAAGAAAATTATCAGCTAACATTTGAGCAAGCGATGCATGAAGCTCTTAAGATTGAAGATGAGGAGCATATGCGTCGTCGCGTTAAGCTGTTGAAAAAATCAATTGAAGAACTTGGGCCTGTTAACCTAAGTTCTATTGAAGAATATGACCGTGTACTAGAACGACATTCATTTTTAACTGAGCAACGTGAGGATTTACTTGCAGCACAGGAAACGTTACATGAAGCCATTAAGGAAATGGATGAGGAAATGACACTGCGCTTTAGTGACACATTTTATGCAATTCGTGAGCAATTCAAACTGGTATTCCGTGAACTATTTGGTGGCGGGCAAGCAGATTTAGTGTTACTTGAGCCAGACAATATGTTGGAAACGGGCATTGAAATTGTTGCACAACCACCTGGGAAAAAATTGCAAAATTTAAGCCTTCTTTCTGGTGGTGAACGTGCACTAACAGCGATTGCCTTATTGTTCTCGATTTTAAATATTCGCCCAGTGCCATTCTGTATTCTAGATGAAGTAGAAGCTGCATTAGATGAGGCCAATGTTGTTCGATATAGCGAATACTTGAAGAAATTTAGCCTTGATACACAATTCATTGTTATTACCCATCGTAAAGGTACAATGGAGGGGGCTGATGTCCTGTATGGTATTACAATGCAGGAATCAGGGGTATCGAAACTCGTTTCAGTCAAATTAGAAGATGAACCCGTACTTGCGGAGCAAAGGAGCGAACAAGCATGAGTTTTTTTAAACGAATGAAAGATAAGTTGTTGGGAAATCCCGCTGAAGAAGAAAAGGTTGTAGATATCAATGAGGAAGAATCTACCGGACAGCAAATACAACTAGCAAACCCTGCACAATTAGAAACGACTGTAGAAGAAGTAGTTGAAGCACAGGTAGAGGACGCGCCAGTAAGTGAGAACTCTTCCGTTGTGGAGACACCGGTTGTAATTGAAGAGCTAAAAGAAGAAACACAGGACATTGCTCTTGTAGACGAGCAACCTGCCGAAGAAACCGATATAGAGAAAAAACCATCTGCTTGGTCCATTACACAAAAATTTAAGGCTGGACTTGAAAAAACGCGTAATTCATTTACTTCAAAAGTGAATGATTTAGTTGCACGTTACAGAAAAGTGGATGAGGATTTCTTTGAGGAATTAGAGGATTTGTTATTACAAGCGGATGTCGGCTTTGAAACGGTCATGGAGCTTATGGACAAACTGCGCTATGAAGTACAACGAAAAAATATTAAAGATACAAATGGCATTCAAACAATCATTTCTGAAAAGCTTGTAGAAATTTATGAGCAAGGGGAAGAAGATTTAATTGACCTTAATATGCAGCCTAAAGGTGAATTAACAGTTATTTTATTTGTTGGCGTGAACGGCGTAGGAAAAACAACAACGATTGGTAAACTTGCACATCGCCTAAAATCACAAGGTAAAAATGTAGTATTAGCTGCTGGAGATACTTTCCGTGCTGGCGCGATTGATCAATTACAAGTCTGGGGAGACCGTGTTGGTTGTGAAGTTATTAAGCAATCTGAAGGCTCGGATCCTGCAGCGGTTATGTACGATGCAATTCGTGCAGCAAAAAATCGCAATGCAGACGTGTTAATTTGTGATACAGCAGGTCGTTTGCAAAATAAAGTCAATTTAATGAATGAACTTGAAAAAGTACATCGCGTTATTGCGCGTGAAGTACCTAATGCGCCACATGAAGTATTACTAGCACTTGATGCGACAACTGGTCAAAATGCGCTTGTTCAGGCACAAACATTTAAAGAAGCCACAAATGTAACAGGTATTGTCTTAACGAAGTTGGATGGTACTGCTAAGGGTGGTATCGTACTAGCCATTCGTAACAAATTACACATTCCAGTAAAATTTGTTGGATTGGGTGAAAAGATGGATGATTTACAGCCATTTGATGCAGAACGCTATGTATATGGTTTATTTGCAGATGGATTGGATCAGGAATTACAAAATAACGAAGATTAATATTGAGGCGACAGTGCAAAAGTTTAGGCGTAAAATACAGCAAGTTTAACTGCTGCATGAGCTGTCTTTGGAAACCAGACGCATTACGCAGAGGTGTAATTGATTGATGATACGCGCTCAACTGTGAAAAGGCGAATCACATTGTTTAAAAGGGAAATACTAGCTAAAGGTGGAAAACGCCTAACAACGGCTATAAAAGGCTTTTAGACAAGGAGATTACCTTGACACAGATGGGCGCTTTTCGTTATGATACAAATGACTAATAACGGGGGGAGAAATATTATGCTACTTGAAAAAACAACACGCATGAACTTTCTCTTCGACTTTTATCAAGCATTATTAACAGATAAGCAAAGAAGTTATATGGAACTTTATTATTTAGACGATCACTCGCTTGGGGAAATCGCTGAATCATATGGAGTTTCACGCCAAGCTGTTTATGATAATATTCGTCGAACAGAAGCGATGCTTGAAGAATATGAAGAAAAACTATGTTTACTTGAAAAATTTCAGCAACGCACGCAAATGCTAGCGCAGTTAACAGCAGGAATTACGGAAAAAAGTATGACAGCTGAGGAACAGTTAACGCTTATTGAACAATTGAAAGAATGGGATTAGGAGGCGAAAGCAGTGGCTTTTGAAGGATTAGCGGAACGACTCCAAGGGACGATCCAAAAGATTAAAGGTAAAGGAAAAGTATCGGAGCAAGACGTTAAAGAAATGATGCGTGAAGTCCGATTTGCTTTAATCGAGGCGGATGTTAACTTAAAAGTAGTAAAAGAATTTGTTAAAAAAGTAAGTGAACGTGCTGTCGGCGTGGATGTAATGCAAAGCTTAACTCCAGGTCAACAGGTAATCAAAATTGTTCAAGACGAATTAACACAACTAATGGGTGGCGAACAAAGCCCAATTAAATTTAATACCAAACCACCAACTGTTATTATGATGGTCGGCTTACAGGGTGCAGGTAAAACGACGACTTCTGGGAAATTAGCGAATGTTTTACGTAAAAAATACAATCGTAAACCATTATTAGTTGCGGCTGACGTTTATCGTCCTGCTGCGGTGCAACAATTACAAACATTAGGCAAGCAGTTATCGCTCCCTGTTTTTGCGCTAGGCACTGATGTATCTCCTGTAGAAATCGCGCGTCAAGCATTAGAACTGGCAAAAGAAGAGCATCATGATGTTGTTATTATTGATACAGCTGGTCGTTTGCATATCGACGAAGATTTAATGCAAGAACTAAAGGATATTCGTGCATTAAAAGAACCTGACGAAGTGTTCCTTGTTGTAGATGCTATGACTGGTCAAGATGCAGTAAATGTTGCGGAAAGCTTTAATGAGGCTGTGGGCATTACAGGCGTTGTCTTAACAAAGCTTGATGGTGATACTCGTGGTGGTGCGGCATTATCGATTCGTTCTGTGACACAGAAACCGATTAAATTCGTCGGTATGGGTGAGAAGATGGACGCGCTTGAGCCGTTCCATCCAGAGCGTATGGCATCTCGTATTTTAGGTATGGGTGACGTTTTATCGCTTATTGAAAAAGCGCAAGCAAACGTTGATGAAGCAAAAGCGAAAGAATTAGAGGAAAAGTTCAAAACACAAAGCTTCACATTAGACGATTTTGTCGAGCAATTGCAACAAGTGAAGAAAATGGGACCGCTTGATGAAATTTTAAAAATGTTACCAGGCGCGAACAAAATCAAAGGCTTAGATAATGTCAAAGTTGACGATAAGCAAATGGGGCATGTTGAGGCAATTATTTACTCGATGACGCCTGCTGAAAAAACGAACCCAGAAATCATTAACGGTAGTCGAAAAAAACGAATTGCTCAAGGGTCTGGTACGTCGATTCAGGAAGTCAATCGACTGTTGAAACAGTTCGATGAAATGAAAAAAATGATGAAACAAATGACGGGTATGGCAACAGGTAAAGGTAAGAAAAAAATGAAATTACCAGGCTTTGACTCATTATTTAAATAATATTTTTTAGGTGTTAAGAAAAAACACTTTACAAACATCGCAAACATTGATAATATACTATCTTGTGTGAAACTTATTCGGAGGTGCTATTAAAATGGCAGTTAAAATTCGCTTAAAACGTATGGGAGCTAAAAAATCTCCTTTCTATCGTATCGTAGTTGCAGATGCTCGTTCACCACGTGACGGTCGTCAAATCGAAACAGTTGGTACTTACAACCCACTAACTCAACCAGCTACTGTAAACATCGATGAAGAGAAAGCTCTTAAATGGTTAACTGACGGTGCAAAACCATCAGATACAGTACGTAACCTGTTCTCAGAACAAGGTATCATGGAGAAATTCCATAACCAAAAATTCAGTAAATAATCGGGGGAGACGTCTTTGAAGCAGCTGATTGAAGCAATCGTTTTACCGTTAGTCGATTATCCAGAAGAAGTCCGTATTGAGACGGACGAAAATGCAAATCGAATTGTTTATAAACTTTTTGTTCATCCAGAGGATCGAGGGAAAGTCATAGGCAAACAGGGGCGGGTTGCCAAAGCGATTCGTACAATTGTTTATTCAGCGGCAGGTAGTCACCATCAAAAGAAGACTTACGTCGATATATTGGATTGAATAGAAAAGATTTTCACACTCGTATACACGCGGGGGATAACAGCTTCGCAACCATGCGATATTATTCCAATGTCCGACTTCGTGTCGACCTCAAGCTTAGAGAAACCTGACGAACATGCATTCATGTGTTGAAAGGAATCAAAGTGACTTTGAGCGTGGAGTATGAAAATCTGAACAAAGGAGGAGGGAGCTTGCTGGTTCCTTCCTTTTTTATATAGTACGGATAGCAAAAAGATTGTATAGAGGTGAATTGCATGGAATGGTTTAATGTAGGCCGTATCGTCAATACGCACGGTATTCGCGGTGAGGTACGTATATTATCGACAACAGATTTTGAAGAGGAACGCTTTGCAGTAGGTAATAAACTTGCTGCGTTCAAAAAAGACGATAAAAAGCCAACGTGGGTAACAATTCAATCAGTACGCCGCCATAAAAATTTTATCTTGCTAACATTTGAAGGCATGAACAACATTAACTTGGTGGAGCCATTTAAAGAAGGTATGTTGAAAATTACAAAAGATCAAATGGCAGATGATTTATTAACAGAAAATGAATATTACTTCCACGAAATAATTGGCTGTGCAGTTGTATCTGAAGATGGTGAGACAATTGGAGAAATAAAAGATATTCTCCAAACTGGCGCGAATGATGTATGGGTTGTAAAAGCTGCTAAAAAAGAGCATTACATTCCATATATCGAAGACATCGTAAAAGAAATTGATGTGAAAGAAAAGAAGATTGTTATCCACGTGATGGAAGGCTTGCTATGATGAATATACAAGTGTTAAGCCTATTTCCAGATATGTTTACGGGTGTGTTTGGGGCATCGATTTTAAAAAAGGCACAGGAAAAAGGTGCTGTTCAGTTGGAAGTAACAGATATCCGTATGTTTTCGGGCAATAAGCATAATCAGGTGGACGATTATCCTTATGGTGGTGGCGCGGGGATGGTGTTAAAGCCAGAGCCAATGTTCAGCGCTGTAGAGGCCATTACAGCGGGGAAAAAGCCACGTATTATTTTGATGTGTCCGCAGGGAGAACGCTTTACACAAAAAAAAGCAGAAGAGCTAGCTCAAGAAGAAGAATTAGTTTTTTTATGTGGACATTATGAAGGCTATGATGAACGTATACGTCAATATCTTGTCACGGATGAAATTTCAATTGGCGATTTTGTGTTAACGGGTGGAGAATTAGGCGCCATGACGGTTATTGATAGCGTTGTACGTCTTTTACCCGGGGTTTTAGGACAAGAAGATTCACATATACAAGATTCTTTCTCAACGGGTCTACTTGAACATCCGCACTATACACGCCCAGCAGAGTTTCGTGGCATGAAGGTACCTGATATTTTACTGTCAGGCAATCATGCAAAAATTGATCAATGGCGTGAAGAACAGTCCTTAAAAAGAACTTTCGAGCGTCGCCCAGATTTACTCGAACATTATCCATTAACGGACAAGCAGAAGCTATATCTCGAAAAACTAAAAAATGAACAATAATGATGCTTGCTTGCATGAAGTATTTGTGATAACATCTATTTTGTACTTCTATGTGAAGTGCTGAATTACGGTGTTCCGCTGTGGCATAGATTGCGTGCAAGAGCATCTGTCTAAGGAGAGAAAACAATGTCAAACATTATTACAGAAATTACTAAAGCTCAGCTTCGTACTGACCTACCAACTTTCCGTCCTGGCGATACTGTTAAGGTACACGTGAAAGTAGTAGAGGGTACTCGTGAACGTATCCAAGTATACGAAGGTGTAGTTATCAAACGTCGTGGTGGCGGTATTAGCGAAACTTTCACAGTTCGTAAAATTTCTTACGGTGTAGGTGTTGAACGTACATTCCCTGTACACACACCAAAAATCGCTAACTTAGAAGTTGTACGTCGTGGTAAAGTACGTCGTGCTAAACTTTACTACCTACGTAACCTACGTGGTAAAGCTGCTCGTATTAAAGAAATTCGATAATTATGACTTAAAAGTGAGGGGCTTGTGTAGCAAGCCCCTTTTCTTTTTGCTTGTCAACTTAAATAGCTATCATCTAAAATGAGGGTAGACAAGGGGGCAATTCTCAATGGAAAAACAAGTGAAAGAAAAGAATGAATTATGGGAATGGACAAAGGCGCTTCTAATTGCATTTGCGATTGCAGCAGTTATTCGTTATTTTTTATTTACACCAATTGCAGTAGATGGTGAGTCCATGATGCCAACCCTTGAAGATGGCGACCGTATGATTGTTAACAAAATTGGATATAAAATTGGTGAACCTAAACGCTTTGATATCGTTGTATTTCATGCACCAGAACAAAAAAATTACATAAAGCGTGTAATTGGGTTACCAGGCGACACATTGGAATATAGAGATGATCAATTATATATTAATGGTGAAGCGATAGACGAGCCTTATTTAGATGCCTATAAAGCAGAAATAACAGAGGGTACGTTAACAGAAGATTTTACGTTAAAGGATATCGATGTTTCGCTTGATGTAATTCCAGAAGGCTATGTTTTTGTTATGGGGGATAATCGCCGCTATAGTAAGGATAGCCGTCATATTGGCATCGTTGAACAAAAAGAAATTATAGGTAATACGAGCCTTATTTTCTGGCCGTTTAGTGAGATTAAAATTGTAAAGTAAGTATTAAAGGGAGAGGCTAACACTCCCTTTTTCTTAACGTATAAAGAGGTATTAATTTGTTACCTACTTGTATTCGCGCCCGCACGTTCGAGAAGCCTTTGACTCCTCGGGGGAAAAAGCGGTCATGCTCTTGCTATGGGCTTTTCCATGCTAATTGCGTGCAAATGGGCAGGGATACATTTTTCTTATTTAGGAGGTATTGCAATGACCATACAATGGTTTCCAGGGCATATGGCAAAGGCCCGCCGCGAAGTAACAGAAAAATTAAAGCTAGTAGATATAATATTTGAATTAATCGATGCGCGTTTACCACTTTCCTCACGTAACCCAATGATTGATGAAGTAATTCATCAAAAATCACGTCTGCTTATATTAAATAAGTCAGATATGGCGGACGAACAAGAAACGCGAAAATGGGTAGAGTACTTTGCGCAACGGGGACACAAAGCAGTTGCCATTAACTCTCTTGAAGGTAAAGGTTTACAGCTTGTCACAAAAGCGGCTCAAGAAATTTTAAAAGAAAAGTTTGACCGCATGAAGGCGCGTGGTATGAAACCAAGAGCCATTCGTGCAATGATTGTTGGAATTCCAAACGTTGGGAAATCAACACTTATTAATCGATTAGCGAAAAAAAACCTTGCGAAGACGGGTAATACACCTGGTGTCACAAAATCTCAGCAATGGATAAAAGTCGGTAAGGAGCTGGAATTACTCGATACGCCCGGAATTTTATGGCCAAAATTTGAAGATCAAGAAGTAGGCTATAAGCTGGCGTTAACAGGTGCTATCAAAGATACCATTACAAATATGGAGGATTTGGCAGTCTACGGTCTACGCTTCCTAGCAGTTCATTATCCAACACGTATGGAAGAGCGATATGGTTTCCGTTTTATTCATGAAGATTTAGTCGAAACTTTCGATCATATTGGTAAACTTCGCCGTGTATTTAGCACGGGTGGGGAAATCGATTATGATCAAGTAGCACAACTTGTCGTGCGTGATATTCGTGGACTACAATTAGGGAAACTAACATTTGACTTTGTGGACGAACAGCTTGAAAAGGAAGCACAGCAGCAATAATACTGGCATAAAACTGTCATACTCACACAATAAATTGTGAGCATGGCAGTTTTTCTTTTAGGAATGGCACTTGTTGCCGATAAATGATATAGAGTGATAAAAGGGAGTAACGTATGAAAACCATTAAAGAAATTACGACAGCATTGAAAATGGCCGAGGACTGGCGCGAATGGATGGAAGAGATAGCAACCGATGAGCGAGCAGGTGTGCAAAAAGCTTGGCTCAGTTGGCAAAAGCGTCAGGACAAAAAACATCAGCTACTACTGGAACATCAAGCAAAAGTGGACTTCGATCAGAGTTATGGCGAGGTAGGGACTTTGATTGCAGGTGTGGATGAAGCAGGGCGTGGGCCGCTTGCGGGGCCGGTTGTAACAGCAGCAGTTATTTTGCCAAATGACTGCGAAGCACTTGTTGGTCTAAACGATTCAAAACAGTTATCGAAGGAGAAGCGCAATACCTTTGCAACGCTTGTGAAAAAGCATGCTATAAGTTATTTCGTTCATTTTCAGCCAGCTGATGAGATTGATGCACTAAATATTTATGAAGCAACAAAACAATCTATGAAGACGAGTGTGGAATCATTGCCGATAAAGCCTAGTTATGTACTTGTTGATGCGATGACATTACCAATAACGATACCACAAGAGGCCATTATTAAAGGAGACGCAAAAAGTCTGGCGATTGCAGCGGCCTCTATTTTAGCGAAAACTGCACGAGATGAGTATATGGAACAATTGGATAAAGAATTTCCTATGTATGGTTTTGCACAGCATGCGGGTTATGGCACGAAGCAACATTTAGAGGCACTTGAAACATACGGACCAACGATACATCATCGCAAGTCTTTTGAACCTATAAAATCAATGTAAGAAAGGAGTATCTATATGACAGCTACATCATTTAATTCAATACAAATGCAACAGACTGCTTTGACGTCTGCAACCCAGCCACTTGCATTAAAGCAAGGACAGGTATTTCACGGGACCGTTAAACAACTATTTCCTGATCAAATGGCTGAAATACAGGTTGGCAATCAAAAACTAATTGCCAAACTTGAGGTACCTCTCAAAGCTGGTGACGCTCATTTTTTTCAAGTGACAGGTGCAAATCCTCAAACTGAGCTAAAGGTTGTCACAGGTCCTATGGCACAAACAACCTCACCAACACAACAGTTGAATCAACTGCTAGAGTCGATGAATCTACCTAAAACAACGGAAATGCAGCAAGTGTTAGCACATTTTATGAAAGCACAAATACCAATTTCTAAGGAACAACTCCTACAAGCAGAAATGTGGTTAAAAGCATTGCCCGAAGGTATCTCTAAAGCAGATGCATTGCTAGCCCTGCAAAAAATGGTAGAACTTAAAATGCCCATGACAAATGACGTATTCCAAGCACTTGTCAGCGGACAAAAAACTGCTGGAATGTCTGCTACCATGGATGCCTTTGCCCAATTGTTAGCGAAGGATACAGTCATAGCAGCAAGTTTAAAGCAAAATTTAATGCAACAAGTACAAACGATAGCAAAGCCTTTTGATGTGGAAACGGGTAGTTTAATGCTTGCAAAATCGATTCAACTATTAACTAATGATGCCAGCTCAATAAGTGAGCGTTTACAAGCATTGAATATATTGAAGGATGCTAGTGTGCTTCCACAGCAAGCAACATTACAAAATTGGTCAACGCTTATAGCAAATAATACAAAACCTCTACAATCTAATGCAGGACATCAGGCAGGACAGATAATTCAAGCGATTTTAACAGCAAAGCCGGAAAATACCACACAGCTCATTGAACAACTAAAATCATGGACAGCAGGTCAAAACTTATTGACGAATGAGCAAAAACAACAACTAAACCAAATAATAGATAGATTTAGTCAATTGCCACCAAGTAAGCAAGCACTTGAAGTTTTTGCGAAGCAGATGCAGGAGCAGCTTATCAAGGCATTTGCCCAAAATACACCAGAACGCTTATTTACGCAAGATTCAAATGGTTTGTCAACAAAAGACCAATTATTGTCGCTATTCAGGCATGAATTAGCCAGACCTGTACAAAATGAAGCGTTGATGCGTAATCTCGTGAAGGTTGGGATTGAATCGCCTCAACCAATGATTCAACAAATGCTTACACAGGCAGATGCACATGTACAAAGCTCGATGGATAGTAAGGCAATGGAACATGCGCTTAAAACGGTTTTAAAAAGTCTAGGGATTAGCTATGAGGCCACACTTGCTAATAAGTCTGCTGATTTACAGACGATTGCTCATCAATTAAAGCCACAGCTCCATACATTGTTGCAGGAAGCGCAGATTACACCACAGCTGAAGGAAGCAGCAGAAATGTTAATGACACGTATGAATGGTATGCAGCTTGCATCAGGTGAAAGTGGTCATCAGCATCAGCTTATTATGCAAGTACCACTCGAATTTTTCGGCAAAAAAATGGATGCAACCTTACAATGGAATGGGCGCATGAAGGATGATGGTAAAATTGATGCCAATTTTGCACGAATCTTATTTTATTTACAAATGGAATCAATGAAAGAGACAGTTATTGATATGCAAGTTCAAAATCGTGTTGTGACAGTGACGGTATTTAATGAGAATTTTGATATCATTCCACTAGCAGAACCATTAAAAGCAGCGTTAAAAATCGGCTTGGCAGAAAAAGAATATCAACTATCTGGTGTTTTTATTAAGCAATTTGAAAAGGCTAAACCTGAAAAAATAAGCACTGTAGTAGAACAGCAAGAGGGACATAGTGGGGTGGATTACCGTATATGAGTGAGGAAAAAGTTACTCGAAAAGAAGCAATTGCCCTTACGTATAAGCAAGGAAAATTTGATAGTCCAATGGTAATCGCAAAAGGAAAAGGGAAGGTCGCCGAAAATATTTTAGCCCGTGCAAATGAGCATGATGTCCCGATTTATGAAGATCCAAACCTCGTACAATTGCTTGGACAGTTAGATTTAAATGAGTCGATTCCTGAAGAATTATATCAAGCGGTGGCCGAAGTTTTTGCATTTATTTATCGTTTAGATCAACAAAATGGACAAAATAATAGAAAAGATAAAGTATTCTGATTTTTAGAATTCTCTGTTTTAGTACACGAAGTAGAAGAAAATGTCATAATAAACAATAAAATTCGAACAAAAGACAAAGTGTAGACTTTATCAGAATCTTTAGTTAGAATAGATATGTTAGTAAAACAATTTTGCAAATGTTTGATGGGAGGATGTATTATGAATATCCATGAATATCAAGGGAAAGAGATTCTTAGAAAATATGGTGTAGCTGTACCAAACGGAAAAGTTGCTTTTTCCCCTGATGAAGCAGTGAAGGTAGCGAAAGAACTTGGCGCAAATGTCACGGTTGTCAAGGCGCAAATTCATGCGGGTGGACGCGGTAAAGCAGGTGGAGTTAAAATCGCTAAAAACCTTGATGAGGTGCGAACTTACGCAAAAGAATTATTAGGGAAAATTTTAGTAACACATCAAACAGGTCCTGAAGGAAAAGAAGTAAAACGCTTATACATTGAAGAGGGTTCAGATATTCAAAAAGAGTATTACTTAAGTTTAGTATTAGACCGCGCTACATCTCGTGTAACGGTGATGGGTTCTGAAGAGGGCGGCATGGATATTGAAGAAGTAGCGGAAACACACCCAGAAAAAATCTTCAAAGAAGTTGTTGATCCAGTAATCGGCTTAACTAGCTTCCAAGCACGTCGCATGGCGTTTAATATGAATATTCCAGCAAACCTAGTAGGGAAAGCTGTTAAATTAATGTTAGGCTTATACCAAGCATTTATCGACAAGGATGCATCTATTGTAGAAATTAATCCACTTGTTGTCACTGGACAAGGAGAAGTCGTAGCGTTAGATGCTAAATTTAACTTTGATGCAAATGCATTGTATCGCCATAAAGATATTGTCGAGTTACGCGATTTTGATGAAGAAGATGCAAAAGAAATCGAGGCTTCTAAATATGACCTTAGCTATATTTCACTAGATGGCAATATTGGCTGTATGGTAAATGGTGCAGGTCTTGCTATGGCGACAATGGATACAATAAGCTATTACGGCGGAAGTCCCGCTAACTTCCTTGATGTAGGGGGCGGTGCTACAGCTGAAAAAGTAACAGAAGCATTCAAAATTATCCTTTCTGATTCACATGTAAAAGGCATTTTTGTCAATATATTTGGTGGAATTATGAAATGTAACATTATCGCTGAAGGTGTCGTAACAGCAGCGAAAGAAATTGGTTTAGCTGTACCGTTAGTAGTTCGTTTAGAAGGTACGAATGTAGAACTTGGGAAAGAGATCTTAAACGCATCTGGTTTAAACATCGTAGCAGCGGATTCAATGGCTGACGGCGCACAAAAAATTGTGGAACTAGTAGCCTAAGGAAGGCAGGGAGAACAATGGCTGTATTTATTAATAAAGATACAAAGGTAATTGTACAAGGAATTACAGGCGAAACAGCGCTATTCCATACAAAGCAGATGCTTGACTACGGTACAAAAATCGTAGCAGGCGTAACACCTGGTAAAGGTGGTCTTGAAATCGAAGGTGTACCTGTATTTAATACAGTAACAGAAGCTGTAGCAGCAACTGGTGCAACAGCATCGGTTATTTATGTACCTGCGCCATTTGCAGCAGATGCGATTTTAGAAGCTGTGGATGCTGAGCTAGAACTAACAATTTGTATTACAGAGCATATTCCTGTCCTTGATATGGTAAAAGTTAAACGCTATATGGAAGGCAAAAAAACACGCTTAGTAGGTCCAAACTGCCCAGGTGTTATTACAGCTGATGAATGTAAGATCGGAATTATGCCAGGATATATTCATACTAAAGGCCATGTAGGGGTTGTTTCTCGTTCTGGAACATTAACATACGAGGCGGTTCACCAATTAACACAAGCAGGTATTGGTCAAACAACAGCTGTTGGGATTGGCGGAGATCCTGTTAATGGGACAAACTTTATTGATGCCCTAGAAGCATTCAACAATGACCCTGAGACATACGCGGTTGTCATGATTGGGGAAATTGGTGGTACAGCTGAGGAGGAAGCAGCCGAATGGATTCAAGCTAATATGACGAAACCTGTCGTTGGCTTTATCGGTGGACAAACAGCTCCTCCAGGAAAACGAATGGGCCATGCGGGTGCCATTATTTCAGGTGGTAAAGGAACAGCAGCTGAAAAAATTAAAGCTATGAATGCAGCAGGCATTGAAGTAGCAGAAACACCATCAGTGATTGGTGAAACACTTATTAAAGTAATAAAAGAAAAAGGGCTATACGAAAAGTGTAAAACCCATTAAAATGGAAGATGTAGCACATAGTGGCTACATCTTTTTCTCTGTCTAAGTATTTGCCCAGTTTGTTTAAGTTCGCTTCGATTGCCAAATTATAGTGGTGGAGCTTATACTTTTGCTTCGGTATTTCCATCGTTTGAGGCTTCTGTGATATCGGTGAGGTCAAGGATCGTTAGCGATTTTTACAAACCTTTATGCGGCGAAGGCAAATACGCTTTTCTATTTTTGTGGTGAAATGAAAAATGCGGTCATTTAATTTCTTCTATTAAAAAGGAGGTTTTTAAATGATTTATTCAGTAGACCTACAGAGATTGCTAGCTTTGCATTATATATATCCATTACCACTCCAAAAACTTCAACAGTTATTGTCCCCGGTGGATGTATTAAGCTATTTTGAAAAAGCGCACCCTAATGACATAGCGAAAGCATTACAAATTCCATTGTCAAAAGCGAAGCAAATTTCTCAAAGCTTTCAGCGCGTAATTAGCTTGTCGTTTGAAGAAGCCTATGCACAGGCTAATATTTTCCCCATACCCTTTCATCACCCTTATTACCCGGCGCAATTATTTGAAATACCAAGTCCACCTACTGTATTGTATGTGAAAGGTCAATATTCTCTGTTAACAAGTGATAAACAAGTAGCTATTATAGGCTCTCGAAAGGCTACAGCTTATACAAAGACAGCATTGGACTTAATTGTCCCGCCACTTGTTGAACACGAATACACGGTCGTGAGTGGGCTTGCACGCGGCGCAGATACAATGGCTCACGAGGCAACAATTACCATGGGTGGCAAAACTATTGCTGTGCTTGGACATGGTTTTCATCATGTATACCCAAAAGAAAATCAGACCCTTGCTGAAAGAATGGCTGAGAATCAGTTACTTGTCACAGAATATCCACCTTATATAAAACCGGAAAAATGGCACTTTCCCATGCGTAATCGCATAATTAGTGGGCTTTCACAAGCATTAGTAGTGACAGAGGCGGCACTGAAAAGTGGCACTCTTATTACAACTGAATGCGCATTAGAGCAAGGAAAAGATGTATTTGTTGTACCAGGACCGATTGATGCTGAGCAGTCAAAAGGGACAAATAAGTTAATTTTAGAAGGAGCTATTCCTGTGTGTAACGGCTATCAAATCGTTGAAGCACTAGCGCTCTTTTCTAGCAAAAATTGAAAAAAAGTTGCATTATCTTAAAATCTGTTATACATTTTGCAACAGGTAACATAAAAAAATTAGCATTAGACCTCGCTAAGGGGGAGACATAGATGGCGGATTATTTAGTGATTGTAGAATCACCAGCAAAAGCAAAAACAATTGAGCGTTATTTAGGAAAAAAATACAAAGTAAAAGCGTCGGTCGGGCATGTTCGTGACCTACCACGTAGCCAAATGGGCATTGATACTGAAAATAACTACGAACCAAAATATATTACAATTCGCGGTAAAGGACCTGTTTTACAGGAACTAAAGTCTGCGGCTAAAAAAGTAAAGAAAGTATATCTAGCAGCCGATCCAGACCGCGAGGGAGAAGCAATTGCCTGGCACCTTGCGACTGCGCTAAATATAGATATCCATTCGGATTGCCGTGTCGTTTTCAATGAAATTACAAAAGACGCAATTCTAGACTCGTTTAAAAATCCTCGTTCTATTAATATGGATTTAGTGGATGCACAGCAAGCACGACGAATGTTAGACCGACTTGTTGGTTATAACATTAGTCCGATTCTTTGGAAAAAAGTAAAAAAAGGTTTATCTGCAGGGCGTGTACAATCTGTAGCACTACGCATGATCATTGATCGTGAAAATGAAATTAAAAACTTTCAACCAGAAGAGTACTGGACAATTGAAGGCTCCTTTGAAAAGGGCAAGAAAACTTTTGACGCCCTATACTATGGGAATGGCAAAGACAAAATTAAATTAACAAATGAAGCGCAAGTGAAATCCATTTTAAAAAACGTCAAGGGTACAGCGTTTGAAGTTGTCAATGTAACGAAAAAAGAACGTAAAAGAAATGCAGCACCTGCTTTTACGACATCTTCTTTACAACAAGAGGCAGCTCGAAAGCTAAACTTCCGTGCGAAGAAAACGATGATGCTTGCACAACAATTGTATGAAGGTATTGATATCGGTAAAAAAGAAGGAACGGTCGGCTTGATTACGTATATGCGTACGGATTCAACACGTATTTCCGAAACTGCAAAAACAGAAGCCATTTCATATATCGAATCAAAGTATGGTAAAGAATTTATTGCGACAGAGATCAAACAGACAAAAAAAGCGTCAAATGCACAGGACGCCCATGAAGCAATTCGTCCAACAAGCACAATGCGAACACCAGATGAATTAAAAACAGTACTTAGCCGTGACCAATTACGTTTATATCGTTTAATTTGGGAGCGCTTTATCGCCAGTCAAATGGCACCAGCTGTACTAGATACAGTTGCAGTTGACTTGCAAAATGGTGATGTATTATTCCGTGCGAACGGCTCACAAGTGAAATTTGCCGGCTTTATGAAACTTTATATAGAAGGTACTGATGACCAAACGGAAGAAACTACAAAGCTTCTACCTGAAATGGAAATCGGTAATCAAGTGAAATCTCTTGAAATCGAGCCAAAGCAACATTTTACACAGCCACCACCACGTTATTCAGAGGCGCGTCTTGTGAAAACAATGGAAGAGATAGGTATAGGGCGCCCGTCCACATATGCACCGACCCTCGATACATTACAGCGCCGTGGCTATGTCGTGTTAGATGCAAAACGATTCATGCCAACAGAGCTGGGTGAAATCGTACACCAACTTGTCCTAGAATTTTTCCCAGATATCATAAATATTGAATTCACTGCGAAAATGGAACAAGATCTTGATGATGTTGAAGAAGGTAGCCGTCAATGGGTAGAAGTAATCGATGAGTTTTATAAAGACTTCGAGGTGCATGTGAAGCATGCAGATGCCGAAATGGAAAAAGTTGTGATTAAAGATGAACCTGCTGGTGAGGATTGTGAAAAATGCGGCTCACCAATGGTCTATAAATTAGGTCGATATGGCAAATTTATGGCGTGCTCAAATTTCCCGGATTGTCGTAATACAAAAGCAATCATGAAGCCAATCGGTGTAAAATGTCCATCTTGTGAAACGGGTGAGATTGTAGAACGTAAAAGTAAAACAAAACGATTATTCTATGGTTGCAATCAGTACCCTGAGTGCGAGTTTGTATCATGGGACAAGCCGATTAGTAGACCATGTCCAAAATGCAGTGCATTATTAGTAGAGAAAAAACTGAAAAAAGGTGTGCAAATTCAATGTACAAAATGTGACTACGAAGAAACACCTACTCAATGATAGAAAGATGGTAAGAACAATGACTGAACAAGTAGTAAATGTAATAGGCGCGGGTCTTGCGGGTAGTGAGGCAGCTTGGCAAATTGCTAAACGCGGTGTAAAAGTTAGACTTTATGAAATGCGTCCAGTAAAGCAAACACCAGCTCACCATACTGATAAATTTGCAGAGCTTGTATGCTCAAACTCATTACGTGCAAACACATTGACAAATGCTGTTGGTGTTATTAAAGAAGAAATGCGTTTGTTAGATTCGGTAATTCTAAAAGCGGCTGATGCATGCTCGGTACCAGCAGGTGGGGCACTTGCGGTAGACCGTCATGAATTTGCTGGCTATGTCACGGATGCGGTAAAAAATCATCCGCTTGTAGAAGTTATTCACGAAGAAGTGACTACTATTCCTGAAGGTATTACTGTTATTGCAACAGGTCCATTAACATCTAAGGCTTTAGCAGAACAAATCCAAGGTTTAACAGGGCTTGATTATCTGTATTTCTATGATGCTGCGGCACCAATTATCGAAAAAGATAGCATTGATATGGATAAGGTCTATTTGAAATCTCGTTATGATAAGGGCGAAGCGGCTTATTTAAACTGTCCTATGACAAAAGAGGAATTTGACCGTTTCCGTCAAGCATTAATCGATGCAGAAGTGGTGCCATTAAAAGAATTTGAAAAAGAAATTTACTTTGAAGGATGCATGCCTATCGAAGTTATGGCAGCACGTGGCGAAAAAACAATGCTTTTTGGCCCGATGAAGCCAGTAGGACTTGAAGATCCGAAAACAGGTAAACGTCCATATGCTGTCGTACAATTACGTCAAGATGACGCGGCGGGCACACTGTATAATATCGTAGGCTTCCAAACGCATTTAAAATGGGGGCCACAAAAAGAAGTACTACAACTAATTCCAGGTTTAGAAAATGTAGAAATTGTTCGTTATGGTGTGATGCACCGAAATACGTTCATTAACTCGCCGAAAGTATTGGAGAAAACGTATCAGTTACGCGAGCATAAAAACATTTTCTTTGCTGGTCAAATGACCGGTGTTGAAGGATACGTAGAGTCTGCTGGGAGTGGACTAATTGCTGGCATTAATGCAGCACGTTTAGCTTTAGGACAAGAACCGCTGATTTTCCCATTTGAAACTGCGATGGGAAGCATGGCGCGTTATATAACAGAAGCTCAGTCTAAAAATTTCCAACCAATGAACGTCAACTTTGGCATATTCCCGGAATTGCCACCAGGTCGTCGCTCAAAGCCTGAGCGTGCTGAAATGCATGCAACACGCGCTTTAGAGACAATTCGAAATTTTGTGAATTCGCAAACAATTTAATTGCTAAAAGCCTCTGAAAGTTGATATACTTTTAGAGGCTTTTTCTTTTTAGTAAACAAATGCTTATTTACACGCATTTTATTTGTTTATATTGAGATTTTCTCAAAATGTAACCTTTTTCACTTGCTATATTGCGAAGATAGGTATAGTGTCAATATGTATGTTTTTTGAAGATTACTAATTCGATTAGCAACAATGGGCGATGACAATGTTTTTCGCTTGTGAATTTGTTGATATTAGTAATGAGAAGGTTACGAATAATTCGTTGGTGGTGAATCTTTTTATGATAGTTTCGTCCCAAGAAGCACTTGAACAGTTCATGCTTTATATCCAAGTAGAAAAAAACTTCTCTGTTCATACGGTGCGAGAATATGAATCAGACCTCCTAGATTTTTTAACGTTTTTACAGGCAGAGGACGTTCATGATTTAGCGAGTGTTGAGTATATACATGCACGTCTTTATGTTACGAAGTTGTACGATGAAAAAAAAGCAAGATCATCTGTATCAAGAAAAATTTCTTCCATTCGCTCCTTTTTTCGCTTCCTAAATAGACAGCACGGACTGGATGATGGTGCATTTCGTTCACTTTATCATCCGAAAAAAGAATCGCGTTTGCCAAGCTTTTTCTACGAAGAAGAATTGATGCAGCTTTTTGATGCAAATGTAGGAGAAGATTTGAAATCGTTGCGAAATATGGCTATTTTAGAGTTGTTATATGCAACAGGCATTCGTGTGAGCGAGCTTACATCCATTATGATAGAAGATATAGATTTTCATTATTCAATCGTTCGGGTAATGGGTAAAGGACGAAAAGAACGCATTATTCCATTTGGCCAATTTGCAAGTGTAGCTTTGAGAGACTACATAGAGTTGGCTCGTCCGCGCTTGATGAAAAAAACAGTTCATCAGCAAGTGTTTGTCAACATGCGCGGTGGGGAACTTACACCACGAGGGGTACGTCATATTTTAAATGAAATGATTGACAAGGCCTCACTTCATACAAAAATATACCCACATATGCTTCGCCATACATTTGCTACACATTTACTGAATAATGGCGCAGATTTACGTACGGTACAAGAGTTGCTAGGGCACTCACATTTATCTTCTACACAAGTTTACACGCATGTAACAAATGAGCATCTTCGTCAAACATATATGAATGCTCATCCGCGGGCATAATAGAGGCTAAGGAGGAAGGCAAATGGGACAAATTCATGCGACAACGATATTTGCAGTTCATCATAATGGAGGGTGCGCTATGGCTGGCGACGGTCAAGTGACGCTTGGCAATGCAGTTGTGATGAAAGGTACTGCAAGGAAGGTCAGACGTCTGTTTAATGGGCAGGTGCTTGCAGGTTTTGCAGGCTCGGTAGCCGATGCTTTTACACTTTTTGAAATGTTTGAAGCCAAATTAAATGAATACAATGGTAATTTACAACGTGCAGCGGTAGAAGTTGCAAAGCAATGGCGTGGTGATAAAATGTTGCGTCAATTAGAGGCGATGTTACTTGTAATGGATAAAACTACGTTATTGCTTGTTTCGGGTACAGGAGAAGTCATTGAACCAGATGATGGTATTTTGGCGATTGGTTCAGGTGGCAACTATGCATTATCAGCAGGTCGTGCCCTTAAAAAATATGCAGGTGAAACAATGTCTGCCCGAGAGATTGCAGAGGCAGCATTAGAAACAGCAGCTGAAATATGTGTATTTACAAACCATAATATTATCGTGGAGGCGCTTAACTAATGACACAACACAATTTAACGCCAAGACAGATTTCTGAGCATTTGGATCGTTATATCGTTGGACAAAATGAAGCGAAACGAGCAGTAGCCATCGCACTGCGTAATCGTTATCGTCGTTCTCTGTTATCTGATGACATGAAGGCTGAAGTCATTCCGAAAAATATTTTGATGATTGGACCTACAGGTGTTGGTAAAACAGAAATTGCCAGAAGAATTGCCAAGTTAACAAATGCTCCGTTTATTAAAGTAGAAGCAACTAAATTTACTGAAGTGGGCTACGTTGGACGTGACGTGGAATCGATGGTACGTGATGTTGTGGAGGCTTCCCATCGTCTTGTAAAGGAAGAAATGATGGAGTCCGTACAAGAACAAGCTGAAGAACTAGCAAATGAGGCAATTGTTAAACTACTTGTTCCTTCCTTACGTAAAAAGCAAGCTATGCAAAACCCGTTTGAAATGTTATTTGGTGGCAAGGAGCAACAGTCACAAGAAGATACATCTTCGGAAGAAACTGAAGTGCGTTCAAAACGTGCGCAAATCGCTATTGATTTACGTAACGGTAAATTAGAAAATGAGTGGGTGACTGTTGAAGTAACAGAGCAAAATCCTTCTATTTTTGACGCATTACAGGGGACAGGAATGGATATGTCTGCAAATAGCGGTATGCAAGATATGCTATCCAGCTTAATGCCTAAAAAACAGAAGAAGCGCCGTTTACAAGTTAAGGATGCTCGACGTGTTTTAACAATTGAAGAAGCAAATAAGCTGATAGACGCAGACGAAGTAGCGCAAGAAGCTGTGTCTAGAGCAGAACAATCGGGCATTATTTTTATCGATGAAATTGATAAAATTGCAAGTAAAGAAAATAACTCTTCTGCGAGTGTTTCACGTGAAGGTGTACAGCGTGATATTCTGCCAATCGTAGAAGGTTCTACAGTGACGACGAAATATGGTGCTGTCAAAACTGACTATATGCTGTTCATCGCAGCTGGCGCTTTCCATATGTCTAAGCCTTCGGATTTAATTCCAGAATTACAAGGGCGATTCCCTATTCGTGTTGAGCTTGAAAAGTTAACGAAGCAAGACTTTGTGCGAATTTTGCAAGAACCAGATCAATCACTTATCTTGCAATATAAAGCATTATTAGAAACGGAAGGCGTAGAAATTAGCTTTGCGGATGATGCCATTAATCGTATAGCAGAAATCGCAACCGAGGTTAATCAAGAAACAGATAATATCGGAGCGCGTCGATTACACACTATTTTAGAACGATTGCTAGAAGAATTATCATTTGAAGCATCTGAGATTGCACCAGCGAATATTGCGATTACAGCAGCTTATGTGGATCAAAAATTGGCGGGCATTGTAAAAAACAAAGATTTGTCACAGTTTATATTGTAAGATAAGGCTGAATAGTATCATTCAGTTGTAAAAACCTTTAGAATATTAAGTAAATACTCTTCGGATTATTTATAGGAGGAACATATAATGAATTTATTAGAAAAAACGCGTAAAATTAACTCAATGCTCCAGGCATCTGCTGGTAAGCCAGTAAACTTTAAGGAAATGGCAGATACATTAGGTGATATTATTGATAGCAATGTATATATTGTTAGTCGAAAAGGGAAACTTTTAGGCATATCAATCCACCAACAAATCGAAAATGAACGTATGAAAAAGATGTTCGAAGAGCGTCAATTCCCTGAAGAATACACACATAGCTTATTTACAATTTCTGAGACGTCATCGAATTTAGATATTAATAATGAACATACGGCATTCCCAGTCGAAAACAAAGAATTGTTCCAAAATGCATTAACAACAATTGTGCCAATTGTTGGTGGTGGTGAACGTTTAGGTACTTTAATTCTTGCTCGTTTATCTGCTCAATTCGAGGACGATGATTTAATTCTTGCTGAGTATGGTGCAACAGTAGTAGGAATGGAAATTTTACGTGAAAAATCTGAGGAAATCGAAGAAGAAGCTCGTAGCAAAGCTGTTGTGCAAATGGCCATTAACTCACTATCATACAGTGAATTAGAAGCAATTGAGCATATTTTTGAGGAACTTGATGGTAATGAAGGTTTATTAGTAGCTTCAAAAATTGCGGACCGAGTGGGAATTACACGTTCAGTTATTGTAAACGCATTACGTAAACTAGAATCTGCAGGTGTAATTGAATCTCGTTCTCTTGGTATGAAGGGTACGTACATTAAAGTATTGAACGATAAATTTTTAAACGCGTTAGCTGAAATTAAAATGAAATAAAATGAGTAAACGATAGGCTCTCTCAAATTTTTTTGGGAGAGCTTTTTTTTTACGTGTATTTGGACTTGATAAGTGGTAGAATTGGTTGTTATTTCATTAGTGATGTTTTATTAGGAAAATGTGTCGAAATTGGCAAAGGTAAAAAAAGGGAAATCCTTATTACTAATACAGTAAACACTGTCGAAATAGTGTTAAATAACTAGAAAAAGAAAGAAAATGCGTGAAAACTAGTCCTATAAAGGGTCGAGATAGTTTTGTCCTGGGTCCTGAAGTTAAAAAATAGGGCGTATATACTATTAAAAAGTGACAAAAGACAATAGACACTACGTAGCATCTTAATTACAATTGTATTATTGGATAAATAAAGAAGTAATAGAAGAGGTGAATGGTTTTGAATTTATTTGGAGGAACTATTAGTAGCCTGGAAAATGGACTTTCCTATGCAACTTTGAATCATAAAACAATCGCGAATAACATAGCGAATGTCGATACGCCAAATTATAAGGCGAAAAATGTAAGTTTTAAGGATATGTTGGAAACAGAGAAGGAAATATCTATTTCGGCCTATCGTACGGATAATAGACATTATGATTTCTCGATTAGACAATCCACGCCAGGTGTAAATAACATGGATGGCTTACGCTATCGAAATAACGGTAATGGTGTAGATATGGATGCTGAACAAGCGAAATTAGCAGAAAATCAAATCTACTACAATGCTTTAATTGATCGTGTAAACGGTAAGTTAAATACATTAAATACTGTTATTAAAGGAGGTAAGTAATTAATGTCTATCTTTCATGGGATGAACACCACTGCCTCTGCTTTAACGGCACAACGATTACGAATGGATGTCATTTCTTCTAATATGGCAAATACTGATACGACTCGTGCTAGACAGGTAAATGGTGAATGGGAGCCTTATCGACGCAAGTCTGTCACTCTTACTGCTCAAGAAAATCAGTTCTCAAAATTCTTTAATGTTGCACTTGGTAAAAATGCGAAGAGCGGTGTTGGGAATGGCGTAAAGGTTTCACAGATTAAAGAAGATAGAGAAACACCTTTCAAATTGGTGTATGATCCAACACATCCAGATGCCAATGCAGATGGTTATGTCAATATGCCGAATGTGGATCCGTTAAAAGAAATGGTGGATTTAATGTCAGCCACTCGTTCTTACGAGGCAAACATAACAGTTTTCAATGCGAATAAATCTATGCTAACAAAAGCATTAGAGATTGGTAAATAATATATAGAAAGGATGATACATAATGACAATTTCGTCCGTTTCACTAATGACACCTACTCAGGTTGTAAACGAAACAAATAAATTGAATACGACACCTTATGAAGCACAACAGAGCTTTGCGAATTCGTTAAAAGAAGCTATTTCAAAAGTAAATGATCAGCAAATAACATCTGATAATTTTACTAAAAAGCTAATAACTGGTGGAGACGTAGAGTTGCACGAAGTGATGATTGCATCACAAAAGGCAAGCGTTACATTAAATGCAACAATTGAAGTTCGCAATAAGGTGATTGAAGCTTACCAAGAAATAATGCGAATGAGTGTCTAACTTTATTAAATAGGTGTTAAAATGCACCATTAAATAAAGACAAGTTTCCCATAGTTGTCATAGGAACTTTGCTGTTACAGGTGAAAAATTTGCAAACTATGGGGTACCACTGTTATCGCGAATTATTAATTGCTAGGTTATTCACTATAACCGGAGGATTCATAATGAATGAACGATTGACGAAAATAAAAAACGACACCAGCCAATTTTGGACAAGTCGTAGTAAAAAACAAAAAGGTGTAATGATTGGTTCTGTAGTAGGTGTGATAGTACTTGCAGCTGTTATTACATTTTTCGCTACAAAAACTACATATGTACCACTCTATAAAGATTTGTCAACGAGAGAAATTGGTCAAGTGAAGGAGGCGTTGGATACCCAAGGTGTAAAATATGAAATTGCACCTGGTGGAACTTCCATACTCGTACCTGAACAACAAGCTGATGCTTTATTAGTGCAACTAGCATCAGAAGGATATCCTCAAACCGGCACGATTGATTACTCGTTTGCTAATAGTTCTGGCTTTGGTATGACAGATAATGAATTTAACTTATTGAAAAAAGCAGCAACAGAAACAGAAATCGGCAAACTGATTAAAAATCTAGAGGGTGTAAAAGATGCAAAAGTTATGATTACTTTACCTGAAGAGGGTGTTTTCGTAACGGATGTAAAAGAAGATGCAAGTGCTTCTATTGTTTTAAATACCGATCCTGGCTATAAGTTTACGGAACAACAAATTGCTACTATGTACAACTTAGTAGCAAAAAGCATTCCAAATTTAAGCACAGATAATATCGTTATTTCCAACCAATTTTCGGAGTACTTTGATTTAAATGCTGCAACTGCTGATGCTTCATCAACAACTACAGCTGAAGGTCAATTACAGATGAAAAAAATGGTGGAACGTGACTTGCAACGTCAAGTACAGAATATGCTTGGTACATTAATGGGGCAAGATAAAGTAATTGCATCAGTTACAACAGATATCGATTTTAAAAAAGAAAATCGTGAAGAAAATATAGTGACACCAGTTGATGAAGAGAATATGGAGGGCATTGCTATTAGCGCCCAACGTATTACTGAATCCTATTCGGGTTCAGGTGCGGCAGCGACGGGTACACCTGAGGCAGAAACAACTACAGATAACTTCACAACCTATAATGAAGGTGCAATGGGTGACGGAGATTACGAACGTACGGAAGAAACTATCAATAATGATGTCAACCGTATTCGTAAAGATATTCAAGAGGCACCTTATAAAGTCCAAGATATCGGTATACAAGTAATCGTTGAGCCACCGACAGCAACAGACGCAGCATCGCTACCAGATGGTGTGCTAGAAGATATTGAGAAAATTTTAAGTACTATTGTACGTACAACAATTTCAAAAGATGTAGCAGCTGAACTTACGCAAGAGCAAATTAATGAAAAAGTGGCTGTTTCAGTACAATCCTTAAATGGTAAAGCAACAGATGTAGGTAGTGAAAATCCAGTTATTCCATGGTGGGTTTGGGTCATTGGAGGCATTTTACTAGCTGTCATTCTATTACTAGCATTCTTCATCATTCGTTCTCGTAAACGTGCGAAGGAAGAAGAAGAACTTAGTATCCTAGAAGAACAAGAAGAACTAATGATTGATGATATTAATGAAGAAATTGAAACGGAAGCTACAATGCGTCGTAAGCAACTTGAGAAAATGGCTAAAGAGAAGCCAGACGATTTTGCGAAGTTACTGCGTAGTTGGATTGCGGAAGACTAACTAGGAGGTTCGGCTGTGTCCAAGAAAGATAAGGAATTAACCGGAAAACAAAAGGCCGCACTCTTGTTAATTTCACTAGGGCCTGAGGTTTCAGCTTCTGTCTATAAACATTTAACTGAAGAAGAAATTGAACGTTTAACGTTAGAAATTTCAAGTGTTAAAAAAGTAGAAGCGAACGTGAAAGAAGAAATAATAGAAGAATTCCATAATATTGCCCTTGCGCAAGATTATATTACACAAGGTGGTATTGGTTACGCGAAAACAGTACTTGAGAAAGCACTTGGCATGGAACAAGCCCAAACGATTATTAATCGTTTAACATCCTCTTTACAAGTGCGACCTTTCGACTTTGCACGTAGAGCTGACCCATCGCAAATTTTTAACTTTATTCAAAATGAACACCCGCAAACAATTGCCCTTATTCTGTCTTATTTAGAAGCAGGGCAAGCAGGTGTTATCTTATCTTCACTTCCGCAAGAGGTGCAGGCAGATATCGCCAAACGTATTGCCACGATGGAGTCGACTTCACCAGAAGTAATTAGTGAAATTGAGTCTGTATTGGAACGTAAATTATCATCTACGGTCACACAGGATTATACAGAAACAGGCGGCATCGATGCTGTCGTTGAAGTATTAAATGGAGTAGATAGACAAACCGAAAAAACCATTCTGGACGCACTCGAAATTCAAGATCCTGAACTTGCTGAAGAAATCAAAAAACGCATGTTTGTATTCGAAGATATCGTGACGCTCGACAACCGCTCTATTCAGCGTGTTATTCGTGATTGTGAAAATGAAGATTTACTGCTTTCAATGAAAGTGTCAAGTGAAGAAGTAAAAGACATTATTTTCCGTAATATGTCACAACGAATGGCTGAAACGTTTAAAGAAGAAATGGAGATTATGGGACCTGTACGTTTACGTGACGTAGAGGAAGCACAATCTCGCATTGTAGCTGTTATTCGTCGCTTAGAGGATGCTGGTGAGATTATTATTGCACGTGGTGGAGGAGATGACGTCATTGTCTAGAATCATCCGTTCCGTATATACACAATCCAATGGCGAAAATGTGAAAGAGATACAAATTCGTGACATGTTTGAAATACCCGAAATTGAAACAGATGAAACATCCCACAGCCAAATTACTATGGAAGACGTACTTATAGAACGTGATCAGTTGCTTGCTGAGGCAAGAACTGCACTACAAAATGAGCGTGAGGCTTTTGAGCAAGAAAAACAATTGTACTTCCAAGAAATTGAGCACATGAAACAAAGTTGGGAAGAAGAACGACCGAATCGCGTACAAGAAGCTTACGATGAAGGCTTTGGTCAAGGCTATGAGGATGGTACAAACAAAGCCAATGAAGCAATGGCACAATCCTTACACACTGCCAATGAAGTTATTGTACAAGCAGGAGAAAATGCGCAGAAATATATTCAAGACCAAGAGGCTATCATTTTGGAACTTGGATTGACAGCGGCAGAACGAATTATAGGTGCTTCACTAGAACGAGATGATGAAATGTTTGTGTCAATCGTCAGAAGAGGGCTAAAAGAAGCGAGAGAAATGAAAGAAATAAAAATCTACGTTTCGCCGACCTATTACGGGTTAATTACTGCAAATCGTGATGAACTCGCTGAAATGTTCCCAACAGATGTACCATTTATGATTTTTGTTAATGAAGATTTAGAAAACGAAACAGATTGTTTTATCGAAACAAATCATGGCCGTATCGTTGTAAGTATAGATGAGCAGTTAAATGAATTGAGATTAAAACTACATGAAATATTAGAAAGTAAGGAATGATCTAGATGAAAACGGCTCAATTAATCGAACAAATTCCTAATATACCAACCTTTAAAAAGTTTGGTAGAGTGACGAGAGTTGTCGGCTTGATGATTGAGTCGCAAGGTCCGGATAGTTCCATCGGTGATGTATGTAAAATACATGTTGAAACATCGAAAAACGGCCATCAAATCATTTTGGCAGAGGTCGTTGGTTTTAAAGACGAAATCGTAGTCCTTATGCCCTTTACCTCGCTGCGTGAAATTTCGATTGGTTGCTTAGTTGAAGGTACTGGAGCGCCACTCGAAGTAAGGGTTGGGCCAGAGTTAATTGGAAAAGTACTTGATTCTATGGGGAATCCTATTGATGGTACATTATTACCAAAGGGTCTAATGACTGTACCAACAGAGCAAGACCCGCCGAATCCGCTGACACGTCCACCTATCGATGAGAGACTTGAGGTTGGCGTAAAAGCGATTGACGGTATGTTAACAGTAGGGAATGGACAACGGGTCGGGATTTTCGCTGGTTCGGGGGTCGGAAAAAGTACATTGCTCGGTATGATTGCGCGTAATACGCAAGCTGATTTAAATGTAATTGCATTGGTTGGAGAGCGTGGTCGTGAGGTTCGTGAATTTATTGAGCGTGATTTAGGACAAGAGGGATTGAGTCGCTCGATTGTTGTAGCGGCAACATCTGATCAGCCAGCACTTATGCGTATTAAAGGTGCTTTTACAGCGACAGCTATTGCGGAGTATTTTAGAAATCGTGGTTTAAATGTCATGTTAATGATGGACTCTGTGACACGTGTTGCAATGGCACAACGTGAAATCGGGCTTGCTACTGGTGAACCACCTGCTCAAAAAGGTTATACGCCATCTGTATTTGCGATATTACCTAAATTATTAGAGCGTACTGGCACAAATGAAAAGGGTTCTATTACGGCCTTTTATACTGTCCTAGTAGATGGGGATGATATGAATGAGCCGATTGCTGATACTGTTCGAGGGATTTTAGATGGACATATTGTACTTGATCGAAATCTTGCTAACAAAGGACAATATCCGGCGATTAATGTGTTGAAAAGCGTTAGTCGCTTGATGAATCATGTGGCAGAGCCTGAACATAAAAAGGCAGCAGAACGTTTGCGAGAGCTCTATTATACATATGACAAGTCAGAGGATCTAATTAATATCGGCGCTTATAAACGGGGAACGTCACAAGAAATTGATGAAGCGATTCACTATGAACCGCTTATAACTGCTTATTTAAAGCAAGGATATTTAGATAAGGTGACACTTGAAGAAAGTATGAATGAGTTAATTACATTATCGAACGGTGGGGGCAAATAGATGGTCAGTTATATATATCGTTTTGAAAAAGTGTTAACCATTCGTGAGCAAGAAAAGAATGAAACCGAAATCGCCTATAAAGAATCTGTACGTTCTTTTGAAGAAATCGCAACAAAGCTATATGATTTGCTGAAAAAGAAAGAAAATTTACTAGAATTTCAGCAACAACGTTTAGCTATAGGTTCGTCGATAGAGGAAATTCATCATTATGCCCGCTTTATAGACAGCCTTGAAAAAACAATCGCAGATGTGCAGCAAAAGGTTGTCCAAGCGCGTGCAAAGATGAACTGGCATGAAGAAAAATTATTAGAAAAAAACTTGGAAGTACGTAAATTCGAAAAAATGCGCGAAAAAGATTTTAAAGTGTTCCAACAAGAACAAGATCGTATTGAAGGTATTTTTTTAGATGAAATTTCATCACTTACGTACAACAAGAAAGAAATCAGGTGATTTCATGGCAAAAAACAATCGAATTGTAAAAGAGTTAGAGGAACAGCAACCAACGCGGAAATCTGGTGGTTTTCAAAAGTTTTTCATGTGGATACTGCTACCGATAATGTTTGTTGTAGCTGTTCTACTTATAGTCGCTACATTGATGAATACCAATGTCTTTGATTTAGGTAAAAAAGCTCTAGGAAACTTACCTTTTGTTGAATCAGAGGAACAGCAAGCGAAAGATGCTGTTGTTAATAACGATTCAAAGGTAGTCAACTTACAGGCTGAAATCCAAGAAAAAGAAGCTGAAATTACACAATTGCAAAAGAAATTGGATTCAACATTGACTGAAAAAGAACAGCTAATGACAGAGAAAGAACAATTGCTTTTTGAAATTGAGAAATTAAAAAGAGAGCAAGACGACGTTAAACGAGATTTTAATGATATTTTGACAACCTTTGATAAAATGTCTGCTAAAGCAGCTGCACCTGTACTCATTAAAATGAGTGATGCAGAAGCTCTTCGCATTTTATCGAACTTAAAACCAGATAAATTAGCAGCAATCCTTGAGAAGATGGATCCACAAGATGCGGCCAAATATACAGAAATGATGTCGAAACAATAAGATCTGAAAGGGGGTGAAAAAATGAATATTGCAATGATGCAAATGATGACTTCTAAAGTGGCTACAGCTAAAAATGTAACAACAACTAAGGCAGACGTTCAAACAAATGCAGTAACGCCAAAAAATCATTTATCTACATTTGGATCTGTCTTTGGACAAGTAATGTCCTCAACAAACCAAGCTCAGCAGACAACACAATCTTCGGGTACTAAGGAGGAAGCAGGGCTGGCTGAATTAGCGGCTGTATTGGATGCAGAATCAATGGAGGAACTTTTAAATTTATTGGATATTCCACATGATGACGGCTTGTTAATGCTCCAAGTTGGAGAAGATGGCAAAGCAGTTGCAATCGATGAAATGCTAAATCTGGACGATCTAATGGCTGCATTAAATATTGATGCAGAGCAATTGCAAAAATTAGTGCAACAACTATTAGGCGAAGAACAGCAAGCAGGCGATGTATGGGAGCTACTAGCATTAGTTGATGCGCAAGCACCATTGCTTCAAACACAGATAGTATCCGCTTTACAAGGTGAAGGAGAAGTAACACCAAAAGAAGCAACACAGTTACTTCAGGTCTTAAAGCTGGCTGAATTAGTAGGACAGAAAACTGATTTAACAGCGACACAAGAAAACCTGCTAGCGAATAGTAAAAACTTTTTATCAACGATGCAAACACAGATTGAAACTATTCAAACTGCCTTACAAGTAATGACAAAAACAACTGCTACATTGCCATTACAGGGCTTCCAACAAGTTGTCCAGCAAGTACAAGTAACGAAACAGACTGATACAAGTGCTAACGAAATGGTCACATCAAATACAGTACAAACAAAGGCAGACACATATCAAGTCACACTGCCAGCAGCAAAACCAGCCCAATCTGAGGCATTACTGAAAGAGATGCAAGCCATTATCAACAAAGCTCAACTCTCTAATGCACAGGGCATTACCCGTTTAACATTAAAATTGTATCCAGAAAATCTGGGGACAATTCGTATCGAGCTAGTACAAAATGATGGCGTCTTGACGGCACGTCTTCTTGCTTCTACTGCGCATGGCCGTGAACTACTTGATAGCCAAGCACATCAATTAAAGCAAGCCTTTGTCCAGCAGAACATCCAAGTCGAAAGGCTTGATATTGCGCAGTCATTGCAGGATGCAGATCGCCAACAACGTGATCAAAGCTTCTTTAATAACTTCTTTAAGCAACAGCAAGAAGAAGAGCAAGAGCAAAAAAATGACGATGACGATGATAGCAAGTCCTTTAGTGACTATCTAATAAATGAGGAGGTGTAAGCATGGCAGAAGTTAAAACAACAAATACAACGATAACGGATAGTCTTTACTATTCAAACTATCAGAAGCCTGTTAAAGAAACAGGTAATAGCGAACTTGGTAAAGATGCTTTTTTACAATTATTAATAACGCAATTAGCAAACCAAGATCCAACAAATCCAATGGATGACCGTGAATTTATCGCCCAGATGGCCCAATTCTCTTCTCTTGAGCAAATGCAAAATATGACCAAAGGGTTGGAGGCCTTATTAGCCTCTCAGCAGCAAACACAACTTATGAACTACTCATCTTTTGTGGGTAAGGAAGTAAAATGGCATGAATTAACAGAGGAAAAAGATGATAAGGGTAAACCGATTATAAATGAAGGTACAGGCGTTATTGAATCGGTAAAATTCGTGGAAGGTACTGTAGTGTTTATATTAGCTGATGGTAAAGAAATATCCCCTGGTAATATCTCAGCTATTACAGGCGGTAATAACTCGTCAACTGAATCACCACTTGTACAAGCAAGCAAGCTGATAGGTAAAAATGTTACTTATCAGGATGGCGAGCAAGAGCTCCAAGGACGTATTGTCTCGGTGACAAGTAAAGATAATGTTATTTACTATGTATTAGATAATGACAAAAAACTAACGGGTAAAGAATTTACAGTAATAAGCGAATAAAGGTGGGGATTAGGATGGATAAGTTTTCAATTCATCGTGTACCATTGCATCCAACTATTCGCCAAACGCAACATACGCCCGTTAGGTCTCAGCAATCATTTAGTGCTCATTTACAGGAGGCCACTCAGCAACAGGAGCTGAAAGTAAGTAAGCATGCACATGAGCGCATTGTCGAGCGTAATATTGCGATTACTGAACAAGAATGGCAGGTTGTTTGTGACAAAGTATTTGAGGCACACTCAAAAGGTGTCAAACAACCATTAGTCTTGATGGAACAAGCAGCTCTAATTGTCAGCGCAAAAAATGCAACTGTCATTACAGCGATGGATCGCACGGAAGCAAAACAACAACTATTTACCAATATTGATGGCACTATTGTGCTTTAAGGCTGGACCTTCTGATGTAAGGAAGCCTTATGTGTAGCTGACTGACTGAAGCACACAATTCAAAAACGAAGGGAGAACGACAACAATGTTACGTTCTATGTATTCAGGTATTTCCGGTTTAAAAAACTTCCAGACGAAGCTTGATGTTATTGGTAATAACATCGCTAACGTTAACACGCATGGCTTTAAAAAAGGTCGTGTTCTCTTTAAAGATTTAATTTCTCAAACGCAAGCTGGTGCTTCTGGAGCAACTTCTACTCGCGGAGGGGTAAATCCTCAACAAATAGGTTTAGGTTCACAATTAGCTGCTATTGATACAATTCATGGAGGAGGTTCATTACAAGGTACCGGCCGTGCACTTGATTTAGGTATTGAAGGTGATGGTTTCTTTATGGTTGCAGATGCAAATAGTGCACCTGATGACACAGGTGCAGTTACAGAAGAAGGCTTCAATAATACGCTATTCACGCGAAATGGTGTATTTTATATGGACAAGAATGGTTACTTGGTGAATGCAGATGGTAAATATTTAGTTGGAGTAACAGCTGGTGATGAACTTGTTTTCGAAACTGATGATACAGGTGTACTTCCAGAGGACGCACCGAACGCATCAGGTGATGATGGCGCTAACTTGTTTGATGATGATGGTGTATTAACTCCTGAAGACAACGGTACATTAGGACCAATCCGTATTCCTACAACTGCGAAGGAATTGTCGATTGGACAGGATGGTACTGTCACATATGTTGATTTAAACGGTGATCTTCAGTGGGCAGGTCAGCTGATTATGGCTAAATTCCCGAATGCTGGTGGTCTTGCGAAAGTGGGAAGTAACTATTATCAACAAACAGCAAACTCTGGTGCAGCATATGGACAAGTTGGTACTGTAGCTGGTATGGGGAAAATCCAATCTGGCGCTTTAGAAATGTCAAACGTAGACCTTTCTGAGGAATTTACAGAGATGATTGTTGCACAACGTGGTTTCCAAGCAAATACGCGTATTATCACAACTTCAGATGAAATTCTTCAAGAGCTTGTTAATTTAAAACGCTAGTGTTAAGTAATTGAAGAAGTTCAATTAGCTTTGAATGCCAAACCATGAGGTCGCTTTAATCCCTCAGGTGAAATCGAGAAAAAACTTTGACATTAGTACTCTGGTGTGTATGATTGTGCTAGTGTTGCATCAGCCACAGGACGTGCTTGTTAGGTGTAAACGGCGTTCTGCACTATAGAAACATAAATTCAATATGAGGGAGGGTCGGGCCGGCTCTCGTGTTAGACCCGGCCCTATTTCAATGATTGAACTATCACGTCTAAATGGCAAAGCATTTACTTTAAATGCTTTATACATAGAAACAGTCGAATCTTTTCCAGATACGACCATTACTTTGACGACTGGAACAAAAGTCATTGTTTTACAGAGTGAAGATGAGGTGCGACAAAAGGTAACAACCTTTTATAAAAATATACAAATACTATCAAACCCGCATCTACGAGGTGAAGAAGATGAAGAATAATAAAATGTTAACGATGCTCATCATTGTATTAGTGGCCATCATACTAATTGGGGTTATCGCTTTTGTATTGCTTACTCAATTCAATAAGCCCGCAGCGTCACTTGAGCCAACGATTGATGAGGTAGTAGAAAGTCTTGTGGATGTGCCAGAGATTACAACAAATCTTGCAGATAAGCGCGTTGTACGAATGACGCTAAAAATTCAAACAACAAGTAAAGATGCTGCTGCTGAATTAACAAAACGCCAGTTCCAAACGAATAACATCATTATTGAGGAACTTTCCGAAATGACGTTAGATAGTTTGGAAGGTAAACAAGGTAAGCAAATGTTCCAAAAGGCACTAAAAACACAATTAAATGAACTGATGCAAGAGGGAGAAATTCAACAAGTGTATATTACCTCCTTCATCACTACTTAAAAAAACAGAAACTGCTTGAAATGGAGGTGGGCAAATGGCAGGAGATGTGTTATCCCAATCTGAGATAGATGCGCTTCTTTCGGCAATATCAACCGGAGAAATGTCAGCGGATGATATAAAAAAAGAAGACGAGGTGCGCAAGGTTAAAGTATATGACTTTAAACGAGCGCTACGCTTCTCAAAAGATCAAATCCGAAGTTTGACCCGAATACATGAAAACTTTGCACGACTATTGACTACTTTCTTTTCTGCACAGCTCAGAAGCTATGTACAAATTACCGTAGCATCAGTAGACCAAATACCATTTGAAGAGTTTGTTCGTTCGATTCCGAATATGACACTCATAAATGTGTTTGAAGTGCCACCACTTGATGGTAATATATTGATGGAAATAAATCCGAATATTGCCTACTCAATGCTAGATCGTCTAATGGGCGGTAGTGGGGCGAGTCATAGTAATGTTGATAATCTAACAGAAATTGAAACAAAAATTATGACAAACCTTTTTGAACGTTCATTCGATAATTTACGGGAGGCATGGGAAAATGTCGCTGAAATCGATCCGATTTTAGTAGAACTGGAAGTGAATCCTCAATTTTTACAAATGATTTCACCCAATGAAACGGTTGTCGTTATTTCATTAAATACGATTATCGGAGAGACAAGCGGTATGATTAATATATGTATTCCGCATGTTGTATTGGAACCAATTGTACCTAATTTATCGGTACGCTACTGGATGCAGACAAATACAAAAGAGATGTCTCCAGAGCAAACAAAAATGCTTGAAACGCGTGTAAAACAAGCACAGTTACCACTTTCTGTAGAGTTAGGGATTACAGACATTACTATTGAAGATTTCCTAATGATGCAAACGGGTGATGTTATTCAGTTAGAGCAAAAAATTGAAGAGCCTCTAATACTTAAAGTAGGAACATTACCTAAATTCACGGTACAGCCCGGAAAACAAGGTAAAAAATTAGCAATCCAGATTATCGACCCTTTGAAAGGAGGAGACGAAGATGAGTGATGAAATGCTCTCCCAAGAAGAAATTGAAGCGTTATTAAGGGGCGAGACGTTGGAAGATAAAAACAGCGACACCGAAGCTTCTGCAAATGATGAAATGAATGAAATACGAGTAGAGGACTACCTAGATTCGTTTGCTCAAGATGCATTAGGTGAAGTAGGAAATATATCTTTTGGTAGCTCTGCTACAGCACTTTCAGCGTTATTAGGTCAAAAAGTAGATATTACTACCCCAAGTATTTCAATGATTAATCGCAATAAATTAGAAGAGGAGTTTCCTCATCCTTATGTAGCAGTACAAGTTGAGTATACGATTGGTTTAACAGGTATGAATTTACTTGTAATTAAACAATCAGATGCTGCTATTATTGCAGATTTAATGTTAGGCGGGGATGGATTAAATCCAAAGCCTGACTTAGGCGAAATTCAGCTAAGTGCAGTACAAGAAGCAATGAACCAAATGATGGGTTCGGCTGCAACGTCTATGTCGACAGTATTTAACAAAAAGGTGGACATTTCACCACCAACTATAGATTTAATGAATATTTCTCAAAATGAAGGTCGAGATAATATTCCGGAAGACGATTTACTTGTGAAAGTATCATTCCGACTCCGAATTGGTAATTTAATTGATTCGAATTTAATGCAATTACTACCACTGAGATTTAGTCAAAACATTGTCAAGTCTCTATTAGGAGAAACAGAGCCCGTTGAAGAGCCTGTGGCTGCAACAATTGCACCAGAAGCGCCGCCAGTAGCTCCGCCACCTGTGCAACAAGCGCCGCCGCAACAACAACCTGCAGCGCCTGTCCAACAGCCAATGCACCAACAACCTGCACAGCAACCAATGTATCAAGAACAACAGCTTCATACATCAGCAAGACCTGTACAACCTGTCAATGTTCAACAAGCACAGTTTGCTAGCTTTGATCCAAATGTAATCTCGCAATCTGAAGCTAGAAATTTAAATATGCTACTTGATATTCCATTGCAAGTTACTGTAGAGTTAGGACGTACGAAACGTTCTGTTAAAGAGATTTTAGAGCTAGCTAGTGGATCGATTATTGAGCTAGATAAATTAGCTGGGGAACCAGTCGATATTCTAGTAAATAGCCGTTTAATCGCTAAAGGCGAAGTTGTTGTTATTGATGAAAACTTCGGTGTTCGCATTACAGATGTTTTAAGTCAAGCAGAGCGTTTAAATAATTTAAGATAGTTTCAATTGGAGGAGTTAACCATGTCTAAAAGAATTTTGATTGTAGACGATGCTGCATTCATGCGCATGATGATCAAGGATATTTTATCGAAAAATGGATTTGAAGTTGTAGGGGAAGCAGCTGATGGTTTACAAGCTGTAGAAAAATACAACGAATTAAAACCAGATTTAGTAACAATGGATATTACGATGCCTGAAATGGATGGCATTGCTGCTCTTAAAGCCATTAAGGGGACAGATCCAAGCGCTACTGTAATCATGTGTTCAGCAATGGGACAACAAGCAATGGTAATCGATGCAATTCAAGCGGGTGCAAAAGACTTTATCGTTAAGCCTTTCCAAGCAGATCGAGTAATTGAAGCGATTCAAAAAGCTCTAGGATGATTGCATGCAAATGTTAAAATCATTTCGTCTTACGATGATTTTTGCATTTCTTGTACCGTTCCTGTTTTTGTACCCAACATCAGCTTCTGTTTACGCTGACTCCGATACAAATAGTATTGAGTACTGTATGAAAAATCCAGAAGCTTGTAAAGATGACTCAGAACCAGCTGCTAAAGAAGATGCAGTTGTCTCCGCAGCTGGCGATGTGTCTACATGGGAATACATAAAAATGGTTTTGGCGCTTATTTTTGTTGTAGCTTTATTTTACGGGTTAATGAAATTCTTAAATAAAAGAAATTTAACCTTTCAACGGAATCAAATGGTACAAAATTTAGGCGGTTTATCGTTAGGTGCACAAAAATCTGTGCAACTTCTACAAGTTGGAAAATCACTATATTTGATTGGTGTCGGTGAGGGCGTACAACTGTTACGTGAAATTACAGACCCTCAGGAAGTAGAAGCACTACTAGCACTCTATAACGAACGACAAGAATATGCAGCAACATCACCTTATATAGCTGAATTGTTTTCGAAGTTTAAGAAAAAAAATACACATAGTTCAACAACACAACAAAATCAGGACTCGTTTGGAGAACTATTTGAAAAAAAGATATCTGAAATTAAACAGGAGCGTAGTGAGGAACTAGAGAAATGGAAACAAAAGGAGAATGATGAAAAATGAATGATGTAGTCGATATCCTTTCTGGTAGTGATCCGGCCAATGTTTCCACCTCTGTTAAACTACTATTATTATTAACGGTATTATCACTGGCACCAAGTATTTTAATTTTAATGACTTCATTTGCAAGAATCGTAATTGTGTTGTCGTTTGTGCGTACAGCACTGGCAACCCAACAAATGCCTCCTAATCAGGTCATTGTCGGTCTAGCTTTATTTTTAACATTTTTCATTATGGCTCCAACCTTCCAAGAGGTGAATAAAGAGGCCTTACAGCCATTATTTGCCGAGGAAATAGGCCTAGAAGAAGCATACGATCGCGCAAGTGAGCCTTTCAAGGAATTTATGAGTAAGCATACAAGGCAAAAGGATCTAGATTTATTTTTAAAGTATAATCAAGCAGAAAAACCGGCATCGGTGGAAGAAATTCCATTAACAATGCTCGTACCTGCTTTTGCCTTGAGCGAAATAAAAACAGCATTTCAAATTGGTTTTATGATTTTTATTCCATTCCTTGTTATCGATATGATTGTTGCTAGTACGTTAATGTCGATGGGGATGATGATGTTACCACCGGTTATGATTTCATTGCCGTTTAAGATTTTATTATTTGTACTTGTCGATGGCTGGTACCTCGTAATGAAATCCTTACTACAAAGTTTTTAGGGGATGATACAGTATGACAGGTGAAATGGTCATTTCAATTGCAGAGCGTGCCATTATGATTATCCTTCTAACAAGCGGACCGCTATTATTAGTTGCTTTAATCTCTGGTTTAGCGGTAAGTATTTTTCAAGCAACAACTTCAATTCAAGAGCAGACATTAGCATTCGTTCCAAAAATCGTCGCGGTATTAGTGGCCATTGTATTCTTTGGTCCATGGATGTTATCACAAGTAACGAGTTATGCGAGAGACATTTTTGAGAATTTAACGCGTTACATAGGGTGAGTGCATGAATGAATTAATCCCTCAAATAACCGTTTTCTTATTAGTACTTGTACGTGTAACAGCTTTTTTTGTCACTGTACCTTTTTTTTCGTACAGAACAATTCCGCAGCAAGTACGAATTACTCTCGCATTCGTTTTAGCTTGGATGATGTATTATACAATCGACGTAGAGCCGTTTCTTTTTAATGGTGATTACATACTTTTAGTGATGAAGGAAGCACTTATTGGGCTGTTACTTGGTCTAGTAGGCTACATCGTCATGTCGGCGATTCAAATCGCCGGTAGCTTTATTGATTTCCAAATGGGGTTTGCCATTGCTAATATTATTGATCCGCAGACGGGGGCACAAAGTCCATTAATTGGACAATTCTTCAATACGCTAGCACTACTATTACTAATAGCGATTGATGGACATCATATGATTCTAGATGGCATTTACTATAGTTATCAATTTTTACCGATGGATCAAGGGTTCCCTGATTTTGCGAATGAAGAGTATATCCAGTTTATCATGACAACATTTACCGCCGTCTTTGCTATTGCTTTCCAAATGGCTGCACCGGTTGTAGCAACATTGTTTTTAGTCGATTTGGCGCTAGGAATAACCGCAAAAACTGTCCCGCAATTGAACATTTTCGTTGTTGGTTTCCCAATTAAAATTGGTGTCAGTTTTTTAGTGCTTTTCACAATGATGGGCGTTATGATACAAGTCATTCAAAAGCTTATTACAATTATGATCTACGCTATGCGAGATTTAATGGCAATTTTAGGTGGTGGATAAAATGTTGCTACTACTGGATTTAGACTTACAATTTTTTGCAGGTGAAAAAACAGAGAAGGCGACACCTAAAAAACGGCAAGATGCACGTAAAAAAGGTCAAGTCGTCAAGAGTCAGGATATATCAAGCGCTATTGTTATGCTCATGGTATTTATCTTTCTCTTCTTCTTTGCGGGCTCACTAATAGACGAAATTTTAGCTTTTTTTAGACAAACCTTTATTCATAACATACGTGTAGAAACACTAACCATTGATAGTGTTATGCGCTTATTTACAGAAACATTAACGGAAATGGCGTATATTATCGTGCCAATTATGGCCATTGCCTTTGTAGGGGCATTAGCAGGGAACTTTCTACAGTTTGGTTTCTTATTTACATTAGAACCGATGAAATTTGATTTAAAAAAAATGGACCCCATTAAAGGGTTAAAAAAAATATTTTCTGTTAAAGCAATTGTTGAACTATTAAAATCAGTATTGAAAATTTCCTTTATTGGTGGGGTTACAACAATTATTATTTGGTCAAATTTACCTGAAGTATTAGCCTTATCCTTTAAAAGTCCGTGGATGACCCTTATTACAGTTGGGAAACTCGTCGGTATTATGGGTATTGCAGCTTCGCTTGTCTTACTTTGTGTATCCTTATTGGACTGGATGTACCAAAAACATGATTATGAAAAAAATCTTAAAATGTCCAAGCAAGACATTAAAGATGAATATAAAAATAGTGAGGGTGACCCACTTATCAAATCAAAAATCAAACAACGTCAGCGCGAAATGGCGATGCGTCGGATGATGTCAGAGATTCCAAGTGCAGATGTGGTTATAACAAACCCAACTCACTATGCGATTGCTCTAAAATATGATGAGGAAAGTATGGATGCCCCTCGGGTGGTCGCAAAGGGCACAGACTTTGTTGCCCAAAAGATTAAACTGATTGCGAAAGAACATGATGTCATTATGGTTGAAAATAGACCATTAGCACGTGCGATGTATGATCAGGTAGAAATTGGCGATCAGGTACCGGATGAATTTTTCAAAGCAGTAGCAGAAGTACTCGCTTATGTTTATCGTATTAAGCGTAAAATTTAAAGCTTTTATGTAGGAGGGACACAAATGAAGGTTCGCGATATAGGGGTTTTAGGTGCGGTTATTTTAATCGTAGCGATGCTCATCATCCCTCTTCCTCCTTGGATGTTAAGTTTCTTAATCGTCATTAATATTACTTTAGGATTAATAGTACTATTAACAGCAATGAGTATGAAGGAAGCGTTAGACTTTTCGATCTTTCCTTCAGTTATTTTACTGTTAACCTTGTTTCGACTTGGACTGAGTGTATCCACAACGCGTGCGATTTTAGCAACCGGGGATGCAGGTTCTGTAGTTGAAACATTCGGGGATTTCGTAGTCGGCGGGAATGTTCTCGTTGGTCTAGTCGTATTCTTAATTCTTGTGTTAATTCAGTTTATCGTTATTACAAAAGGGGCGGAACGTGTAGCAGAAGTAGCAGCACGTTTTACGTTAGATGCGATGCCTGGTAAACAAATGAGTATTGACGCTGACTTAAACGCAGGGGTTATTTCAGAGCGCGAAGCGCGAGAACGTCGTGATAAAGTAGCGGGTGAAGCGGATTTCTATGGGGCGATGGATGGTGCCACGAAATTCGTTAAAGGGGATGCCATTGCCTCTATGGTCATGGTTATTATCAACTTATTATTTGGTATCATCATCGGTGTTGTGCAAATGGGTTTACCATTTGCGGAAGCCGCAACCCATTTCTCCAAGCTGACAGTGGGCGATGGTATCGTTTCACAAATTCCAGCATTACTCATCTCTACAGCGACAGGGATTGTTGTAACACGTGCATCTTCTAAAGGCAGTCTTGGCGAAGATATTATGGGCCAGCTATTTGCTCAAGCAAAGTTACTTTATGTTGCCGGAGGTACAATTATCCTACTTGGCCTATTCACACCAATTCCTGACTGGATTACACTACCAATTGGTATTGCGTTAATTGCGGGTGCCTACATGATGGAACGTAAGAAGCCTGAGGATGAAGAAGAATTACTTGAAATTGAGGAAGAAGTGGCAACAGACGGCATGAAGAGCCCTGAAAATGTTGTGAATTTATTAAATGTGGACCCGATTGAGTTTGAATTTGGATATGGTTTAATACCTTTAGTAGATGCTGCACAAGGTGGAGACTTGTTAGACCGTGTCATCATGATACGCCGCCAGCTAGCGTTGGAACTAGGTATTGTCATTCCAGTTGTTCGTATTCGTGATAATATTCAGTTACAGCCAAATGAATACCGCATTAAAATAAAAGGAAATGAGATGGCAAGAGGCGAACTGTTACTTGATCACTATTTAGCCATGAGTCCAGGAGATGATGATTCAATTGAAGGTATTGAGACAGTTGAACCGTCATTTGGTCTACCGGCAAAATGGATTACAGAGCAAGTTAAAGAGGATGCTGAAATGTTTGGTTATACAGTCGTGGATCCACCGAGTGTTGTGTCCACACATTTAACTGAAATGATTCGCGCAAATGCGCATGAATTATTAGGTCGTCAAGAAACAAAGCAATTAATAGATCATTTACGCGAAACACATCCAATTTTAGTCGAAGAATTAACACCTGCTCCGCTATCGACTGGAGAGATTCAAAAAGTACTGGGCAAGCTTCTTCGAGAAAATGTATCGGTGCGTAACTTGCCAATTGTTTTCGAAACGCTTGCAGACTATGCAAAATTAACGAGTGATACCGATATATTAACTGAATACGTACGTCAGTCATTAGCGCGCCAAATTACATCGCAATATGTAGGGGACAGTGCGTCATTGAAAGTCATTACTGTATCAGGTAAAGTAGAGAAAATGATTGCTGATAGTATTCAGCAAACAGATCATGGGAATTATTTAGCAATGGATCCACAAGATTCTCAAATTGTGTTAGAGTCCATAGCAGCTGAGGTAGAACGTGTTTCCTTTATGGAACAATCGGCTATTATTTTATGTTCACCAGCAGTTCGTATGTATTTACGTCAGCTGACGGAACGTTATTTCCCGCAGATTCCAGTTCTATCTTATAATGAACTTGATGCTACGGTTGAAATTCAAAGTGTTGGGGTGGTGAATGTTGAGTGAAAATGAAAAAATATTACGCATCTTCCATACCAGAAGCAATGAAACTTGTACGTGCTGAGTTAGGCGAAGACGCTGTCATTTTGAATTCAAAAGTAGTGGTAACTAAAAAGTTTTTTGGACTCGTAAAAAAGAAGAGTTTTGAGGTAGTAGCAGGGATTGATAAAATGGACCCAAGCAATATGGCACCAGCACCTACTGCTACTCTTGCAACACCTCAATCAAGTAAAGAAAATGCAAGTTTACAAGAGATTACTAATGCTGTGCAAGCAAAGATTCATCCAGTACAACCAAAGCAGGACACGACCTTGCAAGAGGAGAAAGGTATTCCTGAAGAATTGAGGAAGGAAATTGCAGATTTAAAATCTTTAATGCAATCGATGCATAAGAAGACGACCCAAGCTCAATATCCCGATGAACTCTTACCCTTCATTGAATACTTAAGACAGCAAGAGCTAAATGAGGAGCTCATCACAATGATTGGTGATGAGCTTTTTATGCATTTTAAAGAAGCAGCCGAAATCAACTTTTCACAATGCAAATTGATTACGAAAAACTTATTGCGCAAAAAACTTGAAGGTCTACCAATAGGCGGTTTAACCTATGAAAGAAAGTATATTAATGTTCTAGGCCCAACAGGTGTAGGAAAGACAACAACCATTGCTAAGATGGCAGCCAGAGCGGTTTTAGAGAAAAAGAAAAAAATAGGCTTTATTACTACGGATACTTACAGAATTGCTGCTATAGAGCAGTTAAAAACGTATGCGGGTCTTTTACAAGCGCCTGTTGAAATTGCCTATAATGCAACAGATTTTGAACAAGCTATCCAACGATTGTCCCATTTGGATTTAGTCTTTATTGATACAGCAGGTCGAAACTATAAAGAAGTAAAGTATGTTGATGATTTACAGCGACTTATAAAGTTTGACGATCAAGCTGAATCCTTTTTAGTGCTTGCTATGACAGCAAAAGAAAAAGATATGACGGACATTATTGACCAGTTTAAGCAGTTGCCAATTGAAAAAATAATTTTTACCAAGATTGATGAAACAAATTCTATTGGCACAATGATTAATTTAATGATTAAATATAATAAAGGACTTGCTTACTATACGAATGGTCAAGAAGTACCAGAAGATATTGAAGAAGCTGAAATAGAAGAAGTTCTTAATTTGTTTTTCCAAGGTGAAGAAAAATGAGAGACCAAGCTGAAACATTGCGCTTGAAAATGCTAAGACAGCAAGGTGAATTAGGTAGAGCAATCGCTGTTGTAAGTGGAAAAGGTGGAGTTGGAAAAAGTAACTTTTCAATGAATTTTGCAGCTACATTAGCGAGTAAAGGGAGAAAAGTTGTAATCGTAGATATGGATATTGGCATGGGCAATATCAATATACTAATTGGAAAAAATGCTTCTTATAGTTTTAAAGACTACTTAGAAGGAAACAAGCTACTAGATGAGGTAATGTTTGAAGGTCCTTATGGTTTGCGATATATCTCTGGGGGATCGGGTATGGCGAGTGTGCTGGAATGGTCAGATGGAATGTTTGAACAATTGATTCATGCTTTTGAAAAATTGCAAAAAAACTTCGACTATATTGTGTTTGATATGGGAGCAGGTGCAACTAACTGGTCACTCGATTTGCTAACATCAATAGATGAAATCATTGTGATTTCGACAGCCGAACCAACCTCCATTACAGATGCTTATTCAATGATGAAATATATTCATGGACGAGATATGGATAAGCAAATTTATATTCTTTGCAATCGTGCTTTTTCTAAAGAAGAAGGAATTGAAACAAATGAACGTTTAAAACTTACTATGAAACGTTTTTTAGACAAAGAGGTCACGGTGTTAGGCTCGTTACCTGAGGACACCGTTGTGCGGAAAGCTGTGCGCGAGCAAGTGCCATTTTCGATTGCATACCCAGATGCCCTTATTTCAAAGACACTTCAACTTATAGTGGCTCGTTTTATGGAACACCGTGTAGAGGAAGTGCATGGACATGAACAGTCTGGGAGTAAATTTTTATCTAAACTTAGAAATATTTTTTCGAAAGGGCGTGATTAATTGGACTTTTTACATAAAAGCAAGTTATTAGTAGTAGATGATTCTGCTTTTATGCGAAAGCTAATTAGTGACTTTTTTGTTGGGAATTCGAAGGTTGAGGTAGTTGGAACAGCACGAAACGGCAAAGATGCGATTAAAAAAATCCAAACATTAAAGCCGACAGTTGTGACAATGGACATTGAAATGCCTGAAATGAATGGACTTGAGGCTTTAAATGAAATTATGGCTATTTGTCCTGTACCTGTGGTCATGCTTTCAAGTACAACTCAACGAGGGGCTGAAAATGCATTAACAGCAATTGAATATGGAGCGGTTGATTTTGTCGCAAAGCCTAGCGGAACAATATCTCTTGATTTACATAAAATCCAAAATGAACTTGTCCACAAGGTTGAACAAGCATCATTGGTACCTATCTCCAAATTGAAAAAGCCTGCCGGTAGCAAAAAACAACAAGTACCAACGTTAACAGCGAGTACCATAAAAAAAGAAATACTAAACGAACGAAAAGTGGCTCATTCAGTCCCTATTTCGACACTAGTACCTGAGGTAAAAAAGCCACATATGGAATGGAGTAGAGTAAGTAAGAAAATTGTGCTTATTGGGACATCTACAGGTGGACCGCGCGCTCTACAGGAAGTGATTACAAAAATTCCTAAAACGATACAAGCGCCAATTTTAATTGTCCAACATATGCCGGCTGGTTTTACAAAATCATTGGCTTCCCGCTTAAACCAATTAAGTGAGATTACTGTAAAGGAAGCAGAGCAAGGTGATATTTTACAAAATGGAGTGGCCTATATCGCTCCCGGTGGGTATCATTTGAAACTAAGAAAAGTAGGCACCTCTTTTGGTGTCGTCCTTGATAATAATGAACTACCACGTTCCGGACATCGCCCATCAGTAGATGTCATGTTCGAAGACGTTAGCCAAATTAAAGATTTTGATAAGGTAGCAGTCATTATGACGGGTATGGGCCATGATGGCTCAAAAGGATTAAAAGCATTAAAAAGTACTGGGAATGTGATTGCTATCTCAGAGTCAGCTGATACTTGCATAGTGTATGGTATGCCGAAAGCTGCGGTGGAAACGCAGCTTGTCGATGAAGTTGCTGATGTTGATGATATTGCACAAATAATTATGAAATATTTGCCTTAAAAGGGGTGTCCTCTTATGGAAGTCAATCAATATTTAGAGATGTTTATCGAAGAAAGTAAAGAGCATTTACAAGCTTGTAGTGAACATTTATTAGAATTAGAAAAAAACCCAGATGATTTGGCCATTGTTGGAGAAATTTTCCGTTCCGCTCATACATTAAAAGGTATGTCAGCGACAATGGGCTACGAAGATTTAGCAGATTTAACGCATAAAATGGAAAATGTATTAGATGCCATTCGAAATGAAAAAATCCATGTATCACCAGAAATTTTAGATGTAGTTTTTGAATCTGTAGACCATTTAGAGGAAATGGTTATGGATATTGCAAACGGTGGGGACGGCAAACGAGATGTTTCTTCAACCGTAGCACAATTAAAGCGTATTGAATCAGGAGAAGAAGCAGTTACTGAAGTTGTTGCAACAACAATTGACACGCCATCTGTAGCAAGCGTCTTAGAATATGATAGTTTTGAACAAACAGTCATTACGCAATCTGCTGAACAAGGATTTAATGCTTTTGAAATTTCAGTACGCCTTCGTGAAGATTGTCTATTAAAGGCAGCACGAGTATTTATGGTATTTGAGATTTTAGAAAAGGACGGAGATGTCATTAAATCTTCGCCAACAGTAGAGAAGCTAGAAGATGAACAATTCGATCAACAATTTTATGTGGCCTTTGTAACAAAGGAATCCGCAGAGGATATGCAGAAAAAATTAATGAAGGTTTCTGAGGTTGATGAAGTTATTGTTGCAAACATCAATCAAGATAAATTCAGCGAAAAAGAGTATGAGGCTCACAAAGAAGTAGCAGCGACAGCAACGCTAGAAGAGGTAGCTACACCAGCGCATACACCTGTACCTGCAAAGTCTGCTACACCTGTTAAAGCAGAAAAAAGTCATGCTCCTGTTGGAAATAAGACAATTCGTGTGAATATTGAACGTCTTGATATATTAATGAACTTATTTGAAGAACTTGTCATCGATCGTGGACGTTTACAGTCAATTGCTACTGAAGTAAATCATGGTGAGCTAAATGAAACGGTTGAGCGTATGAGCCGTGTAATGGGTGATTTACAAACAATTATTTTAACGATGCGAATGGTTCCAGTTGAAACAGTGTTCAATCGTTTCCCAAAAATGATTCGTCAGCTATCGCGTGACTTAAACAAAAAAATTAATCTTGACATTATTGGGGCAGAAACCGAACTGGACCGTACCGTAATTGATGAAATCGGAGATCCACTTGTTCACTTAATCCGTAACTCTGTCGATCATGGCATTGAAAATCCAACAGCACGCCGTGCGAAGGGTAAGCCAGAGGAAGGAACAGTTGTATTACGTGCTTACCATAGCGGTAACTATGTCTTCATCGAGATAGAGGATGATGGCGCAGGCATTAATCGCGATAAAGTACTAGCAAAAGCGATTTCAAAAGGTATTGTCACACAAGAACAATCCTTCTCGATGTCTGATAAACAAATCAATGAACTAATTCTCGCTTCAGGATTCTCTACAGCAGATGTTATTTCTGACGTATCAGGTCGTGGCGTTGGTTTAGACGTAGTAAAAACTACCATTGAATCATTAGGTGGTAATATTTCGATTGAATCTACTCAAGACGTAGGCTCTATTTTCTCTATTCAATTGCCTTTAACATTATCAATTATTTCAGTCATGTTAGTGGAAATCGAAAAAGAGATTTATGCAATTCCGTTATCATCGATTATTGAAACATCTATTATCCGTTCATCAGATATTATGAATGCGCATAACCAAAAAGTAATCGACTTCCGCGGCAAAGTTGTACCACTTGTATTCTTAGAGGAAATCTTTGAGGTGCCTCGTAAAGAGCTGCAAGATGACGAATTCCATTCAGTAGTTATTGTTCGTAAAGGTGAAAAACTTGCTGGTTTAGTTGTAGATTCATTCATTGGCCAACAAGAAATTGTACTGAAATCATTAGGAAATTACTTAACAAATATCTTTGCAATTTCTGGCGCGACAATTTTAGGTAATGGTAAAGTGGCCCTAATTGTAGATTGCAACGCACTTATTAAATAAGGTGAATGAATAAGAGAGGTGTTAACAATGACAAACGCAGTTGAACAAGAAAGTATTAAAGTAATCGTCTTCCAATTAGCAGATAAGGAATATGCGATTCCAGTATCACACGTTCAAGGAATCGAGAAGTTAATGCATATTACGCGAGTACCTAAAACAGCGAAATATGTGAAAGGTGTTATTAATCTACGTGGTGTTGTAACACCAATTGTGGATTTACGTGAACGTTTTGAGTTACCTATCTCTGAACATGAAGAAACAACTCGTATTATCATTATTTCATTGGAAGATATGGAAGTAGGTTTCGTAGTAGATTCAGCAAATGATGTTTTAGATATTCCCTCAAATTCAATTGAACCACAGCCAGAAGTAGTTGGCTCGCTTGAAGAAGAATTTATTTCAGGTGTGGCAAAAATAGACAAGCGATTATTAATCTTGTTGCATTTAGAGAAAGTATTAAATCCACTAAAGTAGGGATCGATGATGACATTTAATCAAAAGATTACATCACTACATTTAGATGTCTTAAAGGAAATTGGAAATATTGGTGCTGCGCATGCTGCGACAGCACTTTCCAATTTACTTGGTAAAAAAATCGACATGCGTGTACCAAAAGTTGAAATGGTATCGTTTAATGACATGATGGAACTCGCTGGAGGATCTGAAAACGTCGTTGTTGGGATCTTTTTACGCATCGAAGGTGATGCTGAAGGAAGTATGTTTTTTATCCTTCCTATCGAACAGGCTAATCGCTTTATCCGACGTCTAATATATGATGAATCGTTCGACTTTAAAAAACCACCTGTTTCAGAATTAGGGTTATCGGCCATGCAGGAAATGGGTAATATTTTATCAGGTTCATATTTATCGGCATTGTCAGATTTTACAAATTTAAAAATTTATCCAACTGTACCAGGACTTAGTGTCGACATGTTTGGTGCTATCATCAGTATTGGCTTAATTGAATTATCACATGTCAGTGATAATGTTATCGTAATAAATACATCCATTTATGAAGACGGGGTTGAGGATCATGAAACGGTAAGAGGACATTTCTTCTTACTACCAGATCCAGATTCATTTGATGCTATTTTTAAGGCATTGGGAGTATCATAGATTATGTTAAATAGTAGTGGACAAGTAATAAAAGTTGGAATTGCACAAATGGATGTAGCAAAACTACCAAATACCATAAGAACTTCAGGTCTTGGTTCTTGTGTAGGTGTTATTTTATACGATGAGTCAAAAAAAATTGCTGGTTTAATACATGTGATGCTACCAGATTCTAGCCTTGCTAGATCAGAGTCGATTAATGTGGCGAAATTTGCGGATACAGGAATTTTGGGCATGATTGACTTATTGAAACTAGAAGGTGTTCAAAAGTTCAAGCTAAAGGCGAAAATCGCGGGCGGTGCGCAGATGTTTCAATTCTCTTCGGACAAAGATTCAATGCGCATCGGTCCACGTAATGTAGAGGCTGTAAAGAGTGAATTGAAGCGTCAAGGAATTCCTTTAATTGCTGAAGATACAGGTGGAAATAGTGGTAGAACAATTGAATTTAATCCTGCGACGTCGACATTACATATCCGAACGGTTAACCAAGGAGTGAGCGAAATATAATGTTTGGTTCTATTTTTTACAACCTATGGGGAGCATTAATTGCCTTTTCTATTTATTTCTTTATGACATTTCAAAAACCTTTAACGCCATTACGTATTATCATCGGCTCATTTGTAGCTGCGCTTATTGTCTTTTTCGTTATGTATCTTGTACGATTGCTAATCACGTATATTTTATTTACACCGGAAACAGACAAAGTGCAAACAGAGAATGAACTTGACGAAAATGTGTCTGATGAACAAAATGACGAAAATCAGAAAAAACACAACACAAGCTCAACTGTTGAGTTTCAAGATGAAAGTACCGAAGATATTGCACAGGTTGTACGTACGATGATGAGTCGTGAAGATGACCAACAAGTAAATGCATAAAACCAGGCAACTTCGAACTGCATGCAATGTTAGTGTCCAAGCTAACAATTGTTTGCAGTTTTTGTTATGCCAAAAGAGGAAAAAGGAAGGAATCATATAATAGTGTTAGAGAAACATATGAAATTATGGCGAATCTTGTTATAATATAGAAAAGAACGGCATCGGTTTTACCATGTCTACACAATCGTGTCGCACGCTTGAAATCCTTCAATTTCACGTGCGAAAGTTGTAGAACATACTTTTGCTTTCGAGCTCGCAAGTAGCTTTTTTGTGTGAACGGGCTCGAATGCGCTTTTCTTAAAGAGAGGTGGATTTCATGACACAACCAAATCTGAACGAAGAAAAAAAGCTGTGGAGTCGTTGGATCAATGAACGTGATCCTGATGCGGGTGATTTACTGATAAAAAAATATATATCTCTTGTTTCTTACCATGTACAGCGAATTGGAGCAGGCTTACCGAAGAGCGTATCACGAGATGATTTAACAAGCTTAGGCATGTTAGGTCTTTTTGATGCATTAAATAAATTCGATATTAATCGAGACTTAAAATTTGATACATATGCTTCTTTTAGAGTAAGAGGAGCGATTATTGATGGCTTACGTAAGGAAGATTGGTTGCCGCGTTCTGCACGAGAAAAGGCGAAAAAATTGGATGCTCAAATTGAACAATTAGAACAAAGATATATGCGTCATGTAACACCTGAGGAGCTCGCAAATCATATGGAACTACCAGTAGAGGAAGTGTACCAAACTGTACAAGAGCATTTCTTTTCAAATGTATTATCTATTAATGAGCAACAAGACCAGGAAGAAACAGAAGGAAAGGCGTTTATCATCCGTGATGATACGTCGAAAACGCCAGAGCAGGTTGTTATAAAAACAGAATTACTTGGCGACTTAGCCTTAAATATACAAAAGCTAAATGACAAAGAACAGCTTGTGCTTAGTTTATTTTATACCGAGGAATTAACATTGACAGAGATTGGTGAAATGTTGGAATTGTCAACATCTCGTATTTCACAGATTCACTCGAAGGCACTTTTAAAGCTAAGAAAATTGCTGTCAAATGAGATGTTAAATGTGTAATAAGCGAATAGGCACATAACTTTGAAGGAGGGAGTCTTATGAGTTTAAAAGGTGTCGAATTACAAATAGCTATTCCGAAGACATTTGAAGCGGGTAAAATGGCAGATCAGGCACAACAACAAACTTTGGCTCAGCAAGCACATGCAAATGAAGCGCTAAAAAAGGAATTAGAGCGTAAGCAGAAAGTTGTCAATACTTCAGAGGGTATGGTTGAGATTAGTGAAGAGGAAGAAGCGGGAGGAGAGTACATAAAAGGTACTCGTAAAAAGAAAAAGAATAGTAACGAAAAACCAGAAAAACAGGCACAACACCCGTTTAAAGGAAATTTCGTGGACTTTAGTGGATAGGAGTTTACTATGACAACCATACTAATAGCTGTTCTATTTGTTTTACAGCTACTTTCATTTTACTTCATTATTATACTTAACACGAAACTAGCAAAATTCAAAGATTTAGAAAATAAGCAAGAACGCTTAATGCGAGAAATGGATGATACCATTAGTCTCTACTTAGCAGAAATGAAGGATGAAAATAATCGCTTAATTCAAGAGTTGCAAGCGGTACCTAAACCTGAACCTGAAGTTAAAACAACATATGCTGTCCAGCAGGTGAAGAAACAGCAAAAAGAGCAAGATTACCAGTTTTCTCAGACAGAACAAGAGAAAACTGTATTGGCGCCTACTAGTCATGATAGTGAACCACGTATATTAGTCTCTAAAAATATTGCTGCGAACGCTTACTCACGTCTACAGCAAGCTGGAGTGACAGTATCAAGTGCTTCCCAAACAAAGGATGTCATGCTGCAAAAGGAAGAGCCGAAGCCAGAAACTGTGGAACAGCAAATCGTGCAACTAGCAAAGAAAGGTAAAACTGCGGAGGAAATTGCCAAACAGCTTCAAAAAGGTAAGACAGAAATCGAGCTTTTATTGAAATTCCATAGCTAAAACAGTTGCTAATATGGATAAGCTGTGATATAGTAGCAAATGGTGTTATTATTACACACGCATTTTGATGTAGTAAGTGGTGCTCTAAGATTAGGGTAGCTTGTTGCAGGTGATAAATGCGGAGGAAAAAAACCAAACATTCTAGGAGGAAATTCACATGTCAGTAATTTCTATGAAACAATTACTTGAAGCTGGTGTACATTTCGGTCACCAAACTCGTCGTTGGAACCCAAAAATGAAGAAATATATCTTCGTTGAACGTAACGGGATCTACATCATCGACTTACAAAAAACTGTAAAAAAATTAGAGGAAGCTTATGACTTCATGCGTCAAGTTGGTCAAGACGGTGGTAAAGTTCTTTTCGTTGGTACGAAAAAACAAGCACAAGAAGCGATCAAAGACGAAGCTGAACGTTCAGGCAACTACTTCATCAACCAACGTTGGTTAGGTGGTACTCTTACTAACTTCGGTACAATTCAAAAACGTGTTGCACGTATGAAAGCTATCGAAAAAATGGAAGAAGAAGGAACTTTTGAAGTTCTTCCTAAAAAAGAAGTAATCCAACTTAAAAAAGAACACGAACGTCTAGTAAAATTCTTAGGCGGTATCCGTGATATGCACAATCTTCCAGATGTTATGTTCGTGGTTGACCCACGTAAAGAGCGTATCGCTGTTGCTGAAGCTCGTAAACTAAACATCCCTCTAGTAGGTATTGTCGATACAAACTGTGATCCAGATGAAATCGACTACGTAATCCCTGCTAATGATGATGCTATTCGCGCTGTTAAACTTTTAACTGCTAAAATGGCTGACGCTTTAATCGAGTCAAAACAAGGTGAAGAAGAAGCTCCAGCTGTAGAAGCTGCTGCTGAGTAATTCACGTTTACAAAAAGGTGATAAGTGGCTCAGACCCCCTTATCACCTTTTTTAGAACCTTATCACTATAATCTCTACCAATTCGAGGAGGAAACACTAAATGGCAAACATTACTGCACAATTAGTAAAAGAATTACGTGAAAAAACTGGCGCTGGTATGATGGACTGTAAAAAAGCGTTAGTACAAACTGAGGGTAACTTAGAAGCTGCAATCGACTTCTTACGTGAAAAAGGTCTTTCATCAGCTGCTAAAAAATCCGATCGTATCGCTGCTGAAGGTACAACTTACATTTTAGCTCAAGGTAACGAAGCGATCTTAATTGAAGTAAACGCTGAAACTGACTTCGTAGCTAAAAACGATAAATTTGTAGTATTAGTTGAACAACTTGCTGCACAATTATTAGCGGCTAAACCAGAATCTGTTGAAGCTGCTCTTGAGCTTGAAAACGCTGAAGGCGTAAAAATCGCTGACCAAATCTCAACAGCTGTTGCAACAATCGGTGAAAAAATTAACCTACGTCGTTTTGAAATTAAAACAAAAACTGATGCAGATGCATTCGGTTCTTACCTACACATGGGTGGACGTATTGGTGTATTAGTAACTTTAGAAGGCTCTACTGATGAAGCAGCTGCAAAAGATGTAGCTATGCATATCGCGGCTATTAACCCAACTTACGTTTCTCGTGAAGAAGTTTCTGCTGAAGAAGTTGAACGTGAACGTAAAGTGTTAACTGAACAAGCTCTTAACGAAGGTAAACCAGAAAACATCGTTGCGAAAATGGTTGAAGGTCGTCTTGGTAAATACTTCGAAGACGTTTGCTTACTTGACCAATCATTCGTTAAAAACTCTGATCAAAAAGTACGTGACTTCGTTGCATCAACTGGTGGTAATGTAACTGGCTTCGTACGTTACGCTGTAGGTGAAGGTATCGAGAAACGTGAAGATAACTTTGCAGAAGAAGTAATGAGCCAAGTTAAAGGTAACTAATTTTTTGTGAAACTAGTTCATGGATGGACTGGCTTACATTTGATCCTAACCAAATAATATCTAGATTTTTTCTAGACAAAAATGGGGAACACAACATAACGTGTTCCCTATTTTTCCGAAATGAGCGAAAAACTATAGAATTTTCTATTCTCTCCATTTACACAACTAGTATTTATTGTTAGATATACTATAATGGAAAAGGAATAGAAATGTTTTAAATAAATGTCTGACGGAGGTTTACAATGAGTGTGCCACAATATAAACGAGTAGTCATTAAATTAAGTGGTGAAGCGTTAGCGGGAGAAGCTGGCTTCGGTTTATCACCAAAAATTATCAAGTCTGTTGCAGAAGAAGTAAAAGAAGTAGTAGATCTTGATGTAGAAGTAGCTGTTGTTGTAGGTGGCGGTAATATATGGCGTGGAAAAATCGGTAGCGAAATGGGAATGGATCGTGCAGCAGCTGATTATATGGGCATGTTAGCAACGGTTATGAACTCATTAGCATTACAAGATGCTCTTGAAAAATTAGGCATTGAAACGCGTGTGCAATCTTCTATCGTGATGACACAAGTAGCAGAACCGTATATTCGTCGTAAAGCAGTTCGTCATTTAGAGAAAAAACGAGTAGTTATTTTCGCCGCAGGTACGGGTAACCCGTTCTTCTCTACAGATACAACTGCAGCTTTACGAGCAGCGGAAATTGACGCAGATGCAATTTTAATGGCAAAAAATAATGTCGATGGTGTTTATTCAGCAGATCCAAAAGTAGACACGACTGCCGTTAAATATGAAACACTCACATACTTAGACGTTATTCAACAAGGTTTACAAGTAATGGACTCAACAGCTTCTACTTTATGTATGGATAACGATATTCCGTTAATTGTCTTCTCAATTACGGAGCCAGGTAACATAAAACGTGCCGTGCTAGGCGAGAAAATTGGAACAGTTGTTAGGAGGAATGCATAATGGCTAAACAAGTTTTAGAACAAGCTAAAGACAAAATGAACAAAACTATCGCTGCTTTCTCACGTGAATTGGCATCAATTCGTGCAGGACGAGCAAACGCATCATTACTAGATCGTATTACTGTAGATTACTACGGAGCGCCAACACCGATTAATCAACTTGCGGGTGTAGCTGTGCCAGAAGCACGTCTATTAGTAATTACACCTTACGATAAAACAGTGTTAGGTGAGATTGAAAAAGCAATTATGAAATCTGATATTGGTATTACACCAACAAATGATGGGACAGTTATTCGTTTAATGATCCCTGCTTTAACGGAAGAACGCCGTAAAGACCTTGTAAAGCAAGTAAAAAAAGAAGCAGAAGATGCAAAAATTGCAGTTCGAAATGTACGTCGTGACGCTAATGACGATTTGAAAAAACTCGAAAAAGCTGGCGAAATCACAGAAGATGATCTACGCGGCTACGGTGAGGACATTCAAAAATTAACGGATGATTACATCGTAAAAGTAGATCAAGTAACGAAAGAAAAAGAAAAAGAAATTCTAGAAGTGTAAGCAGACAGACACTTTACACTCTTTGATGGAACTTTTTGATGAGATGAAGGCGTCCTATACATAACAGGACGTCTTTTCTTTTTTAACTTTATTCAGTAGAAGTATCCCATTTCGATAAGAACTAATTTTTAATTGCTTATCAGCGGGCACGTACTGCAGAATGTTTATGCCTCGAGCACAAGGTATAGCTTAAGAATGGAAAACAACAAAAAAAGTTAACCTCAAGTCTGCGTAACCATTTGATGTTGGCTCACTTACTGTATTGTTAAAACACCAATACTAGTGGCTATACCGAAATGACAGGCTTTGAGTTAGCTTAGTCATTTAAAAACTTAGCCTAAGTGTAATTAATGAGGTGTATTTGTTCTAAAATAAGCTAGTTCATACATAGTCAATTTAGAGGGAAAAAAAAGACAAAAAGTACTTTTGTTTGTTATGATAGGTGAGTATACGTCCGATTAGTTGTAGTGGGGGAGTTAGCATGTTTAAGAAGCTATTAGGTAAACAAGTAAATATAAATACACTATCATTGGAGGAACGAGTTGCCCTGTCTAAAAGCGAGCCAATTCCTGCCCATGTAGCGATTATTATGGACGGAAATGGACGTTGGGCAAAGAAACGTGCAATGCCACGTGTTGCTGGGCACCATGAAGGTATGAAGACGGTACGGAAAGTAACGAGATTTGCGTCAGATCTTGGTATTCAAGTATTAACGGTCTATGCGTTTTCTACAGAGAATTGGAAACGACCAAAACCAGAGGTCGATTTTCTCATGCGTCTACCTGTGGAATTTTTAGGTTCTTTTTTACCGGAAATGATGGAACGCAATGTACGAGTTGAAATGATTGGTGACCCTTCTCTATTGCCTGCTCATACACAAAAAGCACTGTATGAGGCGATGGAGGAGACAAAGCATAATACGGGACTAATTTTAAACTTTGCCTTGAATTATGGGAGTCGTTCAGAAATGGTCAGCGCTATGAAAACGATGCTTCAAAAGGTGCAGGACGGTCAATTAACGATGCAGGACATTAATGAGGAATGTATGACATCTCATTTAATGACAGCCCATTTACCAGAGCCAGACTTATTAATACGTACAAGTGGTGAAGTACGATTAAGTAACTTTATGTTATGGCAACTCGCCTACACGGAATTTTGGTTTACAGATACATTGTGGCCAGATTTTAGTGAGGAAAACTTACTCGAAGCGGTGGAAAACTATCAGAAACGTAATCGTCGTTACGGTGGGTTGAAGGGAGAAGAAACAACTTGAAACAACGAATCATCACAGCAATAATTGCAGCTGCACTATTTATTCCATTTGTTATTTATGGAAAGGTGCCATTTACACTACTTGTGCTTGCAATGGCTGTTGTCGGCTTTTATGAAATACTAAAGATGAAAGGTATTTCAATTTTTTCAGTACCTGGTTTTATGGGACTACTAACACTTATTATGCTGGTTATACCAAAGGACTGGGGAAGTGAGGTAGTACAAGCAATTAGTTATTCATCCGTTTTAATGGTTGTTTACGGACTGATGATGTTATTGCTTATTTATGTGGTGCTTGTAAAAAATAAAATTACATTTGATGAAATTGGCTTTATTTTATTGGGTGCATTTTATGTTGGACTAGGTTTCCATTATTTAATTGAGACACGTAATTCTGGACTACAGTATGTTGTTTATTGTTTACTGGTTGTTTGGACGACAGACTCAGGTGCCTATTTTGTTGGAAGAAAATTAGGCAAAAATAAGCTTTGGCCTGAAATATCACCAAAGAAAACAGTGGAAGGCTTTGTCGGTGGGATTGTTATTGCTGTCATCTTCGCTGTTGGCATGCAAGCGATTTATCCAATTGTAGATAGTTATGTGTCGTTGGTTTTTATCACAATTTTTGCTTCCATTATTGGTCAAATGGGCGATTTAGTGGAATCTGCAATAAAGCGTCATTTTGACGTGAAAGATTCAGGAACTATTTTACCTGGGCATGGCGGCATTTTAGACCGCTTTGATAGTCTGTTATTCGTCGTGCCTTTACTACATTTTTTATATCTTATCGGTAATTAGAAAACCGTGATTTTTATGCTAAAGATTTCACCTCCTCTAAAAAGTGGTAGGCGAAAATCGATTGTAGCTTTTCTTTATTTGCTTAGATAGAAAAAGGGGACGTTTTGTCGTGAAAAAAATTAGTTTATTGGGTGCTACTGGCTCTATCGGTTGGCAAACCTACGATATTTTAAAAGAACAACGTGATGCATTTCATCTTGTAGCTTTTTCTTCAGGGAAAAATATAGAGAAAACCCGTGAGATGATTGAAACGTTGCAGCCTGAGCTTGTATCTGTGCAGCTTGAAGAAGATGCACTGGCGCTCGCAAAAGCTTATCCACAGGTGCACTTTACATTTGGTGCCAAAGGGCTTGTAGAGGTTGCTACACATCCTGATTCAACAGTTCTAGTCAATGCAGTGCTTGGTAGTGTTGGTTTAGAATCGACGCTTGCTGCAATTCGTATGGGTAAAACGATCGCTATCGCAAACAAGGAAACGCTTGTAACAGCAGGACACTTAGTGATGGCAGAGGCGAAGAAATACAACGTAACAATCTTGCCAGTGGATAGTGAGCATTCAGCCATTTTCCAATCTATGAATGGCGAAAATCCAAAAAATATTGAGCGTTTAATTATTACAGCGTCTGGTGGTAGTTTCCGTGACAAAACACGTGATGAATTAAAACATGTAACGGTAGCTGATGCACTAAATCACCCGAATTGGTCCATGGGGGCGAAAATCACGATAGATTCAGCAACCATGATGAATAAAGGGCTGGAAGTCATAGAAGCACATGTCTTATTTGATATGCCGTATGATAAAATCGATGTACTTTTGCATAGAGAAAGTATTATTCACTCCCTAGTTGAGTATCATGATACTAGTGTCATTGCACAGTTGGGTACACCGGATATGCGTGTACCCATTCAATATGCACTAAGCTACCCTGATCGTATGCCACTGCATAATGGTCAACGACTTAATTTAGCGCAAATTGGTCAGTTACATTTTAAAAATATGGACTTTGACCGTTATCCAGCATTGCGACTTGCATATGAGGCGGGTCGTACAGGTGGTACAATTTTAACAGCGATGAATGCAGCGAATGAAGCAGCAGTTGCGGCATTTTTACAAGGAAAAATAACATTCCTTGAAATTGATGACACAATTGAACGGGTTATGCAGGCACATCACAATATTTTAGTGCCAGATTTACAAACGATTTTACATGTGGACAGTGAGACAAGAAAAATAGTATTAGACATGGTAAAATAACGAGGGTAAGACGTCGTTAAACTATTCACTTTTAAAGGTGGGGTATTATGCAAACAGCCATTGCATTTATTTTTATATTTGGATCCCTTGTGTTCTTCCATGAACTTGGTCACTTCCTATTTGCGAAACGCGCAGGAATTATGGTTCGTGAGTTCGCAATTGGTATGGGGCCAAAAATTTACGGTAAGACACATGGTGAAACGATCTATACAATTCGTTTATTGCCGATTGGTGGTTACGTTCGTATGGCAGGCGAGGATATGGACGACTCGGAGTTACAGCCAGGCTACCGTGTAGGGCTCATTGTCAATGAAGACAACATTGTTAAAAAAATAATTTTCAACCAAAATAATAAGCAACTACCAGATTTGTTATTTTTGGAAGTTGAGCGTGCGGACTTAGTGAGAGATTTATTTATCGAAGGCTATGATGAGGAAGAAAAGCTAATTCGGTATAGTGTCTCGCGAGATTGTCTACTTGTCGAAAATGGCAGAGAAACTTTAATTGCACCATATGATCGCCAGTTTAATGCAAAAACAGTTGGTCAACGTGCCATGACGATTTTTGCAGGACCATTGTTTAACTTTATTTTAGCATTTTTCATCTATTTGCTAATTGGTTTATTTAACGGCGTACCTACATATGAGCCGATAATTACAGAAGTAGTAACAAATGATCCAGCTGCACAGGCAGGTATGCTCGCAGGGGATAAGGTAACTTCAGTAGACGGACAAGTAGTAGAGAAATGGCAGGATTTAGCTGCGATTGTTCAAAAACGTCCAGGACAAACAATTGATGTGACAGTTGAGCGTGGTGGGCAGTTAGTTAATTTGAATATGATGGTAAAAGAAATCGAACAGGATGGCAAAAAATATGGTCAAATCGGTGTTCGATATGAGAGCCCACGTGAATTTAATCCACTCAAGGCAGTCGTGTTTGGTGCACAAGAAACGTACAACATGACAAAGAAGATTTTTGAGCTTCTTGGCATGCTTATTACCGGGAAATTCACAATAGATGCCCTATCAGGTCCAGTAGGTATATATAAAGCGACAGAGCAGGTAGCGCAGTACGGTTTCGTGAATTTAATGAATTGGGCGGCAATGTTAAGTATCAACCTAGGTATTATGAATTTACTACCGCTTCCAGCACTAGATGGTGGCCGGTTACTATTCTTCGGGTTTGAGGCACTACGAGGCAAACCAATCGATCGTCAAAAAGAAGGAATCGTTCATTTTGTGGGTATCGTATTATTGATGATATTAATGGTCGTAGTCACATGGAACGACATCCAAAGATTTTTCTTTTAAAGTAAATGGCGTGACCATTCAAATGTTGGCTTCATTTTACTTAAAATTTGGCGTCAGATATTAGAAGATGCAAGATGCCATCGTGAAATTGACTGTGAATTTTAGCTTTGAGCGCAATTGTTTTGGAAACATTGCGTTCAAAGCTAAATTTGATTATGCTAGAGAAGGAACTTATCTCTATAACTTCCTTCAACATTTTCCCCACACTACTTTTAGTGGGAAGAATGCGAAGTGAAGTTAACTTCAGTAGGATACGAACCCCTGCTGATTGAAGTTAAGGCCCGACGAATGTCATGGATTAATGAGTGTAGTGTGTTCATCATTTTAAATCTAGACACAATAACGTCGAGGCAAATTGATAAAAAGGTGGAACACTGAATGAAGCAAAGTAAAACATTTATCCCTACGCTACGTGAAGTACCTGCTGATGCAGATGTTAAATCACATAAGCAATTACTACGTGCAGGGTTTATTCGTCAAAATACAAGTGGGGTATACTCGTATTTACCGCTTGCAAAACGTGTGTTAACAAAAATTGAAAGTATTATTCGTGAAGAGATGGAAGCTGTTAATTCTATCGAATTATTAATGCCAGCTTTACAATCTGCAGAGCTTTGGCAGGAATCTGGTCGCTGGGAAAAATACGGCCCAGAATTAATGCGTTTAAAAGACCGTCATGATCGTGATTTTGCATTAGGACCAACGCATGAAGAAGTAATTACAACTTTAGTACGCGATGAAATTAAATCATATAAAAAGTTACCATTAACACTCTATCAAATTCAAACAAAATTCCGTGATGAAAAGCGACCTCGCTTCGGCTTATTACGTGGACGTGAATTTATTATGAAAGATGCTTATTCTTTCCATGCATCTCGTGAAAGCTTAGATGAAACATATGAAGATATGTATCGTGCATATTCAAATATCTTCACCCGTCTGGGCTTAAATTACCGTGCAGTTATTGCAGATGCCGGTTCAATAGGTGGGAAAGGAACGCATGAATTCATGTGCCTTTCTGATATTGGGGAAGATACAATTGCCTACTCGGATAGTTCTGATTATGCAGCGAATATTGAGATGGCAGAAGTAATTGTTGACTATAAACCTTCCGCAGAAGTATTAAAAGACCTTGAAAAAGTATCAACACCTGATCAAAAAACAATTGAAGAAGTATCGGCTTTCTTAAATGTTGAAGCTTCAAATGTTATTAAATCATTAGTATTTGATGTAGATGGTGAATTAGTTGTAGTGCTTGCTCGTGGCGATCATGAAATTAATGATATAAAACTGAAAAATGCATTAGATGCGGGTACTGTTGAACTTGCAAGTGAAACAGCTATTCGTGAGTTACTTGGCTGTGGCGTTGGCTCTATTGGTCCAGTTAAATTACCAGTCGATGTGAAAGTAGTAGCTGATCAAGCCATTAAATCCATTCGAAATGGTGTAGCTGGTGCAAATGAAGACGGCTTCCACCTAGTGAATGTTAACCCTGAACGCGATTTCGCAGTGAATGACTATTTAGATATTCGTTTTATCCAAGAGGGAGATCCATCGCCTGATGGACAAGGTACTATCCAATTTGCAGAAGGTATTGAAGTAGGTCATATTTTTAAATTAGGTACAACATACTCTGCGAAAATGAATGGCACATTCTTAGACGAGCAAGGGAAGGCACAACCATTTATTATGGGGTGCTATGGCATTGGCGTTTCACGTATTTTAGCAGCTGTAGCTGAGCATTTCCAAGATGACAATGGTTTTACATGGCCAACACAATTGGCACCTTATGATATTCATGTCGTGCCTGTTAACACGAAGGATGAAGCACAGGTTACGTTAGCGGATGAGTTATACGGCTTATTGAAATCATATCGTTATGATGTGCTTTTAGATGATCGTGCTGAACGCGCAGGCGTTAAGTTTACGGATGCTGATTTAATCGGTCTACCTGTTCGAGTAACAGTGGGGAAAAAGGCATCAGAAGGTGTTGTTGAAGTGAAATTCCGTCAAACAGGCGAAACATTTGAATGGAAAAAAGAAGAGGTCATTGATCGCTTAAACGAATTTTTCCGCAAGAACTAATATCCTTTTGAACGTGTTCTCAAAAGGATGTAGATACTCTTAATGAGAAGCATGTTTTTTAACTTCTTTCAGCAGAAGTCTCCCACCTCTATAGGTGGTGAGATGAATGCTTGATTTAAGTTGCTTTTCAGCGGGTGTACAAACATCCGCTGAAATAAGTTAAAGCCTCCGGCGGATGTTACGGAAATCGGAAAGGAGTTCTTTGTGCAAGCACAAAGCCGATTCCGGACGCAATAATGTCGAGGCATTATTGATATGATAGGATTAAGCCTAAAATTCGCGACAATCCTGCGGGAAAGCGAGTCAAGCAAGTCACCACAGATTTAAAATATTTGTGAGGCTTGCGGATCGCCCGTGGAAGGGAGCGAATTTTTTTGCATCAAATTTTAATAAAATCCGCTACAGGGAAATACAGCAAGAGGCTTTGCAGACTGCCTCTTTTTTCAATAAAGTAGAAAGTAGGTGTCAACCGATTGGAACAGCAACAAGAGGCAAGATTAAAACTCCAAATGCTCTTGCAGCAATTAGAGTTAACGGATGATGTGTATATGTCCTTTTTTGAAGAAGGGGAATTATCACGTCTAACCGTGCATAAAAAAAATAGGCTCTGGCATTTTACTATTAAATTACGCGGAATTTTGCCGTTTCCGTTATACCAGCTTTTTCACACACACTTAGCTGAAAAATTTGCAGCTATTGCTCAAATTAATACCACCTTCGAAACGCTAGAACAAAATGTAACAGAGGAACTAATTCAAGCCTATTGGTTAACGGTAGTAGAACAAATCGATGATATGGCACCAACATTGAAAAATTGTCTTGTATCGCAAATACCTATGTGGAACGGTCAAAAAATTACCTTATCCTGTATGCAGGAAATGGAATTCATGATGCTGAAAACGAAGTATGCAGAGAAATTATCTGCGAGCTATAGTCAATTTGGATTCCCACCGATAGCGATGGATTTCATGCTCCAAGATGAAACGGAAGAAATGCGAGCAGCACAGGAAGCCTTTATAGAGCAGAAGCGTTTAGAAGAAGCAGCAATGGCGCAACAAGCCGTGCAAGACTTCCAAAAGCGTGAGCAGGACAAGAAGGATAATCCAGCCTTGGCTGCTCTGGGGGATCGACCATTTCAGTTGGGTATGCACATTAAAGACGATGAAACCATGGAAATTAAACGCATTGTTGAGGAAGAACGCCGCGTAATCGTAGAAGGTTTTGTGTTCGATACAGAAATTAAAGAATTAAAAAGTGGCCGTTCGTTGTTGCAAGTTAAAATTACTGACTATACGGATTCCATCATTGTGAAAATGTTCTCACGTGATAATGATGATGCAGAACTCATGCAACATTTGAAAAAGGGAATGTGGGTAAAAGTACGTGGCTCGGTACAAACCGATACGTTTATTCGTGATTTAATCATCATGGCAAATGATATTAACGAAATTAAAAAAGAAACACGCCAGGACAAGGCACCACAAAACGAAAAACGTGTGGAGTTACATTTGCATACGCCGATGAGTCAAATGGATGCGGTCACACCAGTAGAGAGATTGGTAGCACAAGCCGCTAAGTGGGGGCATCCAGCGATTGCTATTACTGACCATGCTGTTGTGCAATCTTTCCCAGATGCCTATGGTGCAGGGAAAAAACATGGCATTAAGGTTATTTACGGTTTGGAAGCAAATTTAGTAGATGACGGTGTACCAATTGCTTACGCCCCTGAGCATCGAACGTTAGAAGATACAACCTATGTCGTCTTTGACGTCGAAACAACGGGTCTATCTACGGCATACGATACAATAATTGAGCTTGCAGCGGTAAAAATCAAAGGTGGACATGTAATTGACAAATACGAAAGCTTTGCGAATCCGCATCATGCACTTTCAGCAACCACTATTGAACTGACAGGTATCACCGATGATATGGTACGTAATGCGCCAGAAGTAGAGCAGGTCATCCGAGAGTTTCATGCATTTATAGGAGACGCAATCGTTGTGGCACATAATGCCTCTTTCGATATGGGCTTTTTATACACTGGATATAAGAAATATGGTCTAGCCGACACAGTTCATCCAGTAATTGATACGCTAGAGCTTGCACGTTTACTCCATCCAACGATGAAAAATCATCGCTTAAATACGCTATGTAAAAAATTTGGAATTGAATTAACCCAGCATCACCGTGCCATTTATGATACAGAGGCAACAGGTTATTTACTATTGCATCTGTTAAAAGAAGCGGATGAACTAGATATCAAATATCATGATGATTTCAATAAGCATATCGGTGGTGGTGATGCGTATAAAAAAGCACGACCAATGCACTGTACAATATTAGCAGTAGATAATGATGGATTGAAAAATCTGTTTAAGATTGTGACACATGCCCATACAAAAACCTTTTACCGTGTACCACGTGTAACACGCGCAACGCTCGAACAGTATAGAGAGGGGCTTCTAATCGGTTCAGGCTGCAGTAATGGCGAATTATTTGAAACGATGATGAATAAATCGCCAGAGGAAGCCGAACAAGTTGCGAGATTTTACGATTATATTGAAGTGCAACCAAAAGCTGTCTATGCACCATTAATCGAACGTAATGTCGTAAGAGATGAGTGGACAATCGAGGACATTATCCGTAAGCTTGTAAAGCTCGGGAAGAAACTTGATAAACCAGTTGTGGCAACGGGGAATGTTCATTACTTAGATCCGACAGATGCAATGTTTAGACAAATATTGATTGGTTCTCAAGGTGGCGCCAATATATTAAACAGATCGAAGTTACCAGAAGTACATTTTAGAACGACCGACGAAATGCTCCAAGAATTTGATTTTTTAGGTCCAGATATTGCAAAAGAAATCGTCGTCACAAATTCGCAAAAAATCGCAGCTATGATTGGTGATGTAAAACCGATTAAGGATGATCTATATACACCGAAAATTGAAGGCTCTGATGATGAAGTGACAAATTTAACGTACGAAATGGCTCATCGCATTTACGGTGAAGAGTTACCAGAAATCGTCAAGGCACGAATAGACAAGGAATTAAAGTCGATACTTGGACATGGGTTTGGGGTTATTTATTTAATCTCGGCCAAGCTCGTGAAAAAATCATTAGCAGATGGCTACTTAGTAGGGTCACGTGGTTCGGTTGGTTCTTCCCTTGTCGCTACCTTTATGGAAATTACCGAAGTAAATCCGCTTCCACCTCACTACATTTGTCCAAATTGTAAGCATGTGGAGTTCTTTGATGATGGTTCGGTTAGCTCAGGCTATGACTTACCAAATAAGGACTGTACGGAATGTGGCACACCGTATAAAAAAGATGGGCAAGATATTCCATTCGAAACATTCTTAGGTTTCAAAGGGGATAAAGTGCCAGATATAGATTTGAACTTCTCAGGTGAATATCAACCGCAGGCACATAACTACACAAAGGTGTTGTTTGGTGAAGATTATGTCTTCCGGGCCGGTACAATCGGTACAGTTGCGGAGAAAACAGCATATGGCTACGTAAAAGGCTATGCAAATGATCATAATTTACATTTCCGTGGTGCTGAGGTAGATCGTTTAGTTCAAGGATGTACAGGCGTGAAACGTACGACAGGGCAACACCCAGGTGGTATTATCGTAGTACCAGATTATATGGATATTTATGATTTCTCACCAGTTCAGTTCCCTGCCGATGCACAGGATTCAGAGTGGCGTACAACACATTTTGACTTCCATTCCATACACGATAATATTTTAAAACTCGATATTCTTGGACACGATGATCCAACCGTAATTCGGATGTTGCAAGATTTATCGGGTATTGATCCAAAAACTATTCCGACAGATGATCCGATTGTTATGAAGATTTTTAGTTCGCCGGAGTCATTAGGTGTAACGGAAAAGCAAATTGGCTGTAAAACAGGAACACTAGGCATACCTGAGTTTGGAACGCGATTTGTGCGTCAAATGTTAGAAGATACAAAACCCTCTACATTCTCAGAGCTTGTACAAATCTCCGGACTTTCTCATGGCACGGATGTATGGCTTGGTAACGCACAGGAGCTCATACAAAATGGTACATGTATCCTTAAAGAAGTAATCGGCTGTCGTGATGACATTATGGTCTATTTAATTTACCAAGGACTTGAACCCTCATTGGCTTTCAAAATTATGGAGTCCGTTCGTAAAGGGAAAGGTTTATCCGACGAATTTGAAGCTGAAATGCTCGCAAATAAGGTACCAGGCTGGTACATCGACTCTTGTAAAAAAATCAAATACATGTTCCCGAAGGCCCATGCGGCTGCATATGTTTTAATGGCGGTACGTATAGCTTGGTTTAAGGTGCATTTTCCGATTCTCTATTATGCAGCGTACTTCACGGTGCGTGCAGATGATTTTGATTTAATTGCGATGACACAAGGTTCACAAATGATTCGTGCGAAAATTGATGAAATCAATATGAAGGGCTTAGATGCTTCAACGAAAGAGAAAAACCTACTAACGGTCATGGAACTCGCACTTGAAATGTGTGAACGCGGCATGAGTTTCAAAAAAGTTGACTTATATCGCTCACAAGCTAGTGAGTTTATTATTGATGGAAATTCCTTGATTCCACCGTTTGATGCGATTCCCGGACTTGGCACGAACGTAGCTAAAACAATTGTAGCTGCTCGTGAAGACGGAGAGTTTTTATCGAAGGAAGATTTACAGCAACGTGGTCGAGTGTCTAAAACGCTCATTGAGTATATGGATCAATTAGGTTGCTTAGAAGGCATGCCAGACGCCAATCAGCTTTCATTATTTTAACTTCTTTCAGCAGAAGTCTCCCACCTCTATAGGTGGTGAGATGAATGCGGATTTAAGTTGCTTTTCAGCGGATGTACAAACATCCGCTGAAATAAGTTAAAGCCTCCGGCGGATGTCACGGAAATCGAAAAGGAGTTCTTTGTGCAAGCACAAAGCCGATTCCGGACGTAATAATGTCGAGGCATTATTGATCGATACGTTATTGTCCTAATTAAGGAAATTTGCAATGTGAAGTGAACTGTGCTATCCTTATGGTAATAATTTGTTGATAGTTTTCCAGCAAAAGAGTGGGTCCTTCCCGCTCTTTTCTGTTGTTATATTGTAGCAAAACAAATTTTTAGACTAACAGCAGGTAAGACCGTCAAATTTCACCAAAGCAAATGGTGGAATTTCTGTTTTATTACGCCAGAAATTGAAAGATGCAGGAGGAAACAATGAGCAAAGTACCATCTGTAATTGAAGAACTTGCCATTCCAATTGTTGAAGAGTTAAATCTTGAGTTAGTAGATATCGAGTTCGTAAAAGAAGGACGTAACTGGTTTTTACGTATTTATGTAGATACACCAGAGGGTGGAATCGACATTGACCAATGTGCTCAAGTTAGTGAACGACTTAGTTTACTGTTGGATGAAAAAGATCCGATTACACAAAACTATTATTTAGAAGTATCTTCACCAGGTGCAGAACGTCCATTGAAAAAAGATGCTGATTTTGAAAAAGCGATTGGTAAATTAATTTATGTAAAAACCTATGAGCCCATCAAGGACATGAAGGAATTCCAAGGCTACTTAACGTCATACGATAATCATACATTAGTGATGGAAGTACGTATTAAAACACGAAAAATTACAGTAACAATTGAACAGGAAAAAATCGCTTTGGCACGACTTGCCATCGATTTCTCAGCATAATGCATATTTAGGAGTGAAAACAAAATGAGTAGTGATTTGTTAGATGCGCTAACAGCGCTAGAAGAACAAAAAGGAATTTCAAGAGATGTGTTAATCGAAGCGATTGAAGCTGCATTAGTAACAGCATACAAGCGCAACTTTAACCAAGCTCAAAATGTCCGTGTAGATTTAAACTTAGATAAGGGCTCAATTCGTGTGTTTTCACGAAAAGATGTTGTCGAAGAAGTTGAGGACGATCGCTTAGAAATTTCATTAGAAGATGCCAAAGTCATCAATCCAGCCTATCAATTAGCGGATATCGTGGAGCAAGAAGTAACGCCTCGTAATTTTGGCCGTATCGCAGCACAAACTGCGAAACAAGTTGTTACACAACGTGTACGTGAGGCAGAGCGTGGCTTAATTTATGAGCAATATGTTGACCGCGAAGATGATATTGTAACTGGTGTTGTTGAACGTCTAGATGCACGTAATATTTATGTTGGTCTAGGTAAAGTCGAAGCAGCGTTACCACAAAACGAACAAATTCAAGGTGAAACGTATCATCCTCATGATCGTATCAAAGTATACATTACGAAAGTGGAACGTACGACGCGTGGCCCACAAGTCATTGTTTCGCGTACACATCCTGGCTTACTACGTCGCTTGTTTGAAATGGAAGTACCAGAAATTTATGAAGGTATTGTCGAAATCAAATCCATTGCACGTGAAGCCGGAGATCGTTCTAAAATCTCTGTCTATGCACATAATGAAGAAGTTGATCCGGTTGGTTCTTGTGTTGGTGCAAAAGGTGCGCGTGTACAAACAATTGTCAATGAATTAAACGGTGAGAAAATTGATATTGTTGAATGGTCAGAAGATCCTGTTGTATTTGTAGCGAATGCACTTAGCCCTTCAAAAGTATTAGATGTGCAAGTGAATGAGGAAGAAAAATCAACAACTGTTGTCGTACCAGACTACCAATTGTCATTAGCAATCGGTAAACGTGGTCAAAATGCTCGCTTAGCTGCAAAACTGACTGGTTGGAAAATTGATATTAAAAGTGAAACAGATGCACGTGAGTTAGGTATTTATCCATCTGCAACAAGTACTTTCGTACCGGCGGATGATGAAGAAAGCGACTACGAAGATGTAGCAGTTGACTTATATCAAGACGACGAAGAATAAGTAAGAAAGCCCGTGTGACTAGTCAACTGACTTAATTCAGTGGGCGGTTGGGCGCCGACTGAATTAAGTCAGAGTCTCCGGCTTGATGACATGGATTTGACATTGTCATGTACAATGCCAAATCCGAATGCTACGCCGAAGCAGTTTTGATTATGGTTAGTCCACCTCTTACGAAGCTTCAGAGAGGAAAGGTGATTCTTATGGCGGTTAATAAAAAAGTGCCTCTTCGAAAGTGTGTAGCCACTGGAGAAATGCTACCAAAAAAAGAAATGATTCGGGTTGTGCGTTCGAAGGAAGGCGAGGTAAGCGTTGATGTTTCGGGTAAAAAGCCTGGACGTGGCGCCTATGTTTCAAAGTCTGAACAGGCGATTGACATCGCACGCAAGAAAAATGTTTTAGGGCACCAACTTGATGTGAAAATTCCTGAAGAAGTCTACGAAGAACTACTAACGATCATTCGTAGGGAGTCAATACTATGACAAATCAAGCAGTGTTTAATTTGCTTGGCATCGCGGCAAGAGCCCGTAAAGTCATTTCAGGAGAAGAGTTAGTAGTAAAGGAAGTCCGCAATGGTAATGCTAAAATAGTACTGCTTGCAAACGATGCTTCTAAAAACTCTAGCAAAAAAATTCAAGATAAATGCACGTATTACAACGTTGAGTATCATGTAGTTGGCGATCGTTATGATCTAGGACATGCTACAGGTAAGGAAGCCCGAGTGGCTCTAGCTATTACCGATAAGGGTTTTGCAAGCAAATTGTCTAGTCTACTCAACGAAAAATAATCGGGGGTGAGCAGATGACCAAAATCAGAGTTCATGAATATGCGAAACAAGTGAATAAATCGAGTAAAGAGGTTATTGAAGCGCTAAATAAATTAAATGTGAGTGTAACCAATCATATGTCTATGTTGGAAAACGACACTGTGACGAAGTTAAACCAATCATTTAAACCAGCATCTGACAAAAAAGAGGCGAAACAACCTACTCAAAATGTATCACAACGATCACAAGCTAATGGGCAACAGAAACCACAACAATCGGTGAAAAAACAAGAGGAACAAAAGCAGCACTCTGCTACTTCTAAGCCGAGAACGAACAATCAGCAACAATCGTACCAAAACCAAAATTCGTCTAACGAAAAATCTAAGAATACTAAAGGTAATCAAAATCGAAATATGACACAAAATAATAATAATAACAATAATAATAATAATAACCGTAGAGGCGGAGGCTATAACCAACGTCCAAAACCAGGAATTCACGGTGGTAAACGCCGTCATCCAAAAACGCACCAACCTACATTACCAGTGAAACAAAAGGAATTACCAGAAAAAATTACATTTGTTGAATCTCTTTCTGTTGCAGAATTAGCAAAAAAACTACACCGTGAGCCATCTGAAATCATTAAAAAATTATTTATGCTTGGTGTAATGGCGACAATTAACCAAGAATTAGATAAGGATGCTATCGAGTTAATTTGTGCAGACTATGGTGTAGAAGTAGAAGAAGAAATCCGTGTAGATATTACGGATTTAGAAACACACTTCGAACAACCAGAAGAAGTAAATGAAGCAGTATTATCAGAACGTCCGCCTGTAGTAACGATTATGGGACACGTTGACCATGGTAAAACAACGTTACTGGATTCTATCCGTCACACTAAAGTTACAGCCGGAGAAGCGGGTGGTATTACGCAACATATCGGTGCGTATCAAGTAACAGAAGGCGACAAGAAAATTACATTCCTAGATACACCTGGACACGCTGCGTTCACAACAATGCGTGCACGTGGTGCGAAAGTAACGGACTTAACAATTTTAGTAGTAGCAGCGGATGATGGTGTAATGCCTCAAACTGTTGAAGCCATTAACCATGCAAAAGCGGCAGAAGTGCCAATTATTGTAGCGGTTAACAAAATGGATAAACCTTCTGCAAACCCTGATCGCGTTATGCAAGAATTAACGGAACATGGTTTAGTACCTGAAGCTTGGGGTGGCGAAACAATTTTCGTACCAATCTCGGCATTAAAAGGTGAAGGTATCGATACATTATTAGAAATGGTATTACTTGTAGCAGAAGTTGGCGAGTTAAAAGCAAATCCTGACCGTTTAGCACTTGGTACTGTTATTGAAGCACAGCTTGATAAAGGCCGTGGCTCAGTAGCAACACTTTTAGTACAAGATGGCACATTAAAAGTTGGAGATCCTATCGTAGTGGGCCATGCATATGGTCGTGTACGTGCAATGGTCAATGATAAAGGCCGTCGTGTGAAAGAAGCTGGTCCATCGACACCAGTAGAAATTACAGGTTTAAACGATGTGCCACAAGCCGGTGACCGCTTCGTTGTATTTGAAGACGAAAAAACGGCTCGCCAAGTTGGTGAAACACGCGCAATGACAGCGATTCAAGCACAACGTTCTGAAAAACAACGTGTCACACTGGATAACTTATTTGAACAAATGAGCCAAGGCGAAATGAAAGAACTTAACTTAATCGTGAAAGCTGACGTACAGGGTACTGTAGAAGCAATGGCTGCATCACTTATGAAAATTGATGTCGAAGGCGTTAACGTGAAAATTATCCACACTGGTGCTGGCGCTATTACTGAATCAGATATTTCTCTTGCAGCAGCATCAAATGCGATTGTTATCGGCTTCAATGTACGTCCGGATGTCAATGCAAAACGTGCAGCTGAAGAAGAAGGCGTAGATATTCGTCTACACCGTGTAATCTATAAAGTAATCGAAGAAATCGAGCAAGCGATGAAAGGTATGCTTGACCCAGAATTTGAAGAAAAAATTATTGGTCAAGCTGAAGTTCGTCAAACGATTAAAGTGTCAAAAGTTGGTACAATTGCTGGTTCTTACGTAACTGAAGGTAAAGTTACTCGTGATTCTGGCGTTCGTGTCATCCGTGACAATGTCGTGATTTTTGAAGGTGAATTAGATACATTAAAACGTTTCAAAGACGAAGTAAAAGAAGTTGCAAGAGGTTACGAATGTGGTATTACAATTACAAACTTCAATGATATTAAAGAAGGCGACATTATTGAAGCTTACATTATGGAAGAGATTAAACGTCCATAATGATTGTCTATGCAGAGGTTGAATTCATCATTCAAACTGCCCATTCGTTAAAGGAAAAACGCGCTGTCTTACAGCGAATGATTACTCGCACAAAGCAGAAATTTAATGTTTCCATTGCGGAAATTGACCATCAAAATGTGTGGCAACGGACAAAATTAGCGCTTGTTGCTGTTTCTTCCTCGAAAGATGCAGCTGAGCGTGAAATCAATCATGCACTCCACTATTTGCAGTCAAATCCGTCATGGGAGCAGTTAAATGTGTGGCGAGACTATTTATAAGTAGGGAAGGGTATTAGTGCTTGTTTATACATGACAAAGCATATTGCTGTTTTCAGCTATGTCATTTTCCATGTACAACAATTGCTTGAAGGATTCAAACGTGTGACGTTCCACTATGTTTTACAGTCGGTATGTGTCAGCAGGAATCGACCATAAGCAAGTAGTGCAAATATCTGGACATCGAAATTGAGGTGACGAACTATGTCTCTACGCTCAAATCGTGTTGCTGAGCAAATGAAAAAAGAACTTGGTGAAATTCTTGGCCGTAAAATCAAAGATCCACGTGTTGGATTCGTAACTGTTACCGGTGTTGAAGTAACAGGTGATTTACAACAAGCAACAATTTATATAACTTCGCTAGGCAATGATCGAGAACGAGAGGAAACACTAAAAGCCTTAGTAAAAGCTTCGGGCTTCATTCGTTCTGAAATCGGTTCACGTATCCGTTTACGACGTACACCTGAGTTAATCTTTGAATTTGATTCATCGATTGAATATGGGAATCGAATTGATTCATTACTACGTGATTTACACAAAGAATAACAAAAGTGTTTAAGTGCCGATTTATCCCAATAAGCATGGAAAGACCGAAGTGAAAGTGCGTATTTATACTTTCATTCAGGATTGAAACGACTTTAAGGGAATGACGCTTAGGCCTAAACAAGAATAGAAAAAAAGTCTGCCACATGCATGTCTATGCAGGCAGGCTTTTTTCTATATGGCAGTACAAATACGCCAAGGTTAATTTTAGGGGGATTTATATGAACGGTATTTTACCGCTTTGGAAGGAACGCGGCATGACGAGCCATGATTGCGTCTTTAAATTACGAAAAATATTGCGTACAAAAAAGGTCGGCCATACAGGTACTCTAGATCCTGGTGTGGAGGGTGTCCTGCCAATTTGCATTGGACAAGCAACTCGTATTGCAGAATATTTAACAGATACGGGCAAGACGTATGAAGCAGTTATTTCCATTGGTCGGACAACTACAACAGAGGATGCAGAAGGCGAAACAGTTGAGGAAGATAGCACAAATAAGTCTTTTACACGTGCTAAAGTGCTTGAAGTATTAGCATCCCTAACAGGCCTTATTACTCAAACACCACCAATGTTTTCGGCAGTTAAAGTGAATGGCAAACGCTTATATGAATATGCACGTAAAGGAGAAACTATCGAAAGACCAAGCCGCCAGGTGACAATTTATGAATTACAGTTACTAGATGATGTCGAGGTTTATGAAGGACAAGAAATTACTTTCCCTATCCGTATAGCATGTAGCAAGGGCACGTATATACGCACATTAGCGGTTCAAATTGGCGAGGCACTTGGATATCCAGCACATATGAAAGAACTGGTCCGTACGGCGTCAGGTACATTTACACAAGAGCATTGTTATACATTGGCGCAAGTTGCGGAACTAATGGAAGTAGAGCAAGTAAATACATGTATTCTACCAGTTGAGTATGCATTATCAGATTATCCGTACATTGAGATAACGCCTGCTATTGAAAAAGAAATTTTCAATGGACAAGTGCTTCCGGCAGATGCATTATTAAAGATACATGATAAAATTGTGTTTGGAATTAATGGGAAAGCATTTGCGGTATATCAAGCTCATCCGACGAAGGAAGGGTTTATGAAGCCACATAAAATGTTCCCGACGATAGAGTAGGAGGATTTTTTGTATGGAGGTCATTCATTTAAAATACCCACATCAATTGCAACAACGAGAAAGTATGCAACCGTATTCTTTGGCCATTGGATTCTTTGATGGCGTGCATATAGGACATCAGGCAGTTATTGAAGCAGCAAAGAAAGAAGGGAACAAGCGACAAATTCCAACCGCCGTTATGACATTTGATCCACACCCTTCGTTGGTGCTAGGTGGACGTAATGAAAAGGTATTTTACATTACATTACTGCAACAGAAATTACAGCTATTTAAAGAACAAGGCGTTGATAAAGTTTTCGTCGTGCATTTTACATCTGATTTTGCCAAGCTCTCACCAGCTGATTTTGTCGATACTTTTATCCGTTCATTGAATATTCAGCATGTGACAGCAGGTTTTGATTTTTCATTTGGTGCATTTGGCAAAGGCACTATGGAAGATATGCGCACATTAAGCAATGGCGATTATGGCGTGACAGTTGTTGAGAAGAAGGCAGATGAGCTTGAAAAAATTAGCTCCACTCGTATTCGGAAGCTATTGCAAGAGGGCGATATGGAGGCTGCACATATGCTATTAGGACGTCCTTTCGAGGTAACAGGTATGGTTGTACACGGAGATAAGCGTGGACGTACAATTGGCTTCCCTACAGCGAATGTCCAAGCATTAGAGGGTGCCTATATTCCAGCAAGTGGTGTGTATGCTGTACGCCTCCTTGTACAAAATAAATGGTATGATGGTGTATGCAATGTAGGCTATAAACCAACGTTCAAGGATCCGAATGACAAGCAATTATCTATCGAGGTACATATTTTAAACTTCGAAAAAAATATTTATGGTGAAGAAGTACATGTCACTTGGTATAAACGGATTCGGAGCGAGCGAAAATTCGATGGCATAGAAGCGTTGAAAACACAAATCGAAAAAGACAAACAAGAAACGATTCAATATTTTGAGGCTCTGCGTTAATGCTTGCTTGGTCCTTTGTTTTATGGTAACATTCATAAGTGCATAAAGTGCTTAACCTTAGCTCGGTACATCGATGACTCCAACGTTTACTGTGCTAATGGGGATTAACAATTATTTAGGAGGTCAATAAAAATGGCTATTACACAAGAACGTAAAAACGAAATCATTGCTGAGTACCGTACACACGAAAGTGATACTGGTTCTCCAGAAGTACAAGTTGCAGTTTTAACAGCGGAAATCAACGCTTTAAACACGCACTTACGTACACACAAAAAAGATTTCCACTCTGAGCGTGGTCTTCTTAAAATGGTAGGTCGTCGTCGTCACTTACTTAAATACCTTCGTGAAACTGACGTTCAACGTTACCGTGAACTAATCAATCGTTTAGGCTTACGTCGCTAATTGACAATCGAAAAGCGGGATTATTCCCGCTTTTTCTTTATGTTTTAAAACTTTATAGCAACCTAAAATAAAGCCACTTAAACCAAAAAGAAATAAATCCTAAATAAATTGGCAATAACTAAATTTAAATGTATGATTATTTAATGAAATATTTAGCATAGAACAAGCATTTTTGGTACACTTACTATTAGTACATACAGACGAGTAAGTGTTTTTATAATAGAGAGGGGTTCATTGAATGAACGAAAAGAAAGTCTATTCCTACGAATGGGCTGGCCGTCCACTTATTATTGAAGTAGGACAGTTAGCTAAACAAGCAAATGGAGCTGCATTAGTGCGCTATGGAGATACTTCTGTTTTAGCAACCGCAACAATGTCAAAATCACCAAAACCACTAGATTTCTTCCCATTAACAGTAAACTATGAAGAACGTTTATATGCAGCAGGTAAAATTCCTGGTGGCTTTATTAAACGTGAAGGCCGTCCTTCTGAGAATGCGATTTTAACGAGCCGTTTAATTGACCGTCCAATTCGTCCAATGTTCCCAGATGGTTTCCGTAATGAAGTACAAGTGATTTCAATGGTAATGTCTAATGATCCAGATTGTACGGCAGAAATGGCTGCAATGATTGGTTCATCTTTAGCATTATCGATTTCGGATATTCCGTTTGACGGACCAATCGCAGGCGTTCAAGTTGGTTATATCGACGGTGAATTCATCGTGAACCCAACTGTTGAACAATCGAAATATTCAACTGTACACTTAACAGTGGCAGGTAACAAGGACGCTATCAACATGGTTGAAGCAGGTGCTCTAGAAGTGCCTGAAGAAATTATGCTTGAGGCAATTATGTTTGGTCATGATGAAATTAAAAAAATTATCGCTTTCCAAGAGCAAATCGTAGCTGAGGTTGGTAAAGAGAAAAAAGAAATTACTTTATTCGAAATAGACGAAGCGATTCAAGCAGATATTAAAGCAGCTTGTGAAACTGAGATGCATGATGCCATTCAAACTGCTGAAAAGCATGCGCGAGATGAAGCGATTCAAGCAGTGAAAGAACGTATTGTTGCTTCATATGAAGAGCAAGAAGCAGATGACACAACAATGAAACAAGTGTATACAATTTTAGATAAAATGGTGAAAGACGAAGTACGTCGCCAAATTACTGAAGATAAAATCCGTCCTGATGGTCGTAAGCTAGATGAGATTCGTCCACTTTCTTCTGAAACAGGTTTACTACAGCGTACACACGGTTCAGCATTATTTACACGTGGACAAACACAAGCCCTTTCTATTTGTACATTAGGTGCACTGGGTGATGTGCAAATTATCGACGGTTTAGGCGTTGAAGAGTCAAAACGTTTTATGCATCATTATAACTTCCCACAATTCTCAGTTGGGGAAACTGGCCCAATTCGTGGACCAGGCCGTCGTGAAATTGGTCATGGTGCGTTAGGTGAACGTGCACTGGATGCAGTAATTCCTGATGAAGCTGCCTTCCCATACACAATCCGTTGTGTATCTGAGGTTCTTGAATCAAACGGTTCAACATCTCAAGCATCTATTTGTGCTTCAACATTAGCGATGATGGATGCTGGTGTACCATTAAAAGCACCAGTTGCTGGTATTGCAATGGGTCTAATTAAAAAAGACGAGCATTATTCAATCCTAACAGACATTCAAGGGATGGAAGATCATCTTGGAGACATGGACTTTAAAGTAGCAGGTACTGCAAAAGGTGTAACAGCTCTTCAAATGGATATTAAAATTGATGGCTTATCACGTAATATTTTGGAAGAAGCATTAACACAAGCTAAAATCGGTCGTATGCACATTCTAGAATCAATGCTTGCAACACTTGCAGAGCCACGTGAAAAATTATCTACTTACGCACCAAAAATCGTCATTGTGAAAATCAATCCTGATAAAATCCGTGATGTTATCGGGCCTGGTGGTAAACAAATCAATAAAATCATTGAAGAAACTGGCGTGAAAATTGATACAGAACAAGATGGTACAATTTACATCTCTTCTGCGGATGAAGACATGAATGCGCGTGCAAAACAAATTATCGAAGACATCGTACGTGAAGCAAAAGTAGGCGAGTACTATTTATCTACAGTAAAACGTATCGAAAAATTCGGGGCATTCTGTGAAATCTTCTCTGGTAAAGATGGCTTATTACACATCTCAGAGATTCAAGAAGAACGCACAAAACAAGTAGAGGACGTCCTCAAACTTGGCGATCAATTACTTGTAAAAGTAATTGAAATCGACAAGCAAGGTCGTGTGAACTTATCTCGTAAAGTGGTTGTACAAGAAGAAAAAGAACGCGCTGAACAAGATAAATAAAAAAGTTAAAGGCTGCGTGTGATGCGCAGCCTTTTTTGAGATAAAGAAACAGGGTAACATCAACATATTGCTAATGGAGGAGATTATTTGGTACAAGTACATACATGTCAAAATGGTGTTCGTATTGTATCGGAGCAAATTGACCATGTGCGCTCAGTCGCACTTGGAATATTTGTAGATGCTGGCTCACGCTATGAGTTGCCAGAGGAGAACGGTATTACACATTTTATCGAGCATATGCTATTTAAAGGAACAAAAACGCGTTCAGCACGTCAAATTGCGGAAGAGTTTGATCGTATCGGTGGAGAGTTAAATGCCTTCACATCCAAGGAAAATACATGCTACTATGCAAAAGTGTTGGATCACCATGCGGAACTTGCCATGACAATATTAGCGGATATGTTCTTTAATTCTACATTTACAAAGGAAGAATTAGAGAAGGAACGTCAGGTGGTTCTAGAAGAAATTTTAATGAGTGAAGATGCTCCTGATGACGATGTCCATGAAAAGCTATGGCAAGTCATGTATCCAAATGATGCCCTTGGTCGCCCTATTTTAGGAACTGCAGCAACATTACAAACATTTACAGCTGAGATGATTCGCAACTATATGGCTAAACATTATGGACCGGAATCTGTCGTTATTTCACTTGCAGGAAATATCTCAGCGGAACTTTTGGCAACTATTGAGAATTTATTTGGGCATTATCAGGCATCCTCTCTAGCTATAGCACCAACTCTGACAAAGCCTCAGTTTCAAGCTGGCGAAATTGTAAAAGCACGTGATACGGAGCAGGCACATTTAGCGCTGTCTTATCCAGCGATTGGTGTAAAAGATCCAGATATGTATAGCTTTATTGCACTCAATAACATTATTGGTGGTAATATGAGTTCACGCCTTTTTCAAGAGGTGCGTGAAGAACGTGGCTTGGCTTATACAATTTTCTCTTATCAATCATGTTATGCAGACGTTGGAGCATTTACGATTTACGGTAGTACAAGTCGCCAGCAATTGCCCCAGCTTCAACATACGATAGATGCCACAATGCTTGATATCCTAGCAGGTGGTGTAACAGAGGAAGAACTAGATAATGCAAAAGAACAGCTAAAAGGTAGTTTTGTATTAGGTCTAGAAGGGACTGGAGCACGTATGAACCGCAATGGTACAAGTGAACTAGTACATCGAAGACATCGTTCAGTAGATGAGGTTTTAGCTTCTATTGATGCAGTATCAATGGCATCAGTAGATCGCTTAATAGCAAAAATATTAAAAGCAGAGCCTGCGATTTCCATAATTGGCCCTGATTTATAACTAAGAAAGAATCATTCACGAAGCAAAAAGTGAATGATTCTTTTTTAGTACCTATGAAAAACACATTCTCAATTAACTATTGATATTCTCAATAAACTATTGATATTCTCAATAAACTTTGATAGCATAAATGATATTGAAAATCATTATCATTTAATGGGAGGATATTTATAAATGAAGAAGTTTGCTTGTGTAAGTTTGATAGCGCTATCATTAGCACTTTTTGGGTGTGCAGAACAACAACAAAAAGTAAAGAGGGAAGATTCAGTTGAAGTAGAGACACAGGAACAAAAAGCTGGTACATCAGCTGTAAAAGCGGATGTATTTGAAGATGGTGTCGATGAAGGGAAGTTCCAACAATTATTAGCGTCGTTCCCAGCAACGGTACCAGATAAAATGGCAACGACGTCTGTTCCTTTAACAGAGATGCTTCACTTATCCACTTATTGGATATTGTTCCTGTAGGAGTGCCTACTTCTACGAATCCAATTCCAGCGGATTTCGATGCAGTTACACGTATCGGTTCACCGATGGCCCCAGACTTAGAGGTCATTTCGAGTTTGCAAACAGAATTAATTATTGGTGCATCCTCGTTACAAGATTCACTGGATAAAGCACTACAAGGCATGAATTTACAAGCTGCATATTTACCGACAGATTCGTTTGAAGATTTAAAGCTGAGCTTCAAGGTGTTAGGTACATATTTTGGCAAAGAAGAAAAAATGAATGAAGTACTAAAAAATATTATAGAAAAGGAACAAGAATTAGCGAAGCTAGCACAAGGCAAAGAACTGCCATCGGTTATGTTAGTGATTGGAACATCAGATGACTTTATGGTGATGAACGATAAATCATATTTAGGGAGTTTAGTTCAACAGCTAGGTGCAAATAATATTGCGAAATCAGTTTTAAAAACGGAATCCACATACTCTGCCATTAACCTTGAAGAAATTGTTGTCGCTGATCCAGATATGATTTTCGTATTGGCCTCAGGAGATCATGGAGCAAATGAAGATAAGTTCAAACAGGAAGTTGCCAAAAATAGTGCATGGACACAATTATCAGCCTATAAAAACGATAAAATTTATATGCTAGATTACAGTATTTTCGGTGTAACATCAATTACAAATGTTGATACAGCATTAACAACAATTGCTGATTATTTCCTTGAATAGCGTGAGGTGCTTCACATGATTCGAACAACGAGAAGTCGCACAATTGTTATTTTAACATTTGCACTGACACTCATTGCTGCAATTGTGGCAATAGGGCTAGGCAGTGTGCATATTGCCGTTCCAGATATTTTAAAGACGATTTTTAATGGACGTGAAGAAGGAGTCTTTACGACTATTATTTGGGATATTCGTCTGCCACGAGTTTTATTGGCGCTAATTATTGGCGCTAATATTGCCATTTCAGGTGCTTTACTACAAGCAGTGATGGGCAATCCGCTTGCAGATCCTGGATTGACAGGTGTAACGAGTGGTGCAGCAGCATTTGTGTTGCTCATTATGTTGGCGAACCCTGAATACACGCATCTAATACCCATTGCTGCATTTGTCGGGGGATTACTTGCTGCAACAATTGTCTATGCACTTGCTTGGCGGCGGACTGGCATAACACCGATAACGATTATTTTATCGGGGGTTGCCGTCAATGCCTTATGCGGAGGGGTAATTGGTTTCCTTTCTATTTTATATAGTGATCGTTTACCATCAGCAGTGCAATGGCTGAATGGTAGTTTAGCTGCCAAAGGTCACGCATCATTGCAAATGATTTATGTGTACGCTATCATTGGCTGGATATTATCGATATTCGCAATCCGTAAGGCAAATATTATTCGTTTAGGCGATCAAGTCGCTGTAAATTTAGGTGAGAATGTCACACGTATTCGAATTCTGTTATCCATTTTAGCAGTTTTTTTAGCAGCCATTTCAGTGGCAGCAATTGGCATGATTGGTTTTGTCGGTTTAATTGTCCCGCATATGGCACGATTACTTGTCGGTTCGGACTATAAATATATGTTGCCGATGAGTATGGCAATGGGGGCTATTGTTTTACTGCTTGCTGATACGGGTGGTCGGACGCTATTTGCGCCACTGGATATTCCGGCGGGTATTTTAATGGCGGTTATCGGTGGTCCCTACTTTCTATACTTAATGCGAAAGAGGGCGTTTTAATGTTAAAAATTGAGCAGCTTGCAGTTTGCTATGAGCACAAAGAAGTTATCCATGATTTTTCATTTAATGTCAAAAAGGGAGAGGTGTTATCCATCATCGGGCCAAATGGCTCCGGAAAGTCTACGATTTTAAAAGCAGTGTCGCGAATGTTACCCTATAGTGCAGGGACGATTACGTTTGACGGAGAAAATATGCGCCAATTGTCATCAAAGGAAATTGCCAAGAAAATGTGTGTATTAAGTCAGCGTAACCAAGCCCCTGCGGATATAACAGTACGTAATTTAGTATGTTATGGACGTTATCCACATAAAAAATGGTTTGAACGCTTAGATGATGAAGACTATGCGATTGTAGATTGGGCACTGGAGAAAACACAGCTCACCCATTACAAAGATCAATCCATTGCCGCATTATCAGGCGGGGAATCACAACGTGCGTGGATTGCAATGGCACTGGCACAAAGACCACAAATATTATTACTAGATGAGCCGACAACCTATTTAGATATTGCCCATCAGCATGAGGTGCTCGAGCTAGTACGTGAGTTGAACCGAGATATGGGGATGACTGTCGTTATGGTACTTCATGATTTGAATCAGGCTTCGAGCTATAGTGACCGAATCGTTGTTGTAAAAGATGGCTATCGTGCCCAAATGGGTACACCTGACGATGTCATGACAGAACAAATGATTCAGACCATTTATAAAATGGAGGCAGAAATTCAACATGTTGAATGGGATTCAGCCCCACGTATTCAATTAAAAAATACAATTAAATGTTAGGGGAGGCTATATCATGAAAAAAACAATAGATATTGAAAAAATTAAACAAGACTATGAAGTGTTTATTCAAGGGAAAAAAAGTTGTGTATTAAGTCTGATAAACGCTGAAGGAAAGCCATTTAGTAGCACGACACCTTTTGTTCGTGTAAATCGTAAGTTTTATATTTATATTAGTCGAATTGCAGAGCATTTCCAGCTGCTAGAGCAAGCACAATTTGTTGATGTATTATGTGTAGCAGATGAAGCAATAACATCTAATAGCTTTGCTGCCGAGCGCGCACGCTGGCAATGTACGCCTAAGCATTTAGGCAGTGATGGGCATGAGGAAGTGTTTGCTATATTTGATAAGGTACATAGCGCACCCACGATGAAGCTGCTACGTACTCTTGATTTTTCTTTGTTTGAACTTACACCAATAGAAGGCCGTTATGTTATAGGTTTTGGTAAAGCATTTGATATCGATATAGTTAATGATACCTTAATACATGTAGTTGTTGATAAGTAAGCATTTGTCAGTTTCATCTTTTTGGTTAACTGATGACAACAGGTTTCGGGAATGCCACCATTCTCGAAACCTTTCTGTAGTTCTTCATGCAAAACAAACGTTAATTTATAGAAACCGTATTTTATCGCAAATAAATAAAAATAGTAAAGTAGTCGTTTTTATCAAAAAATCTCCTTTGCTACAAATAAAGTGAGACATTTACGAAAAACAAAAATGCTAATCATAGTGCTGATAATGGTTGGAACAAGGAGCACTAATAAATTTCCTGCCACTAATGATAAATAATAATGGATAGGATAGTTAATCAGAAAAATAAGAAAAATGGCCGTAAACATCCTTAAATTTTTCATGCTCTTTGTATCTTGCACGTGTTGTATGTAAAATTGTATACAGATAAGTAAAATCGCACAACTAATATTTGCGAAATACAAAGCGAAATGCTCTGAAAAACTACTGTATTCATCCGTACGCATAAAATAAAAAGGTGCAGAAACGATGAAAAGACATAAAGTTTGACAATAGCAAAATAGAAAATCAGTTGTTAACTGTGTTTTCCTTGCTAATGGTAGGCTATTGACGAATAGCTCCCAGTTTGCCCTCTTGTCTTGCTCATAAAAACTACTGACAATATTAACTGAAAAAATAACGATGAAAAACAACATTGAAAAACTATCAAAATACCGTATACTGATGAAGTTAAAAACAATACAAACAATCAATACGCTAACTATCGAGAATTTTTGCATCGAAATTCTATGCCAAAGTAAAGCTTTCATTCTTGTATAACCTCCTAAAAATCCTTACGTTTATAAATACCAGTTGATATTAGAGAAGACAGCCATAAGATAAAAAGCCCAACGAAAGGTGCAAAGTAGCTGAAATCTTGTAATTTTGATAATGTCACTAAAAAATTAGAAACATATTCATCTAATACACCTATTAAAAAACTCGGTATGAAGCATAGAGCAATAAGCACGATTCTTCCTTTGATAGAGCCGAATTTAATATATATAGGTAGCAACATTGCCAACATACAGAAGGCGGCAGTCACGATTAGGCAGAAAGTCAGAAAAAAATTAGTAGTTGCTATGTGATTTGTGAAGCGATTTATAAGTAAGACAAAAGGTAACGCAAACCCAAGACCAATGATTATTAACATGATACTTAGTATATATTTACTGAGCACTATATCGCCCTTTGAAATTGGAAGAGTATTTGCATATTTATCCCAGTTGCATAGTTCATCATACGTGAGAGCAGTTATTGCTTGAATGGTGACGATAAATACAATAAAGAAAAGAAGTATTGTGCTCTGTTGCATGAGAACCGACATTATCACAATGATGATGAGAAAAATAGCCTGTGATTTGAATTGCCGCTGAATGGTCATAAAGTCTTTCATGATAAGAGCAGTCATCATACAACATTACCTTTCACGTAAAATAGCATTATTTCCTCAATAGTTGGCTTTTCTAGAGGAAATACCTCATTTACATCGTTTCTACGGACAAGCACCTCAACACCAAAAATGCCATAGCGCTTCCCAATAATAGCGTGCTCAGGCAATTCGCTTACTTCCTCTTTACTCCCTTTGAAAATGCCATATTCATAAAGCATTACATCCTTACTTTCACTAAATAAAATTTCCCCATTATGAATACATGTAATATAATCCGCAATCTTTTCTAAATCACTCGTAATATGTGAAGAAAATAAAATACTATGTCTTTCATCCTGCATAAACGCTAAAAATAAGTCGAGAATTTCGTCACGAATAATAGGATCAAGCCCACTTGTTGGTTCATCCAAAATCAACAACTTTGGATGATGGGAAAGTGCTAGTGCAATTGACAGCTTCATCCTCATTCCTCGGGATAGCTCTTTTACTCTTTTTTGCACGGGTATTTTAAATTGTGCCAGCCGCTCAAAATAATAGTGTGAATCCCACGATATAAATACCTTCTTCATAAATTTGTCGAGTTGCGTCGCATTTAGCGTCTCAGGTACATGCAAATCGTCAAAAACGACACCGATGTCGTTTTTTATCGCAATTTCATGTTCGGCAGCATCCTTGCCAAATAGCAAAATTTCGCCATATTCTTTTTTCAGTAAATTTAATATGCATTTAATTGTTGTTGACTTGCCTGCACCATTTTCTCCAACAAAGCCCATGACTGTTCCTTGGGGTACTGAAAAACTCACATCCTTTAGTGAAAAGCCAACAAAACTTTTATGTAAATCATGAATTTCAATGGCATTCATTTAATTGTCCTCCTCTAAGATTAGCGATAATAGCTCTTGTAATTCCTCTTTTGTAAGTCCGGCTGTCTTTGCTGTCTTTACTGCCTTGTGTAAATGTTCTTCGATTTGACGAAGTAACTCCTCGCGAAGAAAATCCTGATTACGCTCCGTAACAAAACTACCTTTTCCGGCGACCGTTTCAATAAAACCATCTCGCTCTAAATCAGCATAAGCCCGCTTCGTAGTCATGACGCTAATTTTTAACTCCTTGGCAAGCATACGAATAGAAGGTAATGCATCACCGGCCTGCAATTTATTGGCCAAAATTGCTTCTTTTAATTGCATCGTAATTTGCTCGTAAATGGGTTTGTCGCTCGCATTACTTAAATGAATATGCACTTTTTTCACCTCACAGATTGAAATGGCCTAGGTGTAATAATGGTTTGCCATTGTGCTTTGGTAATAGAATTACAACTGTATATACACACTATATACAGTTAGGTCGAAAAATGCAACCCAGAAGTACTCTTAATGATGGGCACGAATTGCAAAAACTCGGCATATATTGGGATAACGGCTCAAGGAGGGAGATGAGGCATGCTACTATCAGAAATGGTGGATAAAGAGTTAATTCAGGTTGAAGGTGGGGTACATTTTGGCATACTAGCACATACAGAATGCCTATTAGATGTACAAACTGGAAAGATTCATGGCTTTGAGATTATTAAAGATAAGATGCCATTCCAAAAAAAGAAAGTAAAAGTTAGTGAAATGATTCCATGGCATGAAATTATACTAATAGGCGAAGATCGTATTTTATTTAACAAAACAACGACAGTACAGTCAGAATTTTTACAGTGAGGTGAGCTTTTGGAAAATGAAAAATGGCTCGTGATTGGGGAAGACTCAAGATTAAAGGAATTAGCAACAATGTTGAGGAGTCCATCGCGTACAGTATTTTATAAAAGAACAACCGTCTGGAATGAAGAGTTAAATAAATTGGTTTTAGAGTTCCAACCCAATAAGATTGTGCTACCCATTCTGCCATTAAAGATTGAAGTTGAACAATTATATGGCACATCTCAAGTTAAGTTTTATACGGGGCGCCTGACGATGCATTGGAAGCAATTGCTTGAAAAAAATGAAACGAATTGCTATTTGCAGCAAGAGTCTTTTATTTGGCAAAATGCTCGTTTAACAGCGGAGGGATTTATCGCCACGTTTTACGGTCTAGAGCAAAAATGTATTTACGGACAAAACTTTACTATCGCAGGTTTTGGTCGCATAGCCAAAATGCTCGCGTCTTTACTCGTTAAGATGGGGGCTAATGTGCACATAGTTGCAAGGTCGGTAGTGCAAGTCAGTGAAGCCAAGGCATATGGTTATAAAGCGACAAATTTAGATAATCGTAAATGGTCGATCCATGATGGCATTTTCATTAATACAATTCCAGCCAAGTGGATTACAGAGTCATTCCAAGATTATGTACCGGCAGTGTTATATGATTTAGCTTCTGAACCAGGATGCTTAGATATAGATGCTGACCAGTTACAAACGTATGTACTATTGCCATCATTACCTGGGAAATACTTTGCACATGATGCGGCAGAAATATTGTGCAAGGCAATAGAGGAGGAAGAAAATTGCTAACGGGGAAACGAATTGGTTTAGGTATTACGGCTTCACATTGTACGTATGAAGATGTTGTGCCTAAAATTCAAAACTTTATCGATGTAGGGGCAACGGTGATTCCTATTATTACCCACTCCGTTTTACATGCAGCTACACGCTTTGGCACTGGGGAGGAATGGATTGCAAAAATCGAGGATTTGACAGGAGAAAAAGTTATTTCTTCTATTAAAGAAGCGGAACCGTTTGGACCGTCAAATCCATTGGATGCAATGGTTATAGCTCCGATGACAGGTAATAGTATTAGTAAATTTGCAAATGCAGCCACAGACAGCCCAGTGTTGATGGCAGCAAAAGCAACTTTGCGCAATGGTTCACCTGTTGTACTAGGCATCTCGACTAATGATGCCCTTGGTTTAAATGGCATGAATATTATGAAACTACTCAATGCTAAAAATATATACTTTATTCCATTTGGTCAGGATTCTCCACATGGCAAACCGAACTCATTAATTGCTGATTTTGATCAAATGGTTGACACCGTACATGCAGCAATTACGCAGAAAATGCAATTACAACCATTGTTGATACAATATTTCAAATAAATCAATAATTACACACAAAATTCAGTATTTTTGTGATACAATAGCACACATTATGGAACTTGTATTCAAGGAGAGATGACAGATGACAAAGCAGTTAACAGTTGCGGTAGTAGGTGCAACAGGAGCAGTAGGTTCGAAAATGATGGAGCAGTTAATAAAACGAAATTTTCCTATTGGGGACATTAAGTTTTTAGCTTCTGCACGTTCAGCAGGAAAATCAATCGAATTCAATGGAAAGACATATACAATTGAAGAAGCGACACCTGAAGCTTTCGAAGGCGTCAATGTCGCTTTATTCTCAGCGGGTGGTTCGGTATCAGCGGCGCTTGCGCCAGAAGCGGCAAAACGTGGTGCAGTTGTCATTGATAATACGAGCCATTTCCGTATGGATCCAGAGGTACCGCTTGTTGTACCGGAAGTAAATCGCGGCGATCTTGCTAAGCATAAAGGAATTATCGCAAATCCAAACTGCTCTACAATTCAAATGGTAGCAGCACTTGAACCAATCCGTGCAGCATTTGGTTTAACGAAAGTATTAGTATCGACATACCAAGCAGTTTCAGGTGCAGGTATTTCAGCGCTTCAAGAATTAAAAACACAAAGCGCAAACTGGGATGCAGGTAAGGAAGTAGAAGCAAATATTTTACCTTCTGGTAGCGACAAACGTCATTTCCCAATTGCTCGTAATGTCATTCCACAAATCGATAAATTTACTGACAATGGCTTTACATACGAAGAAATGAAAATGATTAATGAAACGAAAAAAATCATGCATGCACCAGAACTAAAAGTAGCTGCAACTTGCGTACGTGTGCCAGTCGTTTCTGGACACTCTGAATCTGTTTATATTGAAGTAGAAAAAGAGACAACAGTTCAAGCAATTTTCGAAGTATTACGTAATGCACCTGGAATTGAATTACAAGATGATATTGCAACACAAACTTACCCAATGCCAATTTATGCAGAAGGGGAAGATGCTACTTTTGTAGGACGTATCCGTCAAGACTTAGACAATAAAAAAGGATTCCATCTATGGATCGTATCAGACAATCTATTAAAAGGCGCCGCATTAAACTCTATCCAAATTGCAGAAGCAATGCTTGAGGATAACTTACTATAAGAGGGGTGTAAGGATGAATATAGGTCGAATTGGAACGGCGATGATTACGCCGTTTAAGGAAGATGGCACGATTAATTATCCAGAACTAGAACGAATTATTAATCATTTAATAGAAAACGGTACTGATTGTATTGTTGCTTGTGGCACAACCTCTGAAAATCCAACGATGACCACTGAAGAAAAAATTGAAGTTGTACGATTTACAGTAGAGAAAGTGGCAGGTCGTGTACCAGTTATTGCAGGTACAGGGGATAACGAAACAGCCTACTCTATTGCAATGACGCATAAAGCTGAAGAAAACGGTGCAGACGGTATTATGTTAGTAGCACCGTACTACAATAAACCAAACCAACGTGGTATTTTTGCGCACTTTGAAACCATTGCTAAAGAAACGAAGCTCCCAGTGATGCTTTATAATGTACCAGGTCGCACCGGCATTAACGTTGCATATGAAACATCTGTTGCTTTAAGTAAAATTCCGAATATCGCATGGATTAAAGAAGCGAGCGGAAATTTAGATCAAATGGGCGATATTATTGAGAATGTTGACGCTGCAGATGATTTCTTTGTGTATAGTGGGGATGATGGTTTAACACTGCCTTTACTTGCAATTGGTGGGGCTGGTATTATTTCAGTTGCCTCACACGTTGTTGGTAATGATATGCAACAAATGATTAAAGCGTTTGAAGAAGGAAATCATCAGCTAGCTGCCAAAATTCACCGAGCATTATTACCACTAGTGCGTGCTTTGTTTGCACAGCCGAATCCATCACCTGTAAAATATGCAATGACAAAATTAGGCTTTGATACATTAAATGTTCGTCTACCTATGGTGGAGATGACAGCAGATGAAAAAGCAAGCTTTGACCTAGTTTGGGAAACCTATCAAGATAAAGCTAAGAATTTTAGATAAAGAGTGTGGCGTGGCTGAATGAACAGCCACGCTTTTTTTGAGCCGAAAGCTGTATATTTGAATTTAGGAGTTGTGATGGGTGTTTCCCCACGCGTATAGCACTTGATTATCCGAGCGGTCCATGGGACTACATGAGCGATTCTTCTCTGTACCGAGGGGTCCTTCCCTTTATCTGAGCGGTACATTGGGCTATCTAAGCGATGTACGTCACTACCTGAGCGAAGGTATGTAGACTACATGCACATGGTGCTGAGACAATTCGAACAGCCAGCTTCGCTTACTAAAAGAGAAGCTAACCATACACATCCTAATTTTGCAATCATCTTTGCCCCTTGGTTCCTATTATTAATAGGAAAGTCATAGCTAAAATTAAATATAGTAGAAATAAAATACATGTTTCCAACACGAAACATGTATTTTTAATTTGTGCAAAAGCTTTGCAAACCGTATAATGAAAATTAAGTGGTTGCTGTTCGGGATATCTTTTAGGAGGAAATAAATTGACAAAAAAGAAAAATGAATTAATTCGCATCATTCCACTTGGTGGCGTGGGCGAAATTGGAAAAGCAATGTACGTAGTAGAAATCGACGAAGAGCTATTTGTAGTTGATAGTGGTTTAATGTTCCCAGAAGACGAGATGCTGGGCATTGATATCGTCATTCCTGATATTACGTATTTAGAAGAAAACAAAGAGCGTGTGAAAGGGATTTTCTTAACGCACGGACATGAAGATGCAATTGGTTCAATTGCGTATATCTTACAAAAAGTAAAAGCACCTGTGTACGGGTCTAAACTGACAATTGCACTCGCGAAAGAGCATTTGAAGGAATTACCTGCACCACATCAGGTGAAATTCTTTGAAGTAACAAATCGTAGCCGTATGAATTTCAACTCAACGTATGTGACATTTTTCCATACAACACATAGTATTCCAGATTCGTTAGGGGTAGTGTTCCATACTTCTGAAGGAGCAATCGTTCATACAGGAGAGTTTAAATTCGATCAATCTGCGACTGGCAAATTCAAGCCGGATTTGGCGAAGATGGCACAGTTAGGGGAAGAAGGCGTATTTATTCTGCTTTCGGAATCTTGTGAAGCAGAACGCCCAGGTTATACGACATCAGAAATTGTGATTGAAGAACAATTATCAAAAACATTCCATTCAGCACCAGGACGTATTTTAGTCGCTGTTTATGCATCAAACTTTATCCGTATTCAACAAGTATTCGCACAAGCTCAAAAATCGTCCCGTAAAGTGGCGATTGTTGGTAAACCTTTAGAAAAAGCTGTGGATTTAGGTGTACAGTTAGGCTATTTGACACTCGAAGAAGACACAATTATTCCAATCTCTGATATGCAAAAATATCAAGATGATGAAATTATTATTATCGCAACTGGCAATAGAGGCGAACCGCTTGATGCACTAGAAAAGATTGTTCGTAAGCATCACAGAGACATTAAGATTAAAAAAGATGACACAGTGCTGATTACGTTCACACCATCTCCTGGCATGGAAGTGCAAATGGCGAATGCCATGAACTCGATTGCAAAAGCAGGGGCTGAAATTCTAACGTCTAGTAAAAATGTCCATGTTTCAGGTCATGGTAGCCAAGAGGATTTAAAATTAATGCTCAACTTAATGCAACCGAAATATTTTATCCCTGTACAAGGTGAATATCGTATGCTTATTGCACACTCTAAGCTTGCACAACAATTAGGTATGCAAAAATCACAAATTTTCATCGCCGATAAAGGGGATATTGTAGAATACAAAAACGGTAAAATGCGAATGAGCGGCCGTGTACAAGCAGGGAATGTCCTCATTGATGGTATTGGGGTTGGCGATGTGGGCAATATAGTCCTGCGTGACCGTAAATTACTATCTCAGGATGGTATATTCATTGTTGTTGTGACATTAAATCGTGCGCAAAAGAAAATTGCGTCGGGTCCAGAAATTTTATCGCGTGGTTTTGTCTATGTTCGTGAATCTGAAGCATTAATGGTGGAAGCATCGGAAATAGCGAAAAATGTAATCGAAAAATATGTTGGTAAAGAAACATTTGAATGGACAAACATTAAACAAGAAATTCGTGACACATTAAATACTTATTTATTCCAAAAAACAAAGCGCCGCCCAATGATTATCCCAATCATTATGGAGTATTAAAACAAAGTAAAATTTATAAACGGAAGAGGATTTTTCATTCTTCCATCTGATATATATGTACTTGTGCTTAACGCCGAAGTAACCAACAATATGTTGGCATGATCAATCCCGTATTATGGGTTTAACATTTATCGTGAATGCTTTTGGTAGGTAGCAAATGAAAAAGGATTTTCTAGCCGGCATAACGGTGGAAAATCCTTTTTTTTGAAATAATTGAGTTCTACATGATATCATTCGCTACATATATAGAATGGATTGCAAAGAAGGTGAAAAAATGGCTACTAGTAAAAGAAGAAAAGCAACTAAGGGGAAACCATCGGCAGAAAATAAAGAAATGCACCCGCTTATGTATGAAATTTTAGGGCTCATCCTAATTGCGCTTGCGGTCATTATGATTTTTGAATATGGCATGATTGGGCGTATACTTCAAACAATTGCAATGTTTTTAATAGGGAATTTACATTTTGCTGTACCGTTTATGCTGATATTTATTGCATTAATACTAATGATAGGACGCAAAAAAATAAGCATGAAGGATCGACTGATTTTCGGAATGTTCCTGATTATTATGAGCTTAACAATTTTTAGTCATGGTATTCTTTTTGAGCAATTATCCAAATCGAGTGGCTTATTATCAGACTCTGTATTGCGTGAGTCTTGGCGTATATTAATTAATACGGATGGTGTGGTGCATCGTAGTAATTCGCTTGGTGGTGGTATGGTAGGTGCCTTGCTTTTTAGTGGGCTACATGTGCTATTTGAGTCAACTGGTGCGAATGTCGTCGCATGGGTTATTTTCTTTATTGGATTGATTTTAGTGACTGGAAAAGCACTTGTGCCGTATTTAGCGGAAAAAATGCCTGCTCTTTTTGGGAAATGGCAAAAAAAACAGCAGGAAAAGAAGAAAAATGCACCGAAGAAAAAACAAACGAATCGTCGCACAAGATCAGAAAGTATGGATGAAATTGCTGCTGTAGATTATAGTCAACCAGTACAAGAAGAAGATGAAATTGCACATGAGCCAATTATCTCAGCCTTTACACAAAATGTTTCGCATGAACGACAGGAGACGTTTGTTCCCGCTCAGAACGCGGAAATAGAAGAAGGGGAGTTGGTAGATGATGTTCATATTGAAGACACAGCTGCTATTGAAAATGCAGATTACCAGCTTCCTTCGTTTAACCTGTTAAAAATGCCTCCACAACATGACCAAAGTGGCGAATATTCAGTGATACAGGCGAATGCAAAAAAACTTGAGCAAACATTACAAAGCTTTGGCGTAAAAGCAAAGGTGACACAGGTCCATCTAGGGCCGGCTGTGACAAAATATGAAATTTTACCAGATATTGGCGTTAAGGTCAGCAAAATTGTGAACTTACAAGATGACCTTGCCTTAGCACTTGCAGCTAAAGATATTCGTATGGAAGCACCGATTCCTGGGAAATCTGCCATTGGCATTGAAGTGCCTAATAGTGAGGTAGCGATTGTTACATTGAGAGAAGTACTGGAATCTAAAGATGGTGCCAAGCCGGATGCATTACTTCAAGTAGCGTTAGGTCGTGATATTACGGGACAGGCTGTGTTAGCTGAGCTAAATAAAATGCCACATTTACTAGTCGCTGGCTCAACTGGTAGTGGGAAAAGTGTGTGTATAAATGGCATTGTCGTATCCATACTAATGCGAACAAAACCACATGAAGTAAAACTGATGATGATTGATCCAAAAATGGTCGAGTTAAATGTCTATAATGGCATTCCGCATTTATTAGCGCCTGTTGTGACAGATGCACGTAAAGCATCTCAGGCACTAAAAAAAGTGGTATCCGAGATGGAACGACGCTATGATTTATTTTCACATACAGGCACCCGTAATATTGAAGGATATAATGGTCATGTACAAAAAGTAAATGAACAAACTGCTGAAAAACACCCTAAACTACCATATATTGTGGTAATTGTGGATGAGTTAGCAGATTTAATGATGGTGGCGTCCAATGATGTAGAGGATTCTATTACAAGGTTAGCTCAAATGGCTCGTGCAGCGGGTATTCATTTAATACTGGCAACACAAAGACCAAGTGTCGATGTATTGACTGGTGTTATAAAGGCGAATATTCCTTCTCGTATTGCTTTTGCCGTGTCTTCAGCGATTGATTCGAGAACCATTTTAGATATGGGTGGTGCAGAGAGATTGCTTGGTCGAGGGGACATGCTATTTTTACCAGCTGGTGCTTCTAAACCTAAGCGTGTGCAAGGTGCATTTTTATCAGATCAAGAGGTAGAAGAAGTCGTAGAATTTGTTATAGAACAGCAAAAAGCACAGTATCAAGAAGAGATGATTCCAACAGAAGAGGAAACTGTTTTAGAAGAAACGGATGAATTATTTGATGAGGCTGTGCAATTAGTAGTCGGTATGCAAACGGCTTCGGTCTCAATGCTACAACGTCGTTTCCGCATTGGCTATTCCCGTGCCGCTCGTATCGTCGATCAGATGGAACAACGCGGTATTGTCGGGCCTTCAGAGGGAAGTAAACCTCGTCAAGTGCTCATTCATCAGTACGATAATTAACGATGTAGGCGAGACCAAATTTTAGGTGATATCTATATTTTTGTCCATTTGTTAGCAATAAATGTCGTGATAGGGCGATTTCTATTACAGATTTTTCTCAAAACAGTTTATTTCATTCTGCAAAAATGTTATATTTATGAACGATTAGTAGGAATGTTGTACATCAGATGTCTGATCTCTGATTTTGGTGGTGATATATGTGACTATTAAAGCAGATCATCGTCATCTCTATCTTCAAGTAATTGATCGTTTAAAATCTGATATTGAGACTGGCGTTTTTAAAGAAAATGAAAAACTGCCTTCAGAGTTTGAATTATCGAAATCACTAGGAGTCAGTCGAGCAACACTTAGAGAAGCGCTTCGACTGTTGGAAGAGGAAAATGTGATTGTGCGTCGACATGGGGTTGGTACATTTGTTAATCCTAAGCCGTTGTTTACATCTGGCATCGAGCATTTATCCAGTATTTCTTCTATGATCGAAACGGCAGGGATGGAACCAGGATCGCGTTTTTTAAAAGCAACTGAAACCGTCCCTTCTGATGAAGATTTAAAACGCTTCCAATGTGATGGCGAAGATAAAATACTCACGATTGAACGTGTCAGAACAGCGGATGGTGAACCAGTAGTTTATTGTATAGATAAATTACCAGCTAGCTTCCTGCCTACTGACTTTGTAGACAAAAAAGAAGTTTCACTTTTTTCTGCACTTGAACAATCGGGTAAAATTCATGTTGCCTACGCTGTGACTTACATTGATCCAGTTGGCTATCATGAACAAGCATCGCCGATTTTAAATTGTGGTCGTGAAACGGCACTTTTAGTATTGAAGCAGCTGCATTACGATGACCATGATCAAGTAGTGCTGTATTCAAAAAATTATTTCCGAGCTGATAAATTCAGCTTCCATGTAGTAAGAAAAAGGGTGTAGAACATTTCTAAATATTTTCCTGCTAATTACAATACCTTTGGGGGGTTAACACAATGAAAAAACGTAAATTTGGTTTAGTATTATCTTCAGTATTAGCTGCAAGTGCAATTCTAGGTGCATGTGGTGCAAAAGACGACAAAGACAAAGAAAATGACAATGCTTCAACAGGAGATAAAAATACAGAAGAAGCGTTCTCAATTGCAATGGTTACTGACGTAGGTGGCGTTGATGATAAATCATTCAACCAATCTGCATGGGAAGGTGTTCAAGCTTATGGTAAAGAACACGGCCTATCAAAAGGTAATGGTGGTTTCGACTATTTACAATCAAAAACAGACGCAGACTATGATACAAATTTAAACCTATTATTACGTCGTGACTTTAACTTAGTATTCGGTATCGGCTTCATGATGGCTGATGCAATTGAAGCCATTGCTTCAGAAAACCCAGACAATCATTTCGCATTAATCGATGCTGAAGTAGAAGCAGACAATGTAGTAAATGTTCTTTTCAAAGAGCAAGAGGGTGCGTTTTTAGCTGGTGTTGCTGCAGCGAAAATGTCTAAGTCAGGTAAAATTGGCTTTGTTGGTGGCGTAGATATTCCAGTTATCAATCGTTTCCATGCTGGTTTCGTTGAAGGGGCTAAAGCTGTTAACCCAGATATTGAAATTCAGGTAAAATATACAGGCGCATTCGATAAAGCAGACTTAGGTAAAATTACTGCCAACAGCATGTATTCTTCAGGCGTAGATATTATTTTCCACGCTGCTGGTGCAACTGGTAATGGTGTATTCTCTGAGGCAAAAGAACGTAAAGCCAAAGAACCTAACGCAAACGTATGGGTAATCGGTGTAGATGCTGACCAATACGAAGAAGGTAAAATTGACGACAAAACAAACGTTACTTTAACTTCCATGTTAAAAGGTGTTAATGCAGCAGTAGTAGATATTTCAAATAAAGCGAAAAACGGTGACTTCCCAGGTGGCACAACGCTTACTTACGGTTTAGCTGAAGACGGTGTGAAACTTGCTGACTCTCGTGGTGCTATTCCAGAAGATGTACAAGCAGTTATTGACGAATATAAAGAAAAAATTGCTAGCGGTGAAATCGTAGTTCCAGAAAAAGTGGAAAAATAATTCATCTCTTAATCATCATAAGGGCTTTTTGAAGGCCCTTATGATGATTTTTCAATCTATCGTTATATTTCGACTATTTTTAATATTCTATATGGATAAATTTATATTTCTACATGATTTCCCAAATAGGGGTAGAATTTTTATATGAGATTATCGTAAGCTTAAGATAATGATGGTAGCAAGTTAATAGAAGAAAGGTTTCTAACGATGACCTTTCCTGTATTAATTTATCTTCATTCAGCAGATATTTTATGTACCGAAAGTGTAGCGTCAGTCTGTTATAGCAGGCGCCTACCTAGGTGAGAGATGCATGCGAGTGGATTTTTTGTTCTTTGGTATTGAAACCCCGCTGAACGAAGATAAGCCTCTGGCGGGTGGCACAGATTTTGAAAAAATGACAAAAGGGAAGTAGCCTAATAGCTTAGCGTTCATGCGCTACAGGTGAACTGACCTGCCTTGTGCAGGCCTAATCACAATTCAAAATTTGGACTCAAATATGCCAAGGCGAATTTTATATTACAAAAGTGCCTAATAAGGGAGTGACTATATTGGAATATGTGATTGAAATGCTTGGAATCCGTAAAGAATTTGGTGATTTCGTAGCAAATAATAATATCACCCTCCAACTAGAAAAAGGCGAAATCCATGCGTTACTAGGTGAAAATGGTGCCGGGAAATCGACTTTAATGAACGTCCTTTTTGGTTTGTATCAACCAGAAGGAGGCGAAATTCGTGTTCGTGGGAATGCTGTAAAAATTACAAACCCGAATGTTGCTAATGACTTAGGAATTGGCATGGTGCATCAGCACTTTATGTTGGTGGAAAATTTTACAGTGACAGAAAATATTATTTTAGGTAATGAACCTACTAAACTAGGGATTGTTAATATTAAGGATGCTGCGAAGAAAGTGCAAGCGCTTTCTGAGAAATATGGCCTTGATGTAGATCCATATGCAAAAATCGAAGACATTACTGTTGGGATGCAGCAACGTGTTGAGATTTTAAAAACCTTATATCGTGGTGCAGAAATTTTAATTTTTGATGAACCTACTGCATCATTAACGCCGCAAGAAATTACAGAACTTATTCAAATTATGCGTCGCTTAATCGCTGAGGGAAAATCGATTATTTTAATTACACATAAGCTAAAAGAAATTATGGAAGTTTCTGACCGCGTGACGATTATCCGTAAAGGCGAAGGGATTGGCACAGTTGTTACGGCTGAAACAAACCCAAATCAATTAGCAGAATTAATGGTTGGTCGCCAAGTAGAGTTTAAAACGGAAAAAACGGATGCACATCCAACTGAGGAAGTACTGTCGATTGAAAATTTAGTCGTTACAGACTATCGAAATATCGATAAAGTAAAAGGTTTAAACTTAACAGTTCGTAAAGGTGAAATCGTAGGTATCGCAGGTATCGACGGCAACGGTCAGTCAGAGTTAATAGAGGCAATTACCGGCTTACGTAAGGTGAAAAATGGTACCGTTAAACTGAATGGCAAAGATGTGACAAACATGAAACCTCGTAAAATTACAGAAGAGGGTGTGGGTCATATTCCACAAGACCGTCATAAACATGGTTTAGTACTAGATTTCCCTATTGGTCATAATATTGCACTCCAAACTTATTACCAGTCACCAATCGCTAAAGGGTTAGTAATTGATTACAAGAAAGTATCTGAGAAAGCACGTCACATCATTAAAGAATACGATGTACGTACAGGGAATGGTGAAATGACCCCAGCCCGCGCGCTCTCAGGTGGTAACCAGCAAAAGGCGATTATTGGTCGTGAGATTGACCGTAACCCAGATTTACTGATTGCTGCATTACCAACACGTGGACTTGACGTTGGGGCCATTGAATTTATTCACTCACGTCTAATCGAGCAACGCGATAAAGGAAAAGCAGTTCTTTTAATCTCTTTTGAATTAGATGAAGTGATGAACGTATCTGACCGTATTGCAGTTATCTATGATGGTCAAATTGTGGACGAGCTAAATCCAAAAGAAACAACAGAGCAAGAACTTGGTCTATTAATGGCAGGACAAAGCAGTAAAAAGAGCACGAGTAAGGAGGGGAACGACTAATGTCAAATCGTGTCATTAATATACTCGTTCCTATCATCTCTATTATTATCGGTTTAATTGTTGGGGCTATTGTGATGGTAGTCAGCGGCTATGACCCAGTACAAGGTTATATTGCACTTTGGACAGGTATATTTGGAGATTCATATTCAATCGGGAACACTATCCGTCAGATTACACCGTATTTATTGGCAGGTCTTGCAGTAGCTTTTGCCTTCCGTACAGGACTATTCAATATCGGGGTTGAAGGACAGCTTATTTTAGGTTGGCTAGCAGCTGCCTGGGTAGGCTATGCATTTGAGCTACCTAAAATTATTCACTTACCTTTAGCGTTACTTGCCGCAGCAGCAGCAGGAGCATTTTGGGCCTTTATTGCAGGTTTCTTAAAAGCGAAATTTAAAGTCCATGAAGTAATTGCGACAATTATGTTAAACTACACAGCCCTTTATATTGCCAACGCTGTTATTAAAAAATTGTCCGATGGTAGCTTTAAAACAGAACGTATTCATGAAACAGCTTCTTTACGTTCTCCGTTTTTAAGAGAGCTTACAGACAACTCAAGTCTTCACTATGGGATCATTGTTGCAATAATAATGGTAGTTGTTATGTGGTTCATCTTGGAAAAAACAACACGAGGTTATGAACTTAAAGCAGTGGGGCTTAATCAGCATGCTGCTGAATACTCAGGTATGAGTGTTAATAAAAACATTATTTTAGCGATGACAATTTCAGGTATGTTTGCAGGTCTTGGTGGTGCAATGGAAGCATTAGGGACATTCCAAAATGCTTCGATTAAAGCTGGCTTCACAGGTATTGGTTTCGATGGTATCGCCGTTGCCTTACTTGGTGCAAACACGCCGCTTGGGGTTGTGTTTGGTGCATCATTATTCGGTTCGCTTAAATACGGAGCACTCAACATGCCAAACGCTGCAGGTATTCCAGAGGAAATCGTCTCAATTATTATTGCATTGATCATCTTCTTTGTAGCATCCGGTTATATTATTCGCGTCGGTTTACAAAAGTTAAAAAAGAAAAAGGAGGGACAATAACATGAGCTTTTTAGAAATGTTATACTTCATCATCCCTTCTGCGATTCTTTATGCAACGCCGTTAATTTTCACAGCAATTGGTGGAGTATTCTCTGAACGTTCAGGTGTTGTTAACATCGGGCTAGAAGGTTTAATGATTATTGGTGCATTTGTTGGGATTTATGTGAACTTAGAGTTTGCAGCTACATTTGGGTCTGCGACAATTTGGGTAGCTATGCTTGCGGCTATAATCGTCGGGGGAATTTTCTCACTTTTACATGCTGTGGCATCAATCTCATTCCGTGCCGATCAAACAGTATCAGGGGTAGCCATTAACTTATTAGGGTTAGCCGTATCGGTATTTTTAGTAAAACTGATTTATGATAAAGGCCAAACAGACATGATTAGCCAACCAATAAGTCGTTTTAGTATTCCTTATTTACAGGATATTCCTTTCTTTGGGCCATTATTGTTCCGAGATGTCTATAGTTCATCGATTTTAGCTTTTGCTGTGGCAATCGGCGCATGGTTTATCATTTATAAAACACCGTTTGGTTTACGTCTTCGTGCGGTTGGAGAACATCCAATGGCTGCGGATACAATGGGCGTAAAAGTCAATAAAATGCGTTATATCGCAGTTGTTATTTCAGGTGCACTAGGTGGTCTTGGTGGTGCGGTTTATGCACAAACAATTACACATGATTTCTCACATGCAACGATTGCAGGTCAAGGTTTCATGGCACTTGCGGCAATGATTTTCGGGAAATGGCATCCAATTGGAGCTCTTGGTGCAGCGTTATTCTTTGGTTTAGCACAAACACTAAGTATTGCAGGTGGTCAAATTCCATACGTGCAAGAAGTTCCAGCTGTCTTCCTACAAATTCTCCCTTACGTCTTAACAATTCTGGCGTTAGCAGGATTTATTGGAAAAGCAAATGCACCAAAAGCGAGTGGACAGCCTTACATTAAAGGTAAACGCTAAAAAATATAAGACTGGGCGATCAAAAGCTCAGTCTTTTTCCTTATTCTATTTGTTACGCAATAATTTTTTGCACTTTTCATATACATACTTTGGATTCTTTTTGCAATTATAGACAATAGACATGTATAGTATTTGTAGTACATTGTTATATTAAGAAAGATAGGAGGGTTTCATATGTTTAAAACAATACCTTTTGCAAAAGGTGTCAATTTGCATATCCGACAAACGACCCAATTTAAAACCGTAAATTTTTCAATTAAATGGAGAAGACCTTTAACGGCCGAAAGTGCATCAGAACGTACGGTGTTAACAAATGTATTGCAGCACAGCAATGCAAAATATACAACAACAGCCGCATTTCGTAGCTTTTTAGATGACTTATATGGGACTGTGTTGTATTTTGACACGTCTAAGCGTGGTAACGAGCATACGGTATTAATGAATGTAGAAGCCGTGAATGATCAGTATTTGGCTAATACGAGTGTTTTAAATGAAGTGCTTGGATTACTGCACACGGCAATATTCGAGCCGAATTTAGAAAACGGCGTATTTAAAGAATCCATTGTAGCACGAGAGAAGAAAATGGTCATTCAACGAATTGAATCCATCTTTGATGACAAATCGCGTTTTGCACAACAGCGCCTTCAACAAATGTTACGTCCAAACGAGCCTGCTTCTATTTCTGCCAATGGTACAGTAGAAGCAATCGACAACATTACAGTGGCATCATTATTTGCTGCTTATGAATCAATGCTAGCCAACGATAAAATTGACATCTATGTGGCAGGCGATATTGATGAAGATGAAATCGTAGCGAAACTAAAGCAGGCTCTACCATTTAAAGATCGTACACCTGATGAAATTCCCGCTATACTGCCGCAAAAACATCCACAACAAGATTATGTACGTGAGCAACATGACATGAAACAAGGAAAGCTGCATATTGGTTTCAGTACACCTGTACGATTTGGTGATGCAGACTTTGCAAAAATGCAAATTTTTAATGGTGTGTTCGGTGGTTATCCACATGCTAAATTATTTATGAATGTGCGTGAAAAAGAAAGTTTAGCGTACTATGCATCTAGTTCGTACGCGTCGCATTATGGTTTGCTATTTGTTGTGTCAGGGATTGAACCTAAAAATGAAGAAAAGGCCTTATCACTTATAAAAGAGCAACTCGCTGTCATGCAAGCAGGCGATATTTCAGCTTTAGAGCTGGAACAAACAAAGGCAATGCTGACAAATCAGCTAAAAGAATCCCTTGATTCTGCGCGCGGACAAATTGAAATTTATGACCAATATAAAGATTTACCCGAGGAATTTTCTGTTGAAACCTGGGCAAATAAATGGAGGGCTGTTACGAAGGACGATGTTATTGAAATGGCAAAACAAGTGCAGCTAGAAGCGGTCTATTTCTTATGTGGAAAGGAGCAAGCCGCCCAATGAAAACAATTGAATTTAAACAATTAGATGAAACACTTTACTATGAAAAGCTAGAAAATGGTTTAGACGTTTATATTTTGCCTAAAAAGGGCTTCTCAAAAACATTCGTGACGTTCACGACAAAATACGGTTCTGTTGACCGTACATTTGTGCCAATTGGTGAAACAGAAAGTGTTACTGTGCCGGATGGCATTGCACACTTTTTAGAGCACAAAATGTTCGAGAAAGAAGACGGTGATGTCTTCCAAAAATTTAGTGAATATGGCGCTTCAGCAAATGCCTTTACATCCTTTACACGAACAGCGTATTTATTTTCTTCCACAGATAATATTTATAAAAGTACAGAAACGTTATTAAATTTTGTGCAAGAGCCATACTTTACAGAAGCAACGGTCAATAAGGAAAAAGGTATTATTGGTCAGGAAATCACGATGTATGATGATCAGCCAGATTGGCGATTATATTTCGGTACGATAGAAAACATGTATCACAGTCACCCTGTGAAAATTGACATTGCCGGTACAATTGGTTCGATTGATGGTATTACCGCAGACCATTTATATACGTGTTATCATACTTTTTACCATCCTTCAAACATGCTGTTATTTGCCATAGGTGCAGTTGATCCAGAAGAAATGATGGCATTCATTCGCGAAAACCAAGGCAAAAAAGAATTCCCTGAGCCGACGCCAATTCAGCGTTTCTTTGACGAAGAACCGACAGAGGTTGCCGTGAAAGAACGTACATTGCATATGGATGTTCAAAAACCAAAATTATATATTGGCTTAAAGGCAAAACAGACGGGGCTTTCTGGTCGCGACATGTTAAAACATGAGCTTTCAGTACAAATTGCTTTAGAACTTATTTTCGGACGTACATCTAATTTTTATGAGCGTATTTATGATGAAGGACTTATTGATGAGTCTTATGCATTTGACTTTACATTAGAAAATGGCTTTGGTTTTGCTATGATTGGGTCTGATACAACAGAACCAGTGGCATTAGAACAGGCAATTAAAGCGGAATTAGCGAAGTATGAGGGAAATGCACAATTTGCAAGCAACGATTTAGAACGCATTAAACGTAAAAAAATCGGATTCTTCTTACGAGCGCTAAATTCTATTGAATTTATTGCCAATCAATTCACACGTTACTCGTTCAACGACATGAATCTATTTGACGTGTTACCAGTGCTAGAAGAATTAACGATTGAAGACTTAACTACCGCATTTGCAACGGTACAAGGTGAGTCGCAACAAACAGTATTCAAAGTTCTACCAACAGAGAAGGGCGAACAGTGAAGAAATTTGCGCTTGTACTAGGTGCTTCAGGAGAGATTGGTCGTGCCATTTGTCAGAGTCTGGCAGAAGACGGCTGGTCACTCTATGTGCATTATTCGAATAATAAGGAAGCGGCACAAACTTTATTTTGTGCGCTTTCGGAAAATTTTCCTACGCAGGAATTTATGCTTGTGCAGGGGGATTTTTCAAAAATTACAGCAGCACAAACGATTGCCTCACATATTTTTAGTGTGCAGGCGATCGTTTTTGCGAGTGGACAAGCCCACTATGCACTGCTCGAAGATACTACAGTAGAGGACATGGACGCATTATGGCGTGTCCATGTGCAAAACCCTATGCGCTTGACAGCGTTACTATCATCAAAGTTACGGGCTCATGATATTAGCTATGTGCTCTTTATCGGCTCGATATGGGGCGAGGCAGGTTCAGCGGGGGAAACACTTTATGCGACGGTAAAAGGTGCTCAACATGCTTTTGTGAAGTCCTATGCGCAAGAAGTAGCATTGTCTCATATTCGTGTGAATGCTATTGCTCCAGGTTTTATCCAGACTTCTATGAACAGTCATTTAAATGATGAAGAGCTAGAGAGTATTTTAGAAGAAATTCCACTTGGTACTGTTGGTAAAACAACTGATGTAGCTGAAATGGTACGCTTTTATCTTTCAGGGAAGGCTGATTATGTAACAGGGCAAATAATCAGATTAAATGGTGGCTGGTACATATAAGATTTTTTTTTGCACATACTACCTGTGTAAAGGAGGAGGAATCTTATGACCATTTTAGAAAACTGGCAAAAATGGACATCTTTTTTAGGACAAAACGTAATGCAGGCTGAATCAAGTGGTATGCCGAAAAAAATGATTCAACAAGCAGCTATGCAAATCGGCGATTATTTGGCGACAAATGTCGATCCTAAAAACGAACAAGAGCGAGTGCTGTCGGATTTATGGGGCGTTGCTTCTGAAGATGAGAAACAGGCATTGGCGAATTGTGTCGTAAAACTTGTTCAAAATAAAACTTTACAATAAGAAAGAGGAGAGTTTATCTCCTCTTTTTTTTATATCAAAATGTAATATCCGTTAGGAAAAGGGAACGTATGTAAGCCTATTTGCAATACGCTAAAAAAAAATAGACAGTTTTTAAAAATAACGCTGTAATTCCATATATTCTAACTTTCCATTACATAAAAAATCAGCTATGATGGAACTTATAAAAGATTTTTTACGTTAACTAATAGGAAGGGAACGAGTGAGTTTGAGCGATTGGTACTTTGAATATGAGATTCAGGTGAATCGCCCTGGATTATTAGGAGATATTGCTTCACTTTTAGGGATGCTTCGTGTCAATATTATATCAATAAATGGTGTCGATGAGGGCCGTCGTGGTATGCTAGTACATACAGACAATGATGAGGCGATTGAGCGTTTTCGTACGATTGTTTCGACAATGGAACATATCCACGTGACCAAATTTCGACAACCTAAACTCCGTGATCGCTTAGCCATTAGGCACGGTCATTATATTCCTCGAGATGCAGATGAAAAAAATACCTTTCGCTTCGTGCGAGATGAACTTGGTATTTTAGTGGATTTTATGGCAGAGTTATTTAAGAAGGAAGGTCATAAACTCATTGGAATACGTGGCATGCCTCGTGTTGGTAAGACAGAGTCTATTGTCGCGGCAAGTGTATGCGCCAATAAAAAATGGATTTTTTTATCTTCTACAATGATTAAGCAAACCGTTCGTAATAAGCTAGCTGGCGATGAATTCAGTGACAATAATATTTTTATATTAGACGGCATTGTAACACGGCGTTCAACAGATGAGCGACATTTGCAACTAGTGCGTGAGATGATGAATATGCCATCCATCAAAGTTGTAGAGCATCCAGATATGTTTGTTCAGCATTCAGAATATAAGATAGAGGATTTTGATTATATCATTGAACTACGTCATCATCCAGATGAAGAAATTACTTATGAAATAATGGAAAAAAATCATATGATGTCCGAATCCGATTCATTTGGAGGATTTAATTTTTAATTTGATATTAAAGTAGGTGTTATGAGTGGCAGAATTAGGGACTCGACTGAAAGAGGCGAGACTGTCTAAAGGCTACAGCTTAGACGATTTACAAGAGATAACGAAAATTCAAAAGCGTTATTTAGTAGGTATTGAAGAGGGCAATTATTCGATTATGCCTGGTTCGTTTTATGTGCGTGCTTTTATTAAGCAGTATGCTGAGGCTGTTGGTTTGAATGCAGAAGAAATTTTAGAAACCTATAAGGGTGAATTACCAGGAACGAAAAACGATCAAGTCAGCCAATCGATGACACAAAGTCCAAGTAGAAGAAAAGTTCCATCTAATAAAATGATGGAGGCCATGCCGAAAATAATCGTCGGGTTATTTATTATTGTAATTATTGTTGCAATATGGGTGTTATGGCAATCAAAAAATAATGCAGGGACACCGGTTATTGATGATACACCGCCAGAGATGGAGTACGATAAAAAAGTAAAACCAATTGATAGTGAAAAAGATAAAGAGGAAAAAGACAAAAAAGAACAAGAGAATGCCAATAAAGACGATGAAAAAGAAGAAACACCAGATGAAAATAACGTTGAAGAGGTTAAGCAAACGATTTCAGCGGGAACAGTAGAAGCAGATGGTGCGACAACTTCTTATACATTGACAGGTTCTGATACATTTAAAATACGCATTGAGGTTTCCGGTCCTACATTTATTGGTATTCGTGACCAACAGCAGCAAGAATTACTGTCAGACACACGTGTGTATAATGCAGGTGAAGTCGTGGAATTTGACGCAACGGCACAAAACTACGCTCGTATCCGTCTTGGTAATTCATCACAAGCTAAGGTATATATTAATGACGAACTTTTAACGTACGCGCAGCAAATCGTAACGCAAAACATCGTCATCAATTTCAATAAAGAACAGTAGTCGTCTTGTGATGACTACTTTCTTTCTTCATGAAAGGTGTTAGAAAAATGAACATTCCAAATAAAATTACCATCTCTCGTATCTTACTTATTCCGTTCTTTGTTATTGTTATGATGTTTGATTTTGGTTGGGGAACAATGACGCTTTTTGGGGCAGAGATGCCAGTCCATCATTTTGTGGGAGCGCTTATTTTTATCTTTGCTTCGACGACTGATTGGGTAGATGGTTATTATGCACGTAAGTACAATCTTGTGACAACGTTTGGGAAATTTTTAGACCCGTTAGCAGACAAATTACTTGTATCAGCGGCGTTTATATTAATGGTAGAGCTTGATATGGCATCGGCTTGGTTGATCATAATAATTATCAGCCGTGAGTTTGCGGTAACTGGTCTGCGTTTAATTTTAGCAGGTGGCGGAGAGGTCGTAGCGGCGAATCAGCTTGGTAAAATTAAAACTTGGGCGCAAATTGTGGCCATTGCTGCAGCACTTCTACACAATACGATCTTTACACTTTTCGGTATCCCGTTCGATACAATCATGTTATATATTGCATTGTTCTTTACACTGTGGTCAGGATGGGATTATTTCTATCTAAATCGCCGTGTATTACTGGAGTCTAAATAAGAAAGGTCTTGTGAATCATGAACGCAGAAATTCTTGCAGTTGGCTCAGAGTTATTGCTTGGACAAATCACAAATACAAATGCGCAGTTTATCTCAAGCCAGTTATCGGAGCTAGGGATTAACGTGTTTTATCACACTGTTGTTGGAGACAATTCAACAAGATTAGAAGAGGCAATCGCGGTAGCAGAATCTCGTGCAGATTTAATTATTTTCTCAGGCGGCCTTGGTCCTACGAAGGATGATTTAACAAAGGAAACAATCGCGCGTCATTTAGGTATCGATTTAGCATTTGATGAAGTAGCTCTTACCTATATCGAACAGTTTTTTGCAAAACGAGGGCGGCCAATGACGGAAAATAACCGTAAACAGGCACTGGTATTAACCGGTAGTGAAGTGCTAGCAAACCATCATGGTATGGCCCCTGGCATGATACTGACGAAGGATGGACGTACGTACATTCTACTTCCTGGTCCTCCTAAAGAGCTGGAACCCATGTTCCAATTTGAAGCAAAGCCAAAGCTTGGTGCGATGCTCAATGATGGTGGCGTGATTGTGTCTCATGTGATGCGCTTTTATGGTATTGGAGAAGCAGAGCTAGAGGTATGTGTGCAAGATATTCTAGATACACAGACAAATCCAACAGTTGCCCCGCTTGCATCTGACGGTGAAGTCACATTGCGTGTAACGGCGAAGGCAGAGACTGAGGGGGAAGCCCGACAATTGATTGCAGCGAAAGTGGCTGAAATTCAGGCAATTGTTGGAGACTATCAATATGGTATTGATGATGATTCACTTGCCTCTAAAACGGTAGAAATGCTGTTAGATAATCAATTAACAATTTCAGCGGCTGAAAGCTTAACAGCCGGTTTATTTCAGTCAGAACTGGCTGAGATTCCAGGAGTAGGTACAGCGCTCATTGGTGGTGTTGTCACATATACAGAACAGGCGAAGGTAAAGCAACTTGGTATCTCACAAGAAATATTAGATTCACATGGCATTGTAAGTAGTGAATGCGCTGGGGCAATGGCTAGTGCTGTACGTGAAAAGTTCGGTACAGATATTGGCATCGGCCTGACTGGTGCTGCTGGCCCTACAGCACATGACCACCAACCAGTAGGAACGGTTTGGATTGGCATTGCTATTGGGGATGAAGAGCCGATAACATATTTACTTCATTTATCGGGTATGCGCAACACGAATCGTTTGCGTGCTGTAAAGTTTACATGTCATTACTTAATGCAACAATTGGAAGAACGAGGCTTTATGAAACGTTATTAAAATAGAACGTGAAAATAGAAATTTGGGTGGAGAAAACTTACCCAAATTTTTATTTTGGAGAAAAATCGAATAAATGTTCGCTTTTTTCTTGCGTGTTTTCTCAAAAACAAGTATAGTAGAGATAGACAAAAACAGTGAACAGTTTCGAAGGAGGAAAAACAATGAGTGATCGTAAAGCGGCCTTAGAACAGGCTTTAAAGCAAATTGAAAAGAATTTTGGGAAAGGTTCTATCATGAAGCTTGGTGAAAAAACAGATTTAGAAATTGCAACATCTTCAAGTGGTTCGCTAGCACTTGATGCGGCATTAGGTGTCGGTGGTTATCCTCGTGGCCGTATTGTTGAAGTATATGGTCCGGAATCATCAGGTAAAACAACAGTTGCCTTACATGCCATTGCAGAAGTACAAGCAACGGGTGGGCAAGCGGCATTTATCGATGCTGAGCATGCATTAGATCCAATCTATGCACAAAAATTAGGCGTTAACATTGATGAGTTATTATTATCGCAACCAGATACAGGAGAACAAGCGCTTGAAATTGCAGAAGCATTAGTGCGCAGTGGTGCTATCGATATCATTGTTATTGACTCAGTAGCAGCATTAGTTCCGAAAGCAGAAATCGAAGGAGATATGGGTGATTCGCACGTTGGTTTACAAGCGCGTTTAATGTCTCAAGCTTTACGTAAGCTTTCTGGTGCAATCAACAAATCAAAAACGATTGCCATTTTCATTAACCAAATTCGTGAAAAAATCGGTGTCATGTTCGGGAATCCAGAAACAACACCTGGTGGACGTGCGCTTAAATTCTATAGCTCTGTGCGTTTAGAAGTACGTCGTGCAGAAGCTATTAAACAAGGCAATGACATTATGGGTAACCGTACGAAAATTAAAATTGTGAAAAACAAAGTAGCTCCACCATTCCGTACAGCGGAAGTTGATATTATGTATGGTGAAGGGATTTCTAAAGAGGGCGAAACAGTCGATTTAGGTGTTGAGTTAGATATCGTGCAAAAAAGCGGCTCTTGGTATGCCTACGGTGATGAGCGTCTAGGACAAGGCCGAGAAAATGCAAAACAATACTTGAAGGAAAACCCTGCTGTCTTAGACGATATTGCCAATAAAATCCGTGCTTCCTACGGTATTGCTTCATCCGCATATACAATTGCGGCACATGATGAAGACGAGGAAATAGATGAAGAATTAATGCTTCTTCTTGAAGACGAAAAATAAAAAAAACATCGTTCTTGCTCGACAGAGTGAGAACGATGTTTTTTTTGCTTAACAGTTCATGTATATGTCATTATATGTAGAAATTTGCAATATTTTTTTGGTTATTCGCTCTTTACCTTGTCATAAAAGTAAGTTTAATGACTAGCATAAAGTGGTTACGTTTCATGACACGCCATTTGGACATAGAAAATTGAAACCTTTGAACTGTAAATCCATTTTATTAAATAATAACTAGATGCAGCACTAGCACAAAAGTATCAGGTAATAAATCCTCTTAATGGATATCGCTTACTTTTTTTCTTGTTCGGGGCGAACAGGTGACCGTCTATCCTTGACAGAGCTAAAAGCTAGATATACAATTAAATATGTATAATTTCTGAATTATGACTTTGAAATAGGCAGTACATTTTATCATCATTCAGCGTAAGACTCCCACCTCAGAAGGTGGTGAGATGAATGCGGTTGTGGTTCCTTTTAGTGGGTTCAAACACCTACTGAAATAGAGGAACTCAGTCTAAGAACGCCACGTCCTGTGGCAACGACTGAGTGACCAACATTATGTTGGCCCAAAGCCTCCGGCGGATGTCACGGATTTTGAAAAGAATGAATATAAGGATGTTAGTCTAAAATCTTCGCATCCTGCGAAAACGACTAACTGATCTGCATCGTGCAGACCACCTGAGCACAATTCAAAATCTGGACGCAATTAAGCCAAGGCGAAATGGATGTATGCGCCGACTTGAAACTGTATTACCCAAATAGCAAGAGGAGGTGTTCATATGGATGGAATTACTATCATCTCCGCTTTGCTTGGACTCATCGTTGGTGCCGCTGTTAGCTATATCTACATGAAAAAAGTGAATGACTCAAAAATCACTGGTGCTAAACATGTTGCTGAAACAATCGTTGAAGAAGGAAAACGAGAAGCGGAGGCATTAAAGAAAGAAGCACTACTTGAAGCCAAAGATGAAACTCACAAATTTCGCACTGAAGCCGAAAATGACATTCGTGATCGTCGTTTAGAACTTCAAAAACAAGAGAACCGTTTATTGCAAAGAGAAGAGAATCTTGATCGCAAGGATGATGCTCTGAATAAGAGAGAAGCTGGCTTAGAGCGTAAAGAACAAGCTCTTGCCGAAAGACAACAGCATATTGAACAGATGGAAAGCAAAGTGGACGAGCTCGTTGTCGCGCAAAAAACAGAGTTAGAGCGTATATCTGCATTAACAAGAGATGAGGCAAAAGCTGTCATCTTAGGTGAGGTAGAAAAAGAGCTCGCAACTGATATTGCTGTGATGACGAAAGAATCTGAAACGCGTGCAAAAGAAGAATCTGATAAAAAAGCACGTGAGATTTTATCACTGGCACTGCAGCGTTTTGCAGCTGACCACGTAGCAGAAACAACAGTCTCTGTTGTGACTTTGCCAAATGATGAAATGAAAGGGCGTATTATCGGTCGCGAAGGCCGTAATATCCGTACGCTAGAAACGTTGACAGGCATAGATTTAATCATCGATGATACACCAGAAGCGGTTATTTTATCTGGTTTTGATCCAATTCGTCGTGAAACGGCTCGACTTGCACTAGAAAAACTAGTACAAGATGGGCGTATACACCCTGCACGTATCGAAGAAATGGTTGAAAAATCTCGTCGTGAGGTGGATGAACAAATCCGCGAAACAGGGGAACAAACGACATTTGAAATTGGCATTCATAATCTACATCCAGACTTAATGAAGATTTTAGGGCGCATGAAGTACCGTACAAGCTATGGTCAAAACGTGCTAAAACATTCAGTAGAAGTTGCACATTTAGCTGGTTTACTTGCAGCTGAACTTGGTGAAGATGTAGCACTGGCTCGTCGCGCAGGCTTATTACATGATATTGGTAAGGCGATTGACCATGAAGTAGAGGGCAGCCACGTCGAAATAGGTGTAGAGCTTGCCAAAAAATACAAAGAACATCCGGTCGTTATTAACAGTATCGCTTCTCACCATGGTGATACAGAAGCAACTTCTGTTATTGCAGTATTAGTGGCTGCAGCTGACGCACTATCAGCGGCGCGCCCAGGTGCTCGTAGCGAGACACTTGAAAACTATATCCGCAGACTTGAAAAATTAGAAGAGATTTCGGAAAGTTATGATGGTGTCGAAAAATCATTTGCTATCCAAGCAGGTCGTGAAATTCGTATTATCGTACAACCTGAAAAAATAGACGATTTAGCGTCACACCGTCTAGCACGCGATATTCGTAAACGAATTGAGGACGAGCTTGATTATCCAGGACATATTAAAGTAACAGTGATTCGTGAAACACGAGCTGTGGAGTATGCGAAATAATAAATAATTAGAGGCTTCTCTTGACTTAGGTCAAGGGAAGCCTCTTTGTGTGTAAACAGTACATAGTAGATAACAGAAACCATCAACTAAATTGTCAAAAGTCTAGGTGTCCATTCTTCGAATAAATAAAAGCCGGCAACAATATACTGGCAAATAAAAGCTTAGCTGAACGACCCTAATAAAATTTTAGAATCATACAGTAGTTTTGTAGTGTGACATAGTCTATCTGGCATATGTTGTGACAAGGGGTGAAGGACGTGAAAGAGACCATTACATTACAAGAGGTAATGAAAATAGTACGAAAACAAGTGCTTTTTATCATGAGCTTTACGCTCTTTGTGGCATTAGTTACAGCCTTTATTAGTTATTTTATATTACAGCCCATATATGAAGCAGAGACACAACTTTTAGTGAATCAAAAAAATATAGACCAACCCTATATAGGGGTACAACAGGTTGAGACAGATTTACGATTAATTAATACGTATAATATCATCATTAAAAGTCCAGCTATTTTATCTAAAGTCATCAATCAGTTAGATTTGAATGTGTCGCCGGAAATATTAATGGAACAAATTACTGTAACCAGTGCCAATAACTCTCAAGTCGTGAATATTAACGTCGAAGATAAGCAGGCGGACCTAGCTGTCGACATTGCTAATACGGTAGCAGAGGTTTTTCAAGAGGAAATTCAAGTTTTAATGACAGTCGATAATGTTAATATTTTGTCCGTAGCAAAGTTAGATGAAGAGCCTGAGCCAGTTGCACCAAACAAAACCCTCTATATTGTGGCGGCTTCATTAATCGGCTTCATCTTGAGTGCTGGTTTTGCAATCGTAGTAGCGAGCCTGGATACGACGATAAAGACAGAGCAAGATATTGAAGAAATAATCGGGCTACCGATTATTGGACTGATTAGTCATATTAGTGATGGCAATAATCGAAGGACGAGGAGGGAGTAGCTTGTATCAACAAAAAAAAGCGAAAAAGAAAAAGAAAAAGCGTATAAAAATGGCTCGAAAGCTTGTAACAGTTGCAAATAGTAATTCGGTTGTCTCTGAACAATTTCGAACAATCCGCACAAATATTACTTTTTCAATGCCTGATAAAGAGATAAAAACCATTTTAGTGACCTCTGCGACACCCGGTGAAGGAAAGTCAACAAATGTTGCTAATATAGGCGTGGTGTTTGCGCAGGAAGGGAAAAAGATAGTCATTGTGGATGCAGATTTACGTAAACCAACTATGCATTATACGTTTTTATTGCAAAATGCTAGAGGTCTTTCTAATTTACTAACAAGGCAATTGACGATGTTAGAAGTCGTCAATCGTACAGATATTCCTAATCTTTTTGTTTTGACGAGTGGACCAATACCACCGAACCCGGCTGAGTTACTTGCTTCTAAAACATTGGATAGTGTAATGGAAGAGTTAAAAAAGGAGTTTGATATCATAATTTTCGATGCACCACCGATTTTATCAGTGACGGATGCCCAAATTTTATCTAATAAATGTGATGGCACACTGTTGATTGTGAATAGTGGTGCGGTGGAAAATTCTAGCGTTATCAAAGCAAAGGCGAGCCTTGAATCTTCAAAAGCGACTATTTTAGGAGTCGTTTTAAATAACTATAAATTGCCGCGTAGCCAATACTACGAAGAATATTATAGGTAGCTCTAGGGGGTAGATAGGAAGTGAAACACAGTGATTGATATGCACAGTCATATTCTATTTAATGTTGATGATGGGCCAAATAATTTGGAAGAAACACTTAGTATATGTGAACAAGCTGTTGCACAGGGGATTACAGGGATGATTTCAACCTCACATGTTTTACATCCATTATATAATGTCAGTTTTGAGGTGGTGAAGGAACAGATAAAACAATTACAGCACGAAGTCGATAAGTATAATTTGCCATTAACACTTTACCCAGGCCATGAGGTACGTTTGTCAGGAAATATTTTAGAGCTTTGTGAAAAAAAGCAACTGCATACATTAGCGCATTCAAGTTATTTACTTTTAGAGCTTCCGTCTAATTACATACCGAAGTATACAAAAGATATCATCTACGGTTTATTAACAGCAGGTATCACGCCCATCATTGCTCATCCAGAGCGAAATAGTGTTATTGCGCAAAATCCAGGTCATTTAGAGCAACTTATACGCGAGGGTGCACTCGCCCAAATAACCGCTGGAAGCTTAGCGGGTTTGTTTGGGAAGACCATTCAAAAACTTTCTTTGAAATTGGTACGTTCGAACCTTGTTCATAGTTATGGTTCGGATGTGCATAACTTAAAAACACGTCCCTTATTATTTGACAAGGGGCTTAGATTTCTAGAAAAACACAAAGAATTCGATGCAGTAGATTGTTTCCTTGAAAATAATGCAAGAATCATCAACAACGAGCCATTGCTATGTTATGAGCCAGAAGATACTACTTTCACAAAAAAATGGTGGAAGTTTTTTTGAAGGAAGAAAGTTCGTACGGATATTAGGATAGACAAACTTATCAAAAAAACGAACTTGTTAGAGAGGTAACTAAACATGTAAGGGGATTGTATAGGTGCGAGTGGTCTTAATGAGAAGTAATCCTGTTTCTCCAGATCCAAGGGTTGAAAAGGAAGCGCTTAGCCTTGTGAGCAATAACTGGCGTGTACAAATTTTAGCGTGGGATCGAGATGCCAAGTATAGAGCGAACGAGCAGTTACTAGAACATACACACACCATTAATATAACAAGATTTGGGGTGCCGGCTACATATGGGGGAGGTTTTAAAAAAAATTTCTTTCCATTGTTGAAATTTCAACTAAAACTATTGCAATGGCTGCTTCGACATAAAAATACGTATGATACTATCCATGCATGTGATTTTGATACGGCACTAATAGGTACAATATGCGGAAAATTACTTCATAAAAAGGTAATTTACGATGTGTTCGATTCGGTTACAGCACCTTTTAACGGACCAGAGACTCTAGGGAAAATCGTAGAAAAAATAGATATTATGCTAATGAACAGCGTGGATGCAGTAATAATTTGTACAGAAAAACGAAAGGAACAGATTGCTAAATCATCACCAAAAAAATTAGAAGTTATTTATAATACCCCGCTTTATGTTAAGCTAGAACATGACTTAAAGTTGAATGCAGACAAAGTGAAAATAGTTTATGTAGGCATACTGGCTAGGGAAAGGCTTATTAGGGAATTAGTGGAAGTAGTGATGGATACCCCAAACTACGAATTGCATATTGGTGGGTTTGGAGAATTTGCGGATGAACTAGCGCAGATGGCCAAAGAGCATGATAACATCGTATTTTACGGTAAGTTACCTTATGAAAAGACGTTAGCGTTAGAAAATAATTGCGACATTATGACAGCTATTTACGATCCTAAACTTACTAATCATTTTTATGCTGCGCCAAATAAATTTTATGAGGCATTAATGCTTGGTAAGCCCTTGATAATGGCAAAAAATACAGGTATGTCTGAAGTCGTAGCTGAAAACAACCTAGGTGAACTAATTGATTTTAATAGAGAGAGTCTACAACAAGCCATTGACAGCTTGGTAAAGCGAAAACAAGAATGGCCAGAAATTGCGCGTAAAATGAAAGAACTGTATGAAGAACGTTATAGTTGGAGTCAAATGGAGAAGAGGTTAACGGACCTTTACAGTAGTTTATGAAAGGTCTATGGGGAACAGCGATAGGAAAATTGACAATAATATTGGATTAGGGGGGCTTATGAAGATATTATTTGTGGCACAAAATTTTCAGATGGGCGGTATTCAAAAGGCTTTAATTAATACGCTTAAAGAAGTAAGTCTCTATAAGCACTATGAAATAGAAGTTTTTACATTTGCTGAAGGAGTATTAATGAAGGACATTCCCCCTAATGTAAATGTATATACTGGAAACTTGCTGTTACAACTAATCGCTACTCCTTTTGCCGAAGTAAAAAAAAGAAAGAATGTGTGGCATATCATGCTGCGTATTTTTTGTATGATTGTCGTTCGCTTGATTGGGTCCAACAATTTATATGCAATGTTATTAAAAACACATAGCAATAATAGACTTTATGATATTGCGATTTCTTATTTTAATGATGTGCCACATAGTTATTTCAATCAAGGCACTAATTTATTTGTAGATAAATTTGTTAAGGCAAATAGGAAGTTCGCGTGGATACATACGGATCCCCTTAAAGCTAACTTTAATTATGATGTATGTGTCATAACCTATAAAAATTATGATCGATTGTTTTGTGTGTCTGAAGCATGTAAGCAAAATTTAATGCACTTTCTCCCACAATATAAAAATAAAATTCAAGTCATCTATAATTTTTTCCCAATTGAAGAAATAAAGGAGTTAGCCTGGCAATATACAGCATTTGAAAAAGGCACGATGGATTTATTATCTATTGGGAGGATTGAAAATGCCACCAAGAGGTTCGAGTTAATTTTGCATCTATGTAAGTTACTAAAGGAAGCTTCCATTAGTAATTTTCGTTGGAGAATTTTAGGTAACGGGCCAGATTTACTAAAAAATAAAAGATTAGCCTTTGAATTAGGCGTAGATGATGTGGTTGAATTTATCGGTGAATGTCACAATCCGTATCCTTTTATAAGACAAAGTGATGTACTCATTTTAACATCTGCCTATGAGGGCTATCCAATGGTGGTAGGAGAGGCGTTGATATTAGAAACGCCGGTCATTACCACGAGTTTTGCAGCTGCTAGGGAACAAATCAGTGATGGCCAAAATGGCTTGATTACAAGCGGCAATGTAGAGGATCTCTATCCAGTCATTGCCAGTGTAATCGAAAACGCTGGCAGGCTCCAAACAATGAAAAAGTTTATTGAAGAAAATCAATATACAAATCAAAAAGCGCAAGAGCAACTAGTATTGGAGTTTGATGCTAAATGATATTGAAAAATAACTATTTCAGTATTTTTATGTGTATTATTTCCAGTATATTTGTTGTGTTAAAAATGTACACAGGTAGCAATTTATTTCTTTGGATTTTTTTTCTTCTAACGTCTATGGCTATGCTTTGTGATAAGCAACAGCATAGAATTGACTATTTGTTATTTTTTATCTCGTGGGTGTATGTCATTAAGTTCGATTTAACGAGCTATTCACTTTTTGTAGTCCTAAGCGTTTTCTATATTGTGTTAAGTATTTTAACGATTATTTTACAAAACGAGGGTATTTCAACAAGACTAGTGTTAACCTATTTTCTCTTTGTATTTTATGCTGTTGCTGTAACGCTACTTAGCGGCGGTAATCTTATTGAAGTGTTGGGCTTTGTATTGAACTATAGTGTCATCTTTTTTGCTGTCGAAGCCATTCATGATAAAGAATACTTTAGAAGGTACACGTATATCTATGTGCTCGGCTTACTTGCAGCTGCAGTAGTTCGTTTAGTCAGCTTTTCCGTCCCAGCAATTGATAGTTTTATTCAATCTATGACAGTTGTGAATACGGTAAGGACATTAAGTATGATCAGTACTAGGTTTACTGGTTTAGATTTAGACCCTAATTATTTTAGTCTGCAAATTTTAATAGCTATGTCTTGTTTATTAGTACTGTTCAATGTCAATGGGAAAAAGGAGAAAAAGTCGATTGTTTTGATTATTATCCTAGCAGGCTTTGGCATACTGACTTATTCTAAAATGTTTATCATCACATTAATGGCCTTAATTTTGATGACGTTTATTGTGTTCTTTAAAAATAATGTAAAAACAGCTATAAAGTTTTCTTCTTTCATAGTGGTAATATGTGGAACAGCACTGTTTTTTTTTTACGAGAAGTTATTCGAGATTTATTGGATTCGCTTTTTTGGAGCAGGAATTTCCACCGATGCTATTACGACTGGGCGTGTGAGTAGTTGGGGGATGTTTGCCAGTGAAATCTTACAAAGTACGAAAATATTCATATTAGGAGCAGGCTTTGGCACAACTTTCTCGAAAGTGAAGATGGCCCATACGATGTACTTATCGACGCCCTATTATTTAGGTTTATGTGGAGTAGTACTCGCTTTACTATACCTTTTAAGTTTGTATAAAGTGCTGAACAATAATGTTGGCATTATAGAAAAGACGGGCTTTCCATTACTATCGGTCAACGCCATTCCCCTTTATATCATGTTAATAGCGAATATTGGACTTGATTCATTTGTAATGGATTATTTTCCGTATCATATTTTATTACTCATGTTTGCATTAACGATGCATAAAAGTCAGGAAATCCGTATGAATGGGAGATGAGGCGGTGCCGTTTTTAAGTATTATTGTGCCTATTTATAATGTGGAGCCTTACTTAAGAAAGTGCATTGAGAGCATTTTAAAACAGCAATTCGTAGATTTTGAATTAATTCTAGTAAATGATGGCTCGACCGATAACTGTCCAACAATTTGCGAGGAATATGCGGAGCGTGATGCGAGAATTATTGTAATTCATCAAGAAAATGGTGGACTTGTCAGCGCACGGAAAGCGGGATTGACAATTGCCTGTGGGCAATATATTGGCTATGTGGATAGCGATGATTGGATTGAAGCTGATATGTACAGTGCATTATGTGATGCCGCACGTAAATTTGACGTAGATATTGTAATTTGTGATATTGTTGAAAATTATTCAGAGCAAGAGGTGAAACGAACGCAATTTGTTGCGCCGGGCCTTTACAGGAAAGATAGGATGAAGCAAGAGGTTTATCCAGTAATGCTCTATTCAGGCCAATATTTTCGTTTCGGATTATTTCCTTCGGTCTCCAATAAATTATTTAAAAGAAAGCTGTTAGAAAAATTTCAATTTGAAGTAGATGAGAGAATTCGTCTGGGGGAAGATGTTGCTTGTACGTATCCCTGTTTACTTGAGGCAAACAGGATATTTATATTACAAGATAAGTATCTTTATCATTATCGCCAAACCCCTTCTTCCATGACAGCGCGATATGATGACAAGTTCTTTGAAAAAATACTTGTGTTGTGTGAACAATTGAATGACTGTAAACGAAAAACAGAAGATGTGGTTCCTAATTTTACCGAACAATTACAGTATTATTTTACGTATTTAGCGATTGCAGCGGTTCAAAATGAATTTAGTCGGCACAATCATAAGAGATTTCATAAGAAAAAATCCCTTATCAAAAAAATATTAGCTCATGAGGATATCCATAAGGCACTACATGCTGTTCAGCTAAAGGAAATGCCGCTTAAATCAAAGGTTTACATTAGGTTATTAAAGAAACAACAGATTCAATTACTCTATGTATTGGTTTTGGTGAATCGGTTCAGCAGTGACATGAGGGATTTTAATCCTGTTGTTACGAAAGGATAAGGGGTTTGCCAACATGAGAACAAAAAAAGTGATAATGAATTTAATGTCGAATATCATGCTTCAAATTGTTACGGCAGCCATTAATTTTATTTTACCTCGATTATTTATGACGACGTATGGTTCCGCTTCAAATGGGCTTATTTCATCCATTAAGCAATTTTTAAGCTATTTAAAAATTATCGAAGCGGGGGTAGGAAATGCGTCAATCGCGGCGCTTTATAAGCCCTTGTCCTTGAGGGATAAAGAGCAGATAAATGGTATCCTATCAGCTACAAATCATTTTTATAGACGGTCAGGCATTATTTTCACTATGTTAGTCGCATTGTTAGCTATCTTCTATCCGTTAGTGGTGGGCGACGAGGTGAATCCACGTACGGCCTTATATCTAGTCCTTATTCTTGGGATAAGCGGTATGTGGGAGTATTTTTTTATAGGGAAATATTTAGTCCTTTTGACAGCGGATCAAAAAAGTTATGTTATTTTTCGGATTCAAGCAATCTTACTTATTGCAAGTACAATCCTGGCAATAACTTTTATAACTCTGGGTTTCTCCATCGTTGTTGTTATTGCTTGGTCAAGTGTTTTGTTATTACTGGATATTGTGTTTTTAAGACGTTATGTCAAAATAAAATATTGCTATTTTAATATAAGTGTAAAGCCAGATACACAAGCAATTAAAGCGAAATGGGATGCTTTAATTCATCAAATCGCTTCGTTAGTTGTCTTTAACACTCCGTTTATTTTAATTACTATTTTTCTGGGGCTTGCTGAGGTAAGTGTATTTACGGTGTACAATCTGGTGTTTAATGCTGTCACTTTATTTGTTTCAGCTTTTTCAGGGGCGATGTTAGCAGCATTTGGGGACATTCTTGTAAAAGAGGATAGGGACGAACTTCATAAATATTTTCAACAATTTGAGACCGTTTTTTATGCAGCTGTTGCTTTCTGTTATACATGTACTGCCATTTTAATTTTACCGTTTATGACTATTTATACAGCGGGTGTTGAGGATGTCAATTATATACGACCGTGGTTAGCGATGCTATTTGTTATTGTAGGTGTTGCGAATACGATTCGCATTCCTTCTAATACCTTAATAAACGCTGCTGGCCATTTTAGAGAGACGAAAAACCGTGCCATTATTGAAGCGGTCATTAACCTTGTGTCATCTATTATTTTTGTACAGTTTTTGGGCGTAGAGGGGGTATTAATAGGTGGGCTGTGTTCATATGCCTATCGAACTTGTGATTTAATTCTGTATACGTCAAAAGAAATTTTAAAAAATTCAGCGTTGCATACTGTTAAAAAAATAACGCGCAATATAATTTTAGCATTCATCGCAGCCTCGCCATTTGCATTTTTCATTGAACTCCATATTACAGGTGCCGGTACTTGGTTGATAGCAGCTATATGTGTTTCCTTATGGACCATTACGATCGTTCTTTTAGGGAACTTTTTTCTTGAACCTAAAATGATGCGAGCTATTTGGGACCATGTGAAACGTACAATTACCAACACCTAAAAAGTTTTTCCTATATGTGTAAGTATGATCTTTAAGCTAAAAGCGATTGCTTAGAAATGGCAGGTGGGAAAAATGAAGCCAGTTGTGAAAGAAATATTTTTACTAAGATTTATTGCCTGCTTGGGAATTGTGTTAATGCACGGAGTTACTTTAGCGTTAGATATGTATGACATAGTGGAAAATCCATTATTAGTAGTGCTGACGTCTATTCAATTAGCGTTAATGTTTGGAACACCACTCTTTATTTTTATCTCAGAGTTCGTGATTGCCTATTCCTATCCAAATCAATTGCCCAAAAAATTTTATGTGAAACGTTTTAAGTATATTTTTATCCCATTTCTATTTATAGGTGTGCTAGATGCAGCTCTTCATTCGATTGGCACGAATAGCGGTGAATTTGAAAAAAAGGTTATATTAAATTTATTCGAAGGTAATTTTCATGGCTATTTTATCATCATCATTTTTCAGTTTTATTTTTTACATCCCCTGTTCGTAAAATATATTGCACCGAAATATCCCGCCTATCAAGTCATCATTACCGCATTTATTATTAATTTCGGTTATTTAGCCTTTTTTAATTTTTTAGATCCATACGAGTATTTTTATTACCTGCCATATGTAGAACTGGAGTGGAGCGTTTTAAATAAGATGCCTTTTCCTGCATGGATAGCTTATTTTGTAACCGCCTACTATTGCGGAAGGAATTATGAGATTTTTCTATCTTTGTTACACCGTTTTCGTTATCAACTATTTGTTGTATTTCTTTTCACATTAAGTGGTTTACTAGCGATCCAAGTTTTGGGCTTAATTACTGAAATTCACTCAAAGAGAATAGATGTCGTCCTGTATACATTGAGCGTTGCATTCTTATTATTTTTTATTGCGAGCAAAATACAGAGAATGCCAAGTTTTATCATTTTCATTAGTCGCTATTCCTTTGGAATCTATTTGTTACACCCACTATTCAATATTATGGTGAAAAATTTTTTAGTGAACTACGAAGAAAAATTGAGTATTTTTTTTGTCGTATTCTTATCATTTTTTGTTAGTACAATCTGCGCTATTTATGTGACATCTATATTGAACAAATGGAAATTCGGTGCTTACTTGGTAGGGCAGGTACATCTTCATGAAAAACAAAGTGCAAACAACGTAACACATTCGGTCATCGGTCATGATACAACTGTTGAATGATTGTTAAAGGTGGATTGCTCGAACGAATAGCTATCGTCAGACTAGTAAAGCGTAAACGGACATGGTTTACGTTTTATTTTGCGATTGGCAAAGAAAAAATGGTAAACTAAAGATTGTTATTTATAGAAAGAGTGGTTTTGCAAAATGAAAGTACTATTTATTGGAGACATTGTCGGCTCAATCGGTCGTGATGCAGTAGAAAAATATTTGCCACGTTTAAAGAAAAAATTTAACCTAGACGTTATCATTGCGAATGGCGAAAATGCAGCAGCAGGTCGCGGGATTACACGTAGTATTTATAATGACCTTTTACAGATGGGTGTAGATGTCATTACAATGGGCAACCATACTTGGGACAACAAGGATATTTTTGATTTTATTGATGACGCGGATTATTTAATTCGTCCAGCGAATTTTTCAAGTGAGGCACCAGGTAAGGGAATGGTGCAAATTTCAAAAAATGGTGTCACATTATCGGTTATTAATTTACATGGTCGAGTATTTTTACCGCCACATGAGGATCCATTTGCCATGGCGGATGACTTGATTGAAGAAGCGCGTAAGACGTCACCGCTTGTATTTGTGGATTTCCATGCGGAAGCGACAAGTGAAAAAATTGCACTTGGTTGGCATTTAGATGGTAAGGCGTCAGCGGTCGTTGGCACACATACACATGTACAGACTGCAGATGCACGCATTTATCCAAATGGGACAGCCTATATTACTGACGTCGGGATGACTGGACCCTATGATGAAATTCTAGGGATGACGAAGGACAGTGTTATTTACAAATTCCAGACAAATATGCCATCTCGCTTTGAAGTGCCGAAAAAAGGGCGTGATGTATTAAGTGGCTTTTATGTTGAAATTGATGACAAAACAGGAAAAGCTGTGCACTGCGAAAGAATTTATATAAATGAAGATTATCCGTTCCAAGGATAATGTGCACAACTACTGGTGAAGAACAAGATAGATTGTAGACAAACTCAAAAAAATGAGTTTGTTTACAATCTTTTTTCTTTGAAATTTGCAGTATCCATATGAAACCATTAATGTCCGCTACGGCAGGCGGGGCATGGCTTCAGTCTTCTCGTCGCTCCGCTTCTGCGGGGCCTTGTGCTCAAACTATTTTTCGCAGAACTCGCCGCCTGTGCTCCAATCAACTAATGTATCCTATTCAACGCAACGGAAGAAGGTAGAAGACAGTATAAATCCACTACACTCCATGCGCAAATTGTCCATTAATGGCTCAATATACGACAACTAAGAATCATCGGAAAAGGCAATAATGCCTTAAATAAACGCTTGGTAGAAGTCAGGGGAAATGCACTTTTACATCATAGGAATTATAGGATGAGCATGATAAAATTTCATGTATTTGAGTGGTTTGCAATATATCGGAATTGAAAATAGTCTATTTTCGTTATTGCGAGCATAAAATGACCTACGGACAATAACTTGAGGACCGAAAAGGGGGACATGAGTTGTTGAGCGTAAACACTATTCGCGAAACGGGGAGGAATAATTGTGGATTCATTAAAAGTATCGTCACGCTCTAATCCAAATTCAGTTGCAGGTGCATTAGTCGCGGTAATAAGAGAAAAAGGGCAAGCAGAAATGCAGGCAGTTGGGGCGGGGGCACTTAACCAAGCCGTGAAAGCAGTGGCCATTGCACGCGGATTTGTAGCGCCAAGTGGCACAGATTTAATTTGCGCGCCGGCGTTTGCCGATATTTTAATTGCTGGTGAGGAACGTACAGCTTTAAAATTGCTAGTAGAAAAACGTGTTCGATAATAAAGTGAACCTTTAATCGGTGGGGGATTTTTATTCCCCACCGATTATTTAGGAATTTATGACAAGAACGCCACTTCCTATGGCAATTTATTTGTGCGTCAACGCAGCAACAGCAATAATTACAGAGCATAAGTAATGAACTTCCTGTTGACTTGAACCGATCAGGCACTAACGCTGTTTGTTCTCTCAAAGAAAGTGGGAGATGAAGCCTTCGCTAGTTCCCGATAAAAAACAACAGAAATGCCTTGCACTTAGTTATAGTGTGAGGCATTTTTTGTTGTGGCGTGCATTCAATTATATGCTGTGTCTCATATCGTTTTGAATCGTCGTGCTCAGGTCAGCAGTAGAAGCGCTCGGGTAAGTGAGAGCAACGCTCAGGTCAACCAAAAAAACCCGCAAGCCAAACTTGATAGTACAAAGAAAGCGTAACTTTTATACATAACATTGCTAACAAATGAGGATTCTATACTTGATTGCATTTTAGTAAGTTATTTTTTTATATTCAATGGGTCTGAAAATTACAACTTTTTGAACGGCATTTTCGGTCAAAGGTCTGAATTTCGGTTAAATCGTGGAATAACAATAGTGCAGACCGTGTCTTCGTGTTAAACTTATGAAGGAAAAAATAATAGTACACATTGGATTTAAGGAGTTGTTGACATGTTACATCAGCTTTCATGGAAAGTCGGTGGGCAACAAGGTGAAGGGATTGAGAGTACAGGCGAAATTTTCTCAATGGCAATGAATCGTTTAGGGTATTTCCTATACGGTTATCGTCACTTCTCTTCTCGAATAAAAGGTGGCCATACGAATAATAAAATTACAGTTCGTCCAACAGAAGTACGTTCAATTGCGGATGATTTAGATATACTAGTGGCATTTGACCAAGAAACAATCGACGTCAATTATAAAGAGTTAACAGAAAAAGGTGTAATTTTAGCTGATGCTAAATTTGAACCAGTAAAGCCGGAAGACTCAAAGGCGCCATTATTTGCCGTACCTTTCACAGAAGTGGCGGCAGAACTAGGTACAACGTTAATGAAAAACATGGTAGCCATCGGAGCTACAGCTTCACTTCTTAACTTAGAGGATGCTGTTTTCCAAAATGTTGTGGATGATATTTTTGGCAAAAAAGGTGAAGAAGTTGTGCAAAAAAACATGGAAGCTATTGCACGCGGCCATGAAATGATGAATGAGCTAATAGGGGATCGCGTTGGTGAGTGGGCATTAGCCCCTGCTGATGGCAAACGCCGTATGTTCATGATTGGGAATGATGCAGTAGCTCTAGGTGCACTTGCAGCTGGGACACGCTTTATGGCGGCATACCCAATTACACCAGCTTCAGAAATTATGGAATACCTCATAAAAAAATTACCGAAATTCGGTGGTGCGGTTATCCAAACGGAGGATGAAATCGCAGCAGCTACGATGGCCATTGGTTCAAACTTTGGTGGTGTTCGAGCATTCACTGCATCGGCAGGTCCTGGTCTTTCACTTATGATGGAAGCCATTGGTCTTTCTGGTATGACGGAACAACCACTTGTTATTATCGATACTCAACGTGGTGGTCCATCGACAGGTCTACCTACAAAACAAGAGCAATCAGATTTAATGGCCATGCTTTATGGTACACATGGTGAGATTCCGAAAGTAGTTATTGCCCCTTCTACAATGCAGGAGGCTTTCTTTGACACAATCCAAGCATTCAATATTGCGGAAGAATTACAATTACCAGTTATTTTAATGACAGACTTACAGTTATCACTTGGTAAACAAACTGCGGAACCATTTGATTACAATAAAATTGAAATTCGTCGCGGTAAAATCATTACGGAAGACCTTGAAGAAGCAGTAGATAAAGCCTACTTTAAACGTTACGAAAATACAGAAGATGGTATATCACCGCGTGTTTTACCTGGTCAGTTAAATGGTATTCACCATGTAACAGGTGTTGAGCATGATGAAACAGGTAAGCCTTCTGAGGCAACGGGTAACCGTCGTACACAAATGGATAAACGTTTCCGTAAGCTTGCGGCACTGAACTTTGATACACCTGTTTATAAAAATGCTCCACACGAAGAAGCAGACATACTACTGGTTGGCTTTAACTCAACGCGTGGTGCTATTGAAGAAGTACAAGAGCGTCTCAATGCACAGGGCATAAAAGTGAACCATGCACATATTCGCTTAGTTCATCCATTCCCATCTACTGATATGGGACCTCTTGTGGCACAAGCGAAAAAAGTGATTGTTGTAGAAAATAACTACACGGGTCAATTAGCGAATATCATGAAAATGAATATTGGCGGCCACGATAAAATTGAGACAATCACAAAATATGACGGTACACCATTCTTGCCAGGTGAATTAGAAAATAAAGTGAAGGAGCTGACTCGCTAATGGCAACATTTAAGGATTTTCGTAATACAGTAAAACCAAACTGGTGCCCTGGCTGTGGTGACTTCTCGGTACAAGCCGCAATCCAGCGTGCAGCTGCAAACGTGGGTATTGAGCCAAACGAACTGGCTGTAATTTCTGGGATTGGCTGTTCAGGTCGTATTTCAGGTTATATAAATTCATATGGTTTCCACGGCATCCATGGTCGTGCACTACCGATTGCCCAAGGCTTAAAAATGGCTAATCGTGACTTAAACGTTATCGCATCTGGTGGTGATGGAGACGGCTTTGCCATCGGGATGGGTCATACAATTCATGCCATCCGTCGTAACATTGACATCACATACGTTGTTATGGATAACCAAATTTACGGTTTAACAAAAGGGCAAACATCGCCACGTTCTGCTGCTGGATTTATCACAAAATCTACACCAGGTGGTGCGATTGAGCCTTCATTAAAACCATTAGAGGTAGCTTTAACAAGTGGTGCAACATTTGTGGCACAAGGATTCTCTACAGATATTAAAGAATTGACAGCTCTAATTGAAGCAGGAATTAACCATAAAGGTTTTTCATTCATCAACGTATTCTCACCCTGTGTAACATACAACAAAGTGAACACTTACGACTGGTTCAAAGAGAACTTAACAAAGCTTGCAGATATTGAAGGCTATGACAATTCAGATCGCGGTATGGCAATGCGTACAGTAATGGAAAATGAAGGGCTTGTGACAGGTATTATCTATCAAGATACAACGACGGCTTCTTACCAAGAGAAAGTCCCTGGCTACTCTGAATTACCGCTTACAGATATTGATATTAAAATGAGCGAAGATCAATTTAATGTATTAGTCAATGAATTTATGTAACTAAAAGATGAATTAAAAGCTTATTGAATCGCACTGTAGGTAAACTTGTGAAAATCGAGTTTACTTACAGTTTTTTTTATGCGTTCCCCCAAAAATTACTTCCCTTTCCGCGTTTCTACCTCAAAGGAAAGAAACGCTTCTAGCGATGGATGCAGGCTACTTTTTCCAGTGAAGTGGAGGCTGGGCGACTCATTTTGCTCATTTCAAGTTGCACGTGCATATTAAAAGTTAAATCCTTATAAAATCCTTATAATCATTTTTTACAATGAAGTCATCGAAAGGATGATGACTTACTATGGAAGCTATTATTTTACAAACAGAAAATCTTTGTAAAAGCTTTAAAGGACAGAAGATTGTAGAAAATTTATCGTTGACCATTCCGCGAAACTCCGTTTATGGATTGCTAGGGCCGAATGGAGCGGGGAAATCTACAACGTTAAAAATGATTTCAGGCATGCTACGTCCAAACGCAGGGAACATACTATTTAATGGACATAACTGGCATCGAACAGATTTAACAGATATTGGTGTATTGATTGAAACACCACCGTTATATGACAATTTAACTGCAAGAGAGAATCTCAAGGTCCGAACAATTGCCCTTGGATTGCCCCAAAGCCGTATAGATGAAGTTCTTAAGATAGTTGACTTAACCAATACAGGTAAAAAACGTGCCGGTCAGTTTTCGTTAGGGATGAAACAGCGTTTAGGCATAGCCATCGCACTGCTGAATTATCCAAAGCTCCTAATTCTTGATGAGCCAACAAATGGCCTTGACCCCATCGGAATTCAAGAGCTACGGAAATTGATCCGTTCTTTTCCTGAGCAGGGTATTACCGTCATCTTGTCGAGCCATATCTTGTCCGAAGTAGAACAGGTTGTCGATGAAATCGGCATTATTGCTGGAGGAGTATTAGGATATCAGGGGATTGCACCACAAGGTCAAGAATTAGAAGCACTATTTATGCAGGTTGTCGCCGCGAACAGAAAGGCGGGACAATAAAATGTTACCTCACGTTATGAAAGCGGAAAGATTAAAATGGAAACGGACTTTTATTCCAACATTAGTTTGGCTTACTCCAATTGTTACGTTGCTTCTAAGTGCAGTCTTAATGGGAGGTAGTTTTTTTCAAACAGGGGCTTATAATTGGTGGTATACAATGCTCCTACCAGGCGCACTGACGATATGTTGTGCATTGATAGTGGAAAAAGATTCAAAATTGAAATATCATAGTATTCTCGCTATGCCGATTGATATAAAAACGATTTGGTTAGGCAAAATTTTTGCATGTAGCGCATGGCTGTTACTAATCACAGTTGTTTTCTTCATTGGTATAACGGCTGGAGGAATGATACTTTTTGGTAATCGTATATCCATTGAAAGCAGTCTAACAGGAAGTTTTTTAATTTTTGTGACGTTATTATGGCAAATTCCCTTATGTTTGTTCCTAGCAGCGAAATTTGGCACGTATATGACAATTTTAGTAAATTTAGTTGGCAATATTGTTGGGGTTGCCGCATTTGCAGATGGAGGGCTTTGGTTTACCTTTCCTTATGCAATTACAGCGCGATTATTGTGTCCAACACTTCATATTATGCCTAATGGACTCCCCGTACAGGATGGCAGTGAACTATTGAGCACGGGCGTTATCGTACCAGGTGTAATAATTGCTTTAATATGGTTTGTATGTTTGACCTTCCTTACTGCAAGTTGGTTTCAGCGAAGGGAGGCGAAATAGCAGCATGGTCATTTTTCGATTACTGAGCGCGGAGTTTGTTAAATCAAAAAGGACGCCATTTTTGCTCACACATCTACTTGTCCCGATCATTATTTCGGCGCTGTTTTTAGCATACTATTCCTATTCTCCTTGGGATTTTAATGGGAAGGTAAATGCTTATTATCAAGGGTTGGCGTGTGGTTTCCCTATTATTATTGGATTAGTTTGTGCGATGTCTGCAGAACAGGAAGCAGCAGCCGGTCATTTTCAGCTAATGTTAACGGCGACAAGCATAAAAATATTGGCATTTGTCAGCAAATTACTGCACTTACTATTATTCGGCTTTGCTGCAATACTGTTCTCTATTTTAGTTTTTAGTTTTGGCTTTATTGAAATCTTACATGAAGACCAATTTGATGTTCAGTTTTATGTGATAGGTGCATGTATTATATTCGGAAGTACTATATTTTTATATATTTTACATCTTGTTGTGAGCCTTCGTTTTGGCAAAGGTGCCTCGATTGGTCTAGGTATCGTGGAAGCACTTTTGGTCGCTTTACTGCTGACAGGTCTAGGGGATGGCATTTGGTCCTTTATTCCTTATGGTTGGGGAGGACATTTCATTTCTCTTTGGGCACTATACGAGAGTGGTGTGGAGCTTTCTGTCGTGCATACGGGACTACAAGTTGGTATGATTACGTGTATTAGTGCAACATTGCTGGCATTTATAGGGGCTTGTTTATGGTTTTGGCGTTGGGAAGGAAGAAAGTCTGAGGGGTAGAATAAAGAAAGAATGTTGAGGTAAGGTCTATGGCAAAAGTGTTAGCAGTGGATGATGAACAAGCTATATTAGTGTTGATAAAAAATGCCTTAATAAAAGATAATCACCTTGTGACTGTTGTATCGGATGCAACAGAAGTATGCAAAATGGATCTTGGCAATTTTGATTTAATATTACTAGATGTGATGATGCCGGCCATAGACGGATTCACCTTGTGTAGGCAAATTCGTCCTGCTGTAGATTGCCCTATCCTATTTCTAACAGCTAAAACGTTAGAGGAAGATCTTATGTATGGTCTAGGACTAGGAGCAGATGATTATATTGTAAAACCTTTTGGTATCGGAGAGCTACGTGCAAGAGTGCATGCCCATTTGAGACGCGAAAAACGAGGTAGACGTAGCATTCTATATACGGATGAGGTTCACTTCAATTTATCAGGCAAAGAGTTATATGTAAGTGAGGACAAAGTAGCTCTAACAAAGAGCGAATATGAGATTTGCGAGTTTCTCGCGCGTAATCGTGGGCAGGTTTTTACAAAGGAAAAAATCTATGAAACTATTTTTGGTTTTGACGGGAAAAGTGACAGCATGGCTATTACCGAGCATATAAAAAATATTCGCGCAAAGCTGCATGCTTTTGACATTGATGTCATTGACACGGTTTGGGGGATTGGCTATAAATGGAGACAATAAGGCCAAATAAAGGAACACGCCTACATACATTTTTTCTTCGATATCTCCTTTTTCTCAGTATCGGTACAATATTATTAGTGGCTATACTGCTTGGTCTATTTCTATTTGCCTTTTCTACAAACATTATTTTGCCTGCAAATTATGCCGAAACACAGATTTCTTTAACTAAAAATCACATTGCTTCAAGTAATACTGTAACTGCTGATAGTATACCTGATCTTGTAGACTACGCGGTCTATTCAAAGCAAGGTACATTTATTTCAGGTAATCTTTCAGCAAAGGAAGCTAACGATGCTTGGGATTTAATGCAAAAGGGGGAAAACAACAGTGGCTCTCACTTTTATACGTTTATACAACGTGAAAATGAGGAGGTGTGCATATTGCGCTATTATTTAGTACCGCAGTATCGCTCCGCCATATTAAGAGAGTACTTGCCAAATCCCCAACTATTGATGTTCCTAATATTTATAGTAGGCATATTTGCTCAAGCGACAGTGCTTGCTATCCACTTTGGCAGACGTTTAAAGAAGAAAATGATGGGGTTACAAGATGCCATTAAAGAAATTCAACAGCAGAATCTAGATTTCTCGATTGCTCCGTCCGGAATACGTGAAATCGATGAAATCGCTTCGTCATTTGAGCACATGAAGGATGCACTGAATATTTCTTTAAAGCAGCAATGGGAGTTAGAGCAATCCCGTAGAGAACAGATTACGGCTCTTGCTCATGACATCAAAACACCATTAACGATTATTCGCGGGAATGCTGAGCTATTACAAGACACACAGCTTGATGCTACACAACAAGCATATAATGACTATATTTTGAAAAATACCATTGTGATTGAACAATTCACAAAAGAACTCATGGATTTATCTAAAATGGAGAAAATTACCGAACATGAAAAAACATCCATTACAACAGAGGCTTTTCTTGCGGAAGTGGAAAATCAAATGAAGGCTCTTTCTTGTGAGAAAAGTCTTCAGGTGTGTATGCACAAAGAAAAGCTTCCAGCGTATATCGCTTTAAATAAAGAATCCTTTTATCGGGCTATGTTAAACGTCATTGACAATGCGGTGGAGTATACCCCTTTTAATGGGAAAGTTACTCTATCTGTTCAAGGCACCTCTGATGATGTTCGATTTATCGTTACAGATAATGGCCATGGCTTCTCCCCAAAAGATGTGAAAGAGGCGACAAAGCAATTTTATCGGGGCGATTCTAGCAGGAATACCGGTAATCATCATGGTATGGGACTTTACATTGCTCAATCAATTGTAGAAAACCATGGGGGTACTTTGCGAATTGATAATGATAGGGCAACTGGTGGAGGAAAGGTAACAATCACTATTCCCGTTCGTAATAATGAAAAAAGACAATAGAAAGTAAGTAAACAGAAGATGATTTTGCTACATAGTTAGCAATCATCTTTTTTATTGTCTAAGTAAGAGAGGGGATAGCAGGGCAATAATAGTAAAAAATGCTACAATAAAAAGAAAAAAGAAGAGGCGATGTACGTGGATAACGTCATTGATTTTATTGCAAAGAAAAAGGAACGAGAAGAGAGGCAGCGTGCACAAGATTTAGAGCACTACGTTGCCTACCATTGTAAGCTTCATCAGCCTGAAAATATCGATGCTTTGGTGGAAAGAAAAGTCCTAGAAGTGAAGGATCATACATTATTTTTAGGTTTTCTATCCATTTTAAAGGATGAAGACATCGAACCACTTGAGATTTTTCAGGATGTTTTTACATTTGAGCCTGCCCGTTTTGAAATGAACTACCATATGAAATGGTGGTCGGTTGTGCAGTTAGCCTTTACATTTTTATCTATTTTAAAGGAAAATGAACCGCATACATATGCAGATTTCCTTGGTTTGTCTGAATAATCTAGGGTATGTGCACGTTTGAAGCACTGTACAAACGTGCGCATACAAAACTAGATTCCACTTATTACCCCTATCAGAAGAAAATAGGCTCATCACCATAACGTGGAGTTGATTTCCGTTCCGACTGGGCGCTTTCCTGGGGGCGTCCGCTGAGCCGCTTCACTCGCGTGGCTCGCTCCAGGGTCTCATCTGTGACGCTGATCCCCAAGGAGTCGCCCAGCCTCCACTCCAATCAACAAATATAAAGTGAAACTTCAATCAGTGGAGGTTTTCTTCATCCCCCACAATAAATAGAGGAACACAAGCTAAAACCTTCACATCCTGTGAAAAAGCTTGTGTGACCAACATCCTGCTGCCCCGAACCAATCGGACTTTTACGGACAGTTGATCGCCCAGCTAGTTGACTCTCACTCATCTTTCCACTTGAGGTGGGCGTCTTGTACCTGACGCTTCGCTTTCGGAACAGATAAATTACTGACCGTTAATGCGGGATAAATGGTATACATTTTAACAAATGTCATCCCCAACTTTTGGTGATGAGCCAGAAAATAATAATCTTTACAATTCCCCTAATTATTAAACATGCTTCATAGAGTTTATAATTCCTCAATAATTTTTACCGAATATTTTTAAGCGCTCCACACTTGCTTAATGTTTGTTTTATAAGATTACTGTTGTAAGCAAATAAAAATAAACATAAACAAATGGAGGGTCCATCTCATGGCAATTCAAAAGTTGTGGAAGAAAAGTCTAGTTGGAGTGTTAGCTATTTCAATGTTGGCTGCTTGTACTGACAGTTCATCTAGTTCTAGTGAAGTAAACAGTGATTTGACGTTGGCCGAAATTACTAAAAAGGCGCAAGAAGAAGGTGTTGTAAACTCAGTCGGCATGCCTGATACTTGGGCGAACTGGGTGGAGACATGGCAAGAACTAGGGACCGAATATAATTTGAAGCACAAGGATACGGATATGTCGAGTGCAGAAGAGCTAGCTAAGTTTGAAGCTGAAAAAGAAGATGCAACAGCTGATATTGGCGACGTAGGGATTGCTTTTGGACCAATTGCCAAGGACAAGGGCTTAACATTACCATATAAAACATCTTATTGGGATGATATTCCACAATGGGCTAAAGATGATGAAGGACATTGGATCGTTGGCTATACGGGAACAATTTCATTTTTAACAGATACTAATAATGTGAAAGATGCACCAACATCTTGGGAAGACATTAAAAATGGAGATTATACGGTCAGTATTGGTGATGCCTTAACAGCAAACCAAGCCCAATTTGCGATTTTGGCAGCTGCAATGGCTTTCGGTGGTGATGAATCGAACATTCAGCCTGGTATCGATTTCTTTGCAGATTTAGCTAAACAAGGACGTTTACAAGGAGATCCATCTGTAGCCAATTTAGAAAAAGGTGAAATTGATGTAGCCATCTTATGGGATTTTAATGCGCTAGGCTACCGCCATCAAATTGATGAACACCGATTTAATGTAGTTGTCCCATCCGAAGGTTCAGTGACATCTGGCTATGCAACCGTTATTAATAAGTATGCCAAAAATCCACATGCGGCCATGTTAACACGTGAATACATTTTATCGGATGCAGGACAGGAAAACTTAGCGAAGGGGTATGCACGACCAATTCGTGACAATGTGGAACTATCTCAAGATGCGAAGGCCTTATTACTGCCGGCAGAAATGTATAAAAAGGCGCAGCCAGTGAAAGATCAAAAGCAATGGGAAGAAACAACGAAGCAAATTCCACAAATCTATCAAGAGCAGGTTTTAATTCATGCAAAATAATAAAGTTGTCCTTATTGTCATAGATGCACTGCGATTTGATACGGCCTGTTCACATATGGGGTTCATGCAACATTTAATAGAACGCAAAATTGCCGCAAGGTATGAGGTTTGTTCGGAGGTACCATCCTTATCTCGACCATTATACGAAACCATTTTAACGGGTACACCGCCGATCGTACACGGTGTAACAAGCAATATGACGGTGCGTTTATCCACACAAAATAGCTTATTTCATTTGGCTAAGTCAAACGGTTTAACTACAGCAGCTGCTGCTTATTATTGGGTAAGTGAATTATATAATCGTGCACCATTTTTGCATATGGAGGATAGATTGCAGTTTGATACGCAGCTTCCAATTGACAATGGCTTGTTCTACTTTGAGGATCATTACCCAGATAGCCATCTTTTTGCGGATGCAGCATGGTTAATGGATCACAAGCAACCAGATTTCTTATATATTCATCCGATGAATGTAGATGATGATGGGCATAAATTTACAGCAAATTCACCACAGTATCGAAATCGTGTGTTGGCCGTAGATGCACTGTTATCTTTGTTTATTCCGAAATGTTTGGCACAAGGCTATGAGATTATTGTAACAGCCGATCATGGGATGACAAGTGATGGTAATCATGGTGGTATAACTACTGAGGATCGTCATGTACCAATGTTTGTCATTTCTAATCATGTCAAAGTTGGTATAAAAAATGGAATTGTTTCGCAGTTGCAAATCGCGCCACTGTGCTGTTATTTATTGAATATTGAACCGTCGGAGGAGATGGTTCCACTCTTATTAGAGGGCGTACAGTCATTAAAAGAGGTCTAATGAATGCCTCTATTTCTACTTTATTAACAGAAAGAAGTGGTCGTTGTGATCTCTAAAAGGCAATCATTTGCCTGGCTTGTCCCTTTCCTATTGCTTGTGCTGTTATTCTTTTTAGTGCCACTACTGTATATGGTAATCTCGAGCTTTAGTACTAGTAAAGGCTTTACGCTTGAACACTACCAATCTGTTCTAACAAATGACTATATACTACAAGGTTTTAAGAATAGTATTACTTTGTCAGCAATCTCCGCCGTGATTGCACTGATTGTAACATTGTTTGCGGTCTATGCCATCATGCGCTTTTCGGAGTCAGCTCGAGAGAAAATTCTAATTTTGACTAACTTAACATCAAATTTTTCAGGCATCCCGTTAGCCTTTGCTTTCATTGTCTTGCTAGGGAATAGTGGGTTATTTACTTTGCTTTTTGAAAAATGGGACATTGGTGCATTATCGTCATTTTCTCTCTATAGCTGGAGTGGCTTATTACTCATTTATATTTATTTTCAGATGCCATTAGCATTGATGCTGTTGTATCCAATTTATGATGGGATACAACAACAATGGAAGGAAGCGGCTGCCCTGCTTGGTGCATCTACATGGCAATTTTGGTTGAAAATTGGCATCCCTGTCATGCTACCAGGTATTGTTGGAACATTTAGTGTGTTGTTTGCCAATGCGATGGGCGCCTATGCATCGGCCTATGCACTAACTAGCAGTAATTACAATTTAGTCGCAATACGTATCGGTGCGCTCATTAAGGGAGATATATTTGCCCAGCCAGAATTAGCAAGTGCGATTGCGGTATTACTGGCAGTAACGATGGTAATGGCGATGCTATTAAGTGAGTGGAGCATCAAAAAGACAAGGGGGAAATTATAATGAAGAAGAGAGGCTTTGCTGATTTCTTTTTCCTCTTTTTCGTTTTGTATTTAGTATTGCCGATTGTTGCGACGACACTATATGCCTTTTCTTCTAAATGGAATAAAACGATTTTACCAGAGGGGCTGACGTTTAAGTGGCTGGCCACATTATTTCAGGATGCAGAGTTTATCCAAGCGTTTGGACGCTCTGTTTTATTATCAGGTGGAGCGGTCGGAGTAGCAATGTTCGTGATTGTCCCTGCGATATTTGTCATTGTTTTGTATTTTCCACAGTATGAAAAATTTATTCAAGTGGCAGTTGTCATGGTGTATTCCTTCCCAGGGGTTATTTTAGCAGTAGGATTAATTCGTGTGTATACGACAGTAGGTGTGCCGATGATTTTAGTGGTGCTAGGCGCTTATGTTATTGGTATTTTGCCATACATTTATCAAGGCACACGCAATAGTCTACGAAGTGTTGATGCAAGGCAACTTTTAGATGCAGCACAATTACTGGGCGCCTCTAAAAGGCAGGCATTTATGACAATACTTTTACCGACTGTCTATCCAGGCCTATTTGCGGGTGCATTGTTATCATTTTCAGTGTTGTTTGGTGAGTTTGTACTTATTAATTTAGTCGTAGGCTCTCGCTTTGAAACCGTGCAAATTTATTTAATGAAAAAACTAAGTTCAAGTGGACATATTGCAAGTGCAGTTGTCTTTATTTATCTCGTTCTTATGGGTCTATTAACGTTCGTTATCGCACTGCTAACAAAAAGATCGAAAGGTGTTACAAATATATGAGCTATATTGTCATAGAAGGGCTTCATAAAAAGTATGGGCATTCAACTGTGTTGTCCAATATCGATATGAGGATTGAGCAAGGGGAGTTTATTACTCTTTTAGGACCAAGTGGCTGTGGAAAAAGTACAATTTTACGCATTGTCGCAGGTTTAACAGATGCCACTGCAGGTTGTATACAAATTGAAGGAAAAGATATGCATGATATTCAACCAAAAGATCGTCAAGTCGGAATGGTATTTCAATCTTATGCGCTATTTCCGAATATGACCGTCAAAGAAAATGTAGCGTTCGGCTTGCATATGCAAAAAGTGAATAATGCTGAAATTGAACAACGTGTGCAAGAGATACTTGGCATTGTGCATTTAACAGAAAAAGCGAACGCTTATCCAAAGGAACTGTCTGGTGGTCAGCAGCAACGTGTTGCTTTAGCACGTGCATTAATTGTACGTCCAAAGGTATTGCTTTTAGATGAACCACTTAGTGCACTGGATGCACAAATTCGAAAAAAATTGCAGGAGGATTTACGAGCGATTCAACGACAGCTCAATATGACAATGATATTAGTAACACATGATCAGGAAGAGGCAATGGCTGTTTCTGACAAAATATTTGTCATGAGTAATGGGGAAATTGCGCAAAGTGGAACACCTACTGCCATTTATACAAAACCGGAAAGTGAATTTATTGCTAATTTTATCGGGCATTATAATGTCTTGCCAAGGCAAGTACTGGAGAAAATGATCGGTGGAGTATTGCCAGGAGATGGCTTGAAATTTGCTATTCGACCAGAGGCCATTCATGCACAGGCAATGGAAGGGGATATTTGTTTTTCGGGTGTAGCGAAGCAGTCATTGATGAGTGGTAATGTCATTCGTACTACATTTGAGGGTGAGTGTATGTTTACAATGGAACAATTACATCAACGAGGACAATTGTTTGAAATAGGCAAAAAATATGAGTGCTATGTGGCTAAGGAAGATGTGATTGCTTTATCATGACTTATGCAAAAATTGAACGTTTTGATTATATTTTAAAGCAACTAGAAGTACATGGGAAAATAATTGTCGCAAACATTGCAGATGCACTTCAAGTAGCACCAGAAACTATCCGGCGGGATTTAGATGAACTAGAGGAACAGCATTTATTAACGCGCGTCCATGGTGGAGCAGTACAGTATACGAATGTCAGAACAGAACCAGCGTTTTTGCGTAAGCTTCAAATGAAAAAAGAGGCAAAGTGTAACATAGCTCGGCTAGCTGCGGAGCGTATATGTGATGGGGATACGATTGCTGTTGATACAGGAACAACAACGGTACATATTGCTGATTACTTAATGGCGGTCGAAGATATTACCGTCGTCACAAATTCCATAGCAGCAGCGGCACAGTTTAACTTAGCCATTGAAGAGAGACGTATGACAGGCAAGGTGATTTTGCTCGGTGGGACGACCAATCCAAGACAGTCCTCTGTCGCAGGTGCCATGACATTGGAATGGTTGGGCAATATGAATTTTGACAAAGCATTTTTATCGTGTGGGGGCATAATGGACGGTATTGTCTATGATTATGATTTAGATGAATCGCTGATTTCTCAAAAAATGCTTGAAAACAGCAAAATGACAATTTTACTAACCGATTCTTCCAAAATCAATAGCAAATCATTTTATCGAATTTGCCACTTGGTAGATTGCTCGGAAATAATTTGTGATGCGACATGCCCCGAAGAATGGCAGGCATACGAAGAAATGTGGACGATAGGTAGTGGAGGGAAAAGCTGATGACAATTGATTATCATGTGCATTTAGAGGAGGGACCCTACTCATTCCGTTGGTTAGAACGCACTTCGCAGGCCATGGCATTTTTTGATGAAGTTGAAGTTATGTCGAAGGGCTCAAAAGAGCTTATCGAGAGGCAAATACAGGTTTTAGCACAACGATTGCTTAAGGGTTGTTACAGTGAAGAGTGGCTTGATTTATATTTGCAACAAGCAAAGCGACTAGGGTTACGAGAGGTTGGCATTGTTGATCATTTGTATCGATTTAAGGAGACACGTGCTTATTTTGAACGCTATATGCAGTTGGATGAAAGGTCGGAGGTCGGTCAATTGCAATGTTACTGGCTAGATAGTGTTATGACGGAACAGATGGCTACGTTTGTATCAGCCATTACAAACGCAAAGGAAAAATGGCATCGCCACGGTGTTGCATTAAAGCTTGGTATAGAAGCGGATTATTTTGTGGGTGGTGAAGAAGAGCTAGCGTCACTGTTACAAGACTATCCATGGGATTATGTCATTGGTTCTGTGCATTTTGTGGATGGCTGGGGCTTTGACAATCCACAAACGCAGAATATATTTGAGCACATGGACGCAGCGACATTGCGGGAGCAGTATGGACAATTTTTTGCGACTGTGGAGAGCATGATACACGCAAAGATGTTTGATTTTGTGGCGCATTTGGATAATTTTAAAGTCTTTAACTATCAGCTTAAAGATGAAACTTTTCTACATGCTTGGTATGTGCGAATTGCTGAGGCACTTGTTACAACACAAACAGCTACGGAAATCAATGCAGGGTTATATTATCGCTATCCCGTAAAGGAAATGTGCCCGGGTTCTCATTTCTTGCAAGTGTTAGTTGAACAGGGCGTAGAGTTTACTGTTTCCTCAGATGCGCATTTCCCTGATGATGTTGGGAAGTATACCTTTGCCAATACGGATGTGCTAAAAGGACTTGGTGTTCAATCGATACTAGGATTTGATGAGCGTAAAAAGAAATATATCGAGTTATAATTTGAAGGTAAGGTCACCGGTGATACAGGTCATCGGTGGCTTTTTAGCGTTAACGGAGTAAGGTGGATAGAACCGGCAAGTGACAGATAGAACCGGCAAAGTGACGGATAGAATCATCAAGCAGAAAGAAAGTGTATTTAAGTCGAAACCACGACATTTAGTACGCAAACCTTGTAGGAAGTAGTAATCATTCAGTATAATAGTAAAATGGGAATTCGAATGCACGGATTTCGTTTGAAAGGAGTTACCTGATTGCGATGAATGAGGAACAACGATTAGCCAGTCAACAAGTCAATCAACCTAAAAAAGAAGACAAGCCTGAAAAGGATTATAGTAAATATTTTGAGAAGGTCTTTACAGCACCTTCATTAAAAGATGCTAAAAAACGTGGGAAAGAAGAAATTAAGTACCATAAGGATTTTAATATTGCAGAAGAGTTTGCAGGCATGGGCGAGGGACGTACGTTTTATATTCGTACATATGGCTGCCAAATGAATGAGCACGATACTGAAGTGATGGCTGGGATATTTATGCAACTAGGCTATACCGCTACAGAGATAATTGAGGAAGCGGATGTTGTGTTACTGAATACATGTGCAATTCGTGAAAATGCAGAGAACAAAGTATTCGGCGAACTTGGCTTCCTGTTAAAATATAAACGTAAAAATCCAGAAATGCTCATCGGTGTATGTGGCTGTATGTCACAAGAAGAATCCGTTGTAAACAAAATATTAAAAACTTACCCTCACGTCGATATGGTATTCGGCACGCATAATATTCACCGACTGCCAAATATTTTAAAAGAAGCTTATATGTCGAAAGAATTGGTCATCGAAGTTTGGTCAAAAGAGGGCGACGTTATCGAAAATCTACCCAAAAAACGACTTGGTTCTATTAAAGCTTGGGTGAATATTATGTACGGCTGTGATAAGTTCTGTACTTACTGTATCGTACCGTATACGCGTGGTAAGGAACGTAGTCGCCGTCCGGAGGAAATTATTGCCGAAGTTCGAGAGCTCGCGGCTGCAGGCTATAAAGAAATCATGTTGCTTGGACAAAATGTCAATGCTTACGGAAAAGATTTTGAGGACATGGAGTACCGACTTGGAGATTTGATGGATGAGTTAAGAAAAATCGATATCCCACGTATTCGTTTTACAACGAGCCATCCACGCGACTTTGATGATCACTTAATCGAGGTACTTGCAAAGGGTGGTAACCTAGTGGAGCATATTCATTTGCCAGTGCAATCAGGTTCAAATGAAGTGTTAAAAATCATGGCGCGCAAATATACACGGGAGCATTTCCTTGGCTTAGTCGATAGAATTAAAGCGGCTATCCCGGGGGTCACATTAACAACTGATATTATTGTTGGTTATCCAAACGAAACGGAGGAGCAATTCGAAGAGACGCTGTCTTTGTATCGTGAAGTTGGCTTCGATATGGCATTTACGTATATTTATTCTCCACGTGAGGGTACGCCAGCAGCGAAGATGATTGACAATGTGCCAGAAGATGTGAAAAAACAACGACTTCATCGTTTAAATGCCGTTGTACAAGAGTATTCCCGAAAAGCATTGGCAGGTTTGGAAGGCGAGATTGTAGAGGTGTTAGTTGAGGGGACAAGTAAACGTCGTGAGAATGTCCTTGCAGGTTACACACGTAAAAATCGCCTCGTGAATGTTAAAGCGCCAGCAGAGCTTATTGGTCAGTTAGTGAAAGTTAAAATAATCGAAGCTACTTCCTATTCATTACGTGGTGAATTTGTGGAAGTAGTAAAAAATGAAAAGGTGGAAGCGTAAATGACAGAAGTAATGTATACAAAAGAAGATTTAATTAAGAAATCACATGAAATTGCACATATGATTGCCAATACACCAGAGGTTGAGTTTTTCAAAAAGGCAGAAGCACAAATTAACGAAAATCAACTTGTACGTGAACGTATTGCTAGTCTGAAGAGCTTGCAAAAACAAGCTGTAAACTTCCAACACTTAGGCAAAGAAAAAGCGCTGAAAATGATTGAAGATAAAATTGCGAAAATCGAAGAAGAAATTAACGCAATCCCAGTCGTTCAACAATTTAAGGAATCACAAGTTGATGTGAATGATTTATTACAATTAGTGTCCAACACAATCGCTAACAATGTCACAAATGAAATTATCCGTTCAACAGGTGGCGATTTACTACGTGGTGAAACGGGGTCATACGTAGCGAATACACAACCAGGTAGCTGCTCATAAATAATAGAAGTAATGGCTCGAATGATTGCATTCGGGCTATTTTTTTATCATGGTATTAAGGATAGTAATGCTTAGGAAAAGCTGCCTGGACTAAGCGAATATGTACTGCTACAGTAGCTTTAGTATGCTCAAAAAGTTTTTTGCGAGATGTACCAACGGTGCCCGTAATCTGAAAAAGATATAAAGTGATTCGACTGGATTCTATGAAATATGTTCACCCAATGGGCGCTACCTGCATATGATGGAGTGAAAAGAGTCGAAGGAGGAATTGCGCTGAAACGTTTACGACAAATCGTGACGAAAGCAGTAGTTGCCAAGGGGAAGAAAAGAACGGAAGATCGTGTAACATTATGCCCAACAAATAAACCGACGAGTATTCTTGGTTGCTGGGTAATCAATCATACTTGCTCAGCAAAAAAAGTCGGTAAATTTGTAGAAGTATCAGGGAAATTTGATGTCAATGTTTGGTATGCCTATAGTAACCATTCGAAAACAGCAGTGTTTTCAGAAACGGTTCACTATAAAGACAAAGTGAAGCTTCATTTCAGAGATGGTGAAGTGAGCGTTGGCGATGATGTACGTGTTCGTGTAATCCAAGAACCAAATTGCATGGAAGCGGTAATTTCTCCATGTGGAACGAAATTTGAAATAGTAGTAGAACGAGAAATTGTCGTAGAAGTGATGGGTGAAATGACAATTTGTATTAGTGTACATCCACTAGATTTCGAAGAGGAATGGAGTTTTAATGATGAAAGCTCATCCTCATCATCTTCTTCATCTTCATCTAGCTCCAGTTCAAGTTCAAGTTCGAGTAGTGAAGGAAGGTATGTTTTAGAGTCCTCATCGTTTCCTGATGAGCGCCCAAGATAAACTACAAGCTGAAACATTTTTAATACATGCGAAATGCTAGCATCTTTACAAAGGTGAAATGGGCGTTTCGCATGTATCTTTTGTTATAATGAAATTATCTATATGGCAAGAGCGAGGGAAAGATGATATGACAACATATACACCAATGATGCAACAATATTTGCAAGTAAAAGAAGATTACAAGGATGCCTTTTTATTTTTTAGATTAGGTGACTTTTACGAGATGTTTTTTGAGGACGCAGTTAATGCCTCACAAATTTTAGAAATCACATTAACAAGCCGAGATGCAGGCGCGAAGGACCGTATTCCAATGTGCGGTGTGCCGCATCATTCGGCTAAAAATTATATTGAAACATTAGTACAAAAGGGTTATAAGGTCGCAATTTGTGAGCAAACGGAAGATCCGAAACAAGCAAAAGGCGTAGTTAGACGTGAAGTGGTACAACTTATAACACCAGGCACAATTATGGAAGGAAAGGCGCTTGATGGTAAATCGAATCATTTTATTGGTGCAGCTGAGCAGTTAGATGCTACAACCTTTGGCTATGCCTATTTAGACTTATCTACAGGCGAGGCGACTGCTTCATCGATTGAAGGTGATGCCAAAGCACTGCTAATGCAAATGCAGGCATATGGTATTCGTGAGCTTGTCGTAACAGAGAGTCTACAGCTTTTATTGGCAGAGCATGCCGTGAATTTGGGGATTGTGCTGTCTATTGAAGTAGATGAAATGGCATTGGACAAGGTTGTGAATTATGTAGCAGCAGTACCAGCACAATTACAAGTGGCTTGCCTACGTCTACTGGCCTATATTGATAAAACGCAAATGCGCTCGTTATCGCATATTCAAACGTTCACATTTAATGAAATGAAAAATTATTTACGTATCGATTCTAGCTCGAAACGTAATTTAGAGCTGATCCAATCGATTCGAGGTGGCGATCAAAAGGGTACATTGCTTTGGCTGTTAGATGACACGGTTACAGCTATGGGTGGTCGTAAGTTAAAACAATGGATACATCAACCTCTTGCTACGCGTTCTGCCATTGAGTCAAGACTTGAGATTGTCACTGATTTATTAGAAGAATATTTTGTAAGAACAGAGTTACAAACTTCTCTTAAACAAGTATATGATTTAGAGCGTTTGGCGGGACGTGTGGCATTTGGCAATGTGGGAGGCCGTGATTTAGCACAACTGCGAGATTCTTTGCGTCAAGTGCCTGTGATTGTACAACAGCTTTTGGAATCAAGCAAAGAAACACTGCAGAATTTGGGTAGCACCCTTGATATATGTGCAGACGTCGAGACATTATTGGCACGTGCGATTACAGATAATCCTCCAATTACCATTAAAGAAGGCGATGTCATCCGGGATGGATACAATGATCGCTTAGATGAGCTGCGTTACGCATCTCGCAATGGCAAGGACTGGATTGCCCAGCTGGAACAAGAAGAACGTGTTAAAACGGGTATAAAAAATTTGAAAATCGGTTATAATCGTATTTTCGGTTACTATATTGAAATAACAAAATCGAATATTCATTTAGCAGATTTAACGCGCTATGAACGGAAACAAACGCTAGCCAACGCTGAGCGCTATATTACGCAAGAGCTGAAGGAAAAAGAGGCACTCATATTAAATGCCGAGGAAGAAAGTTTATTGCTTGAATATAATTTATTCGTGGAAATCCGTGAAGAATTAAAGGCTTTTATTCCACGTGTACAGGCTCTAGCGGCAAGTATTAGTGAGTTAGATGTCCTCCTTAGCTTTGCAAGCGTGTCAGAGAAATATCGTTTTACGAAACCAGCATTTCATACAGGGCGTTCACTAGAGATTCTTGAAGGACGTCACCCCGTTGTTGAAAAAATGCTGAATAAGCAAATGTATGTACCAAATGACTGTGTACTTGAAGAACATCACAATATGATGCTAATTACAGGGCCGAATATGTCTGGTAAAAGTACGTATATGCGTCAGGTGGCACTCATTGTCGTTATGGCACAAATGGGTTGTTATGTGCCAGCCGAAAAAGCTAGATTGCCAATCACCGATCAAATCTTCACACGTATTGGTGCAGCGGATGATTTAGCAGCAGGGCAATCTACATTTATGGTGGAAATGTTAGAATCACAACACGCTATCTTGCATGCGACTAAAAATAGCCTAATGTTGTTTGATGAAATCGGTCGTGGGACTTCAACATATGATGGCATGAGCCTTGCGCAATCGATGATGGAGTATATTCACGATAAAATCGGGGCGAATACACTATTTTCAACACACTATCATGAGTTAACAGCACTTGAGAAAGAGCTTCCTCGTCTGCAAAATGTTCATGTATCTGCTACTGAAAAAAATGGTACGGTGGTCTTTTTACATAAGGTAAAAAAAGGAGCTGCCGATAAGTCATACGGGATACACGTGGCACAGCTTGCGCAATTGCCAGAGGAGATTTTATCTAGAGCACGTGTACTGCTCGAAAATTTCGAGGCAGGTAAAGAGGTGACGGCACCACAAGTAGTTGCAGATCAGCCCGTACAAATGTCGCTATTTGCAGAGGGAGAACCCGTTTCACCAGCTGAAACAGAGGTTTTAAAAAGTCTGGAGAAGGTTAATATTTTAGGAACTTCACCGATGCAGGCGATGAATATTTTATATGAATTACAACAGCAATTGGTCAACGCGAAAAAATAAGGAGTGATGTGCTATGGGTAAAATACAAATAATGGATGAATGGCTGTCCAATAAAATCGCGGCAGGGGAAGTGGTCGAAAGGCCAGCATCTGTTGTGAAAGAGCTTGTGGAAAATGCCATCGATGCAGGAAGTACGTCCATTGATGTTTTTTTACTAGAAGCAGGGCTCACTTCCATTCAAGTGATTGATAATGGCATAGGCATGGACGAGGATGATGCACTCATCTCTTTTTCACGCCATGCTACAAGTAAAATCCACCAGGAACATGATTTATTTCGTATCCGTACATTAGGTTTTCGTGGTGAAGCATTGGCGTCCATTGCATCTGTATCAAAAATGACGCTTATTACATCAAATGGTGAATCTGGTACATATGTCGAGTTAGAAGGCGGACATGTTACTACGCATAAGCCCGGTCCGTTACGGAAAGGCACGGATATTACGGTAGCGCAGTTGTTTTTTAATACACCTGCCCGTTTAAAATATATGAAGACCATTCAAACCGAGCTTGGCCATACCATCGACTTGATGAATCGTTTAGCGCTTGGAAATCCTCAAATTGCCTTCCGATTGCTCCATAATGGTCAGCAACTGTTACAGACGAATGGTCGTGGTGACGTACAGCAAGTATTAGCTGCTATCTATGGTGTGCATAATGCAAAAAAAATGGTGTCATTTCAAGGTGAGTCACATGATTATAAGGTATCGGGCTTTGTATCATTACCTGAGGTGACGCGTGCTTCGAAAAATTATATGTCACTGTTTGTGAACGGCCGCTGGGTAAAGCATTATTTGGTACAAAAAGCCATTGTGGATGCGTATCATACGTATTTGCCCATCGAACGTTTCCCGATTGTTGCGCTCTATATAGAAGGAGATCCCTATTTAACGGATGTGAATGTTCATCCAGCAAAGCATCAAATCCGCTTGAGTAAAGAGCCTGAATTATTGAAGCTTATCGAGGAAACGATTCGTGAGACGATTCGTGGTGTTATCCGCGTGCCGCAGATGGAGAAGAAAGAAAAAGCAGCTATCCCAGCAACCGAGCAACTTAATATATGGAAACCTACACCGAAGCTGGATGTGGAGAAAATGAACGCCATTGTGGAAAAGCTTTATGATGTGCAAACGGTCCAGGAATCGAGCTTACCTCCTATTGAAAAACCACAGGTGACTGTCACTGAGGAAAGCTGGCAGCCCTCATTGCTGACTGCATCGAATCCTGTAGAAAATGTTCAGAAAGAGCTAGAGCAAGTCCCTGAGCAAGAGACAATAAAAGAGCCATTTCCTGCACTTGAAGTAGTTGGACAAATACATGGTACTTATATTGTTGCACAAATGGAGGATGGATTTTATTTAATTGACCAGCATGCAGCACAGGAACGTATTAAATATGAATTTTTCCGTGAAAAAGTTGGACAAGTGAATCCGAATGAACGTCAGGCCTTATTGCTGCCGCTAACCTTCCATTATGCAGCGGACGAGGCACTAATCTTACGTGAAAATAGACCGGAACTTGAAGCTATCGGTGTATTTTTAGAGGAGTTTGGACAGTCATCTTTTGTTGTGCGAGAGCATCCAAGCTGGTTTCCAAAGGGTGAGGAGCAGGAGATTATTGAAGACTTAATCGAGCAAGTACTGACGACAAAAAAGGCAGATGTAAAAAAATTGCGTGAAGCCGCGGCCATCATGATGAGCTGTAAAAAATCGATTAAGGCGAATCATTATTTGACGAAGGAACAAATGGATGTCTTACTGCAGGATTTACGTCAGGCTGATAATCCCTTTACTTGCCCACATGGACGTCCAGTCCTCATACATTTTACAACGTATGAAGTAGAGAAAATGTTTAAACGAGTGATGTGATTTTTAAGTGTATTTTACGCACAATGCCACAGAGGGGTTATCGCTGTCGCTTTGAATTCACAATGTGGAAGTTGGCAACCCGAGGACTTTAAGAGCTAATGCCAATTGCGTACATGGCTAAACGGGAAAAAGGGGGAGAATGGATGGGTGAATTTATTTTAGCAATCGACCAGGGAACGACGAGCTCGCGGGCCATTTTATTCAATAATAAGGGTGAGGTTGCCCATGTGGCGCAAAAGGAATTTCAGCAGTATTTTCCAAAAGCCGGCTGGGTGGAGCATAATGCTAATGAAATTTGGGGCTCAATCCTAGCAGTTATTGCGGCTGTTTTAACGGAAAGTGGACATGAAGCAAGTGAAGTTCACGCTATAGGGATTACCAATCAGCGGGAAACAACCGTTGTTTGGGACAAACATACGGGGCAGCCAGTCTACAATGCAATCGTCTGGCAATCACGTCAAACGCAGGACATTGTCCATGATTTGAAGGAACAAGGCCTAGAGGATGTTTTCCAGCAAAAAACAGGGCTGCGTCTTGATGCCTATTTCTCAGCAACGAAGATTAAATGGATTTTAGATAATGTTGAAGGCGCGCGTGACAAAGCAGAAAATGGCGATTTATTATTCGGTACGATTGATTCATGGATTGTTTGGCGATTATCAAAGGGAAAGGCACATATTACGGATTATTCAAATGCCGCACGTACATTACTTTACAATATTCAAGAGCTAAAATGGGACGATGAGCTATGTGACCTTTTAGATATTCCGATGACGATGTTGCCAGACGTGAAAAATTCATCAGAGGTCTATACGATGACTGCACCGAGTATCTTTTTTGGCGAAAAAATTCCGATTGCTGGAATTGCAGGTGATCAGCAAGCTGCACTTTTTGGGCAAACTTGCTTTGACAAAGGAATGGCTAAAAATACGTATGGTACAGGTTGTTTTATGCTATTAAATACGGGAGAGCAAGCAGTACGTTCTGAAAATGGTTTACTCACAACGATTGCTTGGGGTATAGATGGTAAGGTGACATATGCCTTAGAAGGTAGTGTTTTTGTAGCTGGCTCAGCAATCCAATGGTTACGAGACGGCCTTCGGATGATTCGTACTGCGGCAGATTCTGAGAAGTATGCCAAAAAGGTAGAAGATACAGATGGTGTATATATTGTACCGGCATTTGTTGGCTTGGGTACACCGTACTGGGATACGGATGCGCGCGGGGCAATTTTTGGTTTAACACGTGGTACATCGAAAGAACATTTTATCCGTGCAACACTTGAATCTTTGGCGTATCAAACAAAGGATGTGCTGGATGCAATGGAGGAGGCGGCTGGTACACCGATTGAGGTCCTTCGTGTGGATGGTGGAGCAGTTAGTAACGGTCTGTTGATGCAGTTCCAAAGTGATATTTTGCAGTTAGAAGTGGAGCTGGCCAAACTCAATGAGTCAACAGCATTGGGTGCGGCCTATTTAGCGGGACTTGCAACTAATTTTTGGCCGGATAAAGAGACCTTATCCGCACTGTGGGTTACTGGCAAAAACTATCAACCAAAGATGGAAGCGGAGCAGGCACAGGCTTTATATGCAGGTTGGCAAAAAGCAGTAGCAGCTACACGTATATTTAAATCATAGCTAATGGGGGAGAAGAGTATGTTTTCATTTGAGCATCGACCTAAAATCATGCATTATTTAGAGCAGTATAGCTTTGACGTATTGGTAATTGGAGGAGGCATTACGGGTGCAGGGATTGCGCTTGATGCTGCCTCAAGAGGATTGTCTGTCGCACTGATTGAGATGCAGGACTTTGCCGCGGGTACGTCAAGTCGTTCGACAAAACTTATTCATGGTGGCCTTCGTTATTTAAAACAGTTTGACGTAGGTGTTGTGGCAGAGGTCGGACGTGAACGTGAAATAGTCTATGACAATGCTGTTCATGTCACGATGCCTGAAAAAATGTTGTTGCCTTTATATAAGAAGGGCTCGCTTGGTCCATTGACAACATCATTAGCATTGAAAGTCTATGATCGACTGGCAGGTGTGAAAAAGCATGAACGTCGTACGATGCTGAGCGCACAAGAAACGGCCGCGCTTGAGCCTCTTTTAAATAATGAAGAGCTTGTCGGTGGAGGCTATTATGTGGAATATCGTACAGATGATGCACGCCTTACAATTGAAGTGCTGAAAAAAGCAGTGGAATACGGGGCGCTTTGTTTAAATTATGCCGAAATGACTGGATTTTTATATAACAAGAAAAAGCTAGTTGGAGCAAAAGTTAAGAATCATGTTACGGGAGAAACGGTGGAAGTACATGCAGCACAAATTGTCAACGCGGCAGGTCCATGGGTGGATGAGGTTCGTCAAAAGGATAAAACGACAGACAAGAAACAATTACGCCTAACAAAAGGTGTACATATTGTCCTTGACCAAAAGCATTTTCCATTACAACAAGCTGTGTATTTTGATATTCCAGATGGTCGTATGGCCTTTGCGATACCACGTGATGGTAAGGCTTATATTGGTACAACCGATACAGTATATGAAGGTGATCCTGTCCATCCGGTGGCAACGCAAGCAGACGTTGATTATTTAATAGCTGCTGCAAAAAATATATTTCCAACAGCCAATATTGCTCGTGAGACAGTTGAGTCATCGTGGGCTGGTGTACGTCCCCTTATTTTCGAAAAAGGCAAGGACCCTTCAGAAATTTCACGTAAAGATGAAATTTGGACAGCATCAAGTGGGTTGATGACAATTGCGGGTGGCAAGTTAACAGGTTATCGTCAAATGGCTGAAACCGTTGTCGATAAAATTGTTAAAATGCATAAATTTAAGCATGCTAGTCCATGTATTACGCGTGAACTTTCGCTTTCTGGGGCAAAGGGCATTAATGCTATTAATTTCCCAGATTACACAGCTTATAAAGCAAGAGAAGGCGTTCAGTATGGTTTGAATTATGATGAAGCAAAACATCTTGTGCAAAAATACGGCACGAATGTCGATGCTTTATTTGAACAGGTGAAATATTTGCATGAACATGGGAGTACAATGCCGCTAGCTTTACACGCAATGCTACTATATGGCATCAAGGCGGAGATGGTATACACACCAAGTGATTTCTTTATCCGTCGTACGGGCTTATTATACTTTGATATCCATGCTGTTAAACGCTATAAACAGCAAGTCATTCAAGTGATGCAACAGCGCTTTCACTATACAGAGGCACAAAAAAACACATATGTTGCTCAGCTAGAACAGTCAATCTTAGATGCGACAAATTTTGCTGAGGAAGGGGTATAAAAATGGAACGCTATATTCAAATGTCAGATGGACATTTTGTCTTTACGCGAACATTAACACCAACTATTTCATGTATTGGTCATATTCATATTTTGCATGGTATGGCGGAGCATAGCGGACGTTATGTGAAGTTTGCAGATCAGCTATGTGCTGTGGGCTACGCGGTCACGATGCATGATCACCGAGGACATGGAGAAACAGCGGCATATAACGGCAAGCTTGGTTTTTTTGCCGAGCACAGTGGCTTTGATCGGGTCGTGGAAGATGTACATGAAATTGTCATGACTATGCACAATCAATTTGCAGATGTGCCGTTTATATTATTTGGTCATAGTATGGGGTCATTTATTACGAGAAGATATATTCAATTATATAGTGATAGTGTGGATAATGTGATTTTATGTGGGACCGGAAGTGTATCAACATTGCATATGGCAGGGCATGTCTTTGCCCGTACATTGGCCATGCAACGCGGGAAAGATACGGAGAGTCCACTGTTAAATAAGCTGAGCTTTGGAAGCTTTAATAAACAGTTTCAAAATCCGAAAACGGCTTATGATTGGTTATGTTCCGCTGAACATGAAGTACAGAAATATATAGATGATCCATATTGTGGTTTTATGCCAACAAATCAATTTTTTGTTGATTTAACGGCTGGTTTTATGATGCTAAATCGAAAAAAAGAGATTGAAAAAATAAAGAAAAACTTACCGATCTTATTGATAAGTGGTAGCAAGGATCCAGTTGGTGATCAAGGACAAGGTGTATACACAGTCGCTGAGCAGTTTGCAGCTGCGGGAGTAGAAGATGTAACGGTCTACTTATTTGAAGATAAGCGACATGAGATCTTGAACGAGGACAATAAAGAAGCGGTTTATCAAGTTTTATTACGGTGGTTGGGAAAATATGATACAAGATAAATTACAGCAGGCTGAAGTCGTAGCAATTGTGGGACCAACGGCTTCCGGCAAAACGGCACTAAGTATAGAAATAGCCAAAAAGTATAATGGGGAAATCATTAACGGCGATGCCATGCAAGTCTATAAAGGTTTAGATATTGGCACAGCGAAAATTACGGAGCAAGAGATGGAGGGTGTGCCACACCATTTACTGAGCTTCAAAGAGCCAACCGACTCATTTTCGGTTGCGGACTATCAGAAATTAGTGCGAGCTAAAATTGCGGATATTCAAGAACGTGGAAAGCTTCCCATTTTAGTAGGGGGCTCGGGATTATATGTGCAAGCAGTACTCTATGATTTTCAATTTACAGAGGAGCAGGTAGACGTGGCAGCAAGAGAAGCCTATTATGCTGAGCTTGCAAAATTAGGTCCAGAGGCTATGCATGCAAAGCTAGCTGCGCTTGACCCAAAAACAGCCCAGACAATCCATCCAAATAATACGCGTCGTGTTATTCGAGCATTAGAGATGATAGAGCTTAGTGGAATCTCCAAGGCCTCAGAAGCACAAAATCGAGGGCAAACGCCCCTTTATCATCATTTAATCTTAGGACTTGGCCAAAATATGTCTCGTGAAGAACTCTACAACCGCATTAATCTTCGGGTAGATTTAATGATGGAAAAAGGTCTATTAGCAGAAGTGAAAGGCTTATGGCAACAAAATATACGAGATGTACAGTCGATTCAGGCAATCGGTTACAAGGAATTATATGATTATTTAGATGGTAAATGCTCACTTGAAATGGCGCTTGAAAATTTAAAGCAAAATTCACGACGCTATGCAAAAAGGCAGCTAACCTATTTCCGAAATAAAATGGATGTGCAATTCGTGGACAAAGACTGGAATATCCAATAATTTGTAAAAATTACTAATTGCTTAATTGGGATAACATGCTACTATAGGAATGAAGAGGTAGAAAGAGATTAGGGGAGGCGCATTCGATGAAATCAATTAATTTGCAAGATACGTTCTTAAATCATCTACGTAAAAACAGTGTTTTTGTAACTGTGTTTCTTTTAAATGGATTCCAGTTAAAAGGGACTGTGAAATCCTATGATAATTTTACGGTGTTATTAGTAGATGCTGACAATAAACAGCATCTTATTTACAAACACGCAATTTCTACATTCGTTCCAGCTAAGCAAGTTGAGTTTTCAGAGACAGAATAATAAAGGGATATATGAACAGTTAGTGTGTGACACTAGCTGTTTTTTTTTGTTCAAGCTATAATAGTACAAGAGTTTGACATATTGGAGGATTAGACACATGAAAACAATCGAAACAACTGAAATATTAGAATTACTGGATGCAAACGAAGATTTATACATTATTGACGTTCGTGAAGATGATGAAGTCGCACAAGGTATGATTCCAGGCGCACAGCACATCGCACTTGGCACTATTCCAGATCGACTAGATGAATTGGATGCGTCAAAACCTTATATCGTGGTTTGTAAAGCTGGCGGACGCTCTGCAAATGCTTGTGCATTCTTAGAAGATCGAGGCTTTGACGTAACAAACCTTGAAGGCGGAATGCTTGCTTACGATGGTGAGTTAGAATTTAAATAATAATTCATTAAAACCTTCGCTTAAGCGAGGGTTTTGTTTTTTTTGTGGTGTTATATAAATCAGTCTGTGTAAATTTTGCGCATCCAGTTTTCTTTGCTCTCCTAGAGAGGCTACGCTTAGTTTAAACTTCTTGTTGAGATTCATCCCGAACGCTTGCGCACTTTTTATCGTATCGATTTGCTTATAGTTAGCTCTCTTAAAAGGACTTCATTATATTTTCATCCATTCATTAAATATATTGACACTAAAAATACTTTGACGTAGATTTAAAGTAGTTGCATAAAAAGTATTAGGTGCCCATTGCGGGAGAATAGGGAATAAAGTGAAATGCTTGAGCGGTCCCACCACTGTAAAATGGAGTTTCATAGAGAATGCCACTAGCATAGTCTGGGAAGGTTCTATGAAATGTTGAAATTGAGCCAGGAGACCTGCCTAATTGACTTCGTATGATATAGACGATGGAAAAGTCTGTAGTTTATTTGTTATGAATAAACTACAGGCTTTTTGTTTTTTCTTTATTCAAAAACCAAGGGGATAGTTACTGATACTTCATAGTAACAGGCAAACAAAAAAGGAGAAATTGTCATGCAATTATTACAACAAACGATACAAAACATTCAGCCAGTTGACAACAATATGATGGAGAAAGCGAGGGAACGAATAGATATCCTTAGTAAGCCACCTGGAAGCTTAGGTAAACTTGAGTCTCTTGCCGTGCAGCTATCTGGTATCACGGGACAATTATTTCCAAAGATTGATCGTAAAGCCATCATTGTCTGTGCGGCAGACCACGGTGTTTGTGACGAAGGGGTGACGTCAAACCCGCAAAATGTGACGCTCTTTCAAACATTAAATTTTCCAAAAGGCTTAACGGGTGTTTGTGCTGTCGCAAAAATAACCAATGCAAAAATTGTCACAGTAGACGTTGGCGTAAAAGAGGATATTCCACTCGATGCAGGTGTCATGATTAAAAAAATTAAATACGGCACGGATAATATGGCAAAGGGTCCTGCTATGTCGAGGGAACAAGCGATTCAATCTATTGAAGTAGGAATTGAAGTAGCGATGGGGGAAATTAGAAGTGGAGCGGATTTACTCGGGACAGGTGAAATGGGCATTGGCAATACAACACCAAGTGCTGCGATTTTATCGGTTCTTCATGGATGTAATCCGTGTGAAGTGACTGGATTCGGTGCAGGTGTTGGAACAGGAGGGCTTGCGCATAAAGTAGAGGTCATTCAAAAAGCCATTGCCTTAAACAATCCAAAACGCGATGACGTTATTGATATTCTTGCAAAAGTCGGTGGTTTAGAAATAGGCGCTATGGCTGGAGTCGTACTGGCAGCTGCTGCCAATCGCAAACCGGTTGTCATCGATGGCTTTATTTCTACGATTGCGGCACTAATTGCCTATGAGCTTGAACCACAAGTGAAAGACTATATCATTCCTTCTCATGCCTCTGAAGAACCAGGTGCTAAAATTGCTGCTGAAATGCTGGGAGTTGAACCGATGCTACATATGAATATGCGATTAGGAGAGGGATCGGGTGCAGCTTTAGCATTCCCTATTTTGGATGCAGCTTGCTCCATGATGAACAACATGGCTACATTAGAGGAATCTATGATGATGTTAGAAAAGTAACCTATATTTTAAAGTTTTTAATGAAGGAAATAAAATGAGTTCATAAAACGTAGTGCCCCTATATTGTCTAGAATCACTATAAAAGGATAACAGGGAAACAGTATTCGGTAAGCGTAGCGTTGATCTTTTATAAGAAATACAGGAAAACAAGTCCAAATAACCGTACTAGCTATTTGGGCTTGTTATTAATACAGAGGCTTAGTTATGCTCGATTTAACTTCCTTAAAGGCAAACGCCATTTTTTTATATAAGAAAGAATGCGTAATGCCGTTATGACACCAAATAATACATATAAAAAGATATCTCCTGATAATAATTCAAGGCCTACGAAAAGCCCTGCTAATGCTGCCCAGACGCCATAGATTTCATCGCGTAGTACGAGTGGTTTGCGTCTAGCTAATACATCACGAACAATCCCACCGCCTGAACCTGTTAAAACAGCGGCAACTATCACCGCACTAATTGGCATGTCGAGTTTGACAGCATATAATGCGCCTTGAATCGCAAATGCCGACAATCCAATAGCATCTGTGAAATTACCCCAGCGATGCCAATGCTGAATAAGATGGTGTGGAAATATAAAAAATATGGTAATCGCCGCTAAGGCGATTTGAAACATCATATCCTGTCCCCACAGTGTTGTCACAGGCAAACCAATAAGTAAATTTCGGATGGCACCGCCACCAAATGCCGTAACAATACCAAGTATATAGACACCGAATAAATCGTATTCTTCCTCCATCGCAATTATTGCCCCGGAAATAGCGAAGGCAATTGTCCCAATAATGCTAAAAAACTCCCAAGCCATCCCTTTCACCCCTTCTAACAAATAATTAACTTTAGCAATGAAGTTAAAAACTTCTGCCGAATGTAACAGAATCTATGAATTTTGTAGCCAAATTCGGTAGTTGAATACTTTTTTTTGGAATAAGTCCGCACATTAGCTTAGCGCATCTTACCTCTAGAAACAATAGGCAAGTTTTGCAGGTAGGCTTACAAATTGTTAAGATAGGACTGGGATTAAGCAAAACTCCAATGAGTGGGGGATTCTCTCTACTGAATACTAGTAAACAGTTCGAGTATTTAATGGTCAGTTAGTAATCGTTCATCAAACTTATTTTTTCACTTTTCTATGGGTGTTGAACGAATGACGGACCTTTTACGGAGGACAAATGTGAAACGGAGACGAAAACAATGACTTTTACAAGCAATTTAACAGAAAACACGCTAGCTTTCGCGGCTATAATAGAGGAAAAGGTCCGTCCTTATCATGCAAAGGTAGAGGAAATGGCGTTTTTCAATCAGCAAAAGGTGCTTGCGGCATTTAGAAAGCATCAGGTAAGTGATTATCATCTGCATCCTTCTAATGGCTATGGCTACGATGATGAAGGTCGTGACAATCTTGAGCGCGTATATGCAGAGGTGTTTGGAGCACAAGCGGCCATAGTGCGTCCACAAATTATCTCGGGTACGCATGCCATTACGCTTAGTTTATTCGGTGTGTTACGTCCAGGTGATGAGTTGCTGTATATTTCTGGTCAACCATATGATACTTTACAATCCATTGTTGATGGTGGGGAGAAGGATACTGGATCACTGAAGGATTATAACATCGGCTATCGCCATGTGGACCTAGTCGATAACCAAACAATTGATTGGCAAGGTGTGGCAGCAGCCATTACACCAAACACCAAAATGATTGCTATTCAACGATCAAAGGGCTATGCAACAAGACCGTCATTTACGATTGCACAAATAGCAGAAATGTGTGCTAAGGTCCGCCAACTTGCCCCAGAAGCAGTTATATTTGTGGATAATTGCTACGGTGAATTTGTCGAGGCACTTGAGCCGACAGAGGTAGGTGCGGATTTAATGGCAGGCTCGCTTATTAAAAACCCGGGTGGTGGCTTAGCCAAAATAGGTGGTTATATTGCTGGCCGTGCTGATTTAGTAGAGAAATGTGCCTACCGTATGACGTCACCAGGCATTGGTGCGGAGGCCGGTGCAACATTAAATACGTTAGGTGATTTCTATCAAGGCTTTTTCCTTGCCCCTCATGTAGTAGCCCAAGCATTAAAAGGAGCCATTTTCACAGCAGGAATGTTGGAAGAAGCAGGCATGGTGACATCACCTAGTTATGATGCTGTACGTACGGATTTAATTCAATCGGTTTCTTTCCAAACAGCGGAGCAGATGATTGCTTTTTGTCGAGAAATTCAAGCGAATTCCCCGATAAATGCGCATTATGCCCCAGAACCAGCGTATATGCCAGGATATGAAGATGATGTCATTATGGCGGCAGGCACATTTATTCAAGGTTCGAGTATTGAACTCACAGCGGATGGTCCAATTCGTCCGCCTTATACGGCATTTATACAGGGGGGCCTAACGTACGAACATGTGAAATTTGCCATTTGCAGCGCCGTGCAATCTATTCCAAAAGAGGCAGACAATAGATAATCCATGCACGAATTTTCATCGGTTTTTACAAATTTTCATCCGTTTAAAAAAAATCTAAAAAACGATGTTAGGAAACCTTACATCTTTATTGACAGTGAAAAATTTTCGTTATATGATTAGCGGGTATTGGAGGGGACTTAAATGAGTCGTGAAATTAGACGAACTATGCCGTTATTATCTATGAGTATCGTGATGCAATTGACCGAGCTTTCGGCACGCCAAATTCGTTATTATGAAGAACACCATTTAATCGAGCCACACCGAACAGAAGGCAATCGTCGTATGTTTTCATTAAATGATGTCGACACACTGCTAGAAGTAAAAGATTACTTGGAGCAGGGCATGAATATGGCGAAGATTAAAAAATTATTCGCTAAAAAACTTGATCCTGTTGCAACAGAAGAACCAGATTTAAGCGACACAGAATTGCGTCGAATAATGCGTGAAGAAATGCGTCAAGCACAGCGCATGCAAAAATCATCCATCAGACGTGGGGATTTATCTCGATTCTATTAAAATTGAGCAACAGGTTGCTTTTTAAGCGGACGGTTTATTGTTCTATTAATAGGGTAGAGTAATGATATAAGCTAGACAATTTATAGGAGTGTGGAAAACTGTGGGTAAATACACAAAAGAGGACATTAAGCGTCTAATCGAAGAAAAAAATGTAAGCTTTATTCGTTTGCAATTTACGGATATTCTTGGCACAATCAAAAACGTTGAAATTCCTGTTAGCCAACTAGACAAAGCACTAGAAAACAAAATGATGTTCGATGGCTCATCCATTGAAGGCTTCGTACGTATCGAAGAATCAGATATGTACTTATATCCTGATTTAGATTCTTTCGTAGTGTTCCCTTGGACTTCTGAAAAAGGGAAAGTAGCACGTTTCATCTGTGACGTGTACACTGCAAAAGGCGACCCATTTGCTGGTGACCCACGTAACAACTTAAAACGAATCCTGAAAAAAATGGAAGACTTAGGCTTCACAAGCTTCAACTTAGGGCCTGAGCCAGAATTCTTCTTATTCAAATTAGATGCAAAAGGCGAACCAACATTAGAAGTTAATGACCACGGTGGTTACTTCGACTTAGCACCAACAGATTTAGGTGAAAATTGCCGTCGTGACATCGTATTAGAGCTTGAAGAAATGGGCTTTGAAATCGAAGCTTCTCACCATGAGGTAGCGCCTGGACAACATGAAATCGACTTCAAATATGCTGATGCCATCACTGCTTGTGACAACATCCAAACATTTAAATTAGTTGTTAAAACAATTGCACGCAAACATGGCCTACATGCTACATTCATGCCAAAACCATTATTCGGTGAAGCGGGTTCTGGTATGCACTTCAACGTATCTTTATTTAAAGGTAAAGAAAATGCATTCTTCGATGAATCAACAGAACTTGGTCTTTCTGAAACAGCAATGCAATTCATGGCAGGGGTGCTTAAGCATGTTCAAGGCTTTACGGCAGTAACAAACCCAACAGTTAACTCTTATAAACGACTTGTACCTGGTTATGAAGCGCCATGTTACGTAGCATGGTCAGCACAAAACCGTTCACCACTGATTCGTATTCCATCTGCACGTGGACTTTCAACTCGTGTAGAAGTTCGTTCAGTAGACCCTGCAGCAAACCCTTATTTAGCAATGGCTGTTATTTTAGAAGCGGGCCTTGAAGGAATTCGCCAACAATTAACACCACCAGCTGCGATTAACCGTAACATCTATGTAATGAGTGAAGAAGAGCGTAAGGCCAATGGTATTGAAAATCTACCACCAGCACTTGATGACGCTTTAGCATTACTTGCGAAAGACAAAATTGCGCAAGAAGCACTAGGTGAGCACATTTATGCAAACTTCAAAGAAGCAAAAGAAATCGAGTTCGACATGTACCGTACAACCGTACACCAATGGGAACGCGATCAATATTTAAAAATGTACTAATTAAAAGCGTTGGGGCTGTAAGGCTCCAACGCTTCTTTATTTTATGCCCACACTGACACAGGAACAGTTAAATGAGGTTCTAAAACTAGAATCTTTTTGTTGCTTTTAACGATAATAATGAATATTAGGAGTAAAATATAAAGGGTCACCAGGCTGGGAGTGACCCTTTGATCATATCAGAAGTGTATACGGCTGATAGATTAGCCATACACCACTATTATGATAGTTTGTAGAAGGGGTTATGGGGATTATTGATAGTTGCAAATAATGAAGGTACTAGCCTTCTTTTCATTTTTTACACTTAAAAATAAATATTAATAATCTTTTTGCATGAAAGTAGCGCCAACAATAATTAGAAGTATAAATAGAACAACGATTAACACGAATGTTGAACTATTATCCTGACCATAGTCCATGCAATAACCCTTGCCATAGTCATTACCATAGTAGCCGCCGCAACAACTATTATAATTACCTACATTTCCAAAGTATCCCATTAAGACCACTCCTTTCTAAAGTTTATTTTATGTATTGTCGTTGAAAGGAGAAGGGTATTCGTCTAATCAATCGCTCTATTACAAGAAAATTTAAGAAATAAACAAAAAAGATTACTCTAACAAAAGTGATATCTGAAATTCAATTAAGAAAATTAAGGTAGGTACTGCTTATGCGTACGTTATCCCATAGTGATATACAGACAATTGAAAAATTGTGCTATAAAGAGAAAGAAAAAAGGTAATGAAACCTCATTTTTCCTTAATCTTTCTTACGTTTAAATATTAATTCAAAAAAGAAGGAGTGCCGTGACCATTTATTCCCGGTGCAAAAGAAAAAGCGATGAGCAAAAAAAGCCCATCGCTTTGTTTTATTAATAGCCCATACGTTTATGATGATGTGGCATATGGCAGTGCTGTGGCATATGGCAAGGGTTAGGTGGCATTTCACAAAGTGTGTGATTTTCACAGCACTCATTTACTACGGATTCTGTGCAAGGGAAATAGTATTGATGATCGAAGATATGTTTGTTGACAGTTGTGATATGTGCTGGTTGAACGTGTGGTACGACAGTATGGATATAGTTAGTGCGAACATATTGTTCAGCTGGTAAAAACTGTGGTGGATCAAATTGTGTAGGCATTGTTTGTGGTGGACAGCAGTGTGGACCTTTACCATGACGGCGATTGCGATTAAACATGTTAAAACCTCCTGTTTTGATAAGTTGTCGTTCATAATTAACATATGAGATGTAAGACTAAATGGTCTATTTGTATGCCTATTAAGCGCTGGTTAAATCTCTTAGGCAATAACAATAGAAATGATATGTGTTACGACCTACTAATGAAAGAAAGAAAGCCGTATACAAGTTAAGTGAAAATGTAAAAACCTCAGGAGCTTCCTTTTGTTAGAAGGAATGCCTTGCTAAGGGATATAATATTTTCCATTCCTTAAAAAGGGCGCGGCTAATAGTAGAGGAAGGCCATAATACGAGGCAAGATTGCTATTGACAAATGCCATAATAGTGAAATAATTGCCATTATTTCAATTGTATAAAAATTCACTTTTATGTTAGGTTGAACCGAATGCGTTATAGGATTTACAATAGTTTGATAATACAAAAATGTTATAAAAATATGAATAATATGAGTATTATTTTAAATTTCATCGAATGCTTCAATGTCTTTATAACTTGTGATATTATGAGCGAAAACAGTATCTACATTTATTTTTGTAGCGGACAAGGGACAAATGATATGGCACTGAGCGTTCACCATATCGGAGGATGATACGAGGGGAAGTTGAAATAGAAGAATATATGGGGGGAGATGTTTGAAAGATTTCTTGTGTGATAAATGGTTAATTTTACTTTTAACACAGAAATTTATTTTACAAATCTAAATGTGCACTTTACACGATATAAATCGACTTAATGTATGACAAGATTTTAGGAATTTTGAAGGGCATAGTTTGATGATTGCCTAGAGCATCAAGTTGAAGTCCGGTTTAATATTTAAGAAATTGTAAATGCCTATGTTAATGATAAAAAAGTAGAGCTGGTCATTCCTTGATACTTTTTAGAGGAATGTTTTTTTATGTGTTCAAGTTTCATTCAGATGAAACGGTACTTACATATATTGATATTTTAACAGTGCATAATGAGCAAGCTTATATGGAATTTCAATCAAAATAGAGAAATGAGGTTTATTGAAAAATATGAAAAAATATCCTACTTCCACTTATTTTTACTTTATTATTCCATCTCTTATTGGTGTCCTATTATTCATGACACCAGTTTTAACAGATGCAGGTTGGAAAGTACCGATTGCCATTTTAGCAAATTTGCTAGCGGGAATTTTGGCACCCGTCATTAGCTATTTTACTGTATCGATGTTTGCGATATCGGCTATCGGCGCACTTATTGCTAAATGTATTCCTCGAAAAAATACTAAAGAACCTAGTATTTTAGATTCATTATTTTATGTAAATTGGTTTTGGACAATCATTCGTCTTATCGGTTTAGTGTTTGCATCGATGGTTGTCTTTAATTTCGGACCAGCTGCCATTAGCAATGAAAATACTGGCGGATTATTAATGGATCCAAATGATGGTTTAGTAACATTTTTATTTACAATTTTCTTATTTGCTGGATTGTTATTACCGTTTTTAACAAACTTCGGCTTACTTGAGTTTTTCGGTACAATGATGGTGAAAATCATGCGTCCACTTTTTAAAAGCCCTGGACGCTCCTCTGTTGACGCACTTACTTCGTGGGTTGGTGATGGGACGATTGGTGTTTTAATGACGAGTAAACAATATGAGATGGGGAATTACACGAAAAAAGAGTCAGCTATTATTGCAACCAGCTTCTCTGTTGTGTCTATTACTTTCTGTATCGTCGTGTTAGAAACAGTTCACTTGGAGCGCTATTTTATTCCATATTATTTAACGGTTGTACTTTGTGGGATTGTGCTAGCTATCGTGATGCCTCGCATTTATCCACTTGCGAAAAAGGAAGATACTTATATTGACGGTACACCAGTAGATTTATCACGTGAGCAATTACCAGAAGGTTATAACTCTGTGACACATGGCTTGGAAAATGCGTTAACAGTCGCACATGCAAATCGTAGTCCTCGCCAATTTTTAAAAGATGGGTTTAGAAATGTCTTGGATTTATGGATTGGCGTCGCACCCATTGTTATGGCATTTGGTACAACTGCTTTAATGCTTGCTGAATTCACGAATATCTTTACAGTGTTAGGGATGCCATTCGAACCTATTTTAGAAGTGCTCGGCTTACCAGAAGCGTCTGAGGCAGCACAAACAATGGTTGTTGGCTTTGCCGATATGTTCCTGCCTTCCATTTTGGGCGCAGGTATTGAAGCAGAAACGACACGCTTTGTAATTGCTGTTGTTTCTGTTTCACAGTTGATCTATATGTCTGAAGTAGGTGGGCTGATCTTAGGTACAAAAATTCCACTGAAATTTTTTGATTTAATTGTCCTATTTTTATTACGAACAATCATTTCACTACCAATTGCAGCATTAGTTGCACATATACTCTTCTAGTCTTAACGGCAATTGTTTACATCTTATGAATGTAAGCAGTTGCTTTTTTAGTGGTTACACCAATAAAAACAGCCAAGTGCTAAATTGAGCTGACTTGGCTGTTTTCATTTCATTAGTGTTTAGGTACTTTTTTCTTTACGCGCTTCCATAGGAATATCATATAGACAACTAGTACAGAAATAATGATATATGCCATCAGCATTGAACCTTCTTCATTACCCATAAAGTTGAAGAAATTATTGAGGCCATGAAATAGAATCGTCAGTATAATAGATTGACCATCTAGTATGAGTAAAGAGAGAACAAGACCTACCAGTAATGCGTATATAATCTGTATGATAGTATCTTCAACTGATTGTCCGGCTATTAGCTGTAAGGCATGTGTTACAGCAAAAAGTATGCTAGAGATCCATACAGCGGTAAAAGTACCCTTAGCTAATAATATTCGAAGCATGATTCCTCTGAAAACTGTTTCTTCAATAAATGCAACGACGAACATTTGCATGATAAACATTAACAGTAAATCGCTAAAGGATTCGAAATTTAAGCCCTTCGTACTGATGAAAATAATACATAAAACGAGCAAAAGTGGACTACATATGAAAATATAATCTTTGTTGATAGGGGCAAAGAAATAATTACGCCACATTTTTTTCGAAGCAATATATAGTAGGAGTCCAAGTGCTAATGGTATCAACAGGGCAAATTGTAAAAACGGGCTAGAAGGTTGCTGAATGGATACATAAGCACCGTTGAAAACATAGAAAAATATTAACAGTAATTCCAAACCTATAAGTTTAAAGGTAATCTTTTTGTTCATTTCATGGATTCCTTTCGATGCTGAATTTCTTATATCCGTACATCTTATGATAATATAATTAGATTTAGGCTGGATTCGCTGATGCCTTATACATAGCACTTGTAATTACTGTATAGAGCAGAATACTAATACCTAGTAAACTACTTAATAGGACATAAACAGAAGCCTCTGATAGCAGATTATACAGTGGGAGGTACCATTCGAAAATCACCATGACAATCGGAATCAATGCCAGCAATCCTATAAAACTATAGCCACCTAGTGTGCCTAAACGATAAAAGACAACATTTAATAAAAGTCCAGAAAGAAGGAAAAATAATAGTAACACTGTGTCTAAAGTAATCGTTAGTAAAAATGACTGGGCATTTTCAAAGAATTGAATAGGATGAATAATGATCGTATCTTTAATATGCAATAGGTCAGAAAAGTAGGTAATCATTGTATGGGTGCAAGTAATAATGAGCGCTCCTGCAATGCTCCACACGATGAAAAAAAGTCCAACATTGCATAGATATTGCCAACGACTTAAACCAAGCTTTAAAAAATATGGCATGGTTCTATTTAATATTTTAGCGCCCATCGTACTATAAAAAATATAGACAGGTATAGAAATCGTGATGACAAAGGAAATATACTTACCAAAAAAGGTGTCTAAGAAAAATGACAGTAAAACAATGGAAAATAAAATACTCCAGAATATAATATTTTTCTTTTTATAGCTTTGAAATAATACATAAAAGCTCCCCTTTACTGTATTCATACAATTACCCTCGCTTTCTGCTGTTTACTTAAATACACCAACATGTCTTGTAGAGAAACACTTTCACGTGTAATATTGTTGCCTTCGATCGTGCGGCCATTGGCGTAGACTACGGCGGTCATTTCCTGCATGAACGAATGCTGGTAAATAACCTCTAAACCAGCAGTTGCCTGCTCGACATCAAGAGCGCCACCTTTCACAGCGACAATATGCTGATGCCATTCATCCGCCGTTTTTTGAAGTAGTAATTGTCCTTCGTGAAGGATAAGGATTTCCTCAAACAACGCACTTGCTTCATCAATTAAATGCGTTGACAAGATAAATAATCTTGGATTATCAGACTGCTGTTCAATTAATAAATCATAAAATGTATTACGTCCGGCTACATCTAGCCCGATATAAGGTTCATCAAAAATCGTGATGGCGGCATTGCTTGCAAACCCTGTAATAATACCCAGTGCCGAGACCATTCCCTTCGACAGACTGCGCACTTTGTCTTTTGGATTAAGCGCAAATACCTGTAGTAGCTCTAAAGCAAGATTTTCATCCCATTTTGGATAAAAGAAGCTATTGGCTTTTAAGCTTTGAGCAATCGTCATTTCCTCTTGAAAATTACCACTCTCTGCAACAAAGCAAATGTCACGTAAAATAGATGGGGCATTAAAGACATTTTCTCCATTCACACAAACACTTCCGTTAGATGGAACAATGAGTCCTGCTAACAGATTTAAGAAGGTCGTTTTTCCAGCACCGTTATGACCTAAGAAACCAATGATTTTCGGACCTTCAATCGTAAACGAGACATTTTTTAACGCCTGCTTGTGCTTATACGATTTACTTACATTACTTACTTTAATCATCATAAGTTATCCCCTTTGTAACATATTTTGTAATTCTTCATGTGAGATGCCTAATCTTGTGGCTTCTTTTTTCAGTGGTTCAATATGCTGGGCAAAAAAACTTTCTTTCCGCTCAGCAATTAATATCTTTCGCGCATCAGTACTGACAAACATACCGACGCCACGTTTTTTATAAATCACACCCTTATCCACTAATTCGTTCACGCCCTTTCCTGCTGTAGCAGGGTTGATTTGATATTCTTTGGCAAATTCATTTGTTGATGGAATGCGATCTTCAGGCTGTAACAGTTCATCGAGAATAGCATCCTCAATGCGTTCACGAATTTGTTGGAAAATAGGCTTTTCATTGCTTAACGAATAGCTCACAATACACCTCCTAGTTCATTGGTTAGTTGGTTGTGTAACTAACCATACAACGTGATATAAAAATTGTCAATCCATTTGATGGAAAAATTTTCACTTGATGTAACGCACACATAAAGTTTGAATCTGTAAATGATTTACCAGCTTATTTTCAATTAACATAAAAAGTTGTTGTCGATTAAAATAAAAATTTATAACAACAATGTCGGCAACCAAACATTATTGATTATAAATAAAGGCTGTTTTTTAAAGATTGCTATAAGTGGTGCTGGAATTGCCTTAATAAATCGTGGGAATGTATACACAAATAGGAGGGGAATTACTACGAAAATATAGGTCATTGTAGAAATTCCGATAAAATGGGGTACTTATGCTAAAAAATTTAAAGTAGCTAATGAGTTAACAAATCTAATCATCACAGCATTTTGAATAAATTTCATTACCTTAGCTAACTTGAACAACATGAAATTAATGGAGCGAACGGCCTTTGTCATCGAAGTGGAGCAGGACGAAAAATATCAGCTAGAGGCAAAGGTGATTGTTGAAGTGGTGGAATGATAAACTGTCTAGATTGAGCGAAATTGGTCATCATCAACGGTCAAAAGTGCTTGGACGAACGAGCAAAACGTGGGGCTATCCAGTCAAAACCAGCAGACCCAAGTAACCCCATCGTGTAAACCACAACAAAATTAAAAGGATGAGCAGATGCCTCATCCTTTCAATTCATCCTCGATTATATGAAGTGCTACGACTTACAAAAGCTGTTTTACTTTTTCACTATTACTTGCACAACATAGCATGTTGCTTCACCTATAAAGAAATGCACCATGGGAATAGCTGTTGCCCATGCTAATACATCGTGTCCATGTAAAGCCATTCTACATCTTTGAGACCACCTGTATCGTAAGCGAGCTATTGGTCTTCATATAATAGTAGAGCCCGTTGGAAAACGGTCAGACTGTTCTCATATAATTTTATTTGCTTCTAATCCGTATACATATTCCTATTGTTTAAAGCGTTGATCCCACATAGTCATTTTTTATCACAACGTATTTGTTGCATATACATCGTATAAAAAAGGCCGCGCTGTGTAAGCAATTGATCAAATGTCCCACTTTCTGCTAGTGTGCCATTATTCAGCACGAAGATGCGGTCCATTTTTGCTAAATCTATTAGCTTATGTGTAATTAGGACAATTGTTTTATCTTTTCCTTTCGTGAGTAAAGTATTAAATAAATGCACCTCGGTTTGAGCATCTACACTCGTGAATGGTTCATCTAACAGCCAAAGGTCACTATTTTTTAGTAGGACACGTGCAAAGGCCAGGCGTTGTTTTTCGCCTCCTGATAAATTGCCGCCTTTTTCATATACAATAGCAGTTAATGATTTCGTAATAAATACTTGGTCGAGCACTTGCTGTAATTCTTCATCTGTCGCGTTTGGTTTTGCCAGTAGTAAATTTTCTCGAAGGGTGCCAGAGAAAAAGTGATTATGCTGTAATTGAATACTCATTTGTGCCCAAAGTTCCTGCTCATCGATAGAGCGCATCGGCTGCTCATTTATAAAAATCTCGCCACTAATCGGCTTGAGCTCATGAATAAGCAGTTGAAATAATGTGGATTTGCCAGAGCCACTTGGACCGACAATCGCTACTTTTTCACCTGCGGCGATTGTACAATTGACATGTAAAACAGCAGAATGCAATGTGTTTTGATACGTATAAGATACATTTTCACATGTAATGTGCAATGGCTTATTGCTTACTAATGGCATACGCTCAGTAGGAGAAGCGGGTGGTGCAATCGCATCTAATCGCGCGGTCGCTTCTTGAGCATTTTTATAATGACTAGGTAGCATCGCAAGTGGGATAGCCGATTCAAACACTGTTAATGCCACTAATACTAGCATCGCAAGGTATAAACCATCTAAAGTACCGATGGAAACGAAATAGGCTCCTACACTGACGATGAAAAACGCCGTTAATAAAGAAATGAACTGATTCCAAAAATATATGCTTTGTTCACGATTTAGCTCTTGTTTTTTTAGTCGTGAATAATCTGTACTTATGATTTGTAACGACTGTTCCTTCGTTGCTAATTGGTAATGTAGCTGTAAATCACGGTAACCGTATAAATATTCCGCTGCTTCATTTGTAAATGCATTTTTGACTGGCACAGTTGTATTCGATTTTTGATAAATCAAAATTGCAGGGACGACTGTACTTGTGAATATAAAGCCCATCATCAAAATCAGTGCTAGCCACGGTGAAAACCACAGTGTAAAAAGAATCGTTGCGAAAAAAACAAATAGCGCAATAAACGGTGGATAGATGACCCTTAAGAAAAAATGTTGCAATAGATCCACGTCACTCGTAATCCGATTTAATAAATCGCCACTTTTGTATGCATATAATAAGTTTGTTTGCGGTACTAGCTTTTTAAAAAAGCGCATGCGTACAGCACTTATAAAGCGAAAGGTAACACGGTGTGAAATATAGCGTTCGGCATATTTACTAGCGGATTTGGCGACACCAAAAAGCTTTAAAAATGCCGTTAAAATCAAAATGATATAGAAAGGAGGCATGAGAGCAGCTTTTGAAATGAGAAAGCCACTCTGTGCAAATAATGCGACTGCTGTAAGACCGCTAATTGTACCAGCAGTCATCGCAAGTAGCACATCTTTTTTATCATGTAAAATCATCTGAATAAGTGCTTTCATGATACGTACCTCTTTTCTTCATATATTCGTAAAACGGGTGAGATGCTAATTGTGCATGTGTGCCGCTCACGCTAACTTGACCATTTTCAATAATATATAATATATCAGCATGCTGAATGCTCTCGAATCGATGTGCGACCGTAATGACGGTTGCATGTTGACGGAATGTATACATCGCTTGTGTGAGCAGTTGCTCTGTTAACACATCCAGTCCGGCAGTTGGTTCATCGAAAAATAAAATTGCTGGGTTCTTTAAAAAAGCACGAGCAATAGCGACGCGTTGTTTTTCGCCACCAGATAATCCACGTCCACCTTCACCGATGTTTGTGTCTAATTGTTCAGACAATGTGTCCAGCCAAGATGTGAGTTGTGCTTTATGCAATGCTTCATAAATCTCCTCATCAGTAGCAAAAAGCCCCATTCGAATATTATCTCGAAGCGTACCAGCAAATACATATGGATGTTGCGAAATATAGCTCATTTGACGATACCAATCTTGCTCTGACAGTTGTGTGCGCGGTTTACCATCAATTATAACCGCACCGTTAGATAATTCCACCATACTTGACAGCATATTTAAAATCGTTGTTTTACCGTGACCAGTTGGACCGATTAAAGCAACCATTTCCCCAGGTTTTACATCAAGAGAAATTGGGCCAATGAGCGGTCCATTTTCATATTGGTATGTTGCATTTTGTAAGGAAAGCTGTGGTTTATCGTCAATCGACTCTTTGCCCCAATGCACGGGTGTTGCGGTTGTTTGCATAGCCTCTTCAATAATGGAAACCGCGCCTAAACTTCCCCGACCTGTATGAAAGGCTGCGCCGAGTTCTTTTAAGGAATTGTAGTACTCAGGTGCTAATGTTAAAACAAAAAATGCAGGTGCAAAAGTGAGCGACTGAAAGACAATCATTTGAAAGCCAATCTCGAGCGCGACCAATCCGACCCCTAATGTTGTTATTAATTCAATAAATAATGTGGAAGCAAAGGCAATTTTTAAAACGGACAATGTACGTTCCATAAATCCTTTATTGTTTTGTGCTAGCACTGCCTCTTGCTTATCACTTTGTCCAAAGAGGCGAATTGATTGAAGGCCTTGCAGTAAATCAAGGAATTTCCCAGAAAATCGATTCATCGCCACTAATTGTTCTTCGGTTTTTGCTTTTGTTTGCATGCCGACGATGATATACGTTAACGGAATAAACGGGGCTGTAATCAGCATAATCCAGCCACTTGCCGCATGTGTCATAAAGACAGCGATTAACACCATGAGTGGAACGACGGTTGTTTTGATGACCTGTGGTATATATTCCCGGTAGTAACTTTCTAATTGGTCTACTGTATCAATTAACAATGTCACCTTTTCACCTGTTTGTGTGGTCATTTGCGCTTCCATTGCATTTTGTGTCCAATGCTGAAGCAATGCTTGGCGAATCGAATTTTTGACACGCTCAGCCAATGTCCCACCTATTCTATTTAGCCAAAACTGTGTAAATAAGCGTAACAAAATAGCAAGAAATAATAAAAGTAAAAAACGAAGTGTAGATGAAAAAGGACTTTGTTCTATAAATACAAGGTTGACAATTTGCACAATGCTATAGCCTTGTAGAACGATACTGCCACCTAAAAATACAGATAAAACAAAGAGGACAAGCAGCTTCCCTTTATGTGCCGCTGCCCATGTTTGTAAAGAATGCATCGTATCAGCTCCTTTCTTCTTATATTAATATAGATAAATATAAATAAAATTAGGGGTTTTCCACTAAAAAACAAGTCATTGTTTAGGGGGAAACCCCTATGTTTTTGAAATATAGATTTCACTATGATGAGAGTGTAAGTTTCACAACACAAAAATGCAGAAAGAAGGAAGAAGCATGAAAAATTCTTTCAAAGTCGTCATTGTTGGTGGGGGAACAGCTGGTATTTCTGTTGCCGCTCGCTTATTAAGAAAATCGCAAAGCCTCTTCCATGAAGTGGCGATTATAGATCCAGCATCTAAGCATTATTATCAGCCGCTATGGACGCTAGTTGGTGGAGGCGCTGCTAAAAAAGAAGATTCTGAACGTTCAATGGAATCTATTATCCCCGAAGGTGCAGTATGGATTCAACAACCTGTGCTTAAATTTAAACCTGAACAAAACGAAGTCATCCTAGGAGATCAAACATCTGTTACGTACGATTACTTAGTTGTAGCAGGCGGTATTGAAATTAACTGGGGTGCCATTAAAGGGTTAAAAGAAGCGCTTGGTACAAAATCTGTTTGCAGTAACTATTCATTTGAACATGTAGATTATACATGGGAAACTATTCGCAATTTAAAATCGGGTACAGCATTATTTACACACCCGAATTCACCAGTAAAATGCGGTGGTGCACCACAAAAAATTATGCATATAGCTGAAGATTACTTCCGTAAAGTGGGGGTTCGTCAAAATATGAACGTTGTATTCGGTTCAGCAAATTCAGCCATTTTCGATGTACTTAAATACCGTGAGGCGCTAGAAAAAGTAGTGGAACGAAAACAAATCGATGCACGATTCCGCCGTAACTTAATCGAAATTAAAACGGATGAAAAAATCGCTATCTTCGAAAATCTAGATACCGGTGCAATAGTGCAAGTAAAGTATGACATGATTCACGTCACACCTTATATGAATGCACCAAAATTTATCGCGAATAGCCCATTAGCTGATCAAAATGGTTGGGTAGATGTGGATATGTATACATTGCAGCATAAAAAATATGCAAACGTATTCGGTATTGGAGACTGTGCAAACTTGCCAACATCTAAAACAGGAGCAGCCATTCGCAAGCAAGCGCCTGTCGTAGCCGAAAATGTACTAGCCTGTATGCGCAATCAAATAATGGATAAAACGTATAACGGTTATTCATCTTGCCCAATTGTAACAGGTTACAACAAGTTAATTTTAGCAGAGTTTGACTATACAAAAGAGCCTGCTGAATCTATGCCATTTAACCAAGCAGTTGAACGTACGAGCATGTATATTATGAAAAAACATTTATTACCGATCATGTACTGGGACGGCATGCTAAAAGGAACGATGTAGGAAGGAGGCATGTGTGATGGATACGAATCCGTTACTAGAGCAACTAACACAGCCGGAAGTTCAAACTGCTCTCGTATCATTACTACAGCAATTGCCGACATATGAAAAAAACTTACAAGCAATCGGCAATATAGTAAGTTTTGGACAAGCGGTATTACAAGATCAGCAAGCCATTCAAAAATACGACGAACTTGTACGAAGCTATAACTTAAATCTTGAAACAGTGGAAGCATTAGTTGGTTTATTAGCAAAATTGCCGAAGCTTTTACAAACGATTAATCAGTTAGAGGACATGCTCGATTTTGCAACAGCTGTGTTAGGGAATAAACAAACAATCGATTATGCAACAGCAAGTATCCACTCCTACACAGAACCTGTTGTAGAAAAAGGAAAACAAGGCTTATCGCTAGTAAAAGAAATTCAACAACAAGCAGAAGCAACAGCAGAACCAGTAAAACTCTTTACCATTATGAAATGGTTAAAAGACCCGAGTGTTCAAAAGTCACTGAAATATGTACAAGCAACACTACAGGTTTTAAATAAACAATCAAATTAAAAGGAGAGGATTTTATGTTATTACGTTATTTCTATGATGAAAAATTAGCACATGCTTCTTACCTGGTAGGTTGTCAACGAAAAGGCGAGGCAGTGATTGTTGACCCAATGCGCAACATTGAGCCATACATCCAAGTGGCTGAAAAAGAAAATATGAAAATTGTTGGGGCGTTAGAAACGCACATCCATGCCGATTTTGTAGCAGGTTCTCGTGAGTTAGCCGATCGTTTGGGTGCAACAATGTATATTTCAGATGAAGGCGATGAAAACTGGAAATATCAAAATTTAGAAGGCATTAACCATGTGTTATTAAAAGATGGTGACAAATTTGAACTTGGTAAGCTGACTTTTGAAGTAATGCATACACCAGGTCATACGCCAGAATCAATTTCATTCTTGTTAACAGATGGAGTAGCGGCAGACAAACCAATTGGCATCTTTACAGGTGACTTTGTATTTGCTGGGGATATTGGTCGACCAGACTTACTTGAAAAAGCAGCAGGTATTCAAGGCACAGCTGAAGCAGGAGCAAAAGTGATGTATACATCTGTAGAGCGCTTTAAGCAATTACCAGACTATTTACAAGTATGGCCAGCTCATGGAGCAGGTAGTGCGTGTGGGAAAGCGCTTGGTGCAGTACCTTCTACAACAGTTGGCTATGAAAAACAATTCAACTGGGCAATGCAATTTAACAACGAGCCAGACTTTGTGAAAGCATTATTAGACGGTCAACCAGAACCACCTTATTATTTTGCAGTGATGAAATCAGTCAATAAAATTGGTCTTGCGTTAATTAAAAATTTACCAGAGCCACAAGTTATTACTTCTGTTGAAGAAATTGAAGGATTGATTGCAGCAGGGCAGCAAGTAGTAGATACACGTGATGCACAAAGCTTCTCACAAGGACATATTAAGGGAACGAAGAACGTGCCATTTAATAACGCATTCACAAACTGGATGGGCTGGATTGTTAACTACAAGGAACCTTTATATTTACTAGTTGATCCTGCTCAGATGAATGACATGCTGATCGCACTTCGATCAATCGGTATTGACCAAGTACTAGGTTATGCACATGTAGAGGCGATGATTGAGCAAGCGAATGTACTAGATTCATATGAAAATGTTACACCTTCAGAGGCAAAAGTTATGATGGACGCAGAAGATGTAGCTGTATTAGATGTACGTAATCTAACAGAATATAATGAAGGGCATATTGAAGGTGCACAGCACATTATGGTGGGTACATTAAAAAATCATTTAGATGAAGTACAACATAAAAAACTCATTGTTCAATGTCAAGCAGGTGGTCGTTCTGCTATTGCAGCCAGCATATTAAAAGCAAATGGCTTCCACAATTTAGTCAATATGACTGGCGGTTACGGTCAATGGGTGAAAGAAGTAAAATAATTAATCAATATCAAGAGTGCCTTCTAATGTGAGGCACTCTTTGGAGGTTTCATATGAAAGTTTTACTAATCGGTGTAGTAGGCATTGTCTTAGCGCGTATTTTTTATATTCGTCTTGTCCCCGTCAAACAGGTGAAAGTCATTCCGTATCGGCAAGTAGATGAGGCACATCAAATATTTGATGTGCGTGATTACAATACAGCAGGCTGTTTAGTTTATGATAGTAAGCATATTCCATATGGCTATCTGCCACGTTTTTATACAGAAATCGAAAATCGCCCCATCCATCTGCTTGTAGAAAGTCAAATGGATTTAAATATGGCTAGCCGTTTTTTACGAAAAAAAGGGTATAGTGTAAATAGTTATACGATGATGAAAAAAACCGTGTAAAGTAAAAGCGATGATTTATAAGGAGGCGTAAAATATGCAATCCCGCCTACAAAATGAGTATTTACAGCAAATTTATGAGCATATTCAAGATGGTATTATCATTATGAAGGAAAGCAGGGAAATCATTATGATGAACCCAGCTGCACAACGCTTGACGGGTTGGCAGATTGGTGATTTTGTGCCGTATTGCTCCTATTGTATGACCCGAAAAAAGGAGCACAGCGAATCAACGTGCTATCTAATTGCGAACAATGAGGTGCCTTCATTTTTATCGGAAATGCCCACATATCACGGGAGAAAGATTGATGTCGAAATGAGCACAGCCGCAATTTATGCTAATGAAAATACAGGGGAAACAGAATATCTGCTTGTATTACGTGATCAGGAAACATTTAAAAAAGCACAAGAGGCGGCCATCAATAAAAAGATGATTCGAGCATTAATTGAAGCAAAAGAATCAGAACATAAACGGTTAGCGCAAGAACTACATGATGGTGTCGGACAATCATTATTTTCGGTATCTGTTGCGCTGCAAGCGATTGAATCATTTGTTCAGGATAATGCCCAGTTGAATGAGTATATTTCCGAGGTACGTGCGGAACTGCAAAGGGTAATGAATGACATTAACGCGTACTCTCATCAATTACGACCGCACAGTTTAGACCAATTAGGGTTAGAGCCAACCATTCAGGCGACAATTGATGCGATTAAAATACCGGATTTGGCTATTCAATTAACGACACGTGGTCTTGACCGATGTGACCCAGCAGTCGAGATTAATTTGTATCGCATCACACAAGAAGCGCTGCATAATATTATTAAATATGCAAAAGCAACCCAAGTGCATATCCATATTAAAAAGGACAACACGCATATTTATATGACGATTCAAGATAATGGGATTGGCTTTGAACGAGAGAAGATTCAAAATGCGGGGCTTGGTCTAAAGCATATGGAAGAACGAGTCGATCAGCTGGGCGGCACTTGTACAATCATGTCAAAATTAGGACAAGGTACATGTATTGATATTGTCATTCCGAGATGGAGGCCGCAACATGATTAAAATATTGCTCGTCGATGACCATGTTTTAATACGAAAGGGCATTGCGCTTCTTTTAGGGAATTATCCCGATATTACAGTTGTAGGAGAGGCAAGTGATGGGGAAGAGGCGATTCAGCTTGCCTACCAAACAGAGCCGAATGTGATTTTAATGGATATTTCGATCCCAAATGGTTTGGACGGTTTTACTGCTACGAAGGAAATTAAAAAGAATTTACCTGAAATGAAAGTCATTATGCTGACAATGCATAACGAAATAGCCTATATTCAACAGGCGATGGAAGTTGGGGCAGATGGCTATATTTTAAAAAATAGTCAAGGTGGCGAAATGTATGAAGCGATTCAAAGTGTCTATACAGGACGCCGCTACTATGAAGTCGGATTGCCACGAGAACAAATCGAAAAATTATTTAAGAAAAAAAGAAAAAACAACCCAGATATTTTATCAACGCGTGAACAAGAAATTGTTCGATTAACTATTTTAGGATTTACGAATATGCAAATTGCAGAAAAGCTATTTATTAGTGCCAAAACGGTAGAAAACCATAAAGCAAACATTATGCAAAAGCTACATTTAAATAACAAGGCAGAGCTCATTCAATATGGCATTACGAATAAGTACATTACGTAGTATGCGAGGGCTGTCCAATAAAATCTGCTCATCCTTAAAATAGGTGGGCAGATTTTTTGATATTTTTATATTGGTGAGTGGTTGAAGTTGAAAAGAATTTCTCAGACCGTCTTTTTGTATAGATTAACCTCTTCACCGTACTTGGAGTAAATTTTCGGGCAATATCTGCACGAGATTTTCCATTTTCATAAAACTTCACTAATTTGCAATTTAAATTCAGATGTAAAAGTGCGACGTTGCCGTGACATAGTAGCACGCTCTTTAGTTGGTAGACTGAATGTACTAGCCCTTATTTTTATGTCCAACTTCGTGTAGACAATACAGGCCAACATTCTGTAACGAAGAACAGTTTATCATCCGTTTTTACCCTTGTCTTGAGCGATAAAGCAATCGGCTTTATCGCTTTTTACATGCTAGATGCTGAGGGGAAGAATAGAAACTTGTTCATCCTCCTCCTCCCAATAGTTTTCCTCATGTCATTGATTTTCCGAACACACAAATCCGCCTTTTTCTCCGGAAGTATAGGGGCTTCCCCCTATACTTTAGAAACAGCGCACTCTCTATACTTAAAGTAAATAAGGTAGAAGGAAGGTGTGTACGATGGATTTTACATTCATCGTCGTCATATTTTTAATTGGTTTTATTGGATCATTCGTATCGGGGATGGTAGGTGTTGGGGGGTCCATCATTAAATACCCAATGCTCTTGTATATTCCTCCGTTATTTGGGTTAGCCGCCTTCACCGCACATGAAGTATCCGGTATTAGTGCCATTCAAGTATTATTTGCATCGATTGCAGGTGTATGGGCATATCGAAAAAGCGGCTATTTAAACAAAACGCTTATTCTTTATATGGGTATGGCTATTTTAGCAGGTAGCTTCATCGGTAGCTTTGGTTCCAGCATGTTATCAGAAGCGGCAGTGAATATTGTATACGGTGTTTTAGCCTTGATTGCAGCTATGATGATGTTTATTCCGAAAAAGCAAATTGACGATAAGCCGTTAGATCAAATTACATTTAGTAAACCACTCGCAGCGAGCCTGGCGTTTATCGTTGGGATTGGTTCGGGGATTGTTGGAGCAGCAGGTGGCTTTTTATTAGTACCAATTTTACTGGTTGTATTGAAAATTCCAACGCGTATGACGATTGCAACGAGCTTAGCAATTACGTTTATTTCATCGATTGGTGGAACGGTCGGCAAAATTATGACTGGGCAAATCGACTATGGACCAGCAGCGGTAATGATTGTGGCAAGTATACTTGCGGCTCCACTTGGCGCAAAGATTGGCGGCAAGCTCAATACAAAAGCACTACAAGCTATTTTAGCACTATTAATTTTAGGTACGGCCATTAAAACATGGTTAGATATTTTATAAGAGGTGATTGGTTATGGAAAAATCGAAAGGATTTATGATTACGAGCTTCACCATTCCAGCTGTTTTTTTAGTAGCGGTGATTACAACAATATTTGGAGTTTAGGAGTGAATCTAGATGGAACAGGCAACTGTCTTTTGGAGTAGGGCATTAACCGAATTAACGTTATCTTTCCATATTATTTTTGCAACACTAGGTGTGGGTGTACCGTTAATGATTTTAATTGCTCAATATGTAGGCTATAAGAAAAATGATATGCACTACACGATGATGGCAAGACGTTGGGCGCGTGGCTTTACAATTACAGTCGCAGTCGGGGTCGTAACAGGTACAGTCATCGGCTTACAGCTATCGTTACTGTGGCCAGACTTTATGGAATTAGCAGGGCAGGTTATTGCACTACCGCTATTCATGGAAACATTCGCTTTCTTCTTTGAGGCGATTTTCTTAGGAATCTATTTATACACATGGGATCGATTTAAGAATCCAAAAAATCATATATTATTGCTTATTCCTGTAGCAATAGGGGCATCAATGTCAGCCGTTTTTATTACGATTGTCAATGCCTTTATGAATGCACCGCAAGGGTTTGATATCGTCGATGGTGAGCTCATTAATATTCAACCAATTTTAGCGATGTTTACACCGGCCATGCCGACAAAAATCGGGCATGTACTCGTAACAAGTTATATGACGGTAGCATTTATTTTAGCGGCGATTGCAGCGTATAAGCTATTGCGCGGCGAAGACCATATGTATCACAAAAAATCATTATTTATGATGATGAAATTAGGTGTTATTTTCTCTATTGCTTCTGCATTAGTTGGTGACTTTTCAGCAAAATACTTAGCCGAATATCAGCCTGAAAAGCTAGCCGCAGCGGAGTGGCATTTCGAAACAGAAGAAGGGGCAGATTTAATCCTCTTTGGTGTACTAGATGAAGGAGAAATCAAGTATGAAATCCGCATTCCTAAAATGTTAAGCTTTTTAGCTAGTAATGATTTCAATGCAGAAGTGATTGGGTTAGATCAATATCCAGAAGACGAACATCCACCACTCATGACCCACTATTTCTTTGATATCATGGTAGCGATCGGTATGATGATGATTGTCCTTTCAGTTGCTTATTTAGTAGGAAAATGGAGAAAGTGGCAGTGGGTTGAATCAATATGGTTCCGAGTGCTGATTGTTTTAAGTGGTCCATTATCACTTGTAGCGATTGAAGCAGGTTGGTGGTTAGCGGAATTAGGACGACAACCATGGATATTATATGGCATTATGCGAACAGAAGACGGCGCGACAAGTGCTGCCGGCGTAGAATATTTATTTATCGCCTTTGCGATTGTTTACTTTGTGTTGGCAATCGGTAGTTTAGTCGTATTACATCGCATGTTTAAAAACAACCCGGTTGAAAAAGAATTAGCAGCACGACAAGGCGGTGAATCTGTATGACATTAGAAATACTAGGGATTTCTGTACTTTGGCTCTTCTTATTAGGCTATGTGATTGTCGCATCGATTGATTTTGGCGCAGGATTTTTTAATGCCTATAGTTTAATGCGCGGCAATGACCATATTGTGTCAAACATTATTAAGCGGTATTTATCTCCGGTATGGGAAATTACCAACGTCTTTTTAGTCTTTTTCTTTGTTGGGATTGTTGGATTCTTTCCGCAAAGCGCATATTACTACGGTACCATCTTATTAGTACCGGCTTCCGTTGCGCTTATTTTGCTAGCAATTCGCGGTAGTTACTATGCCTTTGAATCTTATAGCGGTATGAGCGGACATAAAGGCTATGCACTCGCTTATGGGGTGTCAGGTCTTTTTATCCCAGCTGCATTTTCGGTCATTCTAACGATTTCTGAAGGTGGTTTTGTGACGATGCAAGGCGACCAGCCAGTTTTAGACTACAAAGCATTGCTGACAAGCCCATTATCATGGTCCATCGTTGTATTAAGTATCATTGCAGTACTGTATATCTCAGCTGTCTTTTTAACATGGTACGCACAAAAAGCAGGGGATCATAAAGCATGTGAATTGATGCGTAAATACGCTCTTATTTGGGCGGTGCCACTTATTGTTAGTGCACTGGGCATCATTATCGAGATAAAGTCGCTTGGGAATTGGCATTATGTCCAAATGGTTGATTTATCTTGGTTGTTTGCGCTATCTGGCATTGTCTTTTTAGCGACAGTTTGGCTATTATGGGCGAAAGTAAAATATGGGTTAGCCGTCATTTTATTAATCTTCCAGTTTGCGATCGCATTCTTCACCTATGGGATTTCACACTATCCATATCTACTTTATCCATATTTAACGATTCACGATAGTTTTACGAATGAAGCGATGGCCATTGCACTCGTTGTGGCATTTGTCGCAGGCTTAGTATTGCTTGTACCTTCTTTATATTTAGTATTTAAGCTATTTGTCTTTAACAAAGACTATGTATCTGGTAAAGAAGAAACACATGTATAAGGAGTGTAAGAAAATGCATGATTTTTTAATTTTTTATGCACCGATTCTAGTAGTCATTGTATCGATTGGAGTAGCAATTATGGCTGCACTGAATACGAAGTTTTTGTAATAAAGCTGTGATTTCAAAATATTTTTGACGTATTCCTTTGTTTTAGGTATGATGTCAAACGAATAATACCGACATTTAAACGGGAGAGGTTCATAGCTGAAACACTCTATAAAAAACTATGGAAGCATGCTTATTACGCCTGTCTATGGGACTAACCCCAAACGTATAGACAAATAAAAAAAGCATCTTCGATTGAATTTGGGTGTAAATACTTAAACTTCAATTAGGAGGTGTTTTTTCTATGGGAACAAGAGTGAGTTATCCATACGAAGTAAACATGAAGGCTATTGAGAAGCGATAGGGTGGTATATCAACGAGAAAATTGGCGTAAACATCGCTCTGGATGTTTTTTGCATATGTCACAACAATGAATGGAAAATTAAATCCAAATAAATCGAATCTAAGGTATTCAACTAACGTCACAGGATAGTTGGATAAGGTATTAAAAACGACATCAATGGAGGCTTTTTTTCATACTATATATTTGGGGTGGAAAAATGCCAAGAGTAAAATACCGTGAAGCAGACATTGATTTAATGGCAAGGATGATGAGAGCGGAAGCCGAGGGTGAAGGAAAACAAGGGATGTTATATGTTGGCAATGTAATTGTTAATCGTGCTGTAGCAAATTGTTTAGACTTTCAAGATGTAAGAACAATTGAAGATGTCATTTATCAGGTACAAGGAGGAAATTATTCTTTTGAAGCTGTTCAAAAAGGGAATTTATTTTATCAAAGAGCGAGGTCGACTGAAAAAAGATTAGCAAAACAGAATCTGGATTATTGGAGACAACATCCAGCGAAATTTGCCCTTTGGTATTTTAATCCATATGCTCCGTGTCCTCCTACATGGTACGGTCAACCTTTTACTGGTCAATTTAAAAATCATTGTTTTTATGAACCAGCAGCTGAAACATGTGAAAGTGTTTATTACGGTTAAGTTGTCTGGAGGATTTTTAATAATTTTGGCGTACTTTTATCTTAAGAAATAAAAGGGAACTTCCTGGTTAGCGGGTGTTCCCTTTTTTAGATATCAAACATTTAGTTTTACAGTTACAATACAGTCGTTAAAAAACAAATAAAGATGTTTGAATAGGTAGACTGAAATTGGTTATCATTCCAACTTTAATTGTTTCATCGTAATCGCTGAAAGAAGTGAGGAAATCGCTGATAGAACCGCGGAAATCGCCGGTAGCCTCGCGAAAAAAACAGCTGCCAGACGATGAAAAAAAGCTGATAGCCAGAACTGTAATCAAAGCTTTTGAAAACACTGTTGAAAGCTCCATTTTTGCATATGTACCACGGAACTCTAAGCATATACTGTGGTGAGGGAGGGGGGAGGTGAGCATTTATGAGAGTTAACTGGAGAATACGGTTAATGCATACACCATTTCTATTGGCGTTGTTTTCCTTACTGCTATTACTCGCACAGCAAGTGGCAGCTATTTTTGGCTATGAATTAACAAGTGCGATGAGCGATCAGCTAACGTCCATCATTAATACAGTGTTATCGATTCTCGTTTTAATGGGGGTTATTGTTGACCCTACTACACGAGGCACCCGAGATAGTGAACGTGCACTCATGTATCGAAAACCGAGATAAAAAATTTATTAAATACACCAAAAGTGTAATTTTACAATAAAGGTGACTATGGTATAATGTAATAAAATTGGAATAGTAAGGAGGATGATTGAATGTCGCTAGAATTGGAGCAGCGAATCGCCAAACTAGAAAAAGAGGTTGTGGGTTTGCGGCAAGAAGTGGATGCGTTGAAGCAGTCACCTGCTGTTGACAAGACAAGTACGCTGAATGCCAGAAAATCCATGCTCGAACAAACTTCTCCAACGCCAACACCCAATCCTAGACCAATGCCTGTTCAAGAAAAAACGGTGCAACCACAGCGTTCATTAGAGGAGCGCATTATGTGGGCATTACCGAAAGTATTTATGGTTATTTTAGTGCTAGGAGTGCTGTGGGGCTTAAAACTCGTGAGTGATTACGGCTACTTGTCGAACGAGGTAAAAATCATCCTCGCCTATATTTTATCTATTAGCTTAGCTGTCATAGCTTATGTGATAGAGGTTAAAAAGTTTGGGTCATCAGCCATCATGATTTCCTTATACGGAGGCGCATTTATTATTGGGATTTTAACCACAGCGGCTGGTGCTATTTTATACGAAGTACTAGGTTTAACAATGGCACTTATCATTGCTGTTATATTCATTGGTTATGGCATTGCCATTAGTTATTTCAAGAAAAATGAGGTCCTTACACTATTTGTGGCCTTTACCTCATTATTACTACCATATTTATTAGAATATATGGATTTTAGCTCTGTCATTATCTTAATCTTTGTCATCGTTCTATTTTCCATGTTGCAATTTGTCATTCTTCAACATAAACAGAAAATTGCTCTATATGTTGCGACCTTTTTCACTGTACTAGCTGTTAGCGTTGTAGCGTTTATGAACAGTGACAACCAAGTTGTGTTTGCGATAGGTATGCTCATTGTACTTGCTCTCTATTTCATGAGTTGGTGTCGTTTATACAATCCTGAATCCACATGGAAACATCTACATGTTGGAATGCAATTTAGCCTTGGGACTTTTAGTTTATTACTCATGAATTTAATCATAAGAAATGTCGACTATAATGAGTTATTGCTGATCGTGTTACTTAGCTTATTTGTAGCTGTAGCGAGTTATGGCTATAAGCAAAAATGGCAGGAGGCATTTGATAGTGCCGTAACACTCGCTTTTATCACTTTATGCAATACGCTACTTATCATGAATATGCCGGACAAAGTGGATGATCTACTTCTTCCGTTAATGACATTTGCAGGTGTCATGATAAGCTTACGACTTCGTGCAAGTATGATGAAGGTCGTTAGTTCGCTATTATTTACACTCGCGTTATTTGTAAGCTATACCGTCCATGAGCCGACTCCATTTTTCAGCATAGCGCATGTAAGCCTGTTGATGCCAGGCGTTTATCTCATTGTCATTTATCTATATGCGTTGCGACCAAAGGAAACATTGCATACATTTGAAAAGCTTATGAAAGATATGTATGTACTCGACTTGTTAGCTGTTATCACGACTGGCTACATCCTAGCGTATGTTGGCAAGCTCGATACTGCCTATTTTGCAGGTGTTAGCGAAATACCGCATAGCATGTCTATCTTGTTGGCGCTAATTTTTGCACTATCGCTTTTACTACCTGTAAAGTGGAAGGGACGCGCATTAACACCAGCACTAGGTGTGTTTTTCCTATTCTTTACACTGCTGCTGACGGTTCTTCCATACAATATGCAAGGTATTGAATGGATAAATCTAGCAACAAGGCTTGTTTACATGGCTGTCATTGTGGCAATTGTTATTGATTTGCTGATGAAGGGACGCATCTATCAACTATATGAAGAACGCATGACCAAATTTTTGGATACTACTGTAAGTGCAGGGGTTGTGCTTGTCATGCTAGCTATTTGGGGCTTTGTGTACCAGCTTGCCTATAACAGTCTACTCGATTGGAAGCTAAGTATTGCCTTATCGACAATGACACTGTTCCTTACAGCAAGTATTTCACTTTGGCTGAGTTCGGTACGTCATTTGCGAAAACTACGACTTACTGGCTTTGCGGTTTTAGCCATTGCTTTTATAAAACTCATATTCTTCGATTTATCAGCACTAGATTTACTGATAAGAGCCATACTATTTATCACGATTGGTGGCATTGGCATGCTGTTGTCAGGGCGATTGTTGAGGAAATAATACCGCGAGAAATAGAGACTGTTGTTCATAAAAGAAGCATTGTGCTCTGTTGCACATTATCGGTAACATAAGTGGCTTGAAGCGCAACAGCAAAAAACAAAGGCAGATGGAAAAAACGAGTCGTTTTCTCCATGTGCCTTATTTGTGAGGGCAACCCTTGTTGTCATTATATTTCCATTAAATCTTCTTCGGTAATTAAATGTTCTGGATCGCTATAATCTGGTGTTGAACTAGGAGGGAAAGGGGGTGGGACAATTCCTGGTGCGTAAGTAACTGTTCCATAGCCATTTCCCAGATAGGATTGAGCTATAATTACACCTTTGAAATCTCCACCAAGAGAAACTTTAGCGTTTGGCGCCAGAATATATTGTCCAGTTGGTTTTTTTCCGCCTCCAATTGTTACATTTGATCCGCCGCTAATGATATTACCGCTAATTCCACCGCCACCACTTAAAGCTAAGTCCGATTTTTCTGCATATAAGGATGCAGCGATTAAGCTTCCGCCATCATCTATCTTAGGTATCGTAGTTCCTGCATAGTATACATTTATATTATTTGGGTCTCTATTCGTTGTACCTAGTGTGCCAGTGATGGTAAGTGAATTTTTCACAAAAATATTTAATTTGCCATTGCCCTTTATGTTAACAGTAGCATTACTTCCGATGCTGAAGGTATTTTCTACTAATAAATTCACTGTTTTATCACCAATATCAATGGTAATTTTTTTACCGTCTGGCACAGAGAAATTATTTAGTTTTGCATCCTCAGTCAATGTTAAAAATTCTTTAGAGTGTGGTGGATTCCACCCAGCGGCGTAGTTCCCGTTTGTTAGCGGGAAATCTTTCGGATAGCTTGATGATGCCAAAGCATTAAAGATACTGTTCGGGAATTCTGGTAATGATATTTCAGGGACCTTTGTATCAACAAGTCGGTCATTAAGTTTTTCTCTATTGATTAACCAATCTGGTGCATCTAATGGTTGACTAGTCCCCACAGCCCCAGTAATATTGGCAGACCCTTCTAAATAAATTGAGCCGGAATTTGAAACTGCACTGCCGTCGATTTTAGCAGACCCTTCTAATCGAATGTTTCCAGTCGTTTGTACTGCAAGATTTGGCAGGTTAGGACCATTTCCACCTCCATTTTCACCATCAATATCCGTTAAAAATTTCAAATTTAAATCTACATCAATGACTTGTTCAACCGTACGATTATGTTTAACGATGTTATCAGGGCAACTTGCTGTAGGTGAAGAGTATAAAAGATAGCCGGTTGATTCAATATTTATTGTCAACGGTGATTCACTTTCTATAGTCACTTTTATGCAAGCTTCGGGTTGCTGATTAAACTGGGGTTCGAAGTTGCTGTAAGAAACAGGTTGACTTGGTATGTCATCCTTGATTTTGTCGATAAACATTTTGACAAAATCAACTTTCTCTCGATCTTCTGTTTTTGTGTTTTTGTGTTTTTCTCTTGTCCAGTCATATGCGTTGTAGACGATAGTATACACTTCTTGTTTTTTTACATTTAGTGCAGCTTCAGCAATATAAAAAATAGATTGGTCGTTTCGTTCATGCTTCGTAGTATTTAACGTGTTTGAAGTGACGGACATTAATCCAAGCCCTAATACTGCTATCAAAACAATAACAAAGAGGGCAATAACAAAAGTGTAACCTTGTTCATTTTTACATAAATGTTTCTGACTCACTTTGCTCCCGCCTTTCTTAAATATAATTCAGCAGTACTTGTTTTACCTTGTACATTTGTAATTTTTATTGTAATGGCTTGCCCGTTCATACTAGCTTGAAAATCTTGAATACCTGTAGAAAGAATTACGCCATTTCTATTCAACATTTGTTTTTTGTCATCAAAAACAAAACGAATTTCTTTATCGGAAATATCTTTGTTAATCGTTAATTGTGTTGAAGAATCTATTGATACAGACTTAGGATTTTTACGTATTTCTTTTGTCATGACCTTTAATGCATATGCAGCATCATTAATATCTTTATTTGTGTTGCTTTGTTTTACATAGGTATTTGAACTTTGACTGATAATGGAGTATATAGCTAGCAAAATAATGCTTGCAATGACAGTAACGGCTAGTGTTTCTACAAGTGTTAAACCACTTTCTTTCTGGTGTTTCATTACCTAGCCCTCCATTCATAAATGTTTTCCATTTGAGCTTTTGCCGTATTGCTCCCACATGATTTCTCTTTGTCACACACGTAGATCGTAAAGCGCGTTAACGTTTTATCTATGTCGATAATTTTCAATTTATAATTAAAAACATTATTTTTTTCTATTGTCACATCTCCTTCCTTCTGAAAATAACCACTGTTATGTTCATCTGGTTCATAACCTTTGGTAACAATCGCTTGTTTGATTTGTTGTTCTTTATTCTCATCTTTATGAATAACAGTCGTTTGGGTTAGATTGTAAAATCCCTCCATCTCTTTCTGAGCATAGTAAGTGGCATCAAAAATATGATTGGCTGTTTTGGTCGTTTTGGCGGTGTTCATAAAGAACGAGAAAAAGCTCACTAGAATAATAGTGATAATGACGAGCGAGGCAACAACTTCAACAAGTGTAATGCCCGATTCGTTGTTTTTTACAAACATCATGTTCACTTCCTTTAAACGCTGAGGATTTAGATATGTCCTTTAATATACTGTTTGAGTTTACATCGAAAAAATAATAACTGATTTTTCTTAGGCTTTAACTGCCTGAAAGCACCTTGAAATTAGTATTTCATTTAAACGTAGTGAAAATGGTGCAATCCCTATTTCCTAGTATAAAAGATGTGTGTATGGATAATATATCATTTATTTAACTATAAAGTAGGCTATTTTTCGAAGTTTTTATGGACAAAAGAAAAAAATTTAGAAAAAAATGGGTTGATAGTAGTGTCATTAATGTTATTTTGTAGTATCCTTGAAAATGTAATGAGTATATAGTATTAAAACTAGTTGAAACATATATAATTTAGTAGCAAATTAGGGGGGGCAGGCTATGAAAAGATACTTACAAATAGCAATGATGTTGATAGGTGCAGTGCTAATAGTAGCAGTCTGTCTGCCGAATATTGTGTTAAATGGCACAGTTTTTGCCAAGGAGGATACCAAGGAATCAACGATTGGTGGTATTGAAATCGAAGGAATAAAAGACGCCGCGTTAGAATCAACCCTACAGACAGCAATAACTCAATGGCAAGCGACAGCAATCGTAATTAGTGGTGGAAATACTTCCATAACGCTAGACGCTAAGCAACTCTCTTTTGATACTTCAGCAGCAATCACACAATATGAATCGCTGGCAAAAAAACCATGGTATGCATTTTGGCAAGAGGATAAAGTGGTGCATGTCCCAATTCCCGTCACAATAAATGAAGAGAGTATTCAGCAAATTGAGGCAGTAGACATTTGGCAATCAGAAAAAACACTTCTTAATATTTCTTCGCAGGCAAGTCTTTTGCGCAATCATGAAATTGAAGCAGTTGTAAATGATGCCTTTATGCAAACAGAGGAAAGAATCGGCTTCCAAGTAGTGGATATACCTGCCGAGGCCATTGGGATTCCTAAAATCATTCCCTCTTTACAAGAATTAAATTTAGTGCCGAATAAACCAGTGTCCTTGCTGTCTTTGTTAGGTGAACAAACAAGCGCTGTAAGTGAAGCAGGACTAAACTTTCTTGCTTCAACGATATACAGTGTTGTGCTTCAAACAGACTATGAAATAATTGAACGTCACGCACAACAGGTATTGCCTAGTTATATGCAAAAGGGCATCGAGGCTAATGTAAATGTAGCGTTACATAAGGACTTACAATTTATCAACCGCTCTACACTTACTGGAAAGTTGAAAACAACTCTTGAGGGCAATCAATTAAAAATAGAAATTTTTGCACCGACAAAGGACAAAGAAATTACTGTTCGTGTTACTAAAGATAAAATTGTAAAACCTCGTATTATTTATCGGTATTCTGATGATTTAAAAGTTGGGCAAGAGCGAGTGGAACAAGAAGGTCAAGAGGGGTTTCGTGTGGAGGTTTATCGTTCCATTGTTGAGCATGGTACAACGGATGAACAGCTTATAAGTAAAGACTATTATGCGCCTGAAAATCGGATAGTTACACGCTCCACGAAAGAGCCTGCCCCTGTGACTGCGCCAACACAAAATGCAAGTGCAGCTACAGCAGACCCAGATTTACAAATCGATCTAGATGGTAATGGTTTGTCTGATACAGACAGTTTGGCAAAGACAAATAACGATACGCAAGTAGACGGTCCAGAAATTGTCTATGGTTATTACGATAAAGGTGGCAATTTTGTGCAAACGAGTCCGTGATAAGAGGGAGGTAAGCAAATGGCTGTAGGACGTAAACGTTTAGGCGATTTACTTGTAGAATCAGCTGTTATTACAGCGCAACAGCTAGATTATGCGTTAACGACGAAAATGAAAGAGGAAAAGCTAGGGGATTTTCTTATTAAAGAAAATTACTTAACGGAACAGCAACTCATCGAAGTACTGGAGTTTCAGCTGGGCATTCCGCATATTAGCTTAAACCAATTTTCAATAAGCCCAGAGTTACTACAGTTAATTCCAGCTGAACTAGCGAAGCGGACGAATATTATGCCTATTCGTAAGGAGAAAAACAAATTATTTATCGCAATGGCAGACCCGATGGATTATTTTGCAATTGAAGAAGTTCGCATGACGACAGGCTGTCAAATAGAGACAAGTATTGCTGCTAAGGATGATTTGTACCGTACGATAACGAAATACTATGATTTACAAGAATCGATGGATGCAGCACTACAAGATTTAGGTGCTTTGGGAACAGACACGCAAGAAGAAATCGAAAACGAAGATTCGCCGATTATGCGTTTAGTGAATCAAATAATAGCGAACGGTGTGGCGCAGCGAGCGAGTGATATCCATTTTGATCCTCAGGAAACTGAACTACGTGTGCGCTATCGAGTGGATGGGGTGTTACGTACCGAGCGTTCATTACCCAAACATATGCAAAATGTTGTTCTAGCACGTATTAAGATTATGGGCAATTTAAATATTACTGAAAATCGTATTCCGCAGGATGGGCGCATTAAAACGAATGTTAATTTCAGACCAGTTGATATCCGACTATCAACGTTACCCACTATTTACGGGGAAAAAGTTGTCATGCGTATTTTAGATTTAACGAATGCGGCAAATGACATAGACAAATTAGGTTTTAGTGAAAGCAATGAAGCACTTTTCCGCAAAATGATTGCCCATCCAAATGGCATTATGCTAATTACAGGACCAACAGGCTCAGGAAAATCTTCCACTTTATATGCTGCACTTAGTTATTTAAATCAAGAGGGCGTCAATATTATTACGGTGGAAGACCCAGTTGAATACCAGCTAGATGGCATCAATCAAATTCAGGTTAAAGAAGAGGTCGGTTTAACGTTTGCGACTGGTTTACGCTCCATTTTACGTCAAGATCCAGATATCGTTATGGTTGGTGAAATTCGTGACCTTGAAACAGCACAGATTTCTATCCGTGCGTCACTGACAGGCCATTTAGTGTTAAGCACATTGCATACAAATAGCGCAGTGGAATCTATTTCACGCTTACATGATATGGGGATTGAACCATTTCTTCTATCCTCTTCACTTGTCGGAATTATGGCTCAACGCTTAGTACGAAAAGTGTGTCGAGATTGTTCAGAAACATATGCATTTACTTCACGTGAACTCGAAATTCTAGAAGAAAACGGGATCGAAGGTGTAACACATGGCAAGAAAGGTCGTGGCTGTCCAGCTTGCAATCAGACTGGTTACCGTGGACGTATGGCAATTCATGAAATTTTGCCAGTTGACCGCACAGTAAAAGACATGATTTTAAGTCGTATGGGTGATAGCGTCATAAGGGATTACATGAAGCAAAAAGGCTATCATACGCTTTTAGTAGACGGGCTATTAAAGGTCGTTGCTGGCCAAACGACCACATCAGAAATATTACGCGTAGCAAGCGCAGACTAGGATGTGACATAAATGACAGCATATTCAATTGTTGAACTATTAACCCGTTCATTTGAGGAAAAAGCATCTGATCTACATTTAACGAAAGGCATTCCCCCTGTGTATCGTATCCATGGCAAGCTAGAGCCATATGGAGAAACACCATTAGAAACAGAAGATTTACAGGAAATGGTGAAGGTTATTTTACCAGCACATAAACTACAGGAGTTTGAGGAGAAAGGCGAGACGGACTTTAATTTTTCCTTGCCTGGAAAATGCCGATTCCGTGTCAATGCCTACCATCAACGCAATGAAGTAACAATTGCGGCACGTTTAATAGAGGCGCAAATACCGTCCATTGAATCACTCAATATGCCAGAAGTACTGTATCGATTGGCAGAAAAACCCCAGGGGCTTATTTTAGTAACGGGGCCAACTGGTTCAGGAAAATCCACGACCTTAGCGGCAATGATTGATTACATAAATGAAACGCGTGCCAAGCACATTATCACACTAGAAGATCCGATTGAGTATTTACATGCTCATAAAAAATCAGTCATTAACCAACGGGAAGTAGGCGTCGATACGAAGAGCTTTGCCAATGGTTTACGGGCTTCATTACGGCAGGACCCCGATATTATTTTAGTTGGTGAGATGCGCGATTATGAAACAATTTCGACGGCAATTACTGCTGCTGAAACAGGGCACTTAGTCATGGCAACCTTGCATACTAGCAGTGCACCAACCACAATCGACCGCATTATTGATGTGTTTCCACCACATCAGCAAAGTCAAATCCGTGTGCAACTTGCCAATGTACTGCAAGGAATTATTTCACAGCGTTTATTTGTACGCAAAGATGTAAAGGGCCGTATTGCAGCAACTGAAATTTTGGTACAAGCACCTTCCATTGCCAACTTAATTCGTAATGAGAAAATTCACCAAATTCCAAGTGTGATGCAGACAAGTAAGGCTCTGGGGATGCACACACTGGAATCATCCATGCAGCACTTAATCGCTACAGGAAAAATTTCACTAGAGGATGCACGACCATTTATGAACGCTGGTGATTATAGTTGACAGTATTTCGCTATAGTGGTCGCACGAAAACAGGGGCACAAAAAAAGGGCACTATTGATGCGCCAAATAAAAAAGTGGCAATTGACAAGCTACGTGCACAGGGCATCAATGCACGAGATATTCAAGAGTCCAATAGTATTTTACACAAGGACATCGCCTTGGGTACCAAGGTCAAACATCAGGATTTCGTCATTTACTGTAGGCAATACGCCACGCTCATTCGTGCGGGCGTATCCGTAGTGGAAGCCACTCATATTTTAGGGGAACAAACAAGGAGTAAGCCATTAAAGCGTGCCTTGATGCAAGTTGAGGAAGACATTCGAAGCGGTTCGTCGTTTTCAGATGCCTCTGCCAAACATCCTAAAGTATTTCCTGTGCTCTTCATTAACATGATGCGGGCCGGTGAAGCAACTGGAAACATCGATGATACGCTTGAGCGATTAGCAGGCACACTAGAAAAACAGTATAACATTAAAAAGAAAATTCAATCCGCTATGACTTATCCAGCAGTATTATCAGTTCTAACATTAGTCGTTGGGATGTTTTTAATGGTCTTTATCGTGCCGACCTTTATGGATGCCTTTAAAGATATGGATTTAGAGATGCCCTTAATTACCATTATTGTCGTGGGCATCAGTGATTGGCTAATTGAATTTTGGTATATCGTTATTTTGGCACTACTTATTGTAGTAGTCGGATTTAACTTTTTTTATAAAAATAACAAGGATTTTCACTATACAGTCAATGTTGTGCTTTTGCGAATGCCTGTCTTCGGGCAGCTCTTGCAAAAAGATGTGATTGCGCGTATGACGAGAACATTAGCTACTCTTTTTAGTAGCTCTGTGCCCATTTTACAGGCGCTGACGATTGTCGAAAAAGTGGCGGGGAATCCCGTTATTGGCAAGGTGGTACTAGAAGCCCGCGATAATTTAGAAAAGGGTGGCACTTTATCGGAGCCATTAGAAAAAAGCTGGTTATTTCCACCGCTCGTCACACAGATGACGTCAATTGGCGAACGTACAGGCTCGTTGGATTACATGCTTGAAAAAGTTGCTGAATTTTATGAGGACGAGGTTGATCGCGCTGTGGATACATTGAAGTCATTAATCGAGCCTCTGATGATTGTTGTGCTTGCATTAGTGGTTGGTGTGATTGTCGCCGCGATATTTTTACCGATGTTCCAGCTATATGAGAATATGTAAAATTGGTTGTTCATTAAATTTGTTTTGTTTGGCTAATCAGAGTACTTTAACTAGCTATTCATATAAAAGTTATTCACATAAAAAATTCAAGGAAGTCCGTGTACACACACTTCATATAATAAAATTTCAAGGAGGAACCAACTATGTTCAAAAAATTACTAAACAAGAAACACGTGAAAAATGAAAAAGGTTTAACTTTAATAGAGTTACTAGCAGTTATCGTTATCCTAGCGATTATCTCAGCTATTGCAATTCCAGCCATTGGTAACATCATCGAAAACTCACGCTATAATGCAGCAAAAGCTGATGCAATTAACGTATTAAATGCTGCTAATTTATACTTTACTGATGAACCGGACGAGCCTTCCGTTACTGTTGCTAAATTAAAAACAGACAAATATTTAGATAACGCTGGTACATTTGAAAAAGTCGCTGATTCGGCTACAGTAACTAAAGATAGTCCTAATAAACTTTCTGCAACAGATGTTGTATATAGTGGTACTGATAAGAAAGTTTCATTTAGTGGTGCAACGGTTCAGTCTATCAACAAAGACAACCAAAAAGGTAGCGATACTGTTGAAAAGATTGAGGGTGAAAAAACACCATAATCATTAGCTACAAGATAATCAGTCCTCCCAACCCATTCAGAAATGCAATATTTTTGCGTTTCTGGCTGGGAAATGGATGACTAATTGAGGGAATCGTTTATACTGAAATGGAAAAGGGGGTCTTTTCACATGTTTAAGAGAAAGCGCAAGTCGCATGTTTCAATAGAATTAAAGGATTATGTGTTACGTGCGATTGTGGCGAAAGGACCGGAGCCTAGTCAGTGGCAGGGCTATGAGTATCCTTTAACACCGGGCATTGTTGAAAATGCGACCATTGTTGAAGAAGTAGAATTATTTGAAATTATAAAAGAGCAGGTAGTGAAATGGACTGGGAAAAAACAAGCTGTGCGTATGTTTGTGCCGGATACTACGGTGCTTTTAAAGAGTTTTGATTATCCGAAAGATGTTAAGCTTCACGAACTAAGGGGTTATGCAGAAATGGAGCTTGGGCATTCCATTCATTTACCATTCCAAGACCCGTTGATTGATGTGTATGATCCTGATCCTGACGATGGGAAGGCCATGTTATTTGCGGCTCCATCGGAAGAGATAAATAAAATGGTCGGTATGTTTCTTGATGTTTCATTAGAGCCAGAAGCTGCCGATATCCGTGCGTTGTGCAATATTCGATTGCTAGAAAATCTGCATGTTTTAGTTAGTGATAAAACCTATTTAATTGCTGATTGGTCTATCAATGAACTGTCCATTAGTATTTTTTCGCAAGGTCAGATAGAGTTTTTACGTTATCAATCGATTGAAACGGATTTAACACAATGGCAGAATAAAGAAGAGGATGATTTTAGCTATCGATTTAGCTATAGCAGCGAAATCGATGATTACCGCATGATCGTGATGGATCAGGTGCTTGAAATTGACCGTATGATGAATTTCTTTAAATTTTCTTTACATAAAGGTGAAAAATCAGTCGATGAAATTATTGTACTCGGTGATAACCCACTACTAAAAACAATTGGCCATTTATTGGAGTCTAATTTAGGCGTACCATTAACAGTTGTAAATGAAGAAATGGTGAAGCAGTATTTCCCAGCCTTTAAAAGAGAGTTTTCGACGTTACTTGGCTTGGCTTTAAAGGAGGTAAATTAATGGTTCCAAACATTAACCTCTTACCACAGCTCGAAAAAAAGACAACATCGCCAAAGCTTTTATATGGCATACTTATTGTAGCGGTGGGCATTCTCATCGCCTATGTATTCATGATGTTTTTCACTGCTAAAAGTGAGATAAAGGCTTTAACAAACGAAGAACAAGCGTTAATGGAACAAAGCGAGCAATTACAGCAGGAGCTAGATATGCGACAAAGTGTCAATGAGGGGTCATTGGAGCAGTCCGTACAATTTGTGCAAAGTGTTTCTTATCCGGTGACACCACTGATAGATGAAACACGTAATTTGTTGCCAGTCCATTCCTATTTACGTAGTTACGAATTTGGTGCGGATACTATCAATATCATAGTAGATTTTGAATCAATGACAGCTATATCTACATATGTTGAACGGCTTCTTGCAAGTAATTATTTCAAAGATACACAAATCAGTTCGATATCAAACTTTAATGTTGAGCTTGGGGAGCACATAGAGCAAACACCGGAGCAAAAGTTTAAGGAAGTTCCTCGTTATGCAGTGACAATTACAGCGACTATAGATTATATGTATTTAGCTGGAGGTCGACGCTCATGAGTAAGTTAACAAGTAGTAAAAATTCATCCATCCTGTTACTAGTAGCTTTAACTGTAGCACTGTTATTTGCACTCTATTACTATTTACTTTTGCCAAAGCTCAATGAAGTCGAAGCAAAAGCCAGCAATATTAACCAACTTCAACAACAAATTACAGAGATCGAAGGACAACTTACGAAGCTAGATGAAGTGCAAGGTGAACTGGTAAATATATTAACGTTGCGTCAAAAAGTGCCTGAAACAAGGGCCATTGAAAAAATCATTTTAGATATGGCTGAAATAGAAGAAGTGTCTGGTACGCGATTAGAGTCATTGAATTTTAATAATTATGATACGGCTGTGGCACAATCAGAGGTCACAGAGCCTAACATGGTTGAAAAAGCACAGGCAGAGGTAAACGGGGAGCAGACCGAAGTGGATGAAAATTTGCCAGTTTCCTCAATTGCAAAGGAAACGTTGCCTGCTGAGCTGAAGCTAGTGACATTTAGTGTAAAAGTCGCCGCTTTAGATTTTACTGCACTTGACAGCTTTTTGAAGGAAATAGAAAAACTAGAGCGTGTCATGAAAACAGATACGATTAGCTTTAGCTTACCAGGGGAACAAGATCAGCTTTATGAAGATGCAGATTTAACCCTACAGGCAACCGTTCAAGTGACAACGTTCTATTATGAAGGACAACAATGATACATAGGCGCACATACTTCAAAATGTATGGGCGCCTATTCGTTTAGGAGGTAATAAAAATGGAAATGGCTTATACAGTGACAGTTTTCCTCTTTGGGCTCGTACTTGGCTCGTTTTTTAATGTAGTGGGGCTACGTGTTCCACTGAAAGAGTCGATTGTCAGCCCACCTTCACACTGTACGAATTGCAAGAGACAACTAACTGCACTGGATTTAGTGCCAGTGTTGTCATATGTCTGTTTAGGTGGCAAATGTCGTAGCTGTGGGCAAAAAATCTCATGGATTTATCCGTTAATGGAGCTTATCACCGCACTTTTATTTGCATTTGCGTATTGGCGATTAGGTTTTAGCGTAGAATTTGTAGTGGCGATGTTATTGATATCATTATTAGTGATACTCGTTGTTTCTGACTTGGCGTATATGCTTATACCTGATAAAGTACTGATTTTCTTTTTACCATTGTTGTTAGTTGGGCGTGTCATGTCACCACTGACACCATGGTGGGATAGTCTAGTGGGCGCAGTAGTTGGTTATGGCATATTATATCTGATTGCAGTGCTGTCACGTGGCGGCATGGGTGGTGGTGATATTAAATTATTCTTTTTACTTGGCCTTGTACTTGGCACGTTGAATACACTACTTACATTATTTGTAGCCGCAAGCATTGGGATGGTAGTGGGCATCGTGGTGCTACGACTGCGTCAGCAAGGCAGAAAAACACCTATACCGTTTGGTCCGTCGATAGCACTTGCAGCGATTCTTGTATATTTCTTTGGGGACGCCATGATTGATTGGTATGTAGGATTATGGTAGAATTTAAACCTTTTAGATAGGGGAGGCGATTGTGTGAAACCTATTATTGGGATAACAGCATTTGCAGAGGATGATTTATCGTCAAGATTAAATGTAGCATATTGTAAAAGTATTATCGAAGCGGGTGGCATTCCATTTATTATCCCGCTTGGAGTAGAGAACGATGTGGCGCAAATTTTATCATTGACTGATGGTTTATTACTTTCTGGTGGTTATGACGTGCATCCATTTCACTTTGGCGCAGAACCGACGCCAGGATTAGGGCAGATTCAACCAGAAAGGGATACGCTAGAACTCGCTTTGATTCAGGCAGCTTTAATAAGACAAATGCCGATTTTTGGGATTTGTCGTGGTATCCAACTATTAAATATTGCTCTTGGTGGCACGCTTTATCAGGATATTGATAGTGAATATCACAGTAGTAAGCTGTTAAAGCATAGACAGCAAGCAGCTCGGGGTGTTGCCACACACTATGTCAACGTTGTTCCTGATAATTTATTAAACACGATTGTGGAAGAAGATAAGATTGCTGTGAATTCAATGCATCATCAAGCTATTAATGTGCTAGCGGAAAAATTAAATGTCGTAGCAAAGTCGAGCGATGGTATCGTCGAAGCGGTGGTCCATGACTCATTGGCATTTTGTCTCGCAGTCCAGTGGCATCCTGAAGAACAAGCAATTGTAGGTGATGAAGTGGCGAAGAAGCTGTTTACAGCTTTTATCAAAGCGAGTTTAAAATACAAAAGAGAAGCATAGTTGCATGCTTCTCTTTTTTGATGGAGCAATATTGTGAGTCCATTAATGCACGCGGCGGTATAAGCCAACAACTTGTCCTAAAATCGTCACTTGGTCAACAATGATTGGCTCCATTGTCGCATTTTCTGGTTGAAGTCGGAAATGTGTTTTTTCCTTGAAGAAACGTTTAACTGTCGCTTCATCCTCTTCTGTCATGGCAACGACAATATCACCATTATCGGCAGTAGCCTTTTGTTTAACGATGACTAAATCTCCGTCAAAAATGCCTGCTTCAATCATCGATTCACCCATGATTTCTAACATAAATAGCTGATCTTCGCTTGTGCCATAAGTATCTGGTAAAGGGAAATATTCATCGATATTTTCGATTGCTGTAATTGGTGATCCAGCTGTTACTTTTCCTACAAGTGGTACATGAATGACGCTTTGCTTTTGAATGGAATCCTCGGGCTCTAAAATTTCAATGGCACGTGGTTTTGTTGGATCTCGACGGATGAAGCCTTTTTGCTCTAAACGAGCTAAATGGCCATGAACTGTTGAGCTAGAAGCTAGCCCAACCGCTTCACCGATTTCTCGTACTGATGGTGGATAACCTTTTGCGCGCACTTCTTCCTTGATAAATGCTAATATGTCTTCTTGTCTTTTAGAAACTTTTTTCATGATTGCTCACCTCTTTTTATCTTTTGTTCTTCTTACTAGATAGTATAGCAGAATGCGAACACTTATGCAAACATAGGTTCGAAAAGTGTTTGACAAAAACGTTTGTTCGTTTTAAAATCAGAACATACATTCCGAACAAACATTCTAAAAAGGGGTTATAATTCATGAACTGGATAAAGAAAAATACACATATTTCAATTTTAATCGGCGCTTGTTTACTATTTGCGGGGTACCTTTTTGTAACTGACCCTGGGGATATTACATATACAGAAATTCATATAGAACATGGCGATAGCTTATGGTCGTTAGCAGAACAATACCGTGGTAAAATGGAAACAGATGACTGGATAAAGATTGTGAAAGTGGAAAATGAATTGAAAAACGTCAATATTGTTGCAGGAAAATCATTGGTCATACCATTAGTGGGGGAAAACGCCAGGCCCACAAATTCAATTGAAATTGCGAGAAGTGGAAAATGATGAATAATCACCAATCGGCAGTCGTCTATTGCCGTGTAAGTACAGAAAAAGAGACGCAAAGTTCGTCACTTGAGCGACAAGAAGAAGAATTAGTGCGCTATGCCCAACAGCAAGGCTATGAAGTAAAGTGTGTTTTTATGGATAAACATAGCGGCTATGATGTCGAGCGTGAGGGACTGCTAGAAATGCTAGATTTCATAAAAGAACAAGAGATTCAAGCATTATTTGTGCAGGATGAAACACGTTTAGGACGTGGTAATGCTCGAATGGCAGTGCTACATTTATTGCAAAAAACTGAAACAGATGTTTTTTCTATGCGTGATGCCGGACCAGTACAGCTGAATGAAATGGACACGATGCTGCTCGAAATTTTAGCGATTGTCGAGGAGTACCAACGTAAAATTCATAATGCGAAAATTCGTAGGGGGATGCGTCGTGCGGTAGAAAACGGCTATCGTCCTGAAAAAAATCTGTCCAATCGTGGGAATCCAGCTGGTCAGGAACGCAAAGAAGTGCCTATAGAAGAAATCGTGCGACTTCGTCATCGCGGTCTCACTTTTGAGGAAATTGCGATGTCACTTAGAGGGCTCGGTTTTGAAGTGAGTAAGGCAACAGTACATCGACGATATCAAGAACATCAAAAAAGATTAGCGGGCAAATAATTTGCGCCCCTAATCTTTTTTTGTCGTTTTACGAATGGTTTTACGTCCACTCTTGCGCTAAAACAGCGTAATAATATTCATCCCACCAGTCATCTCCGTGCGGTATACACTTTTTGAAATAACCTTCTTTTCTCATGCCGATTTTTTCCATCACTTTGTATGAGGCTATATTTTGTGGTTGGCAAGTGGCTATAATTCTATGTAACTGCATGTCCTTAAAGCCATAGTTCAATAGAGCTTGTGCTGCTTCTGAGGCATAGCCTTTATTATAATAGTCAGGGTTAAACACCCAACCAATTTCATACGTATGTTCTCCAAAATATTGATGAAAAACCATATGCCCTATCAGGATATTTTCTTCTACTAAAATTACTGGGAAATTTTTAGCTTCCTCCATGTTCTCACTGACAAAGTTTTTTGCATCTTTCTCACTGAAAACACCTTCAGGAATATATTTCATCACATTCATATCGGAAGTGTACGCATAGACAGCTTGCCAATCATCAGGCTCAAATTCCCGTATTACTAATCTTGGTGATTTTATAAACATTTTTTTACCTCCCATTTATTCATTTCATCACAACCATGAGTTTTAGTCATGATTGCATTAATTACATTTTATTGGTAAACAATGAAGAAGTACAGAATATTGTTATCATTACTTGTAAATTTCAAACTGTATAGATAAAATTAGAACGAATGTTCCTTGGGAGACATCGTTCAGGTGCAATTTCCTACATGATGCCATCAATATAAGTATGATGTTAGGTTTCACGGAACTAGGGAGGGAGAAAACAAATGACTACATATAACAAAAATACGTTAGCGCTAGTAGAATTTGATGAAAATGATATCTCGGGGTTAATTACATTGTCAGCGTCAGTTGAGTGGGATTATGATGAATTTGAAATTGCCACGGTTTTGTCATCTGGTAAAATATTTGGTCACAAAGATGCAGCAGGTACAATTGTTTCAAGTGCGGCCATCATTAAGTATGATACGCATATAGCTTCCATTGGCATGGTGATTGTCCATCAAGATTTCCGAGGATTGGGCTTAGGAAAAGATGCTACCCAAAAATGTTTAGACAGTGCTGCTGGAGATACCGCTATAATGCTTATTGCGACAAAAGAAGGCGAACCCTTATATGAAAAAATGGGTTTTAAAACTGTCGATTATGTACAAAAATATCTAGCGGATAATTATAGAGTGAACCATGGGTTATCGACCAATAATATGACCATTGAAAATTATCATGAAAATGATTTAAATCAAATATTAACATTAGACGAAGCAGCATTTGGCGATAAAAGAAGTACATTTCTTCACAATAGAATAAAACAAGCCAAACAATGTTTAGTCGTTAAAGATCAACATGCAAAAATTATTGGATTCGGTATCTCGATTTTAGGGCCAATTAATTTATTGCTAGGACCAATTGTAGCACCTGATTGTCAAACGGCCTCCTTAATACTAAATAATTTGGCTTTAAACCATCAAGGCAAATTGCGAATAGATGTGCCAGTGGGGAACGAAGAGTTTGTCGCATTGTTGACACAAAGTGGCTTTAAGGAGGTTAGTAACCCGCCAGTTATGATCATTAATTCTGTAGAAATGCCACCTCGAAACAATACACTATTTGCTCTTGCTGCTCAAATTTTTGGGTAAAAAAAGACAGTTAGGTTTAGGGTCAGCCATACCAAAAAACAGAAATTGTAGGATACTTAAAGGATCAAGCTACACACTTTTTTTCTGCTATACTTCTTGCATTATTTTACAACACAACTAAATCGCTTAAAAGGCTGATATAACTGCATTTTGAAGCAATTCATGCTATACTTTGCGTACCATATTCATTAAGATAGGTACTGAAAGGTGTGGAATTATGTTATCAAAAGAAAAAATCAATCGAATTAATGAATTATCAGCTAAAGCTAAAACAGGTAATCTTACTGAAGAAGAAGCAAAAGAACGTACTGCACTGCGTAAAGAGTATTTGGATACGTTTAGAGCATCTATGCGCGATACAATTGAAAACGTCAAAGTTGTAGATGCAGAGGGCAATGATGTTACGCCGGAGAAGGTAAAGCAAGCGAAAAAAAATAAATTTTTAAATTAATGTGACACAATTCTATTAAGTATGTCATAAATCTCAAATAGTATAACAAAACCATTGTTTTCTAAGACAATGTTGACTAAACTGTAAAAGAACAATATATAGGACGAGAAAGGATGTCACAACATAATGACTCAACATGCGGATCAACTAGCGATTAATGCTATCCGAACATTGTCAATCGATGCGATTGAAAAAGCAAATTCAGGTCACCCAGGATTACCAATGGGGGCAGCGCCAATGGCTTATACGCTATGGACAAAACAACTTCGCCACAATCCGGCAAATCCACAATGGTATAACCGCGATCGTTTCGTACTTTCTGCAGGTCATGGCTCAATGCTTTTATACAGCCTACTGCACCTTGGTGGCTACGGCTTACCAATGGAAGAAATTCAAAACTTCCGTCAATGGGATTCATTAACACCAGGACATCCAGAATATGGTCATACAGTTGGAGTAGAGGCAACAACAGGTCCTCTAGGTCAAGGTATTGCCATGACAGTTGGTATGGCAATGGCTGAGCGCCATTTAGCAGCTACTTACAACAAGCCAGGTCATAATATCGTCGATCACTACACATTCGCACTTTGCGGCGACGGCGACTTAATGGAAGGTGTTGCAGCTGAAGCTATTTCTTTAGCTGGCCACTTACAGCTTGAAAAATTAATCGTGCTTTACGATTCAAATGATATTTCATTAGACGGTGATTTAGAAAAATCATTCTCAGAAAACGTGCAAAAACGCTTCGAATCATATGGCTGGAACTACTTGAAAGTTGCAGATGGTACAGATGTAACTGAGATTAACACAGCTATTGAAGAAGCGAAAAAATCAACTGGCAAACCAACACTTATTGAAGTAAAAACAGTTATCGGTTTCGGCTCACCAAATAAATCTGGTAAATCAGATTCACACGGTGCACCACTTGGAACGGATGAAGTTGTGTTAACGAAGGCAGCATATGAGTGGGCACATGAACCATTCCAAATCCCTGCTGAAGTATACGACACATTTAATGCAGCGGCAGTAGAGCAAGGTGCTCAACCTGAAGCAGCATGGAACGAAAAATTTGCAGCATATAAAGCTGAATTCCCAGAATTAGCGACACAATTTGAAAATGCCATGAATGGTAAATTACCTGAAGATTTCGCAGCAGAATTACCTGTATATGAAGTAGGTAAATCTGTCGCAACTCGTTCTTCTTCAGGTGAGGCTATCAATGCGATCGCTAAGAAAACACCTTCTTTCTTCGGTGGTTCAGCAGACCTTGCTGGCTCAAACAAAACGACTATGAAAGGCGCGGGCGATTTCTCAGCAGATAACTACGCTGGCCGTAATATTTGGTTTGGTGTACGTGAGTTCGCTATGGGTGCAGCGATGAACGGTATGGCACTCCATGGTGGTGTTAATGTCTTCGGTGGTACGTTCTTCGTATTCTCTGATTATGTTCGTCCAGCTATGCGACTTTCTGCATTAATGGGACTTCCTGTGACATATGTATTTACACATGATTCCATCGCTGTAGGGGAAGATGGTCCGACACATGAACCTATTGAACACTTAGCATCATTACGCGCAATGCCAAATCTATCTGTTGTTCGTCCAGCTGATGCGAACGAATCTGCTGTTGCTTGGGAGCTTGCAGTAGCATCTGAAAAAACACCAACTGTTTTAGTGTTATCTCGTCAAAACTTACCAGTGCTTGACGCGTCTATCGATACAGTTCGTGAAGGTGTGACGAAAGGTGCTTACACAGTATCTCCTGCTTCTAAAGAAGTAGCAGATGCCATTCTAATTGCAACAGGTTCAGAAGTTTCTCTTGCAGTTGAAGCACAAAAAGCGTTAAAAGCTGAAGGTTTGGATGTAGCAGTTGTTTCCATGCCGTCAATGGATCGCTTCGAAAAACAAGACGCAGCTTACAAAGAGGCCGTTCTGCCAAAAGCAGTAACAAAACGTCTTGCTATCGAAATGGGTGCATCATTCGGCTGGCACAAATATACTGGCTTCGAGGGTGATGTACTTGCAATCGACAAGTTTGGCGCTTCTGCTCCAGGTGAATTAGTGATGGAGAAATACGGATTTACAGTCGAAAATGTTGTAGCTAAAGTCAAAGCGCTATAATCTCTCGTATAGATGTAAAATACCGCAATGCTCAGTGAGGGTTAACTCTCTGCCGAGCGCTGCGGTATTTTTACGTTTTTTGAAGTTTTATGCAAGCTAATCAAGACCACTGCACATTGTAGTACGGCCGTGGCAATAAAGCAAAAGAAGTCTTTCGAATTTCCACCAAGCCCCAGTTCATCAATAATTATGCCACTAAAGAATAATAATTGACCAGAAATAACGACAGTAAGGCTCGCGAAGAGCACAGAAAACCAAATCGGCACTTTTTTTATGATGATAATCATAAGCATGATGACAGAGAAAAGTACAATGGCTTCAAAAATTGGCTCAAGCAAAGTAAATGAATTGTCGCTAACGAAGTTATCGTAGGTAAAACGAGTGTCCAAATAATCTCCTCCTATTAACAAATAACAACGATGTTGGAAACTAAAGGTTTCTGAATGTATACTAGATGTAATTTTCTATTACGAATAAATAGCTAGTAATATTTTCCAAATTATGTATAATGAAGTTATATTAAGGATTCGAACAACTAAAGCCTACATATTGTTGCTAGCTCAGCCTCTACAACTATTACGATTTTCTAGTTAAGGTTTGGGATGGATAAAGGAGTATTGCATGCATACACAAAATATAATCATACAAGTACAGAAAACTTTCTCAGCGTTAGATTGTACGGGTGGCGGAGTTATTATTAAAAAACGTGGTCAAACTATACTAGAAGAGTACTTTGGTGTACATGGACAACAAAAAAAGGCGAAAAAGGTAGGTCCACATACACTCTTCCATCTAGCCTCAGTTCGTAAAACATATGTTGGTTTCGCTGTAGCCTATGCAATTTATCACAACTATATTGCTTCAATAGATGATAGATTAAGTGATTATTTAGGACATACTAGCATTTTTGGGAGCGTAACGATAAGACATTTAGTTACACATACTCACGGTTTACGTTGGCAAAATGAAAAAATTATGAAGGAATTCATAGCAGGGTCTAATTGGGCATATCGAGATGTCAATGTAGATATACTTGCTCAAGTTATTTTTAACACTACAGGAAAAACCATTGCTGAAATCGTCAATGAAGAAGTTTTTCAGGCTTTGTCTTTTACTGAGACAAATTGGTTCGGTGAAAAAATTGAAAACCTTATAGAAGTGGACCATAAAAATCATCCATTTTGGTATGAAAGTGAAGTATGCGATGGTAGTAAGATGAATATGTATAGCTCATTAAGTGAGTTAGCTAGCTGGGGGCAAGTGCTTCTTGATAAGGGTCAAGTAAACGGAAAGCAAGTCATACCTATAGAGATCATCCAATTATTAACGACCATTCAATCCCAAAACAGTAAACCGAAGCACTTACCCACTAACGGTGTTTTCTGGTTTGTTCAGCCACAAGTGATAGAGGGGGTGACAGAGCTAAGTCCCTTATTACCAGAAGGAAGTTTTCAACTTCTTGGCTACACAAGTGTAGCGTTATTGGTGATTCCAACAGAGAATATTGTAGCAGTTAGAGGTTTTAATAGCTTTGGTTCACCCCAAGGGTTTGACTACATTCAAGATATTCACGAGTTTGGTTCAATGGTTTATCAATCTATAAGATAGGACATATATGGATTTTCTTAGCACTAGTAAATTTGAATAAAAGGAGCGAGCCATATGAAATTTGATTTAGTTATGTTAATTGCTTGTAGTAGTACTAAAACAACAAAAGGGGTCAACATTGTGTAGGCATTTTGTGAAAAGATCCATGCTTGCCATGGACCTTTTTTAGTGTAGCTTTAAATAGTAAAACAGCTGATAACATCACATACAACGCTGAAAACTAGCAGGAATCACTAAAATTTACGTTGCTAAACCATTTTGAAAGGCATAGACAACGGCTTGTGTGCGGTCCTGAACATCTAGTTTAGCTAAAATATTGCTCACATGTGTTTTTACGGTTTTTAAAGCAATGTATAAATCATCAGCAATTTCCTGGTTTGCCTTACCTTTTGCCATCAGCAGTAATACTTCCATTTCACGGTCGGTTAGCTGCTCATAGAGTGGGGTACTCGTACCGTGACGCATACGATGCATCATTTTAGAGGTTACTTCTGGCTCCAAAACCGTTTCGCCACCGATTGTTTTACGGATGGCGTCAGCAATTTGCTTGGCGTTAGATGTTTTTAAAATATAGCTAACAGCGCCAGCCTCTAGTGCCGGGTAGACTTTGTCATCATCTAAAAAGCTCGTAACCATCATAATTTTTGCCTCGGGCCAAGCCTCTAAAATTTTTACAGTCGCCTCGGCACCCGTCATAACAGGCATGACATTGTCCATTAGAATAATGTCAGGGCGTAGGGCAAGTGCTCGTTCAACAGCCTCGGCACCATTCTCAGCTTCACCAACAACGGTAATGTCAGGCTGTGCTGATAGATAGGCAGACACGCCTATGCGAACCATCTCGTGGTCATCCACTATTAATACTTGAATCAACTTCAACAACCTCCTTGTGCTGTGGCACTTTTACTTCCACAATCGTACCTTCTCCAGGCACAGAAACAATTTTGTACGTACAACCAATTTCAACAGCACGTTCTGCAATATTTTGTAAGCCATATGAAGTAGACTTATCAGTTTCAACATCAAAGCCCAGACCATTATCTTGAATACGTAAAATGGCTAGTTCATCTCGGGCTATAAGTAGTAATTCAACCTCTGTGGCCTTTGAATGGCGCAATGTATTTGATAAAGCTTCTTGCGCAATGCGGAACAAATGATCTTCCTCTGCTTTAGTTAATGCCATTTCCTCTAGTTCATATTCGATATGGAAATAGACCTTTTGCTGTAGCTCTATAATGAGTTCCTCTAAGCCTTGCGCGAGGGTTTTATTATGCAGAGCAACAGGCCGTAAATGTAATAATAATGCGCGCATTTCAAGCTGTGCCTGCTGAACAATTTTCTCGACCTGTTTTAAGCTTTTGGCATTTTCATCACTTTCCGTTAGGGCCGAGAGTAACATGGAAGCAGCGAATAATTGCTGAGATACGGAATCATGGAGCTCACGAGCAAGACGTTGGCGTTCGGCAATAATACGTTCTTGAATAATTTTGTCATTGGCTTCAGCGCGTTCATTTGATAGGCGCTGTAAGCTTTTCCGCTGTGTATCGATTAGCTCGCTTGTTTGCGCGAGCGCCTTTTTCAGTGGCTTCGGGAGTGCCTGTTTTTTCGGTAGCATAAAATCAGGTTCCACTAATTCTTTCACAAAGCGGGTTGCTTGCGCCTCTCTTGCCCTAGCCGTCATACTAATCCAGCTAGCAAATAGTAGACTAAGTGCAAATAGACTCAGTAAAATAACGCCACCTAACGGAATATTATCGTAATTTTGTTGCCAGAGTGGTTGCCAAACCTTCTCGTTTGGTTCTCCCCACACAGCAAAAAGGAGGCCGAATGTAGCACCAATCAAAATAAAAAACAAGGTAAATACTCTTGAAAGAAAGGCAATCATTTTCGCAACACCTCCAGATCCCCTAGCCATGTAGCAACATGAATAACGAGTGTACGCTTCGCATCCTCAGGATTTCCATCGGAGAACACTACACTCTCATTAAGGAGCCGCTGCGGACCACTATGCAAGCAAGTTAACTCACCAAATAACGTCGTAAAATGTAAACGGAATGGAATTTCATAAGGGATATAAACTTGTACTTTGCCGATCCCTTGGCGAATTGTAATCAGGCTGCTGCCAGCTGGTAAAATTGTCTGCGTCGTATCAATTGTAATGTCACCTGCAAGTCGTTGTATTTGTACATCCTGCCATTTATAGGCTTCTACAGGTGCAGGCATTGTGCCAAATAGTTCATTTTTGTCTGCTGGAAGCTTTTCAAATTCTAATGTTACGACTTTAGGTTCGTTTTCTTTTTGCAAATAATGATACAGCATGTATAAGAGCAGTAAGACGATAAAAAGGCGCAAACTCCACATCGTAAAGAGTGCAACCGCAATAAAGAAAATTCCTGTCCATTTAAAAAATCGTATATTTTTTGAAAAGCTTAAATACAGAAGTATAGCCCCAATCAATAAACAAAAAGCACCGCCATTATTAAAGATTGTAAGCTCCACAAAAACGAGTAAAAAGAAGCACAGTACCCAAAATGTGAGTTTATTTGTTGTGAAATTTTGCAAGAGGGACACCCTTCTTTCTACTTAATAGTATGAGAGAGGGAGATAATATCCCTCTAATACAAAACGTGAAAGAATGCGCCGCTAAATGTGGCGCATTTCTTTCCATTATAACATGTTATTTGTTTTCAATTAGTAGTGGTGAGCTAGCATCAGTTGCATTTTTTTCTAGTGCTGCAAGGCGTGCTTCAAAAGTAGTGACTTCATGATCTTTATCAATTTGGAATGCCAGCTTATCGATGTATGATTCTAAATCCTCGAAGTTCGTCTTATTGTTTTTGGCAAGGATACCGTCCATTTGATGATGCGCTCTTGTCACATTTTCTTTGCCCATCAGTTGTAACTGACGAACTTTCATATCTTTAATTTTGTGCTTCATTGTTTCAAATTTACGTTCAAGCTCAAAGTACTCGCGTGTACTTGCCTCAATGCTTGTTTGTAATGTATTTTTGCGTGCTGTGTATGCTGCTACTTCATCTGTAGCGAATTCAATTAAATCTTGCTCGCCACTTGTGTTTGCTAATTGCAGCTGAGATTTACGTTTTGCTAGTAACGCTGAGTTGTCCTTGAATTCCACTTCTAGCTTTTCTTTAAGCTGCCCCTGACGTTCTAACAATTTGCCAGTTTGTTCTGTTTGTTTCTCAGCTTCACGAATATATTGATTTAACATCGCGATTGGATTTTTTTGTTCCTTCTTATCAAATACTTGATGTAAATCTGCCTCAATTGTATATCTAAAACGTTGGAATAAGTTCATATTAATTGGCTCCTTTTATTTTGTTAAATTTGACCATTCTTTTTCGAAGTTCGTAAATGGATCTTCTTCTCTCGCTTCAATTGTTGGGATTTTTACATTTTCGCCATTCCATTTTTTATAGATGACATAGATAGTGGCAATAGCTGCTAGACCTATCATTGCTGGGATGTTAGATACTGCTGATAGGACACCAATTAGACCAACTGTTGCCCAAATAATTTTGGCGAATGTCGATTTGCTTCCGATGTAGAAGTGCATGCCAAGTGCTACCAATAAACCTGAGAATAGTAAACCTGCTAATGGGCCGATTAAGGCAAGTGCGACACATGCTGCGATTATGCCACCTGTTAGTAAAAGAAATTTTTTCATATGGGTGAGCTCCTTTCGTTTGTACCTTTATAGTACCTGTTTGAAAGCTCTTCTAAAACGGACTGGAAATGGATTTTCTTCTAGGTCTCGAGGCTGAGAGAATTTTAAGAAGCCGAAACTAGAAGCTTTTCGACAAAAATAGAAGATGTATGCCACCTTCTTTTGACAAATTAACGAGTTTGTTTAGGCTATACTTACGGTAAAGAAACTGAGCGAAGGGGGATTTCTGGTGAGAACCTATTCCATATATAAAATAAAAGAAGAGCATTTAACGTTTATTTTCGGCAGAGAGCGTAAGTTGTTAGAAATGATGCAGGGCTGTGAAGATGCCAATGAGAAATCCTTAAAGGAACTCGCATATATATGTGAAACAATTCGCTTCGATGAAATTGCTGCTATGTTAGAAGCGCAGCTAGATTCAAAGTATGCGCATTTAGAAAAAGCTCGCAATGCCCTATTTTTAGAACACCCGATAAAAGGGAAAATGGCTATTTATTTGGTGGAACGCAAAATTTGTGTCTATTGTGAGGGATCACGCATGTTAGATTTAGATCTATTTCAGATGTTGGCAAAAATGAGTGAACGCTTTATTGCTTTTAATAAACAAGAGAATGAGTGCGGTTGGCTAAAGCCGATGAAGTATACAATGCACTAGTAATTTTCACGACAATATATAGTAACACGCTACTATTTCGTGTATAATGGAGCGTGGAGAGTTTTTTCTCGGTATATTGTTAGTGGAGGAGGTTGGCAAGATGGCAACTTGGATTTGGATTATTATCGTAATTATTGCTTTAGCAGCAGGGGCAGCACTTGGTTTCTATTTCGCTCGTCAAGCTATGATGAAATATTTAAAAGAAAACCCACCAATTAACGAACAAATGATTCGTATGATGATGGCGCAAATGGGTCGTACTCCGTCTGAAAAGCAAGTACGTCAAATGATGGCACAAATGAATAAATTCCAAAAATAATTAGGGATTTTTAAGGAGCAACTAGTCTAAGCCAGACTAATTGCTTTTTTTGTTTGCCCGAAATGGTAGAGAAGTTATACTTTTATAAAATTCATAAAAATCATACAATTCTATCGGAAAACTCGTTATAATAGAAATAATAGTCAAAAAGGAGTTGTTAGCAGTGGAACGCGAAAAAACAAATGTAGAGAGTTTCGATCTTGATCATACGAAAGTAACCGCACCATATGTTCGCTTGGCGGGAGTAAAAGCAGGTAGAAATGGCGATGAAGTATACAAATACGATATTCGTTTGAAACAGCCCAACAAGGAACATATGGACATGCCAGCTTTACATTCCTTAGAGCATTTATCGGCAGATATTATCCGAAACTATTCAGATAATATCGTTGATTTCAGTCCGATGGGATGTCAAACAGGTTTCTATGTGTCATTAATAAATCATAATGATTATGACGACTTATTAACTATTTTGGAAAAAACATTTACAGATGTTGCAAAAGCAACGGCAGTACCTGCTTGCAATGAAGTGCAGTGTGGCTGGGCAGCAAGTCATTGCCTTGAAGGTGCTCAAGCATTAGCACAAGAATTTTTAGCCAAACGCGATGAATGGTCTATCGTTTTCGCCGAATAAAACAATAAAAGCGGTTGGGACAAAAGAGAAAAAGTGTTAGATTGACTGATGTCGATCCAACACTTTTTTGCTGTGAACGTTGATGTCACTAGGGCGGACGGACGCTTTCCGGGGGCGTGGCCTGATCCTGTAGTCTCAGGCGTCACGCTAATCCTCAGGAGTCGCCACCTTCGCTACCATCAACTAGTGCTCTCTTGTAAATTTTATTTATGCCAAAAGGAAGAATGTCTAAATTTTTCTTCATTTTGGATAGCAAAAATTTAATAATACCTTTGCTGCTCTTTCTTAAAATTTAAAGTTTTGTCCCAGCCTCTTACTTATCGTCCAATTTCAGCCATTAAAAGTGAAAGGGAATGACATTGGACGAAGAAGATTCATGCAAAATTTTTTGATAGATAAAACTTTCTAAAAAATCATGTATCAGTTCCTCATATTCAGCCATATTTTCATTAAAGGATTGCGCATGAGCCCCTGTATCAAAAAGTTTTAATTTTCTAGGTCCTACTTTCTTATTGTATAAATCCAGTGACATCGAAGCCGGAATAAACGTGTCCGGAATACTATGGATAAAGAGTACGGGCTTCTCAATGTGTGTAACAGCTTCGGCCGGAGTGACGCTTTTAAACGAATAGCCATCACGTAGGCGGACAAAAAAATCTGCAAAACCGATTGGAATAATTGAGCCATACTTAAATTCTGTTTTGGCAATTTGTTTAAGCAACATCGAGAAATCTGAAAATGCACAGTCAGAAATGTAAAAATCGGCACCGTCCTCAACAGTTCCTGCATACAGCAACATTGTTGCAGCACCCATTGATTCCCCATGAATACCTAGAATGGCATTTTCCCCAACCATGGCTTTAACGGTTTTAACAACTGCATCAAGGTCGTTTTTTTCATAATAGCCATAGCTCGTAGTTTTACCACCTGACTCCCCATGTCTACGATGGTCAAAAATAACGGAATTATAGCCAAGACGTTCAAATAGGCGTGCATATTTGACGGAATTAATTTTATTTTCGGTTACACCATGGCAGATGATGATAGTATTATTCGTTTGCAGTGGCTGAAACATAATCCCTCGAATGGAATAGCCATTGGGTGAGTCGATATTTAATTCGCATTTAAAGTTTTGATTGTACCAGACCTCATCGAAACGTTTGGCAGTTGTTTCACGTTCACGAATAAATTCTGGATCTTTTTGCTGAATATACATTAATTTATTGGAAAGCGCAAAGCCGAACAGACCTGTTGCTGCAGCGGCAAGCGTCGTTGTAATACCTGAAAATAACAGCATTTTCTTCTTCATCTTCAACACCTCCACATCCTGTTTCTTTTGTTGTTCAGACATTGGCACTACACGGAAAAGGTTCCCTCAGCCGCGAAAGCACTTTCTTACTTGTAATGTTCCCAACTAAGATTGTTTAAAACACGACAACATTTTACAATAACTTTTGAAAAAGTGCGATTATTTCTGTTATCGAAAATCGTCAAAACATTTGTTAAAATATACATATCTGCTAGTAGCATATGCATGCAGTGTTGATTTTTGAACGGGGAAAAGGGGAGAATGATTATGACAAACGAGGTAGTAATTGTAAGTGCTGTGCGCACTGCGATTGGTTCATTCCAGGGAACATTAAAGGATGTACCAGCAACAACTCTGGGTAGTATCGTTATTAAAGAAGCATTAGCACGTGCAGGCGTAGCAGGTGAACAGGTCGATGAAGTCATTATGGGGAATGTTTTATCGGCAGGGCTTGGTCAAAATCCAGCACGTCAAGCAGCGATGGCAGCGGGCTTACCACAAGAAGTGCCAGCGTTAACAATCAATAAAGTATGTGGCTCCGGATTAAAAGCAGTCCATTTAGCAGCACAGGCAATTTTAGCGGGTGATGCTGATATCATTGTCGCAGGTGGCTTTGAAAATATGAGTCAAGCTCCTTATGTCCTAAAAAATGCACGTGAGGGCTTCCGCATGGGTGATCAGAAAGTAGTGGATACGATGATTCATGATGGTTTATGGTGTGCCTTCAATGACTATCATATGGGAATCACAGCCGAAAATTTATGTGACGCTTATGAAATTTCTCGTGAGGAGCAGGATACTTTTGCTGCACGCTCACAACAACGCGCAGAAGCAGCGATGGCAGCAGGGAAATTTGACGACGAAATCGTAGCCGTAGAAATTCCCCAACGCAAGGGAGAACCTATTATTTTTGACAAAGACGAATTCCCGCGTGCAGGTGTTACAGCTGAAGCATTATCGAAACTACGTCCAGCCTTTAAGAAGGACGGCTCTGTGACAGCAGCAAATGCTTCGGGCATAAATGATGGTGCTGCAGCAGTTGTCGTGATGTCGAAAGAAAAGGCATTAACACTTGGTATTCAACCAATAGCACAAATTTCGGCAAATGCAAGTGCAGGTGTTGACCCTTCGATTATGGGAACAGGACCTGTAACTGCGGTGAAGAAAGCATTGGCAAAAGCGAATGTATCATTAACAGATGTAGATTTAATTGAAGCAAATGAAGCGTTTGCGGCACAATCGATTGCTGTGGATCGCGAACTAGGCTTCAATCATGATAAACTAAATGTGAACGGGGGAGCAATTGCTCTTGGTCACCCGATTGGTGCAAGTGGTGCACGTATTTTAGTGACGCTTTTACATGAGATGGAAAAGCGTGATGCCAAAACCGGTCTTGCAACACTATGTATCGGTGGTGGACAAGGCGTAGCAACAGTTGTACAACGCCCTTAATCGAAATTTTACTTAGTTGTCGTTTATACGCCACTAAGAAATACTAGCCTCTAGCGAATGTCACAGATGTTTGTTAAAACTGAATGAAACAATGCTGAGGTGTAACTGATATCTAGAAGGTGAAAGAAATGGGAAAAAAAAGAAAACAGCAACAACGAGTAGACGATAGTGTAACTGCAGGTTTACCAAAGCAGCAGGCAGTAACATTAGCTGATCAGCTTGGAGGCGACGTGCTTGCTAAGTTAAAAGCCGCCAAGCAAGATTTAACTGCGAAAGAGCAGGCAGCAGAAGAAGAGCGTCAAGCAAAGCTAGCTTTCGAGCGCAAGCAACGTGAGAAAAATAAATCGTTTGAGGAACTACTCAACGAATACGGTGACAAAGGCTCGAAGTTCTAAGAAACAACAGTGAATCCAAATGTGGGTTCACTGTTTTTTATCTTGCTAGAAGAGTGAAAGGTGTCTTTAGTATGTTTCAAATCAATTATTTTTGTAATGTCAGTATTCATTTCAATTGTGACTTGATCTACTCCGAAAGAATTGTGTGGTCCAAAATAAGTATTTATTTCTAATGTAATTTCATACGCTCCTCTGATCCTGTATAATTGTTTAATTTTTACTATTTTTGTATCCTAGGCAGCCCATTGTGATAAACTTGAGAGATTTTTATAAAGCTCATCAATGCTTTATCGTACTTGGCAGGAGCATAAAAAATGATAAGAGCACACATAAGATAATATATCTTATCAAAGTTATTCACCGCTATAAAGGTAGTATTCCATTCGATCGGTCGTTAACTCTATATAAAAATAAAAAAGGCGAGTTCTTAAAGCTCTCACCTTTAGTTTTTCTCGTAAATTATTGTTTTTTGTTGGTTTGTTGATTTGTGTCGTAATTGGTTAGATTAATTTTATTTTTTACTTTTGCGTCCCATTCAGCAGAAAATTCTTCATTTAGAGTTTCGTCGGGCTTACTGTCATTAGTAGTATTATTGTATTTAAAAACGTCAGAGGGGTTGTGCTTGTTTTCGCTCATCTTCTTATTGTTATTTTTACGCATGGTTTTTCACCTCCTCGCATTTAATGTGCGCACTATAGGTGGTTTTATGCTCAAATAGCAGGCATTTGAAATATACGTGGATAGTAAACTTTAAAGCGCTGTAAGGATAGATGGTTGTGCAGTAATAAAGGTTATTAGGCGTATTTGTAGAATCAATAACTAAACGAAAACTTCGTGGATACTGAAATGTTAAAAATTACATAAGGAGAGATGAAATGTTTCCTACATTAGAAACACAAAGACTAGTATTAAGGGAAATTAAACAAGAGGATGCACAGGGGATTTTTAATTGTTTCTCCAATCGTGATGTCACACGATATTATGGGCAAGATACATTGGAAAGTGTTGAACAAGCTGCAAAGTTCGTTGAATTTTTCTCGAATCTCTATACGGAAAAACGAGGTATTCGGTGGGGAATTGAAATAAAGGGTAGCAGTGGAATAATTGGAACAATTGGATTTAATGCATGGCTTCCCAAACATAAACGCGCAGAAATTGGCTATGAAATACATCCTGACTATTGGCGCAATGGTTACACTACGGAAGCTGTAACAAGCGTGTTATCGTATGGTTTTGAAGAACTAGATTTAACGCGCATTGGTGCTGTTGTTTTTATAGAAAATGAAGCTTCCAACAAGTTACTAACGAAAATAGGCTTTCAACAAGAGGGCATATTGAGGGACTATATGTATCAAGATGGGCAAGCCCATGACACGTTTATTTATTCACTGTTAAGATGTTGATAAGTCTGATCATAATGATTTTTGGGAATATTTACAATTTAACGTATGAATGATAAAATAAATAAACTTCAAATAGGGGATTACAGATGTGTACCCATTCTTTATCCCTTCATTTATTATGGAAGAAAACAATAAAGGGAGACGCTGCCAATAACGTATAACTCTTTATAGATTAGTTTTGAGTCTTTTGAGAAGACCTATAAATTATGATTGGAGAGCAAAATGATTGCATTAAACACTGAAAGATTAACGTTAATCCCATTAAACGCTGACAATCTGAAATTACTAATTGATCATCAAAATGGATTGGCAGCAGCGTTATCATTAAGTAATTCAGAGGTATTTCTTGATGAAGAGCTTAGACATGCTTTGAAATTCAGACTTTCAAAATTATTAGCAGATGAGTACAATTATTTATGGCACACGAATTGGTTAATCGTATCGAAAGAAAAAAACTGTACAGTTGGTGGCATTATGATGAAGGGACTTCCCAATGACAAAGGAGAAGTGGTAATCGGTTACTACACCTTTGTACCTTATCAAGGAAACGGTTATATGACGGAGACGAATAATACAATGAAAAATTGGTTATTAAGCCAGCCTGATGTTATGTTTGTGATTGCAGATACCGAAAAAGACAATCTTGCCTCACACAAGGTATTAGGAAAAGCAGGCGCACAACTATTTACAGAAACGGAAGAATTATATTTTTGGAGATTTTTTTGAAATATGTTGTCGCAAAGATAGATAACGATCTCATTGTGGTTGCTTTTAGCACCTAAAATAGATTTGTGAATAAAACAAAATGGGACAGTCCTGCATCGCGCGGACTGTCCTTCTACTGTTAAAATAAGCCGTTATTTAACGGTGTGTTCACATTATACCTTTATACCTTGCGTACTTTCCTCACTAGCACGACAATACCAACAAAAACAATCGCACCAGCTGTGTCAACAACTACATCTTGAGCGCTCATCATACGTCCAGGTGTAAAGCTTTGGCGCAATTCATCGAGCAACGCAATAAGCATTGTGCCAAAGATAGCAACAAACGCAGCATAACGGCGTTTACCCCATGCAAAATAGAGTCCAAGTGCTATACAGCCAAACCCCACAAAATGAGTGAGTTTACGAATTAAAAATTCGACAAACTTAAAGTAGCCACGTTCTTCAATAGAAACAACGGTGTCCCAATAAGGAATATGTAAGCGAGACAATTGTTGTTCAAAAGGCTTATTTGCCAAAACTTCCTCCAACTCAGGAATAATAGATTGCTGTTCATAGGTCATGCTTGAAGATATTACAAGTATGACTAAAAAGGCGAGTAAGATAAGCCATTTTTTCATCGGTGATCTTGATATTGCTCGGTTTTTGTTAATTGCTTGGCCGTTGCGAAATCCAATAGCCCTAAAGAATTTTCGTAGGCGGTTAAGGTTTGGGCAAGTTGCTCCTGTGAACTAGCACCAACGACGGTTGAAGCGATTGCCGTTTCTTTCAGATTAAAGGCTAATGCGAGCGCGTGTAAATCGTCATAATGTTTTGCTAAACTTGCTAATGTCGGCGCTAACTCCGCTGCCGTATAAGCGTTATAGCTATGTTCGCGTTGTAAGCGTTCTTTCCAAGTATTAGTCAATAAACCTTTTGCAACAGTACCTCGTGTAACGACTGAAGCGCCTTCATTCCCGATGAAATCAAACCACTCTTCTGGGCGGCGATCGAGCATACTATACTGCATCATGACAATTTTCGCCGAACTTGCTGGCAAAAATCGTTGGAGTACGTTTGGTCGAATAGAAGAAATACCGTATGCACGAATCAGTCCATCTTTTTTCAAATCTTCAAAGGTATGAACAATACCATCCCAATCGTCCTCTATTGTTCCTCCATGAAGCTGATAGACATCAATATAATCTGTGCCTAGCCGTTGTAAGCTCGCATGTACCGCCTCTTTTATATAAGAAGGGGAAGCATCCCAGTGCCAACCGTCCACACCCTCTGTCCAACGATTGCCAACCTTTGTTGCTAAAATTATATCCTGTCGGCGTTTTCCTAACGTTTCCCCAATAATTGCCTCATTAACACCAAAATCATATAAATCGGCTGTATCGAAATAATTAATTCCTGCATCTAGTGCCATATCGACAATGCTAGCTGCCTGCTCCTTATCTGTCGAAAGAGACATACCTCCTAAACTAATTTCTGATATGAATAAATCACTTGAACCTAGTTGTCTTTTTTTCAAGTCAATTACCTCCTTCGAATCTTCTACTTAATGGTACAATGAAAAGTATCTGAAGAACAAGCGAGGGTGGAGCTATGAAAAAGTTTGAAGAAAAAACGACACAGACAACAGCTATATTTGAAGGAAAAATTGTGAAACTACAGGTCGATGAAGTGATATTACCGAATGGCAATATGGCCAAACGTGAAATTATTAAGCATCCAGGCGCAGTAGCAGTCATTGCCATTACGCATGAAGGCAAGCTTGTGATGGTTGAGCAGTATCGGAAAGCGCTAGAACGTTCAATTATCGAAATTCCTGCAGGTAAGCTTGAGCCAGGTGAAGAGCCAATTGTCACAGCACGTCGAGAATTAGAAGAAGAAACGGGCTATGGTGCAAAGGAATTTATATTTTTACAAACATTTGCAACGTCACCAGGCTTTGCGGATGAGGTCATTCATCTGTTTGTAGCAAAAGATTTATACCACATTGAAAACAAAGCAGCTTTAGATGAAGATGAGTTTGTCGAATTACTAGAAGTTTCGTTGGAAGAGGCACAAGCAATGGTGTCAGATGAGCGTATCTATGACGCCAAGACTGCGTTTGCAGTACTTTGGCTAGCATTACAGGAAGTCAAATAATCTTTAGCATAATAGAAGCGGACGAGCATAAGCTGTACAAACCTTGATAGAAAAGGAGCATGCTTATGTCTCGTACGGTTTCTATATTTTATCACGCATCGATTGTTGCAGTGAGCTTCGTTTGTGGCGTCATCTGCTTTCATATTATTGGTGGGGCGAATGCAGAGCCTTTTATTTTATTTATAGAACCACGTTTAGCAGATGGGGACAGGCAGTCCATTTTTCGTTTAATATTGCCTGTTGCTGTTTCCGTTGCTATTGTGTTATTGCTTGCAACACATAGCGTGTTGAAAGTTTTAGTGCGTGTCACGGTCGCAATGCGCGCAACTTTCTTTGGCTTTAGTTCGGTATTTTTACTCCAAAAACTAGAAGCATTTTGGCTTTATACGATTTGGTGGTTCCCATTTCAACTCATCTATTGTATATTGTTGCTAGTCCTTTGCAATTTACTTGTTCCCGCGTGGTCAAAGCGAAAGATCGGGAAAAAGATGAATGGGCGGACAATTTTGTTGAATTTTATCGCTTTTTTCATCATAATAGTTGCTGAGTTTATCGTAATATCTTATGTATTAAAATGATTCATAAATTTGTAAAAATGTAGCCACAGGTAAAAATATGTAATGTCATATTTGAAATCTAATCACTATCTTGTAATAGGATTTACTCCTTTGGTATAATGGAATGAGTTTAGGGGGGCGTCACATGGAGAGCCGAATTGATCGTATAAAAAAACAGTTGCACAGTGCTAGTTACAAGCTGACGCCGCAGCGAGAAGCAACAGTTGCTGTATTGCTTGAGCACGAAGAGGACCATTTAAGTGCGGAAGATGTTTATCTTTTAGTAAAAGATAAAGCGCCTGAAATTGGTCTAGCTACTGTCTATAGAACGTTAGAGTTACTAACAGAGCTCAAAATTGTCGACAAAATCAACTTTGGCGATGGCGTATCGCGCTATGATTTACGCCAAGAGGGAGCTGCGCATTTCCATCATCATCTTGTTTGTATCGAATGTGGTGCTGTTGATGAAATCCAAGAAGACTTACTTGAAGATGTGGAAGCCGTTGTTGAAAAGCGTTGGAACTTTATTATAAAAGACCACCGTCTAACTTTCCACGGTATTTGCTGGCGCTGTCATGATAAAAACGACGAAAAAGATGAAGAACAATAACGAGAAGCTGTCTGATGAAGATCTAGAAATGGATTGAATCAGACAGTTTTTTGTTGTGTCAAAAGCTTGCCATGCGTTAGAGTCGACAGGCAGACATCATGTTGAGATAGAACTTGTCGTCGACGGCAATAAAGCAGGGCTGTAGCACTATTATCGAGCGCAGTAAAAGGCGTTTTTAGCACTTTTTTTAGTTTGCGTGCTAAAATAGAGAATAATTGACAGTAAGGGGGGCGTTGTGGATGAATGACTTTCATTATGCAATAGAGGATTATATCCATTTTATCCAAGTTGAGCGGCAATTATCGATTAATACATTAGCATCCTATCGCCGAGATTTAGAAAATTATGTGCAGTTCTTACAGGAAGCTGAGGGCATGTCTAGTTTCCATAAAGTGGAACGGACGACGGTTTTACGCCATTTAGAGCAGCTACGTATGCAAGGCAAGACGAGTCGTACAGTTGCGCGCCATATTTCTTCTATTCGGAGTTTCCATCAATTTCTGCTTCGCGAAAAACGTACGGAAACAGATCCAACTGTGCATTTAGAGATGCCAACAATTGAACAAAAGCTGCCGAATATCCTTTCTATTGAAGAAATCGAATCCTTACTAATAGCTCCGAATCGCAGTAAGCCTCAGGGAGTTCGTGATGTCGCTATGCTTGAGCTATTATATGGCTCAGGAATGCGTATTAGCGAACTGATTGCACTTGATTTAGCTGATATCCACCTGACAATGGGTTTTGTCCGTGTTTTTGGCAAGGGCGGCAAAGAGCGTATTATACCGCTCGGGAAAAGTGCCCTGTCAGCATTAAGTGCTTATTTAGATGGCGCACGAGGTCAATTGCAAGGGAAATACCCAAAAACAGATGCGTTTTTTATTAATCAAAGAGGGAAACGTTTAACAAGGCAAGGTTGTTGGAAATTAATGAAGGAGCATGCTTTAAAGGCAGGCATCCAACATGAGCTAACACCGCATACATTGCGACATTCCTTTGCGACACATTTAGTGGAAAATGGGGCGGATTTACGGGCGGTACAGGAAATGTTGGGACATGCTGATATATCCACAACACAAATCTATACACATATTAGTAAAACACGACTATCCGAGGTATATAAGCAATTCCATCCACGCGCGTAATTTTTTTACCTTAGTCGGATGTCTGACCTTTATTTTTCACTGTTTTTTGGTAAAATAGAGTCGTGAGATTAGGAGGCAATAATTATGAATAAAACATTTAAAAAAATCCACGTAGTGGTTATGGACTCAGTTGGTATTGGTGAAGCACCAGACGCTGCAAACTTTGGAGATGTGGGCTCTCATACATTGGGACACATCGCTGAACAAATGAATGGGCTTACAATGCCGAATATGGAGGCGTTTGGCTTAGCGAACATTGAGCCGCTACAAGGTATGCAAGCAGCAAACGCACCGCAAGCGTACTACGGTAAAATGCAGGAAGCCTCAGTAGGTAAAGATACGATGACTGGGCACTGGGAAATTATGGGGTTGCATATTGATAAACCATTCAAAGTGTACCCAGAAGGTTTCCCAGCAGAGCTTATTGCGGAGCTTGAAAAACGTACTGGCCGTAAAGTGCTGTGCAATAAACCTGCAAGTGGCACACAAGTTATTGAGGATTTTGGCCAAGAGCACATGGAGACTGGGGCATTGATTGTTTATACATCTGCTGATCCTGTACTACAAATCGCGGCACACGAAGAGATAATTCCACTAGAGGAATTATATAAAATTTGTGAAATTGCCCGCGAATTAACATTGCAACCTGAGTATTTAGTTGGGCGTGTTATTGCTCGTCCGTTCATTGGTACACCTGGAAACTTTACACGTACGTCAAATCGTCATGACTATGCATTAAAACCATTCGGTCGCACAACGATGAATGCATTGCAAGATGCAAATCTAGACGTTATTGCAATTGGGAAGATATCTGATATTTTCAATGGCGAAGGTGTAACAGATGCCATTCGTACAAAAAATAATATGGATGGTATGGATAAATTTGCAGAGGTCTCACGTCGTGATTTTCGCGGTATAAGCTTTTTAAATTTAGTAGACTTTGATGCAAATTTCGGGCATCGTCGTGATCCACTTGGCTATGGCAATGCGTTACAAGAATTTGACGCGCGTCTTCCGGAAATTTTACAGGCAATGACTGAGGACGATTTATTGATTATTACGGCAGACCACGGAAATGATCCAACATTCCCGGGGACAGACCATACACGTGAATATGTGCCACTAATTGTCTATTCACCTCGTTTTAAAGGTGGTAGTGAGCTTACGTTACGTGAAACTTTTGCAGATATTGCAGCAACTGTCGCAGAAAACTTTGACGTTGAAGCACCAGCATTTGGTAAAAGTTTCTTGCATGATTTAAAATAAGGGGGATTTTCTTATGAATATGGCACAGCTGTTTGAAAAGAAAAAACAAGGCCAAGAGCTAACACAGGCTGAAATAAATTACTTTGTAGAAGGCTACACAACAGGATCTATTCCTGATTATCAAGCGAGCTCCCTTCTAATGGCTATCCGTTTACTAGGCATGACTGATGAAGAAACATTCTTTTTAACGAAGGCAATGATTGAATCAGGTGATGTAATTGATCTAACATCTATTGATGGCTTTAAAATTGACAAGCACTCTACTGGCGGTGTAGGTGATAAAGTAACGCTTATCGTGACACCTATTATTGCTGCACTGGGTATTCCTGTTGCAAAGTTTAGCGGCAAGGGCTTAGGTATAACTGGTGGTACAATCGATAAATTAGAATCTATTCGAGGCTTTAAAACAGAGCTTTCGTCACAGGAGTTTATCGATAATGTCAATAAACATAAAATTGCAGTAGCAGGTCAAACAGGTAATCTCGTACCTGCCGACAAAAAACTTTATGCATTACGAGATGTGACGGGTACTGTCGATTCCATTCCTTTAATTGCTGCATCAATTATGAGCAAAAAAATTGCAAGTGGGGCAGATGGTATTGTGCTAGATGTGAAATGTGGCTCAGGTGCATTTATGAAGACGCAAGAAGAAGCGAAGAAATTAGCGGATGCGATGACAGCGATTGGTGAAAAGTTAGGGCGAAAAGTCATCGCACATATTAGCGATATGGATAATCCGTTAGGGAAAATGATCGGTAATAAGCTCGAGGTTGTGGAGGCACATTCTTTACTTAGCGGTCGCCAGGACGAAACGCATGAAGATTTACTTGAGGAATGTATTATTATTTCTTCTCTTATGTATCAAGTTGCTGCTGGTGAGGATGAAGCGACGGCAACGGCTGCTGTCAAACGCGTGTTAGAAGATGGCTCTGCAGTTGCAAAATTCGAGGAATTTATCGTGGCGCAAGGCGGCGATTTAGCAGATATCGTGCAAAATGATACAGCAAATAAGGTGGCTGTGAAAGCTGCCTCAAACGGTGTTGTGGGAACGATTAATGCTTTGTTAATCGGTGAAGCAAGCGTGGAACTTGGTGCAGGTCGTTTAACGAAGGAATCCGCACTCGATTACGATGCAGGTATTCAACTTGTAGCCAAAAAAGGCGATGCTGTGAAGACAGGCGAAACAATTGCTTATTTATATTCAAATCGTGAAATTGCTGATGAAACAATCAATAAAGTACAAAAAGCCTACACTATGGCATAAATAATATTGAGCGAGAACTCTCCTTACCTTAGGAGGGTTCTTTTTTTGGTTTGGCGGGTCCAAGCTTGTGTTTCACATGTTTATGTTCAAACAGCACGGTTTAAATACAGCACTCTGCAAGTTGTTTTCCATGTTAGAAATGTATCCTTATATGCCATAGTGATTAACCTCTAATACAACGAAATCTAACCGTAAAACCAGTATTCCTGCAAAAAGTGTGGCCTACGTTTAAAATATCTTCATTTATCCCATACTGCATTTAACCTAAAAAGCCATAAGTATGTCGATTTGACACTATTTCGGAAGACTTTGCACTAGTTCTGTCAGGTGCAAGGATTCACCGCATAGAACGTAGAATTGCACGAGGAGGAGGCGATGTTCATGCATTTTCAAATTGAAATGGTAACAAGAGAGACAGTAGTTATACGTTTATATGGGGAGCTCGATCATCATGCAGTAGAACAAATTCGAGCAAAAATTTCATCAGCAATTTTTCAAGGTGCTGTATCGACTATCATTTGGAACTTACAAGGACTGTCCTTTATGGATAGTTCGGGAGTCGGCTTAGTGCTGGGTCGAATGCGTGAGTTAGAGGCTGTCGCAGGACGAACGATATTATTGAATCCATCGCCGACAATGCGAAAAGTATTCCAGTTTTCTGGCTTAGGTCCGTGGATGATGGATGCAACCGAAGAAGAGGCAATTGAGCGAGTTAGGGGGATTGTAAATGGATAACGAAATGACATTAACTTTTTTAGCAATTAGTGAAAACGAAGGCTTGGCACGTGTGGCAGTGACAGGCTTTATCGCACAATTAGATCCGACGATTGATGAGCTATCGGAATTTAAAACGGTTGTCTCGGAGGCTGTTTCTAATGCCATAATTCACGGTTATGAAGAGGATGGTAAAGGCGTTGTTACAGTTCATGCAAAACGTGAGGATGATATTGTAACCGTGTCTGTTATGGATAATGGAATGGGCATCGAGGATGTAAGTCGTGCGATGGAGCCGTTGTTTACAACGAAAAGCGCGATGGAGCGTTCAGGTATGGGCTTTACAATTATGGATAGTTTTTCGGATCAATTGACAGTAATGTCTAAGTGGCAAGAGGGCACAACTGTAACGTTTACGAAGAAATTTTACTCGGTTCGCACAGCGGTCATGTGAGGATGCTAACATGAAGCCACTAGAACAGTCGTCCGATAAGCTATTGTCACAGGAAGAAATGCGTGAGTTAATTGCGCTTTCACAGCAGGGCGATCATGAGGCTCGTAAACGTATGATTGAAGGGAATACGAGGCTTGTGTGGTCCATTGTTCAACGCTTTACTACAAGGGGCGTAGAGCTCGAGGATTTATTTCAAATTGGCTGCATAGGGCTCATGAAGTCGGTGGATAAATTCGATTTATCGTATGATGTGAAGTTTTCAACATATGCGGTACCGATGATTATCGGGGAAATTCAGCGTTTTCTAAGGGATGATGGCATGGTAAAGGTTAGCCGTTCTATACGGGAGCTCAACTTTAAAATTCGCCATGCAACCGATGAATTTATCAAAAACAATGAACATCCACCGACCATTCAGGAATTGGCACAGGTGCTTGATGTCACAGCGGAAGAAATTGTGACAGCGTCTGATGCCCTAAGGGATCCCGCTTCCTTACATGAGCAATTGTATGAGAGTGAAGGGGATTCCATCACCCTAATGGACCAAATGAAGGATGAAAAATCCGAGCAGCCGTTTGACTATATACCACTAAAAGAGGTGCTCACACGACTTGATCCAAGAGAGCAATCCATCATTTATTTGCGATATTTTTCCGATTGTACACAAACGGAAATAGCAAACAGGCTAGGCATTTCGCAAGTGCAAGTATCACGTTTAGAGAAAAAGATACTAGCCCAATTAAAGAGCTGGATGGCCACAAGTGCGACAGTCGAGGAGCAGGTGGTAAAAAAAGACATCTAAGAAAATGGTGACAGCATGACAAATAAACTATTTAACAGCTTAGAAGAAGCCGAAAATTTTCTTAAAGATCAGTTTGGGGACGGTGAATCTTTTGACGTAGGCATCAAGCATTTATTTGTCAAGGATTTACCGGTCCTTTGTGCCTATATAAGTGGTCTTGTGGACGGAGAGGCCTTAACGCAATTACTCTCGAGTATGTTGCCCGATGAAGAGGTAGATATTGAAGATGAGCAGGAATATTTTGAAGCTTACTTCAATTTTCATGGCCGTTCGGAGGAAACAGAGCGCAAAGCTTACTTACTGGCCATTTTAAGTGGGCAAGTAACATTTATAACGAAAAGTGGTTATTGTTATGTTGCTGAACTGCGTAATTATCCGGGGCGTTCACCAGAGGAACCTGATAATGAAAAGGTTATACGTGGTTCAAGGGATGGCTTTACTGAAGGGATTTCACAAAATACTGCTTTGATTCGTCGACGAATCCGCAATAGTAATTTACGTTTCGAGCTACATAAAATATCCAAGATTGGTCAAACCGATGTTGCACTGGCGTTTATGAAGGATATTGCGAATGATGAGATGCTCGATAAATTACGACAGCGCCTCGGACAAATTAATCATGATGGACTCACAATGGCTGATAAATCATTAGAGGAGTGGCTATTTAAGCAAAAGTTCCACCCTGTGCCATTTGTCCGTTATACGGAACGTCCTGACATTGCAGCAGCCCACTTACTTGAAGGACATGTGGCTATTTTAGTGGATACCTCACCTTCTGTTATTTTAGTGCCTGCAACAGTTTTTCATTTATTACAGCATGCTGAGGAATATAGGCAGGCGCCTGCCGTTGGGACATTTGTTCGGTTTATGCGTTATTTCGGGACGATAATGGGATTATTATTATTGCCCTTATGGTATTTATTTGCAACTAATGAATCTTTATTGCCTGAAACGCTATCATTTTTAGGTGCTCAGGAAAAGTCTCATGTTCCAATTTTACTGCAAGTACTTATTGCCGATATTGGGATTGAATTCTTGAGGATGGCCGCCATTCACACCCCGTCTCCGTTATCCACTGCGATGGGTTTGGTTGCGGGTGTAATTATTGGACAAATTGCGATTGATGTAGGACTTTTTTCTGCGGAAGTTGTGTTGTATACAGCAGTAGCCGCAATTCTTACGTTTATAATACCGTCATACGAGCTAAGTATTTCCATCAAGCTCTTTAGGCTAGTGTTATTAATAATGACAGGTATATGGGGTGCAGATGGTCTCTTTATTGGATTATTTATTTTATTTACGTATTTATGTTCGCTGCGTCCATTACAAGCGCCGTATTTATGGCCACTAATCCCGTTCTTCCCAAATGCAATGCTTCGGGTTCTTGTCCGTTTCCCGATGACAGCCGATGCACTAAGGCCTTATGTAGTTGCTTCCAAACAGCGAAAAAGGTCATAGGAGCCGTTGCGCTTGTTTTTTCCATGTGATAAAGTTCACATATAGTATTTTGTGATTTTTGCAAAAATTATCTTTTTTCAATAGATGTTTTTTGCGTGCGCAGGCGAATTTTCAGCATATATTATGTATTGTGCAAGCACAGTTCGTAATGTGGAGGCAATGACGCTAAGGCCGTAGATCACAGGATGGAACGATGTGAAAAGGGAGAGATGCACATGCATTTATATGGAACACAAGCGATTTCTGAAGACGGTCATTTAACAATCGGACAGGTAGACACACTAGAGCTTGCGAAACAATACGGTACACCACTATTTGTGTACGATACAGCGCTTATTCGTAAGCGTGCTCGCGGCTTTATAGATACGTTTAAAAAACTAGGCGTAAAAGCAGAAGTAGCTTATGCTTCAAAAGCATTTGCATGTGTGGCTGTGTATCAGTTAGCGGCACAGGAAAATCTGTCATTGGATGTTGTCTCAGGAGGGGAATTATTTACTGCTTTAAAAGCTGGATTCCCAGCTGAGCGCATACATTTCCACGGTAATAATAAAAGCATTGCCGAATTAGAACTTGCCTTTGACGCAAACATTGGTTGTATCGTAGTAGATAACTTCTACGAAATCGAGCTTTTAAAAGAAATTTCAGAGCGCCGTCAGCAAAAAATACGTATTTTATTGCGTGTTACTCCAGGTGTTGAGGCGCATACTCATGATTTCATTACAACAGGACAGGCGGATTCTAAATTTGGGTTTGACTTAAATAATGGTCAAGCAGATGAAGCATTCCAGCAAACATTTAACCATGAATACTTAGAGCTGCTGGGCTTACACTGCCATATAGGCTCTCAAATTTTCGATACAGCTGGCTTTGGCTTAGCAGGTGAAAAATTAATCGATAAAATTTCTGATTGGCACAAGGCTCACGATTTTACTTGTACTGTGTTAAACTTAGGTGGGGGCTTTGGTATTCGTTACACAGAAGAAGATGCACCGCTTGAGCCACAAGTATATGTAGAGGATATGATTACAGTTGTTAAAAACAAAGCAACTGTACTTGGTCTTACTATGCCAGAAATTTGGATTGAGCCAGGCCGTTCCCTTGTTGGCGATGCAGGGACATCACTTTATACAATCGGTTCACAAAAAACAGTACCAGATGTGCGCAAATATATTGCGGTCGATGGTGGGATGAGTGACAATATTCGTCCAGCACTATATGATGCGAAATATGAAGCGGTCATTGCCGGTAAGGCAAATGCACCGAAGAGTGAGACGTACACAGTTGCTGGGAAGCTATGTGAGTCAGGTGATAAATTGATTATCGATGCTAAACTGCAAGAGGCAGCTTCAGGTGATGTACTAGCAATCTTCTGTACAGGCGCGTATGGGTACTCAATGGCGAGTAACTACAATCGTGTTCCACGTCCAGCGGTGGTGTTTGCTGAAGATGGCGAGCATCAATTAGCCATCAAACGTGAAAGTTATGAAGATATTGTACAAAACGACCTCCCGCTAACGTTAAAAAAGGGTGAGTAGAATTTGAGAAAAAATAAATGGGTATTACTTGCATCCATTTCAACTTTTATTTTGTTATGGGGCGTTGTTTATTGGGTGTTAGCTTCAAAAGGTATTCTCGGACCTGGTTCGTAAGACAGAAATTGACTTGCGGTAAAAGTACAAATCGTGTAGGATAGTCAAAGATTATGTACAGCTAGAAAAAGAGGGAATAGACAAATATGTTAATTCGATATAAAAAAGCTTTCGAGAAAATAGCGATGGGGCTACTCTCGTTTATGCCTAACGAAAAAGACATAAAAAAGCTCACAGAGACAATCCAATCATATGAAAATGATGATCATTGGGTGTTATATTTGTGGAAAAAGAATGATGAGTATGTTGGTATCGTTGGTCTTGTAATAGACGAAGATACTGCAACAATTCAGCATGTTTCCGTAATCCCTTCTTACAGAGGAGAGGGTGTGGCGAAGGAAATGCTACAAGAAGTGGCAGACCTTGGCCAATACGAAAATGTGCGCGCAACTGATGAAACACGTGAATTTGTTCAAAAATGTATACAATGTATCGATGAAAAAGCAGACGAGTGTTAACGTCTGCTCAGATTGACGACAAAAGGTATTCGGGAATGATCACATTCCGAATACCTTTTGATATTTTATCAGAAATATTCGTACCAAATAGCCCCTATTAACAAGAGTAGTATGCTACAACTATTTTTCGCCATTTTTGGAACTTTGCCATGTCCAATTAGCTAGCTTCTTCAAATTCATGGTAGCGGAAGTAAGCATCAGCTGCATGGACAATTTTTAAAATCCCTCAAAAGGTTGTCCAACGTAATATACATAGTAGCCACTCTCAGGGCCAGTCGTACTCACCTTGATTTCTTTCATTTCTTCTTTTTCAAACGGCTCTGGTGAAAAAGGTTTCTTTCCATGGTACACCCGGTCTTGATTCAGCTCTTCTTAACATTGTGCCTCTGGAGCGCAGACGGCGACTTCTGCGGGAAAAGCATGAGCTGAAGGCCCCGCAGGAGCGTAGCAACGAGGAGACTGAAGCCGTGCCCGCGAAAAGCGTCCGCCGTAGCGGAAAGCAACGGTTTCCTATAGATACTTCTATTTTAAAAGAAAAAAATGCAGACGAGTGTTAACGTCTGCTTTTTCTTTGTTTACTTTCTTGTCGCTCCGCAAGAATATGTGAGCGATCACGAAGCATATGTTTATGAAGAAGATAGTCGTAACTACTTGTTGGTAAAAATTGTATACGAACGGCCGTTAGTTCTTGCAATGCTGGTGTCATCGGTAGTTGAAAAGCTTGAAAGGACTTGCCTATTTGAATAGCACATATCGTATCCTTTAGAAGTGTGAGTAGTTTTTCGTAGTCCATTTCTGTAAAAAAGGCATGGCCCACATTGTATTGAAAATTAGCGAGTGCTTTTTGCAAGATACGAACTGCGCCTGTAAAATTACCACGTCTCCAATGATAGAGGCCTGTTGCGAGCTGTACATAACCAACAAGTGGATGGTTTTTATCACCCGGAGCAATGTCTTTCCAGTACTCCTCTAACACTTCATGGCACTCGAAATAATCCGCATTGCCATTGAAATAGGCACAGTAGTCGATAAATAAAGTATGATGCTGTGGATGCATTTTGAACTCCTTTCCACTATACTAAAACGTGAACTTAACTTTATGCAGTTGGTTTTTAGCCACATATTGCATAAAATTGAAGCTTCCAACTAATGTCGAAGTAATTTTTGCACAGAAAGCGACGACAACTACTTGGAAGCGTAATTGATAGAATGTCAGGGTGGTAAACAATGTCTTATGAAGTAAAATTAGAAGCCTTTTCGGGGCCTCTTGATTTATTATTGCATTTAATTCACAGATTGGAAATTGATATCTATGATATTCCAATGGCTGAAATTACACAACAATATATCGACCATATACATGCTATGCAGGTACTGGAATTAAATGAGGCGAGTGAATACTTAGTGATGGCTGCGACACTTTTGGCCATTAAAAGCCGTATGTTGTTACCAATTCATGAAGGAGAGCTAGAGGATGCCGAACTAGAAGTTGACGGACCTGACCCTCGTGAAGAACTAGTACAGCGATTAATAGAATATAAGAAATATAAAGAGGCAGCAAGCAACTTGCAAGAACTTGAGTCAGATCGGGCACAAGTGTTTACGCGACCACCAGCAGACTTATCTGGCTTAGCTTCAGATGAGCAAATGGCATTATTTGATTTGAACGTCAATATTTATGATATGCTTGGGGCTTTTCAAAAGCTGATGCGAAGAAAAAAATTAAAAAAGCCACTGAAGACAACAGTTGCTAGACAAGAGCGTTCAGTCAGGGATCAAATGCGTTCTGTTGTTCATTCATTACGTTCGACGGGTGGACGTGCATCATTTTTCGAACTTTTCCCCTATGAGGATAAGCCAACGCTTATTTTGACGTTTTTATCACTTCTTGAGCTGATGAAACGCCAAGTGGTCATCGTACAGCAAGACGGTAATTTTGAAGAACTAACGGTCACATTACAGAAGGAGGAATGGGATGATGACGAAAACAATAATGCTACAAAATAGAATAGAAGCTTTATTATTTGTCGTGGGAGATGATGGTTTAACCATAAAGCAATTAGCGCACTTATTGAGTGAAGCGGAAGAACTTGTCGCACAAACAATGGAATCATTGCGTACAACATATGACGAAGATTTGACGAGAGGCATTACGATAAAAGAAATTGCCGGGGTATATCAGTTAACGACAAAACATGAGCTCGCAGATACCATTCAAAGATTAGTAGAGAATCCAACAGCGCAATCATTGTCCCAAGCTTCACTTGAGGTATTGGCGATTGTGGCATATAAGCAGCCGATTACACGTGTGGCCATTGAGGATTTACGCGGTGTAAAATGTGAAAGACCACTACAAACACTTGCTTCAAGAGGGCTTGTCAAAGAAGTTGGCCGCTCAGAAGGAACAGGGCGTGCAATTTTATATGGCACAACAAAAGAGTTCTTAAATTACTTTGGATTAAATAGTATTGAAGAAATGCCTCCACTACCAGAGGAGGAACAAGGTGAAACAGAGCAAGAAACCGATTTATTTATGACAAAATTCCAAGAAACATTTAGTGGCGTAAAGTAACGTAAGAAAAATGTGAAAATGACCAGTAACAATCCCCAATCAATGTTGACCGCAAAAAATGTTCAAAGATGAGAAGATTTTTCTGAGCGCATGAAGTGAGAGCAAATTTTCGGCTTTCAAGCGTAAATTTTTTACGACCCCGGGTGGTGTTTTGGTCTAAACAATATATAAGAAACAATACTTTTAAATCATTTAATAAGGAGTGGCTTGTTGCTTCGGTTAGTACGTTTAATGGTGTTGATGTTGTTAGTGGGATTCTTGATTTTTCCGGAAAACGGCTTGGCAAGAGGTGGTAGCGGACATGTCGTCTTGGATGGTGATACTGGTCGTGTTTTAAATGGTGTAAATAGTGATGCACGACTTCCGATTGCGAGCTTAACGAAAATTTGGACAGCACTTGTCGCTATAGAAAATAGTGACCTTCAAGAAGAGGTAGTAATATCACCGAATGCTGCAATGGCTGAGGGTTCCTCCATCTACTTGCAAGCAGGTGAAACAGTTACGGTAGAAACACTGTTATATGGCTTAATGCTACGTTCAGGCAATGATGCGGCAACCGCATTAGCTGAGCATGTAGGTGGATCTGTTGAAGGTTTTGTGCGTTTAATGAACGAGCGAGCTATGATTGCAGGTCTCACGAATACAGTTTTTATGAATCCGTCGGGCTTACATCATGATCAACACTTATCATCTGCGAGGGATACAGCTGAAATGCTACGAGTGGCACTTCAAAATAAATCGTTTGAAAAAATTACATCAACTGTCTTATATCGAGCAAATACAGTCAATGGCATGCTGTGGGAAAATAAGCATCGTTTATTACGAGAAGGCTCAGGGGTCGCTTCAGAAATAAATGACGAGGCAGAGCAGCCTGTAAGTTCATTGAAATCTGCAACAGGTACAGCGTTTGCTGGCAAGACCGGTTTTACAAAGGTAGCTGGTCGCACACTTGCAACCGCCTTTCAAAAGGACGGGCAAACCTGTATTGTTGTGACATTGAATGAGTCAGATGATTGGAATGTACACCGTGGTTTAGCCAATTCGGTGTGGCAAAATTACAACATCGAGACCGTAGTAAAAAAGGGCAAATATAATGTGAACGATAAACTGGCCATTCGTTTAGAGCAACCGATTCGTTTGCAGTTAAAGAAAGAGGAAAAAGAGGCGGTAAGGCAAGTACTACAAGTTTCTAGAAAAAGAAAGGAAGCTGTACTTTCCATTTTTATCGGTGAAGAACGCATCTACGCAACACCCGTAATTGTAGAATCAGCGGATCGTTAAAAGCGATCTGCTTTTTTGTTTATTTGAGGGTTGAAAAAAGGGTGTAACCGTACTAGATAAACTGATCTTCCCATTAGCGCTCCAATTGAGCATGTGTTGACAGTGAATTTAACGAGAGCAAGACAATCTAATAATAGTGCATTGAGTAAAGATGGACTAACCATTGAAAATAAGTTTAATGAAAATGAATAATGTTAAAAAGCTGCAGAAGTGGTGGGTTTTTTATGTGGGTGGATAACCTAGAATAAAGGAATGTCCTGTTTTTCTAATGCTATTTATTTGTTAACCACTTTTTTACCAACAAAAAAACTAGCATATTGTGAATGCGATTTACTAGCTTCAAAATAGTGTATATTAGAAATAAATGAAGAATAATGAAGTGAATATGGATAAAGAACAAGTCTAAATCATAGGACAACGGCAAATAAAAAACTATTTCGAATACTCGTATTACTTGTGTATAATTAGTTTTCCTTTAATAATGAACAAAAGTATGACATAATTTTCACAGATTAACGGGAAAAATAACCTTGTTCTTTAGATGTATTAAAGTTAAGGTTTTTGGCGGATGCCAAGGTGAATTCAAACTAGAGGTGAAACAATGGAAAGATTACAAAAAGTCATTGCTTATGCAGGTGTTGCATCAAGGCGTAAAGCAGAGCAATTGATAGTAGAAGGTAAAGTAAAGGTCAACGGTGTTGTGGTACGTGAGCTCGGCACAAAGGTGTCTAACTCAGATACAATTGAGGTTGAAGGCGTAAAACTTGAAAAAGAGGATAAAGTATATTATTTACTATATAAACCACGTGGTACGATTTCTGCTGTGACAGATGATAAAGGACGCAAAACTGTCACAGATTTATTTAAGCATATGCCGCAACGTATCTTCCCAGTAGGACGTCTTGATTATGATACATCAGGGTTATTGCTATTAACAAATGATGGCGAATTTTCCTATATGCTGACGCATCCTAAGTTTAAAATTGACAAAACGTATATTGCACGTGTCAAAGGTGTGCCAACAGTTGAAGGTTTAAAAAAGCTACAGCGTGGTATTAAGTTAGAGGATGGCAAAACAGCACCGGCTAAAGTGAGTATGACCTCTTTTGACGAGCAAGCAGGTAAAGCAATTTGTGAAATTACCATTCATGAAGGGCGTAATCGACAAGTACGTCGCATGTTCGAGGCAATCGGCACACCTGTTGTCAAGCTGAAACGTGAGCGCTTTGCCTTTTTAGATCTTTATGGCCTAACACCAGGAGAATACCGTGAATTGTCCAAGCATGAAGTGAAGCAACTGCGCGTGTTAGCTGAAACTGGGCAAATCGGCTAAATGAACATTTGATGCAGAAAGTGAACATACCGCTATACGTATAGTGTGTTTTTCACTTTCTTTGTGGTGAAAACGTCATAAATCATTCATAATTAATAGCTAAGCAAATTTGTATCATTTTGCTATAATAGGTGAGAATAGTACACCTTATTTAATTTCGTCCAGTGGTAGCGCTGAATAAATTAAAGCCTCGCAAATGTCACAGATGTTTGTTTCGGCATAAAATTGTGACAGCAGTAATTGCTTTCAGTACCGAAAGCAATGCGGCAGGTAAGGATTAATCATCTGGACGCAGGCTTTTCAGTGCAAAAGCAAAAGCGTCATCAAGAATTACTCCGAGGGGTAATGAAGAGGGAGGTTTATTAACTTGGAGAAAAAGAAGAAACGTCTCGTAACACGGACAATTATTTTAGTAATTTTAGCGCTAGCGATTGGTTACACAGTATATGGAACGGCAACAAAGGAGAAAGTAGAGTTAGTAGCAGTGGGCTCTGAAGCACCTGACTTCACGTTAGTAGATTTGAACGGTGAGAAACATAAACTGTCTGATTATAGAGGACAGGGGGTATTTCTGAACTTCTGGGGAACTTGGTGTAAGCCTTGTGAAAAGGAAATGCCTGCAATGGATCGACAGTATAAAGCCTTTAAAGATCAAGGTGTACAAACATTAGCCGTGAATATTGCACAAACAGATTTTGAAGTGCAAAGCTTTGTCGATAATTATGATCTGTCATTCCCAGTAGTAATCGACAAAACAAAGGACGTTATGACTGCTTATAACGTTGGGAACTTACCTGCTACGGTGATGATTGACCCATATGGCAAGGTAGCAAAAATTATTACAGGTGAAATGACGGAGGCGAATATCGCTTCTTACATGGAATTAGTAAAGCCAGAATAAGGAGTAAATGACGATGGAAAATATCACTTGTGCTTGTGGTCATAGTAACCCGTACGGCACGAAGTTATGTGAGAAATGTGGTCGTCCTTTAACTGAAGAGGAAAAGCAAAATAAAGTTGTCGACATGCGATACGATGGTACCGCTATTCGCTCTAAAACTTACAACAAATCGATTGTTGATAAGATTTGGAATTTCTTCTCAAGTGTAAAAGTGGGGATATCACTAATCATTATTACGTTAGTTGCTGCGTCAATCGGAACAATCCTACCACAAGAGCTTTATGTAAATGCTCCTGATGTTAGCAAACCAGCCTATTACGAGAAAGTGTATGGGTGGTTTGGTAAAGTTTATAACCAATTGGGACTATCGGATTTATACAGTACTTGGTGGTTCCAAATTTTAGTGGGAATGCTCGCGATATCAATTATTGTTGCCAGTTTAGACCGTGGTATACCGCTGTATAAATCACTAAAGAATCAACGTGTCAAACGCCATGAAAGTTTCATGAAGCGCCAGCGTATTGTGGCAGAGGGACACGTAACAGCTAGTCCTGAAGAGACGCTTGATAAAGTTGAAAAGAAAATGACGGAGATGAAATATAATGTTCGGCGAGATGGCAGTGCGCTACTTGCAGAAAAAGGTCGTTTCTCTCGTTACGGTCCGTACATAAACCATGTCGGCCTAATTGTCTTTTTAGGTGGGGTTATGCTACGTTTAGTCCCTGGTTTCTATGTCGATGAGTCGATATGGGTTCGTGAAGGTGAAATGCGCGCTGTTTCAGGCATGGATGGCTATTTTATTGAAAACCGTAAATTTATTTTAGAAACGCATGATAATAAACCGCAGGGTGAACAGGTGAGACAAGGTGTCAATGTTGTTGCGAAAAACTTCCAATCAGACATCACTTTATACAAACAACCAAAGGATGCTATTCCTGGGGATATAGATAATCTTGAAAAGGTAAGAGATTACTCGATTCGTGTCAACCATCCATTGAAAGAAGCGGGCTTTGCTCTCTATCAAATGAATTATCGACTAAATGAATTGAAACAAATGAATTTTAATTTAGTGAATAAAGCTACTGAAGAATCACTCGGTACAATTGAAATTGATTTAACAAACCCTAAAAAAGCATATAATTTAGGAAATGGTGCATCAGTCCAGCTATTAGTTTATACGCCAGATTTCAATGGTTTTGAAAATGGTGCGCCACAAACGAAATCGTCTTTACCAGTAAATCCAGCGTTCATCTTTAAAATGACGACACCAGAAACACCAGATGGTGAAACAAGCTTTGTTGCGATAAAACAAACAATGGAGCCATTTGGCGAAACCAAGTACAAAATGAAATTTGCAGGTTCAGAGACACTGAATGTGTCTAATTTTACCATTCGTAAGGACCGCACAATTCCTATTCTATTCGTGGGTGGAGTTATTTTCATGATTGGTGTAGCGATTGGTTCCTATTGGAATCACCGTCGTCTATGGTTACAAGTGGAACCAGATGGTGGAGTCGTAATGGCTGCCCATGTAAACAAAAATATGTTTAGTATGAAAAAAGATTTAGATGCCGTGACTGCCTTTGCTGGTCTACCGCACTATATAGATCAGTTAGAGAAGTTAGAGGAAGGCGAAGAGTCCACGGATGGTGGCATTAAAGAAAAGGAAGGTGACAACACCTTATGAGTTTGATTGACTTAAGTGGAAATCTATTATTTGTTGCATTTATAGCCTATCTTGTGGCAACATTACTGTTCGGTGGTGCGATTAAACAATCGAATGCTACAGGCAATAACACGCATATATGGGGCAAGCTCGCGATTGTCGTAACAATAATTGGATTCCTTTCACAGCTTAGCTATTTTATAACGCGTTGGATTCATACAGGACATGCTCCTGTAAGTAATATGTTTGAATTTACGACTGCTTTCGGGATGTTTATCGTAGCAGCATTCATTTTAATTTACTTTATTTATCGTATGACTGCTCTTGGTTTGGTGGCATTACCTGTGGCATTGTTAATCATTGCCTATGCCGCGATGTTCCCGAATGAAGTAAGTCCATTAGTACCATCATTGCAAAGTCACTGGCTCACAATTCACGTGATTACAGCTGCGTTAGGACAATCGATTTTAGCAATCAGTGCGGTTGCAGGGCTTATTTATTTATTAAAAGTGGTTGATGTGAAAAAAGCTTCAAAGCAACGCTTCTGGCTAGAAGCAGTTATGTATTGCATTATCATTGTTGTTGGCTTTGTCCTTGTGACATCAACATTCAGTGCAATGGATTACGAGTCAACATATACGTATGTCGATAAAGAAGGAAAAGACCGTCAAATTATTTACAATATGCCGCCTATTTTCGGCATGAATGATTATAAGGCAGTAGAAGAACATGGTATGTCACCATTAGTAGAAATGCCTGGCATTATCAATGCTAAAAAATTAACAACAGTTGTATGGTCATTGTTAGTAGGTTCTATACTATACTTACTAATTCGTTTAATTGCACGTCGACGAATTAGTGCGATATTCCAACCGCTCGTAAAACGAGTAAACTTACAATTACTAGATGAAATCGGTTACCGCTCGGTGTTAATTGGTTTCCCAGTATTCACGTTAGGGGCACTAATCTTTGCGATGATTTGGGCGCAAATTGCATGGAGTCGCTTCTGGGGCTGGGACCCGAAAGAAGTATGGGCGCTTATTACATGGTTATTCTATGCAGCATTCCTACACCTACGTCTATCAAAAGGCTGGGAAGGTGAAAGATCTGCCTGGTTGGCATTAATTGGTTTCGGTATTATTTTATTTAACCTAATTGCCGTTAACTTAATTCTTGCCGGTTTACACTCCTACGCGTAAATGTGAAACGAAAAGCCTTTTCGCCGCAGCGAAAGGGCTTTCTTTTCTTTTCAAGACGTAAAGTACCATGTACAATAGAGGGTAGAGAAAGATTGGAAGAGAGGGATCGTGACAGTGTCAGAAAATATTTCAGTATTAGTAGTAGACGACGAGGATCGTATTCGCCGCTTATTAAAAATGTATTTAGAGCGTGAAGGATACCTAGTTGACGAAGCAGAGAATGGTGAAGAAGCGATCGAGAAATCTTTAGAAAAAGAGTATCACTGTATTTTACTTGATATTATGATGCCTGAAAAAGACGGGCTTGAAGTGTGTGCTGAAATCCGCGAGCGTGCTGCAACACCAATTATTTTATTAACTGCGAAGGGCGAGGAAGCGAATCGCGTACAAGGTTTCGAGCTTGGTGCAGATGATTATATTGTAAAACCATTTAGTCCTCGTGAGGTTGTTCTGCGTGTGAAGGCTATTTTACGCCGATCACAAGCATTCTCACCTACAACGAGTACATCTACTTCAAAAGATTTGGTTGTATTCCAACACTTAATGATCGATCATGATGCACACCGTGTAACGGCAGAGGGCATTGAAGTGAATTTAACACCGAAAGAGTATGAATTACTGTATTTCCTAGCAAAATCTCCAGACAAAGTATTTGACCGTGAACAATTGCTAAAAGAGGTTTGGCACTATGATTTCTTTGGGGACCTACGTACAGTCGATACACACGTAAAACGTTTACGTGAAAAGCTCAATCGTGTATCAGAAAACGCTGCAAAAATGATTGTCACGGTTTGGGGCGTGGGCTACAAATTTGAGGTTGTCAATGAATAGAATATGGAATAGTGTTGTCGGGAAGCTATGGGTAACCATATTGCTTCTCGTTTCATTTGTATTATTTGTTTTCACGGTTTTAATGCTCGAATTTCTTCAAAATTATCATATGCAGCAGGCAGAAATCTCGCTGCGTCAAACAGCTGCAACAGTTGCAAGTATTGTAGATGATAATGAAACGGCAGAAACCACTTCGGAATTATTAACAGATATTTTACCAGATAGTACGAACGCACTTATTGCAACTAGCCATGTAGAAGTGTCATTTGCGATGCAAGAAGGCGTCAATAAAAAAGAAATCCAAGATACGATTTTGGCCAATAAAACGTTCCATGAAATTTTTCAATCAGATGAACCTGTCATTAAGGAAATGATGATGCCGTCCTCAACAGACAAAGATAAAATGGAATCGTATGTCGTACTCGGCTTCCCTTTAAACGTGGAAAATGAAGTACATGGTGCGGTCTTTATTTATCAAAGTCCAGATGCACTACATAAAACATCGAAAGAGACGACGAAAATTGTCTTTTTAGCGGCATTTATAGCCTTTGTGTTAACGACATTCTTTGCATTTTTCCTATCTTCACGTATTACTTCGCCATTGCGTAAAATGCGTGAATTAGCCTTTGAAATTTCCAAAGGAAACTTCGAAGCGAAAATGCCTACTACACAAAATGATGAAATCGGTCAGCTTGCAGTTGCCTTTAACCAAATGGGGCGGCAGCTGAAACACAATTTAGAGGTTATCAATCAAGAAAACGAGCAGTTGTCGAATATACTGACTTCGATGACTGATGCTGTTATTACATTTAATCGTGATCGTACAATATTACTGAGCAATCCACCAGCTGAGCGTTTAATGCAAAAATGGTTTGTCAATAAGGGTTCACAAAGTACAAAGCCTATTCCACCAGAACTGTATCATATGCTTGATCATGTACTGATGTTTGAAGATAAGCTTGAAGAGGAAATTGAAATGGATGGAAATTATTACACGTTCACGATTAGCCCGCTCTATAGTGGGGAATTGATACGTGGAGCGGTGGCTGTTATTCGGGATATGACAGAGCAGCATCGTCTAGAAAAGCTCCGATCTGATTTTATTGCCAATGTGTCGCATGAGTTACGCACGCCAATTGCGATGCTCCAAGGCTACTCTGAAGCCTTGATGGATGATTTCATTCAAGATCAAGAAGAACGCAATGAAATTACTAAAATCATTTACGATGAATCCAAGCGGATGGGACGCCTAGTTACGGACTTATTGGATCTTGCCCGTATGGAATCTGGACATATGACGCTCTACAAAGATGAGTTACCGATTAACTCTACATTCGAGCGTATTACACAAAAATTCGCGCAAGTCGCAAAGGAAAAGCATGTGCAACTAATTTTCGATAGTGAATTTAATGATGATGCGATAATAAGCATAGATGAAGACCGTATTGAACAAGTGTTAACCAACTTAGTTGATAATGCACTGCGTCATACGGATGAAGGATCAGTGATCGTGACAGTGGAGAAGGAACCAACCTTTGCCAAGATTTCTGTACAGGATACAGGACATGGCATTCCTCAGGATGATTTGCCATATGTCTTTGAACGCTTCTATAAAGCAGATAAAGCACGTACGCGATCGAAAGGTGGCACAGGTCTTGGGCTTGCTATTGCCCGAAATATCGTCAAGGCACATTCCGGAAATATTATGGTCGATAGTGTCTTAAAAAAAGGTACGACGTTCACGTTTTATTTACCATTCGATTAACTTTTTTACGCTACATGACAACGTAGGCGATCACACATAGTCGTGTATGTGTAACGACGACTACCAATGATTTATTATAGTGAAACAGTAAAATTGCGATGTAGAGATAGATAAAGTGTAACTTCTTTGAAGGTTAGACGACAAATACTATAAGAACGGGGGTGGAGTGCTTTGAATGACTCCGTGTTCCATCGGCTATACGATGCATACCATCAAGACGTGTTCCAGTTCCTAATTTATTTAGTGAAAAACCGTACACTTGCTGAGGATTTAGCGCATGAAGTGTACGTTCGTGTGCTGCGCTCATATGATAACTTTGCAGGGAATAGCAGTGAGAAGACATGGTTATTTGCTATTGCAAAAAACGTAGCCATCGACCATTTTAGAAAGCAGGCAGTACGCCAAAAACATTCACTTGATTTTTTTGACTGGGAAACGGAACAATTACATTCAACCACGCCATCACCGGAAGAATTACTACAGGCCAGTGATGAATTTTTACAGGTAGAATCAGCGCTTGAAAACTGTACAGGCGACCAAAAAATGGTCATTATTATGCGTTACTTCCAAGACTTATCAATTGCTGAAACAGCGCAAATATTAGATTGGACAGAAGCAAAAGTAAAAACGACGCAGCATCGAGCCATTAAATTTTTAAGACAACAGTTACAACCGGTTAGTGAACAGGAGGCGAAACGGCAATGACTCATAAACAGTTTGACGAAGACCAACTTGAACAGGTATTGAACAACGCCCCTAAGCTATCTGACCACCGTTCGAAAGACGAAGTGTTGCAACGTTTGCTGGCAGATGCGCGTTTGCAGGACAATAGCCATCTTCAAGCGGCTGTGCAAGAACTAAATGAAAGCCAACTAACAACGCATGAGGTTAACGAGAAACAAGATTTTATACAAGCAGAGAATAAAGATTTACCGATAACGAAACGTAAATATAAAAAAATGCCCCTATTTATGAGTGTTGCTGCTGTTTTTGTGCTGACTTTAATAGCAGGTTCCATGTTTGTTAACAATAATGATTCGCCTAAAGATCAAGCAACTCCTGATAGTGCAACGTTTTCTAGCATGCCGGAAAATAGGGCTACAAAGGAAATTGAAAGTAGTGACAATGTGATGGATTCCAGTATCGTTGCCGAACATACTCGGATGATGTCGCTCCGAACATCTGTATACGAAGAAGACTTAACAGATGCCGTCGTGTTCCGCATTGGTTTAGCCGGAGGGAAAGCAGCGGAGAGTGTACCCATGACGTATATTATTCCGAATGAGCGCGTTGTAGCTGATTTTGGCAAGGAAAAGCCTACATCTTTGCAAATGTATGAAAAATACGCTCCTCAAATAGATGAAGAAGCAATGGGCTTTACAAACTACCATCCATATAAGGGTGAGTTGGAAGAAAAAGGCGAAACACTTGTGCATGTATTACCTAAAAAAAATGCCTATGATATAGCTTCTGCCTCGGTAAGTAAGTATCTAGGGTCGTTAAAGGACACTTTCTCAGACTCTGATTATAAGGAAATTGCCTTTGAAAATGCAGATGGCACGGCTTATGAGTTTTCGCAAGTGGGTGAACCAAGTGAGCCAATGGCATTGATACCAAGAGAACATTATAATTTTTATGTATATACTGAAACAAATGGCACAGAGTATTTATCGCCAGATTTCCGTAAAACGTTTTCAACCGTAACAGAGGCACTTACAGACATGCGCCATAAAAACGATGATGTATATGTTTCAGCAATACCAGAAAATGTGACTTATACGGTGAAGGAAGAAGCGGATGGTGTCGTTGTAACTTTTGATGTGGAACTTGATCTAATGACAATGGATGCAGTTCGTGCAACACAGCTAATCGAGGCAATGATGCTAACGGCTGCGAGCTTCGATAAGAAATTGCGCTTAGATAATGTTGTACAGGACAGTTGGGAGGGCTTTGATTTAACAAAGTACTTACCAATGCCAGTAGGGGCAAATAAGCAATATATGCCGGAATGACGGAACAGCTATCCTTTAAAGGGTAGCTGTTTTTTTATGTAAGAATAAAACATTGGAAGTAATGGGATATAGGCATATTAACAACGTGTTGCATTAATACTGACAAACTTAATCGGATTTTTTAAGCAGAAGTATTTACTTTTTGTTAATAATTCATTATAGTAAAGCTGTAAGATAAAATAATATTGATTCATCTTCGGGGCAGGGTGAAAATCCCGACCGGCGGTAATAGAATCGTAAATCGCTATTGTAGCATACATACAATAGCTCGAAAGATTTACTACAAGATTCTTCAGCCCGCGACCTGTGCAAATCTTTTTTTGCATGGCTGACTTGGTGCAATTCCAAGGCCGACAGTTATAGTCTGGATGGGAGAAGATGGAGGTACGATCGTCATTCGATGTTGCGAATTTTAGCTATAATCGAGCGTTTTTTCAGTGTGGATTTTGCACAGTAAACGCAAAAAAATAGCTAATAATGGCGTTTTTTAACCTTGCCTATTCTCCCTTATGCTAGTTGTGCATAGGGGTTTTTTCGTGAACGGGAATTGATAGTATCGTTGCCTTTCTTCTTGCGAGATTGAATCAGCAAAGAGGAGAGAGCTTTACAATGAAAAAAAATGTCAAACTTCAGTCGTTTATTACGATTGGTATGCTAAGTAGTATTTCGTTTTTACTAATGCTTTTTAATTTCCCAATTCCGCCATTTCCAGCGTTTCTAGAGGTGGATTTCAGTGACATGCCTGCACTTATCGCGGCGATCACGATGGGGCCAGTAGCAGGTATTTTAGTAGAATTATTTAAAAATGTCCTAGACTGGATTTTCTCAGGCACACCAACAGGCGTACCAGTTGGTCACCTTGCAAACTTTGCAACAGGCATTCTATTTATATTACCAGTAACGTTTATCTTTAATCGTTTTAAAACAGTTGCAGGTCTTGTCGGAGGGTTAGTTGCTGGAACGATTGTGATGGCAGTAGGTATGAGCCTTTTAAACTATGCGATATTTTTACCAATGTACACTTACTTCTTAGGCATGGAGCCAGTCGTTGGAGATTCTTTATATACAATGATTGTAGCGGGTATTTTACCGTTCAACATTGTAAAAGGTATTTTATTAACGGCCATCATGGCATTACTATTCACTACAATGCGTAAATGGATTGAACGTCAACGTCAAATGTATAGCACAAAATAATAGATCGAACCTCGAGTGTGTAGATGCTCGAGGTTTTTTTATGAGATTTTGGGAGCGCTGGATGCAAGCTTAGAATGACGGATAGAAAGCCGAGAGTGAAGGATAGAAGGCTCGAAGTGACGGATAGAAAGCTCGAAAATACGGATAACAGCACGAGACAGTAGATATTCTGCTGGTCAACTAGAGATTGTCTAGTCGAAAATCTTAATTTCATGTACAATAAGTGTGAGTTTAGAATGTTGAGGAGTATGAAGAGATGAGTCAAAAGAACGGACAGTGGTCCAGTAAATTGGGATTTATTTTAGCATCGGCAGGAGCGGCAATTGGGCTAGGCGCAATATGGAAGCTGCCATATGTCACGGGTCAAAGTGGTGGTGGTGCATTTTTCCTTATTTTTGTGTTATTTACATTGTTGATTGGTTTGCCGATGCTATTATCAGAATATATTTTAGGACGTGGTACACAGTCAGAGGCTGTAACAGCGTATAAAAAAGTTGTACCTACGAAACAGGGCTGGGCATGGATTGGCCGTATGGGTGTGCTTGGTTGTTTTCTGCTATTAACTTTTTACAGTGTAGTAGGAGGCTGGATTTTTGTTTATAGCGGCCTTGGTGTGACGGGAGCGGTGATTGATCCCGCAGTGAACCCTAGTGATCTATTTGCTAACATTATAGGGACGCCTTGGATTACACTGCTTGGCTTGGGATTGTTTACGCTGGCAAATGTACTTGTTATCTCACTTGGTGTGCAAAATGGAATTGAAAAAGCAAATAAGTGGATGATGCCATTATTATTTTTAATGTTCGTTGTACTTGTAGTGCGTGCGTTAACGTTAGATGGAGCCATGGAGGGGGTTAAGTTCTTCTTGTGGCCCGACTTTACACATATTACAGGAAAGGCGTTGTTAGAGGCTTTAGGGCAATCATTCTTTGGCTTGGCCGTCGGATTTTCATGCCTTGTGACGTATAGCTCGTATTTGAAAAAAGATGTTAGCTTACCGAATTCGGCAGGATCAGTGGTGATACTAACTGTACTTGTGTCATTTTTTGCTGGTCTAGCAATTTTTCCTGTTGTCTTTGCCTTTGATTTAGAGCCTGCATCTGGACCAGGGTTATTATTTATGGTGCTGCCAACAGCTTTTAGTCAAATGCCATTTGGTGAAATATTTTTAGCGATGTTTTTATTGCTGTTTTTATTTGCTACACTGACATCGTCCTTTAGTTTATATGAAATAATAGTAGCAGCATTTATTGAAAAATGGCAGATGTCACGTTCTGCATTGACATTGTTACTCGGTGTGGTTGTATTTATCGCTGCCATTCCATCAGCTTTATCATCAAGTCTATTAGCAGATGTATCGATTTTTGGAAAAACAGTTTTTGATGCAACAGATTTTTTAGTGTCAAATTTAATGTTGCCATTAGGTAATTTATTGATTGCCATTTTTATTGCCTATGTGGTTGATAAGGAATTTGTCAAAAAAGAATTACTGATAGGCAGTCAAATGGGGCAAGGGTATTTTAGGACATACCGCTTGTTAATGTTAATTGTAGTGCCGATTGTCATTAGTGTTGTCATGTTAAATATGCTGCTAAAATTTTAAATTAAAAAGGGCGTACTCATTCATTTGAATACGCCCTTTGTGTATATTAATATTCACTTAGCGATAACTCGCCAGACCAGCCTTCTTTGATGATTTGCTGCGCTTCATCCTCGCTTTTCGCAATTGGGAATATTTTATCACATTGGGAAATAGCAAATAAGTTAAGGATGAAGTCATCAACGACAATAATGGCAATTCTTTTTTCATTAACAGAAACTTTCTTGGCAAAATTGACAATCATACCAAAGCCTGTACTATCAATATTCGTTACTTTTTGCATATCGATAATGTAGCCGTGCTTAGTTTCTAATTTCAAAGCTTGAAGATCCTTTTTAATATCCTCGATTACCCCATATTCCAAATCACCAGTAAAGGTAATGACAATATAATTAGCCTTTGTGCTAATATCCATTGCAATTTTTTTCTGAGCCATACTATAACGCCTCCATGTTTCTTTTCGTGTTTGGTGTTCTTTTATTACAGATTAAAACTTAAATTTATTTACTTCATGCTGTAATTTATGGGCGATTGCTGCTAAATCGTCTGAACTATGTGTGATTTCTGCCACTGTTGCATATTGTTCTTCTGAGGTTGCTGCAATTTCTTCGGTAGCAGCAGCTGAATCCTCAATAATTCTTGAAATATCTTGAATGGCTTGTTGGACACCGAGAGAATTGTCGTTGACATGAGCGAAGGCAGCTTTCATCTGTTTAACGCCTACTTCGGTTTCTACCACCTTTTCAACAATTTCTTTTAAGGCACTCCCTCCTTTATTAATGATTGTCACTTGTTCTTCTACAGCTAATAAGTTACTTTCCATTGTACGAACTGTCACGGATGTTTCTGCTTGAATATCATTGATTAAATTCGTTATTTGTCCTGAAGCTAAACTAGATTGCTCTGCTAACTGACGAACCTCTGAAGCTACCACTGCAAAGCCTTTTCCTTGGTCGCCTGCACGAGCTGCTTCAATAGCCGCATTGAGCGCAAGTAAATTTGTTTGCTCAGCAATACCTGTAATGACTGTAATAATTCCACCAATTTCTTCAGAGCGCTTACCAAGCTTTTGAATAGAATCAGTAGCATAAGAGACTGTTTTTGTTACCGCGCTTAAATGTTTAATGGCTTCATTGATTGCCTCGTCACCTTTACGTGCAATATGTGTTGAAGCTATTGCGTTATTTAAAGTTTCTTCGGCCTTTTGTAAACTATGAGTTACTTCATCAATCGTTTTTTGCATCATATTCACAATTCTTTCAGATTGATCTGATTGTGTCGTAGTCCCGACAGCTATTTCGTTCATTGTTAACGCAATTTGGCTGGCTGCTTCACTTGTGAGATGTGATGATTCTGCTAAAGAATGAGAAGAGCTTGCAATTTGGTTGGCACTGCCGGCCACAATGGTCATTGTTTCGCCTAAGCGATTTTTCATATCACTAAAGGCTTGGGCTAAATCTGCAATCTCATCTTTTCCTTTTGGTTGTAATAATTTGACGTTTAAATTTAAGTTGGCAAGTTCTCGGGCATTTGTACTAAGTATATTGATAGGTGTAATAATTTGACGTTGTAAAAACCAGCTAATACAACCAATAATCAAAATGGCTATACCTAAGGAAATCAAAATATTTTCTAGTGCAGATTTTGTTGCAATTTTTATATAGGGTGCCGTTGGGACAGCTGTTGCCCACACACCAATGACCTCTCCATTGGTGTCTAAAATAGGGTCATAGGCAGCTTGATGCATGCTCCCTAAAACATTGGCAGAGCCAAGAAAACGCTTTTTTTGCTCGAGTACAACGCTAGCTACTTCATCGGAGACTTTTGTATTAAGAGCGCGTTCACCAGATTCCACGATATTTGTACTAATTCGTGTATCATTTTGAAAGATGGAGACTGCGTTCCCGTTTGTGAGCTCACCAACTATATCAGCGACTTCAAAATTTTCTACCATGCTGACATCGCCTTTATATAATTGGTTGTTTACGATTTTCCATTCTCCGGGGATTTTAGCATCTAAAAATTGATAGCTTAACTGAATGTCTGATAAAAGCTTTGTATTGGCACTTTCTAATAAATTCTTTTTCGCTCCATAATAGTTAATACCAGCTAGCAGTGAAGTGAGTAGTAAAATACAAGTAAATGTGAGCAAGGTCATTTTTTTCCGAATTGTCAATTTCATTAGAATTCCTCCTATGTATATATTACGCTTGAAATTTTTTTGAAATACCAACTAAAAATTTTGTTTCTGATATATTTTCAAACCAAATACTATCAACCATATTTTTTATGAATAATAACCCTCGTCCCCGATCGGAAGAAGTGAGATTATGTAAATCAAATTCAAAGACCTTTTGCCAATCACTCACAGCAATTCCTTTTGCGTCATCAATGACCGTTACCCGTATCTCATCATCCTTTTGGATAACATGTACTTGAATTTTTTCCTGTGAATCTGTGTTTTTTTTTTCCATGGCCTCGACAGCATTAATTACTAATTCATGCACCACAAATCGTAATTCTTTTTGATAAGGAAGATTATAGACAGTCATATAATTTTCCATTACTTGATCGACAAAGTTAATAGCCTGCATGTTAGGTTTTACATTGAGTGTGAACTCCATCAGCAATCACCTACCTTGTAATGTTATCGTTACTGAAACTACTGTAATATCATCGCTATATTCGTTTTCGAATAAATCGTATTTTTGCGAAAATTTTTGCAGGGCATAGGTGTTATCTTGAGATGCATAGGAATGAAAGAAATCTAAATCGATTACTTGTTCTTCATTTAGTGTAAGTAAACCATCGGTATAAAGTATGATGCGATGCCAACCGGATAAAGGTATCGTTTTTTTGTTGATTTGAATAGTCGGAAAAAGACCTAAGATAGGTGTATTCGCTGGCAGGAACACCGTTTCTCCATATTTGCCGTATAAAAATCCAGATGGGTGAGCTGCATTGACATAATGTAAGGTGCCATTTTTCGTATCAATTAGAATATAAATAGCAGTCATTAAAAAACGATCCATATCCTCATCTGAAAACAACTCATATATTTGATGGTTGAGTTCGTGAATAACGGCCACGGGGTCTATTAATCTAGTAATAATTCCTCTTAGTAACGATTTTATGGACATAGTGACAAGTGAGGCAGCTATGCCATGGCCCATCGCATCATAGAGTAGAACTGCGGTTAAATCATCGTTGATTTTAAACCAGCTGTACATGTCACCACCTAATGTGTTGGAAGTAACATATAGTCCATCAATTTGAATATGTTTGAGATTTAACGCTGGTGATAATGCGTTCTTTTGGAATTTTTTGGCGATAATTAAATCCTTCTGAATACTACTTTCTTGCTGCTTGCGAAGTTTAGCTTCTCCTCGATATTTTAAGGCAACTTGAATGCGTGTTTTGAAATGGGTGAAATCAAATGGCTTTAATATAAAATCGAATATGCCTGCCTCGAAAACTCTGTCGATGGTAATCGATTTTTCATAAGTAGTGGAGAGTAGAATGGGGGCATCTATCCAGCTCTGTAATTCAGCAATTTGTTGACAAATTTCCTCACAATTTTTTAGTGTTAATTTCGCATCTAAAATGACTAAATCGAGATCCTCTTTTAAATCGTCTAATAAATAATTCATCGCCGCTTCTGTTGTGGTAAAGCAATGAACACTTTTGATGTCAATGCGATGAAAATATTTTTGCAGTCGCAATACATCATTGCTGACACTACCAATAATTAAAACTGACATGCTTTTTACCATTCACCGCCTTAGGTATCGTTAGAACTATTTGCTCATCTAAATATATGTTTTAATTCGCAATTCTTTAAATGCTTGAGCAATTTTGGAAATTCTAATTTGCTATAAATTTACCAATAAAAAAGACATTATACAAGACTATTGTGATATAAAATCAGAAATTTTCAATGGCGTTTATGTTATATGAACGCTTGCATGTTTTACGACTTATTTCTTATGTTAATAGGCTTGCAAAACTCATATAAGTCATGACTAATTCGTTAATGAAAATACAACCAAGTGACCAAATTACAATTGACAGATTAAAAGTCGAGTTAGCATATTTTTTTCTTAAAAATACCAGCACTCTATACATCTACAAAAAAGATGAAATTATTCTAAAAAATCTATGTAAGAAAACATAACATATATATTGCTTTTTCATCTTCGGTTAGTGTATTTTAATATCAGTTATAAATATCGCGTAAGGAAAAATGACAATTGGAGTGGTGAAGAATGAAACATTATACAAAAGAAGATATTGTCCGCCTGGTGAAAGAAGAAAATGTGAAATTTATTCGCCTACAATTTACTGATATATTGGGAACAGTTAAGAACGTTGAAATACCTCTTAGCCAATTAGAGAAGGCGTTAAACAATAAGGTTATGTTCGATGGCTCCTCTATTGAAGGTTTTGTGCGCATAGAGGAATCGGATATGTATTTACGTCCGGATTTAGATACTTTCGTGATTTTTCCATGGACTGCTGAAAAGGGCAAGGTAGCACGTTTCGTCTGTGACATTGCACGACCAGATGGTACACCATTTGAGGGGGATCCACGCTCCAATCTTAAGCGTGTATTAAAGGAAATGGAGGAATTAGGTTTTACTTCATTTAATCTAGGGCCAGAGCCAGAGTTTTTCTTATTTAAGCTTGATGAAAAAGGGCATCCCACTCTTGAGTTAAATGATAGTGGGGGATATTTTGATTTAGCACCGACCGATTTAGGTGAGAATTGCCGCCGTGATATTGTGCTGGAATTAGAGGGGATGGGTTTCGAAATTGAAGCATCTCACCATGAGGTTGCACCTGGTCAGCACGAAATTGACTTTAAGTATGCAAATGCCATCGAAGCTTGTGACAATATTCAAACCTTTAAGCTGGTCGTGAAAACGGTGGCAGCACAGCATGGACTACATGCAACTTTTATGCCAAAACCATTATTCGGCGTCAACGGTTCAGGTATGCACTTTAACCTCTCACTTTTTGAGGGCGACAAAAATGCTTTCTTCGATGAAAATGCAGAGTTGCAATTAAGTCAAACAGCACGCAGCTTTATGGCGGGAATTATGAAGCATGTGCATGGCTTCACAGCAGTGACAAACCCATTAGTAAATTCCTATAAGCGTTTAGTGCCTGGCTATGAAGCACCATGCTATGTGGCATGGTCAGCTCAAAACCGCTCACCACTTATTCGAATACCAGCAGCGCGAGGCCTCTCAACACGTATTGAGTTACGTTCTGTGGATCCAGCAGCAAACCCTTACTTAGCGATGGCTGTAATTTTAGCCGCTGGACTCGATGGTATTCGGAAGGACTTAACACCTCCGGACGCAGTGGACCGTAATATTTACAAGATGACTCGTGTAGATCGCGAAATGAATGGCATAGATAGCTTGCCGTCCTCACTGGAATATGCACTTATTGAACTAGAGATGGATCATATCGTACGTGAAGCATTAGGAGATCATATTTTTGAGAAGTTCACAGCAGCAAAAGAAATTGAATGGAACAAATACCGCACACGCGTCCACGACTGGGAACGCGATGAATATATGACGATGTACTAGAAAAGAAGTGTTGGAGCTGTAGCGCTCCGACACTTCTTTGTTTTTTTGCCCACATGGGTTTGTTTTGCTGTCCACAAATTGCCCACAAGAATTATTTTTATTTTTGCTCTGTATATTTGTCAAAACTATAAATAGGCAAGGTAGTTTGCGAGTTTAACGAGCCACGCTAGTTAATCATTTGGTACAGATGATAAAAGTGCGTTTTGACTAGCACTAGTCAATTCATCTTGTCCAAGAAGTGTAACTTATCTCATGACCTTTTTTATTTTTTTTAATTCATTTATTAAATAGTCTATCTGCTTTTGCAGATCATCTACTTCTTTAGATTGATCTTTATTTTGATTTTGGGTATTCTGGTTATTCGATTTTTCTAACGCATTTAACGCGAGACCTGCTGCAACAGCAGACAGTCCGTCGCCCAATGTTGCGATGGAAGCACCGATATATGCAAGTCTGGCTATTTGAATTTCTGTTGTATCCAAAGATTGTTGTGGATTTTTATTATAATCATTCATTAAATAACCCCTTTGCTTTCATATTGATCTCATATCTCAACTGTATCCTATGATGTAAAGGAAAGAAAAGTGACAAATAATTATGTTGCAGCTTGAATGGTTGTTGTACTGAACAATAGGAAGTTAGTGACAGCCGTATTATTCAGCCTTATATTCTAGGTATTTTAACTATGGCGTTTGCTTAATTTAAGAATATTATGCAAGTGGGATAGGAGGTGAAATAATTGAGGTTTAATTACAATCGAAATAATGATAATTTCAAATGTGACGCAAAATGTAATTATCCAATGAAATTCAAATGCAATGAATTTGGTTGTAACGGATATCCTTATGGTGCATATGAAATTCAAGACCCTGTAGGTGCTACAGGGGCAACTGGAGCTACCGGTTCGACAGGAGCGACAGGTCCCCAAGGATTAGCGGGAGTAGCCGGAGCAACAGGCCCCCAAGGATTAGCGGGATTAGCGGGAGTAGCCGGAGCAACAGGTCCCCAAGGACTGTCTCTTATACACATCT